>JBIOUG010000120.1:0-65542 GCA_044866775.1 Thermoanaerobaculia bacterium | reverse complement strand
CCTTCCGGCGCCTCCCCGACGACGCAGTGTGGGAGCCGATGGTCGACGCGCACTCGGGCCAGGTGATCGCGTTCCAGGACACCAACCGTTACGTCAACCAATCGATCACCGGCGGGGTCTACCCGCTGACCAACACCGAAATCTGCCCCACCCCGCAGACCTGCGGCACGATGCAGAGCGGCTGGCCGATGCCGTTCGCCGACACCGGCCTCGCCTCGCCCAACGACTTCACCAACAGCGCCGGCATCTTCAACTACACCAGCGGCACCGTCACGACGACGCTCACCGGCCGCTACGTCGACATCTTCGACAACTGCGGCGCGATCACCAACAGCGCCGCCGGCTCGATCAACCTCGGCGGCACCAACGGCCAGCACGACTGCACGACCGGCGGCGGCTCGGCGGGCAACACCGCCTCCTCGCGCTCCGCCTTCTACGAGGTCAACAAGCTGGCCGAGCAGGCGCGCGGCTGGCTGCCGGCGAACACCTGGCTGCAGAGCCGGCTGACCACCAACGTCAACATCCAGCAGACCTGCAACGCCTTCTACAGCTCGTTCAACGGCACCATCAACTTCTACCGCTCGGGGGGCGGCTGCCGGAACACCGGCGAGATCGCCGCCGTCTTCGACCACGAGTGGGGGCACGCGATGGACGACAACGACACCGGCGGCGCGCTCTCCAACTCGAGCGAGGGCTACGCCGACATCGCGAGCATCTATCGACTGCAGGCCTCCTGCGTCGGCCACGGCTTCTTCTGGACCAGCGACAGGGGGTGCGGCCAGACCGCCGACGGCACCGGCTTCAACCAGAACGAGAACCAGTTGGTCGGCTTCCACTGCGACCTCGACTGCTCGGGCGTGCGCGACGCCGACTGGGACAGGCACGCCGACCACACGCCGGACACCGCCCTCGGCTTCGTCTGCACCGCCTGTAACACCGGCTCCGGCCCCTGCGGCCGGCAGGTGCACTGCGCGGCGGCGCCGTCGCGCCAGGCGGCGTGGGACCTGGTGGCCCGCGACCTGCGCGGCGCGCCCTTCAACTACGACAGCCAGACCGCCTTCATCGTCGGCAACAAGCTCTTCTATCAGGGCAGCGGCAACATCGGCCTCTGGCACGCCTGCACCTGCGGCGTCTCGTCCTCGGGCTGCGGCTCGACCAACGGCTACATGCAGTGGATCACGGCCGACGACGACAACGGCAACCTGAACGACGGCACGCCGCACATGACCGCCATCCACGCCGCCTACGACCGGCACGGCATCGCTTGCGCGACGCCGGCGCCGCAGAACGGCGGCTGCAGCGGCGGGCCGACCGCGGCGGCGACCCTCACCGGCACGGCCGGCGACTTCCAGGCGTCGCTGTCGTGGACGGCGGTCGCCGGGGCCACCCGCTACTGGGTGTTCCGCACCGAGGGGCACGCCGGCTGCGACTTCGGCAAGACGCTGATCGCCGAGACGACGGGCACCTCCTTCACCGACACCCAGGTGGCCAACGGCCGGCCGTACTCGTACAACGTGGTGGCGGCGGGGACCTCGTCGGCCTGCTACGGCGTCGCCAGCAACTGCGCCACCGTGACGCCGGCGTCGGGCCCGCCGGCGCCGGACTTCACCATCTCGTGCAGCCCGTCGAGCCTGACCATCGCGCAAGGCGGCAGCGGCACCAGCACCTGCACGGTGAGCTCGGTCAACGCCTTCGCGAGCGCGGTGAGCTTGTCGTGCACCGGGCTGCCGGCGGGCGTCACCTGCGGCTTCGTGCCCAACCCGGTGACGCCGCCGTCGGGCGGCAGCGCCGCCAGCACGCTCACAGTGTCGGTGGCGGGCTCGGTCGCGGCAGGCCCCTACTCCTTCCAGGTGCAGGGGACGAGCGGCACGCTCAACCACTCGACGCCGATCGCGCTCACGGTCACCGGCGTCTGCCTGCCGGCGGGCGCGAGCTGCACGGCGAACAGCCAGTGCTGCTCGAACAAGTGCAAGGGGAACCCGAGTAGTAAGACTTGCCGGTAGGAGCTGGATCAGGGACGAACGGGGCGGGCCTTGAGGCCCGCCCCGTTCTCGTTTTTGAAGACGGACCCTTCGGGGCGCGATCCACCTTTACTGCATTGATCCGATCTCCCTCACCCCTTTCCCCTCTCCCACATGGGAGAGGGGGACATCTGCTAAGGGGTCAGGGCGACGGAACGCCGGTTGCTTTGCGGCGGCGCCGTAGCAGACGCAGCAGCCCCCACAGCGGTAACGCCAGCAAAAGGAGCACGGGCGCGACCACGAGCAGCAGGAAGATCGCGAGGTCGGCGAGCACCTGGAGCGCGCGGACGAGCGAGCGGGCGCTGCGGCGGACGGTGTCGAGCGGGCTCCACTCGGCGGCGGTCAGCGGCGTCGCGGCCTCGGTCGGGCGAAGGGTCACGTTGACGGTCGAGTAGGTGGTCGACTCGGAGAGCGCCGCGAGCTGCGCCTGCGCCTGCTCGACGCCGGTGCGGATCTCCAGCAGCTCGCGGTAGATGGCCATGATGTCCTCGGCCTTGTGGCCGCGCGAGCGCGACTCGGCGAGGAGGGCGCGGAGCTCGGTCTCGGTGGCGCGCAGGGTCTTCAGACGCGCCTCGAGGTCGACGTACTGCGCGGTGACGTCCTGGGTCTGGAGCTGCTCGCGCTCGACCTCGTCGGCGAGACGCCGGATCTCCCCCACCATCGCGTCGAGACGCTCGCCGGGGACCTTGAGCGTCAGGCTGTAGTGGAGCCGGCCGCCCTCACGATGCGCCTCGGCGGCGGCGACGTAGCCGCCCGCGGCGGCGGTCAGGGCCTGGAGCCGCCGGGCCACCTCTTCGGTGTCCTCGACGCGCAGCACCAGGTCGACGGTGCGGATGAGCCGGCGCGGGCCGCGCGCCGGAGCCGGCGGCTGCTGCGCGCTGGTCGGGGTGGCGGTGGGCGGCGGCTCCGGGGAGGGAGCCGCAGGAGCCCGCGCCGCCTGCGACGCGGCATCGCCCACGTAGCCGACCCCCGCCACACCCTCCGCCGCCTCCTCAGGAGCCGCCCGCTCCTTCGCCGCGCAGGCGAGGAAGAGGACGGCGGCCGCCAGCAGCGCTTTGCGCATCACGCGCACTATGCCACGACCGGCAGCTTGGCGTGCCGGTTGAGCTCGGCGTCGGCGGGCGAGAGCGCGAGGCTCGCCGGCAGCGGTGCCAGGTCGAAGCCGAAGGTGCGGCGGCGGAGCGGCAGGTAGTCGGCCACCCGGTCGCGTCGCACGCGCGCGGTGCCGCCGGCCATCGGGTGCTGGCGCACCGCGGCGCTCCAGCGCGACTGCACGGAGTAGCCGAAGACCGCGAGCAGGGCGCCGCGGGTGCGGAAGTCGCGCCGCCCGCGCGCCAGGCGCAGGAGCTTGCCGCCGACGTCGCGCCCGCCGTAGAAGTCGCGATAGCAGCCGTAGAGGAGGTCGGTCCAGCGGCCTGGCGCGAGGTGCGGGTGGCGCCAGGTCACGCAGGTGCCGTCGAAGCGGTCGAGGTTGGTCTCGTCGATCAGCCCCGCCGCCAGGAAGTCGTCGTACTGCTCGGTGCCCGGGATCGGCGTCAGGGCGTAGAAGGAGGCGAGGTCGGGCGCCAGCGCGCGCAGGGTCGCGAAGTGCTCGCCGATCGACGCCTCGGTGTCGGTCGGGAAGCCCAGGATGTTCGAGAAGTGGCTGGTGATGCCGTGCTCGCGGCAGAGGGCGACGATCGCCGCGTAGCGCTCGGGACGGTTCTGCAGCTTGTGCGCGCCGCGCAGCGCCTCGCGGCTGAACGACTCGACGCCGACGAACATCTGGAAGCACCCGGCGCGGGCGAGGAGGTCGACGAGCTCCGGCTGGCGCTCGATCTGGGCGTCGCACTGGGCGAAGAACGGCAGGCGGATGCGCTCCTCGACCATCGCCTCGAGGAGCTGCCGCACCTCCGGGATCTTGTTGAAGTTGTCGGAGGTGAACATCACGAACTGCACCCCCGCCCGCGCCGCCGCCCGCAGGCTCGCGAGCGTCGTCTCGACCGGCTGGCTGCGCATCTGCCGGCCGGCGATCTTGATCACCGAGCAGAAGTTGCAGGTGAAGGGGCAGCCCCGCGACGGGTAGATCCCCATCAGGCGCACCGCGTAGCGGCGCAGGTCGCGCCGCGCCGGCGGCGGCAGCGGCGGCGGATCGAGCGCCCGCTCCCAGCGCCCGTCGTCGCCGTAGACCGGGGCCAGCTCACCCGCCACGGCGTCGCGCAGGATCGCCGGCCAGACGAGCTCCGCCTCGGCCAGCGCGAAGGCGACGCCGCGCCCCTGGAGGTCCGTCGTGTCGCAGGTCATCGCGTGCGGCCCGCCGATCACGCACCCCTCGACGCCGCGGCCGCGCGCCAGCGCCGCCAGGTCGAGCGCGCGGTGGAGCTGATGGCTCTGCACGCCGACCAAGGCGAGGAGCGTGCGGCGCGCCGGGTCGCGCGCCAGGAGCTGCAAATAGGAGAGGTCCGTGTGGACGTACTCGTCGACCGCCACGATCTCGCACGGCGCACCGCCGACCTCCGCCGGCGTCAGCCCGGCCAGGTGCGCCAGCGTGCTGTTGGGCATGAACCCGCGGCGGAAGCGCTCGACGCAGCCGTCCAGCCCGTACTTGCTGGGCTTCAGGAGGACGACGCGGAGGGGGCGGCGGGGCGACATCGGATAGACCTTCCTCGTCGTAGTGTACTTCGCCAACGGCAAGGGCGCGCTCCATCGTGGGCCCGCAGCGAACGAGGCGCTGCTCGTGACTGGTGACCTTCGCTGTAAATGGGCGTCGCACACTTCAGCGATAGGTGTCCTCGCGCCGGAGGCGGCAGGTATGGAGCTCGACGCTGCCTCCGGACAGGTCGTAGCGGAAGCGGTAGCGTCGCAGCCGGAGCCGATACTGGCCCTCACCCGGCCGGACGTCCCGCAGCTTCACGATGTCGTGGCGGCGGCTCTGGTTCGTGGGGTCGGTGCTGAGGATCGTGAGGAGCTGCTCGCGCAAAGAGAGAAGCTCGGGGTGACGCCTGGCCAGCGCGCGGAAGTCGCGCTCGAAGCGGGGGGAGCTGAGGACGGCAAAGCGCGAAGCCATGCCGTAGAGGTTTCAGGGCTCGACGAGCTCACGGTCGAGCTCGGCAAAGAACTCCTCGATCGGGCGGCCCTTGTTCGCTTCGTATTGCCGGCGGCTTTCCTCGATGGCGGCCTTGGTCGCGGGGTCGTGCAGGTCGGTGCGGTCCTCGTATTCGTCCAGGTCCAAGATGACGGCGATGGGCTCGCCGTTGCGTTCCAAGATTACGGGAACTTTGTCCTCGTGTAGGTGGCGAAGGACAGCGCCGAGGCTGCCGCGCGCCTTGGAAACGGGAAGGCGCCGCGGCAAGCGCTTGGATTGGACATGGCGTGCCATACGGTGCTCCTTATCGACCAGCATACACATGCCGCGGCCCGAGAGCCACAGACCTGAAAGGCCGGTAGTGGGTCAGTTTCAAGATTTTGAATCCGGGAGGAGCCGGACGATCTCCTCGATACCCCACTTCCGGGCCTCGACGTCTGCCGCCTGACACGGCGTCTTTCCCCGGGCTGTAGCGATGCTCCCCCTCGGCCGGTGCGCCGTCGAGCTTGTGGAGTTGAGCGTAATCGACCTCACCGCCGAACGCATCCTCTACCGCCGAGATGTACGCCTTGAGCCCATCCGTGGTGATCTGCACGCGGCCGGACAGCCGGCCCTCCAGATCTGCATCAACTCGGTCGCGCACCCAACGTCGCGGGAGCCCACGAGCCACGACGGCACGAGCTTCGTGTCGGCGTCGTCGATCGCGGCGAAGAGCCACACGTCGCCGTACCCGAACTTTGCCCTGCTTCTCGGCCGGCACGTTCTTCGCCTTCGCGTAGCAGAACGCCCAGATCTCATCCACCTGCAGCCGCTTGCAGGGGAGGTTCCGCAGGTGCTCATCCGCGTACGCCTCACGGGCCGCACCCAGCTCCACCAGGAGCTTGACGAACGTGTTCTTCGCCACGCCGGTCATGCGGGCCCTGGCCCGGATGCTGTTGCCCTCCACTAGGGCGACGACGATTGCCGTATGGGGTGGTGTCCTAATTCGATGTGGGTGCCGGAGGGGACGCGGGCGGCAGGATCGTTATGCACCGGGTTTGCCAGTCCGGCGTCCAGCCCGGGAGCGCTTGGACCGGGTCGTGCAAGCCCTGGTAAAGCAGGTGCTTTTCGACTTCTCCCTTCTGCTGGCAAGTATCGATGTACTCCGTTGCGCCGGAGGCAATCAGCTTCTCGTTAGCATCGGCGAGGTGCGCCACAAATTCCTTCGCAGACTGTGGCGGAAGGCCCTCGGCTTCGAGGCGTCTGTCGAGTTCTAGAAGCTGCTGGAGAGGATCGAGAAGTGCCCTCGTGTCGTCTTTTATCTTCTGGAGATAGGCGGCTTGATCGTTGGTTTCCTTCACCATCGTTTCAATCGCCGCTTGCTCGTGTGCAGTGTTGCGCGCCGCATCGCGGCCGGGCCAGTAGTACACCGCTACGACCAAGGCCAGAGCAACGACCAAGACGTAGGTGAGAGGCGTCACCCTCAACAGGTGGTCTTCGGTCTGGGGTCCACCCACCGCTCAATTCTATGCTCGTTTCCGCCTCCAGCAGGGAGCTGATGTCCGGGGCGCTTCCAAGCCCGCGATCGCCCCGGGAGCCCCGCTTCGGCCGCACGCCTAAGCCGGTCAGAGTCTTGGACTTGAAACTGACCCACTACCGAAAGGCCGGTAGCGTCCTACTTAGTTTCGCGGGCGGCGTGGCGTCAGCGAAACAGCTCGGCGAGCGGGCAGGCGAAGCCGGGGAGGAGCTCGGCGTCGGTGAGGGCGTCGGCGCGGTGGAGGATCTGCACTTCGGTGGGCGATCGGTGCACGTGCACGGCGGCCTGGGCGGGATAGAGCACCCACACCCCCCGGGTGCCGGCGGCGAACCAGTCGCTAACCTTGGCCTGGATCTCCTTGGGGCGGTCGTCCGGCGAGACCACCTCGACCGCGAGGTCGGGCGCGAAGGGCAGGAACTTCTCGGCGTGCGTCGCGCCTCCGAGCCGTTCGCGGGAGACGAAGGCGGCGTCGGGCGCACGCACGGTGTCCGGGTTGCGAGAGAGCACGAAGCCGGTCTCGGCGGCGCAAACCAGGCTGAGTCCGTGGGCGTCGACGAAGGTGGCGAGTTGGACGCCGATGCGCATCGCCACGACCCCATGCCCCCAGCCCGCCGGAGTCAGCCGGACCACCTCCCCCCGGATCAACTCGGACTTGCCGTAGCGCGGAGCGAGAGCCAAGAACTCGTCCGCGGTCAGCTTCCCTGTCGCGACCGTCGACATCTTCGCCACTCCGTCCGCAAGTGTAGCACCGCGTCTCCCACCCAACTCCAAGGCGGTAGCCAAGCCCCCGGCCATCACCACCCGATCCCGTAGTCCTCGCCGAAGTCGGAGGAGCCGCCCCACATCGTGCCGTGCTCGTGGTCGAGGAGGATGGCGTTGATCGGGCCGGAGGTGCGCTCGTCGACCTCGACCTTGTACCCCATGCGCTGCAGCTCGGCGCGCACCCACGGCGGGGTGCTCGCGTGCACCGTGATGCGCCCGGGCTGCGCCTCGTGCTCGCCGAAGGAGCTGCGCATCTGGTAACTGGTGATGTTGGGGCCCTCGGCCGCCTCCTGCACGGTCATCCCGAACTCGACGACGTCGAGGAAGAACTGGAGGAGGTTCTGGTCCTGGGTGTCGCCGCCCTGGACGGCGAAGGCGAGCCAGGGACGGCCGTTCTTCACCGCGAGGCTCGGGGTCAGCGTGACGCGCGGGCGCTTGCCGGGGGCGAGGACGTTGAAGGGGTTCTCCGCCGGGTCGAGGACGAAGCTCTGCATGCGCTGCGAGAGGCCGACGCCGGTCCGGCCGGCGACGAAGGCGGGCACCCAGCCGCCGCTCGGCGTCATCGAGACCACCCACCCTTCCTCGTCGGCCGCCATGACCGAGGTGGTGCCGGCGCGGAAGGCCTCGTCGAAGCCCGTCTGCGGCGCCCGTCGCGCTGGTCGCGCAACGGAAAGCGCGCCTGGCGTTGATCGGAACGGCGCGAAAGCCTTCGCGCCTTGGGCATGGTGCGGCTGCGTCCAGCCCTTGGCCGCCGGCGTCCCCCACACCTCGAGCAGATCGAGGTAGGGGTTCTTCTTACCCTCGAACGGGAAGGGGTCGCCGGGCCTGACCGCCGGGTCGTTCCTCTCCCAATCGATCGTCTTGCGCCGCGCCTCGGCGTACGGCTTCGACAGCAGCCCGCGCACCGGCTCCTCGGGCGGCGCGTAGGGATCGCCGTAGTAGAAGTCGCGGTCGGCGAAGGCCAAGCTCATCGCCTGGTAGAGCGTGTGGATGTAGCGCGCGCTGTTGAGGCCCATGTCGCGCAGCTCGAGCGGCTCGAGGATGTTCAAGGCCTGGAGCAGCGCCGGCCCCTGCGTCCAGGTGGTGAGCTTGTAGACCTCGACGCCCTTGTAGCTCGTGCTCACCGGCTCCTCGATCCGCACCTGCCAGCGCGCCAGGTCGTCGCGGGTGATGAGGCCGCCCTGCTCGCGCGTGCCGCGCACCAGCTCCGCGGCGACGTCTCCCTCGTAGAAGCGGTCGTAGGCCGCCTGGATCGCCTCCTTCCGCGTCTTGCCCGCGGCGAGCGCGGCCCGCTCGGCCTCGACCAGCTTGCGCAGGGTTGCCGCGAGGTCGGGCTGGCGGAAGATCTCGCCCGCCCGTGGCGCCTCGCGCGGCTGCCCGAGGTGCGGCAGGAAGGCCGCGCGCGAGGCCGGCCACTCCTGCAAGCGCGCCTTCTCGGCCTCGATGCGGTCGGCGAGCTGGCGCTCGATGGGGAAGCCGTCGGCCATCTGGATGGCCGGCGCCAGCACGTCGGCGAGCGACAGGCGGCCGTATTCGGCGAGCATGACGAGGAGCCCGCCGGGAGTGCCCGGAGTCACCGCGGCCAGCGGCCCGAACTCCGGCGGGTACTGCATGCCCTGGCCGCGGTAGAACTCGGGCGTGGCGCCGGTCGGGGCGACGCCGAGGGCGTTGAGCGCGATCACCTTGCGCGCTCGGGGGTCCCAGATCAGGGCCTGGGTCTCGCCCCCCCATCCCAGCGTGTCCCACATCGTGCAGGTCGCGGCGAGCATCGCGGCCGCCGCGTCGACGGCGTTGCCTCCCTTCTGGAACATCATCGCCCCGGCGGTGGCGGCGAGCGGCTTGCCGGTGATCGCCAGCCAATGGCGCGCATGGAGCACCGGCTTGGCGGTGCGGGCGGCGCCCGGCCGGCCGGCGAGGGCGGCGACGAGCACCGCCGGCGCGGCCGCCGCGAGAGCGAGCCGCCGCAGGGTAGAGGGACGGATGGTCATGGGCCGCGCCTCCTCGTCGTTCGTGGCGCGGGGAGTCTACAGGGTGGGAGCTCGCGCCGACGTGTCGGCGAAGCGGTCGTTCGGCTGTCGGGAGACGTCCTACAACGATTAAGGATCAGCCAAGCTGCCCCCTCCAAACTCCGCCGAATGTCGAGTATCGTGTTTACGCAATCGTCTTATAAGTAGTCCAACCAACCCGAGGGGAGCGCATCCCCTCGACAGGAGACCATGCTCATGCCCTTGACCATCGCCAGCTTCCACGCCCGCCTCACTTCGTCCGCTCGCGACCACCTGCTCGACGCGCTGCGCACGCTTTGCCGGCTCGACGGCGCGCTGTTCGATCCGATCCCTCCGAGCTGGCCGGTCTGGGACCCGGCCGAGTGAGGTTCAATCTCATCGTCGAGCGGCTTCGCGCGCTGCCCGAGATGGCGGCGTGGCCGGAGGCGATCACCTACGCCGAGCGCGCCGTGCATTGCGCGGGCCGCTCGGCGTGGGAGTATCCGGTGGCCGGCTGCCGGGCGGTCGGCGGCAGCGCGGAGCAGGCGCAGCCCGGCGCCGCCGCCGTCTTCTGCGCGTTCACCAGCATCCACCTCATCGACGACCTGCTCGACGAGGACCCGCAGGGTGATTATCGGCGCATCGGGCAGGCCCGCGCCGCGAACCTCGCCTGCGCCTTCCAGGCGGCGGGCCACGTGCTGCTCGACGGCGCGCCGGCCGCGGCGGCGATCCACGCCGCGCTCCAAGGCTGCTTCGCACGGATGATGCTCGCGACCGCGCGCGGGCAGGACCTCGACGCCGGTGAGCCGGCGGACGAAGAGGAGTACTGGCGGGTGGTCGGCGCGAAAGCGCCGCCGCTCTTCGCCGCGGCACTCGAGCTCGGCGCCCTCCTCGGCGGCGGCGCCCCGCCCACCGTCGCGGCCCTCGGGCGACTCGGCGCCGCGATGGGACGCTTCATCCAGGTGAGCGACGACCTCGCCGACGCCCTCGCCGTGCCGGCGAGCGCCGACTGGACCCGCTGCCGCGGCAATCTCGCGCTCCTCTACGCCAGCGTCGCCGACCACCCCGAGCGTGAGGCCTTCGCCGCGCTGGCGGCGAGGGCCGGCGAGCCATCGGCCCTCGCCGCCGCCCAGGAGATCCTGGCCCGCAGCGGCGCCGTGGCCTATTGCGCCTACCGATTGGTGGCGCTGGCGCGGGAGAGCCGTGCGCTGCTTGCGGCGGCGCCCGTCGTCGACCCGACGCCCCTGCGGGAGCTCCTGGCCCTGCAGCACCAGCCGCTCGAGCAACTGCTCGCGCGGGCCGGCGCCGACGCGGCCGCAGTGCTTGCCGAGGGTTGAGGCGGCCGGGATGGTGCGTCGCGGGCGGCTCGCGCCGGAGGGCGGCGACCTCGCATGGGTGGCCGTGTCGCTGGTCGTATTGGCGGCCTCGCTCTATTACGCCGCCGCCTCGGAGATCCCCGATGCCGGCTTCACGCTGATGCCTTCCACCTGGCAGGTGATCGACGTCGATCGCTGCCCGCCCGCAGAGTCCTGCCCGCAGGTGGGCGACCGGGTGCTGGCGATCGACGACTTGACGCTCGAGCAGTTCCGCCGCGACCGCAGCCTCGAGCTGCTGGCGCCGTTCGCCGGCGACGGCCGCGCCGAGCTGCGGCTGCTGCGCGACGGCACGCCGCAGAGGCTCGCGGTGCGGCTGCGCACCGAGCTCGGACCGCCGCTGGCGCAGGCGCTGCTCATCGGCCTGCTGCCGCTGACCTTCTGGCTCATGGGAACGACGCTCGTGGTCTTCCTGCGCCCGCGCGACGAGCGCTGGCTGGCGCTGGTGCTGTTCAGCTACGTCACCGCCTCGATGCTCGCCTCGGGTCTGGCGTCGGGGCGCCATGCCGACGGCGCGGCGGTCGTGTTCCATGTCGTCGTGTGGCTGTTCCTGCCGGTCGCCGTCCACCTCCATCTCCTGCTGCCGTCGCCGCTCCTCGGCCGCCGGCGCTGGGCGCTGCTGGCGCCGCTCTACGCCGTGTCGCTCCTGCTGGTGGCGCTCGACGCCAAGGGCCTGCTCGCCGACCTCGAGTACCTCTACGTGCTCTCCTTCGCCGCCGGGGTGACTCTCTCGCTCGCCCTCCTCGGGCTGCGCCTGCTGCTGCCGGCCACCGCCGCCGACCGGGTGGCCAGCCGCATCATGGCCTTCGGTGTCGCCGTGAGCTTCGCCCCGGTGTTCCTCTCGTTCGTCGTGCTGCCGCTGGTGACGAAGCGCGACCTGCTGGCGGCCGGCGGCGGTCTGCTCGGGATGTCGGTCCTCGCGGTGACGCTGCTCGCAATCCCCATGCTGCCGCTCAGCTACCTCTACGCCATCTACAAGCACCGCCTGTCGGCGCTCGAGTTCCGCGCCAACCGGCTGCTCGGCATGTTCGGGTTCCTCGCGCTCACCGTGCCGCTCTACGTGGTGACCCTCGTCTACCTCCGCCACCGCTTCTCCATCGTGATGCTCTTCCTCTCGGTGACGCTGGTCGCCGCCGCGCCGGCCTTGAGGACACGCTTCCAGGCGCTGGTCGACCGGCGCGTCTTCGGCATCAGGCACACGCACGCGGCGGTCGTGGAGCTGGTCGCCGCCCGCATCCCCGCCGCCTTCGACCGCGTGAGTCTGGCGCGAGCGGTCCGCGACGAGATCATGCCCACCCTGCTCATCCGCCAGTCGGCTCTCTACCTGTTCGAGGGCGAGACCGTCACCGTGCTCTACGAGCAGGCGGCGCCCGCGGGCGAGGGGCCTCCCGGCGCCGCCGCCGTGCGCGGGCTGCTCGCCCGCGCCGGCTCGTACCTGCCGCCGGCCCGGGCCCTGCCGGCGGAGCGCTTCGCCTGGGTGCGGCTGATGCTGCCGATCGCCGTCCAGGGCGAGGTGATCGGCGCCTGGCTGCTCGGGCGGCGCGATCCCGACGACTACTACCCGGCGGGCGACATCCAGCTGCTGGCGACGGTCGCCAACCAGATCGCGTCGATGGTGGAGAACATCCGCCTCTACGAGCAGGCGCAGCAGGAGATCGCGCAGCGCAAGGCGGCCGAGGAGGAGACCCGGCGCAGCCACCTGCAGCTCCTGCACGCGCAGAAGATGGAGGCCATCGGCCGCCTCGCCTCGGGAGTCGCTCACGACTTCAACAACTGCCTGCTGGTCATCCTCGGCTACACCGACCTCCTGCTCTCCGAGCATGGCGACGACGCCGCGCTCGGCCCCCGCCTCAACGCCATCTACGAGGCCGGGCGGAAGGCCGCCACCCTCACCCGCGACCTCCTCACCTTCGCGCGCCGCCAGCCGATGGAGGCGGAGGTGGTCGACCTCAACGACGTCGTGAGCTCCATCGAGAAAATGCTGCGCCGGCTGATCGGCGACGACGTGAGGCTCGAGACCGAGCTCCACCCGCGGCTGGGCAAGGTGCGCATCGACCCCGGACGGATGGAGCACATCCTGCTCAACATGGCGGTCAACGCGCGCCACTCCATGCCGCACGGGGGGCGCCTGACGCTGCGCACGGCGCCGCTCGAGGTGCGGCCGGGCGAGCGGCCGCCGCACGGCGACCTGCCCGCCGGGCGCTACGTGCTGCTCACCGTCGCCGACACCGGCACCGGGATGGACGCCGCGACCCAGGCGCGCGTCTTCGAGCCCTTTTTCACCACCCGCCAGCACGGCGAAGGGACCGGCCTCGGGCTCTCGACGGCCTACGGCATCGTCAAGCAGAGCGGCGGCCACATCGCCGTCGACAGCGCGCCCGGCGAAGGCGCGCGCTTCAGCATCTACCTGCCCGAGGTGGACGCGGAGGGCGAGTTCGAGACGGCGGAGGGTCCGGCCGCCGCCGCCCGCGGCAGCGAAACCGTGCTGGTGGTCGAGGACGAGCCGGTGGTGCGAGAGGTCGTGGTCGAGCTGCTGCAGAGCCTCGGCTACCGGGCGCTGGTCGCCGGCTCTGGGCGGGAGGGACTGGCGATGGCCGAGCGCCACAGCGGGCCGCTCGACCTGCTCCTCACCGACGTCAGCATGCCCGAGATGAACGGGCGCGAGCTGGCGACCCGGCTCCGCGCGCTGCGTCCGGCGACGCGGGTGCTCCTCATGTCGGGGCGCGAGGGAGAGGCGGCGGCGGACGAGCCCGCGACCTTCCTGCAGAAGCCCTTCTCGGCCGAGGAGTTCGGGCGGGCGGTGCGGGCGGTGCTCGACGGCCCCTGAAACTCGGCGCCCTTGATGGCGTAGGAGATGGGGTCCGGGGAGCCACGCCATGACCAACTTCCTGCAGGACCTCCGCTTCGGCGCCCGCATGCTGCTGCAGCGCCCGGTGCTGAGCGCGGCGGCGATCCTCTCGCTGGCGCTCGGCATCGGCGCCAACGCCACGATTTTCAGCGTCGTCAACGCCCTGCTCTTCCGCCCGCTGGCGGTCGCGGAGCCGGACCGGCTCGTCTCGCTCTTCACCAAGGACGAGCGCAACCCCGGCTTCGCCCCGCTCTCGCACCTCAACTGGAAGGACTATCGCGAGCAGAACCAGGTCTTCGCGGAGATGATGGGCTACGACTGGACGGGGATGAGCGTCGCCACGGGGGCGGGGGAGGGCGAGCTGGTCGTCGGCCAGATGGTGTCGGACAACTACTTCCGCACCCTCGGCATCGAGCCCGTCCTCGGCCGCGCCTTCACGCCCGAGGAGAACGGCGTGCCCGGCGCCCATCCGGTGGCGGTGGTCAGCCACCGCTTCTGGCTGGAGAAGCTGGGCGGCGCGGCCGACGCGCCGGGGCGCAAGATCCTGGTCAACAGCCAGCCGTTCACCGTCATCGGCGTCGCGCCCGCCAGCTTCAAGGGCACCGACGTCGGCGTGCAGCCGGCGCTCTGGGTGCCGATGGCGATGAACCGCCTGTTCCGCCCCGGCGACTCGATGAACTGGTACAACGAGCGGCGCGGCCTGTTCATCTTCTCGATCGGCCGCTTGCAGCCCGGGGTGACGTTCGAGGCGGCGCGGGCTGAGCTCGAGGGCATCGGCAAGCGGCTGCAGCAGACCTATCCCAAGGACAACCAGGACCGGACGGTGCAGCTCGTGCGCTTCGCTGAGGCGACGATCAACCCCGGCTTCCGCGGCGGCGTGGTGGCGGCGATGACCCTGCTGATGAGCGTCGTCGCGCTGGTGCTGCTCATCGCCTGCGCCAACGTCGCCAACCTGCTGCTCGCCCGCGCCAGCGCCCGGCGCCGGGAGATCGCGATCCGGCTCTCGATCGGCGCCGGGCGGGCGCGCCTGGTCCGCCAGCTCCTGACCGAGAGCCTGGTGCTCGCCCTCTGCGGCGGCGCCGGCGGGCTGCTGGTGGCGCTCTGGGCACGGCGCGCGCTGCTCGCCTTCCTCCCCAACCTGCCGCTCCCGATCAACATCGGCCTCGACCTCCCGCTCGACTGGCGCGTGCTCGGCTTCACCCTCGGCGTGTCGGTGCTGACCGGCCTCCTCTTCGGCCTCGCCCCGGCGCTCCAGGCGAGCCGCCCCAATCTCGTCTCCGCGGTCAAGGACGCGGCGACCGACCCGAGCGCGGCGCGCGGGCGGCGGGTGGGCTTCCGCGAGCTGCTGGTGGCGGTGCAGGTGGCGCTGTCGCTGGTCGCCCTGATCGGCGCGGGCCTCTTCGTCCGCAGCCTCGCCGCGGCGCAGAAGATCGACCCCGGCTTCGATCCGAGGCCGCTGGCTATGGTGTCCTTCGACGTCGGCATGCAGGGCTACGGTCAGCGGCGCGCCGAGCAGTTCTGGGAGCGGGCGCTCGAGCGCGCGCGCTCGGTGCCGGGAGTCGAGGCGGCGGTGGTGGCGCAGGGTGGGCCGATGCAGGGGACGATGGCGCGCACCGTGTTCCGCGAAGGGCAAGAGAGCGCGACCGACGGCCGCTTCGTCCAGGTCAACGCCGTCGGGCTCGGCTACTTCGATGCCCTGGGAGTGCCGCTCAGGCGCGGCCGCGACTTCCTGCCGGGCGACCGCGCGGACGCGCCCAAGGTGGTGATCGTCAACGAAACCATGGCCAAGACCTACTGGCCGGGCGAGGACCCGCTCGGCAAGCGGTTCCGCTTCTTCGGCGACGATTACAGCGTCGAGGTGGTCGGCGTGGCCCCCGACATGAAGTACAACTTCCTCGGCGAGGACCCGCAGCCCTACATCTACCAGACGCTCTACCAGCGCCACTCCTCGGGCGTCACCCTGCTGGTACGAGCGGCGGGCGACCCGGGCCCGGTGCTCGGCCAGATGCAGCGCGAGCTGCGCGCGCTCGACCGCACGCTGCCGCTGGTCGGCGCGACGACGATCGACGACGTCCTCGCCAACTCGCTCTGGGCGCCGCGCATGGGCGCCGCCCTCCTCGCGCTCTTCGGCGTCCTGGCGCTGGTGCTGGCCGCGGTCGGGATCTACGGTGTCATGGCCTACGCGGTGCAGCTCCGTGCCCGCGAGATCGGCATCCGCATGGCGCTCGGCGCCCGCCGCGCCGACGTGCTGGCTCTCGTCGTGCGGCGCGGGCTGATCGTGGTGGGCGCAGGGCTCGTGGTGGGGCTGTTGCTGACCTCGGGCGCCACGCGGCTGGTCGCCAACATGCTCTTCGGCGTCAGCCCGCTCGACCCGCTGACCTTCGCCACTACGGCCGCGCTCCTCGCCGCCGTCGGCCTCGCGGCGAACCTGGTCCCGGCGCGGGCGGCGAGCGCCACCGACCCGGCGCGGGTGCTGCGGAGCGAGTGAGCGACTGCGCCGGCGGCGAGGAGCTCACGGCTCGAGCCGTTCGGCGTTGGGGCGGGGCCGTTGTGCAATGACCCCGAGCCGCCGTGAGCCGGGGAACCGCCGCGGCGAAGCGGGCGCGCGGCGTGGGCGAGAGGCCCCGCGTCGTCACGACGAGGGGAAGCGCCGCGGCGAAGAGTCCCCGCGGCATTCGCGAATCGCCCCGCGCCGTTGCGCGGAGGGGACGCGGCGTGGGCGAATGGCCCGGCGCCCTGCGGAGTCACCCCGCGGCCGATCGGAAGAAGCCCCGCACCATTGCGAGCCGGGGAAGCGCCCTCCCTCATTGGGGCAGCGTCGTTCGGAATTGGGGCAGCGCCGTTGGTCCTTGGGGCAGGGGCAGGGACGCATGGGGATGGGGAACGGGCGGTCCCCATTGGCGGCGGGTGCGGGGACTGTCGCAACCGTGCCGGGGACTCTCGCGACCACGCGTGTCCCGACCGCTACGGGCCCTGCCCCAATTCCCGACGCCGCCGTACCTGCCCGCGGCACGCCGGGGACGTTGCGGAGCAGCGTCGGGACGATCGCGAACGGCGCCGCCCCGTTCACGACCGGCGGTGTACCGCAAAGCCCACCCCTGTCCCCGTTCGGGGAACGGCCTTCCCTTCCCGGTACGCGGCGCGGGCGCTCGCGATCGGCGCGCGGGGACGTCGAGGGAACGGCGGGGGCGCTCGCGCGCCCCCGCGGGTTACTGCGGCTGCTGAGGGTCTACTCCTCTACTGCTGCGTGATTCTCACGTCGTCCACCGCCGCCTCCACCAGGCTCGCGGTCGAGGCGTCCGCGGCCTCGATGAGGATGCGGACGGTCTGCCCCGCGAAGGAGCTGATGGTGGCGGAGGTGGCGGCCCAGACGGCGTCGTCGTCCTCGGTACCGCCGAGCTCCTGGAAGACCTGCTGCGTCGTCGCGCCCACGATGCTGACGCGCAGGAAGTCGGCGGTCGAGGAGTTGGTGCCGTGGGCCAGGTAGTAGCTGAACGACAGCGTCAGCGTGCCGGTCGACGGCAGGGTGATGGCGGGCGAGCGGATCGAGGTCGTGCCGCCGTCGATGTCGTGCTCGCCGGCCGAGGCTCCGGCCAGCGGGCCGGTCACCAGGTCGTTGACGCCGCTGACCGTCGTCCCGAGCTGCTTCGGGCCGCTCGAGTCGGTCTGCGCCGGGTCGGCGCGCGCCCACTGCCCGGTGGTCGCCGTGTCGGTGCCGCTCGGATTCGTTGTCCACCCCTGGCTGGTCTCGAAGTCGTCGAAGAAGACCGTCGTCACCGGCGGGCTGCTGACGGCGAAGACCAGGTCGTCGTGGTCGTCGAACGACCCCGTGGTGCAGGAGGAGGCGCTCCCCTGGTAACGGAAGCGCGCCCGCACCGCCTGCAGGGCGCCCGAGGGCAGCGTGTAGGTGGCGCTGAAGGTCTGCGCGCCGCCCTGCGCCGCGGTCGGGTTGATGGTGGTGAGGAAGGTCCAGCTCGGGCTGTTGGCGTTGGCCGCGAAGTAGAGGTCGAGGTGGTCGCTGGTCGGCCCGCCGGTCCACACCCAGACCGTGGCGTCGATGCGCACGGTCTTGCCCGGAGCGAAGTTGGTGCCGTCGGTGGTCGAGACCTTCAGGCGATCGTTCGACTCGTCGCCGTGGAAGGTGCCCGAGGTGCCGTCGGCGCAGGAGTCGTTGATGGTGTTGGGCTGATTGGGCTCGGCGCCGCCGCTGATGGTGTCGCGGCCGTTGAGCAGCGTCGCGCCCGAGTCGCAGGAGATCCCCACCGTCGCGCACTTCGGCGCTTGCAGGACGGCGTCGAAGACCGCCGTCTGTGCGCCGCCGCCGCCGGTCGGGTTGACCGTCAGCGACAGGTTGGTGCTGCGCGTCGTCGCGCCGCTCGTCCCCTGCGCCTGGATGGTGAAGGTACCGGTGGCCGCCGTGGCCGTCGCCGAGACTGTCAGCGTGCTGTTGGCGGTGCCGTTGGCGGGCGGCGTCACCGAGGCCGGGCTGAAGCTGCAGGAGGAGCCCGACGGCAGGTTGGCGCAGGAGAGGCTGACGGCGCTCGCAAAGCCGTTGATCGAGGTGACCGTGCAGGTGCTGGTGGTGCTGCCTCCCTGGGTGACGGTCAGGCTCGACGGGCTGCAGGAGATGCTGAAGTCCGGCGTGGGCGTGCCGGCCGTCGGGGTGACGGTGACGCAGTTGCTGGCGCGGCCGTGGCAGGCGTTGGACGCTCCCGCCGCGACCACGTTGTAGTAGTAGTTCCGCCCCGCCGCGACCTGGCTGTCGGTGAAGGACAGGCCCGTGGTCTCGCCGATCTTGGTCTTGCCGAAGTCGCAGCCGGCGTGCCCCTCGGTGCGGAACACCCCAGTAGCGGGTGGCCCCGGCGACCGAGTTCCACGACAGCGACGATTGGTAGGCGCCGGCGGTGCCGGAAAGGGTCGCCGCGGCGCTCGGCCCGGAGGCGCAGCCGCTGTTCTGCGCCGTCGGCGTCGCGCAGGCGATGCCGTGCCGGTTGAAGGCGTTGAAGATCGCCGTCATGTGCGGCGTGCCGTCGTTCAAGTTGCCGTTGTCGTCATCGGCGGTCAGCCACTGCATGTAGCCGTTGGTCGAGCCGCAACCGGACGACGAGCTGCCGCAGGTGCAGGCGTGCCAGGCGCCGATGTTGCCGCTGCCGGTGTAGAAGAGCCGGTTGCCGATGATGAAGGCGGTCTGGCTGTCGAGGCTGAAGGGCGCCTGCTGGAGGTCGCGCGCCACCAGGTCCCAGGCCGCCTGGCGAGTCGGCGCCGCCGCGCAGTGCACCTGCCGGCCGCAGGGGCCGGTGCCGGTGAGGCAGGAGGTGCAGACGTACCCGAGCGCCGTGTCCGGCGTGTTCGGCGTGTGCTTCAAGTAGTCGGCGTCGCGCACGCCGGAGCAGTCGGTGTCGCAGTGGGCCGCTCCCTGCTGCGCCTCGTTGGTGTTGAAACCGGTGCCGTCGGCGGTCATGCCGCAGCCGTCGTCGATCGTCTGGAAGAAACCGTGGCCGACGCAGGAGGCCTGCAGACGGTAGATGCTGGCGATGTCGGCGTAGCCCTCGCTCGAGTTCGAGAGCGCGCCGGCGGCATCGTTGTCGTCCATGCCGTGCCCCCACTCGTGATCGAAGACCGCGGCGATCTCGCCGGTGTTGCGGCAGCCGCCGCCGGAGCGGTAGAAGTTGATCGAGCTGCCGTTCCAGAAGGCGTTGCAGGTCTGGGTGAGGTTGACGTTGGTGGTCAGGCGGGCGTTGAGCCAGGTGTTGGTCGGCAGCCACCCGCGCGCCTGCTCGGCCAGCTTGTTGACCTCGTAGACCGCCGAGCGCGAGGCCGGGGTGTTGCCCGCCCCGCCGCCGCCGGTCGTGCAGTCGTGCTGGTTGTTGCTGCCGCCGAGGTTGATCGAGCCGGTGGTCGAGCTGTTGGTGACCGCGCCGCAGGTGTCGACGATGTCGACGAAGCGGCCGGTCAGGGTCGTCGTGGTGGTGCCGCTCGTCCAGTCGAAGATGCCGCCGCTGTTGGTGAAGTTGTTGGGCGACGCGAGGCCGGTGTCGGCGAAGGGCATCGGCCAGCCGCTCTGCATGGTGCCGCAGGTCTGCGGCGTCGGGCAAATGCCGGTGTCGGTCAGCGGGTAGACGCCGCCGGTGATCGAGTGGTTGACGTACTGGTTGGCGTCCTGGAACGCCAGCACCTCGCCGTCGTGGGCGTCGACGAGCACCTCCCAGGTGGCGTCCTCCGGCGGCCGCCGGAAGGCGAAGCTCCACACCAGCCGGTGCTCGTAGCCGGCGCCGACCGGACCGCCGTAGCCGTTGCCGGTCTCGTGCTCCGGCGGCGCCACCGGGACGATCTCGAGCCCCGGCTGGAGCACCATCTCGTCGAGCGCCGAGCCGCCGCCGGCGTAGGCGAAGCCGGCCGCGAGCGCCTCCTCGGCGCTCAGCTTCGGCTTGGTGCTCATGCCGCGGACGTCGCCCCAGGTCTCGGTCCCGACCAGCAGCAGGTTGCCCTGCTTGATCGTCGCCGCGAGGCGGCCGTAGCGCACGGGCACGCCCTTGTAGATCTGGGGAATACTGACCTGCCAGTACTCGGGGGCGACCTCGGTCACGCGGTCGGCGCCGAGCTGGTCGACGTCGATGGCCAGCACGCCGCGCTGCTCGCGGACGAAGGCGCGGACCACATCGCCGACCGTCTGGACGTCGATTCTGGCGACGGAGCGGCCGAGCTTCGCGCCGACCTCCTCCAAGGTGACCTCGTTGCCCACGCCGCGACCGGGGATGACCGGGAACGGGCCGAGCAGGTTGGTGGCGGCGCCGGAGCGCGGATCCACGAACGCCTCGACCCTCCCCTGCCCCGCCTGCTCGCGGGCGCGCTGGAAGTTCTCCCACGCCACCCGGTTGGGAAGGGTCGAGAGCACCTCCTCCACCCGCGCGTGGGAGCTGCTGATGTAGAGCTCCGGCTTGAAGAACTCCTTCTGGTCCAGGTAGGCCCCACCCGGCTCCTTGGGCTCGAGGCCCGAGGCCAGGTTGCCGGCCAGGAGCCCCACAAGACCGAGGATGCCCACCGCCCTGCCGACAGCACGCTTCGTCGGACGCACGTCCACCTCCTCCTCGAATGCCCCGGCGGGCGCCGGAGCCGTCCCAGTTTGATTGCGGCAGGTCCGCAGCGGGACGAGCGGCGGGCTGCCGTAAGGAAGCGGCTCGCGACGGTTCCGGTCCCCTCCGCATCGCGGGACCGCGCGCGCTAGGAATGCGCCTTAGGAAGGAAAGTCTCTCTAGAGTGTCAGGGCCTCTGAAGACAGAGGTATCGCGAGAGCAGGCGAACGGGACAGATCCCGCCCCGACCGGCTTCAGTCTGTGGCCGCCGCGACCGGTGGACGGCAGGGGGCGCCCCGCTCGTACCCGGCGAGCGTCTGCTCGAGATCCGCGAGCCGCGCCGCCGGGCCCTCGCGGCGCGCGGCGTCGAGCGCCCGCCGCTGCCAGGTGGCCGCTTCCTGACAGCGGCCGAGCTCGGCGAGGGCCAGGGCGACGGTGGCCGCCGAGCCGGCCTCGGGCCGCGCCGCGTCGACCAGGAGCGCCAGCTCGAGCGCCCGCGCGCCGTCGCGCAACGCCGGGTCGGGTGAGGCGGCGAGAAGCCGCGCCAGGGCGTGCGCCAGCCGCCCGCTCTCCGGCAGCCGCGTCCGCGCCTCCTCGAGCCGCGCCCGCGCCGGCGCGAAGCGCTCCAGCCGGACGAGGAGATTCACCTCGTCGAGCGCCGCCTGCTCGTCACCCGGGAGATGCTCGACCGCCTCGGTGTAGTGATGGAGGGCCTGCTCCAGGTCTCCCCGGCGCTCGAGCAGGTGGGCCAGCCTGTTGTGGGCCAGGGCGTCGCCGGGATCCGCCGCCACCGCCGCCGCGAGCTCGCGGGCGCCTTCGTCCACCGCCCCCTCCTCGACCAGCAGCGTGCCGAGGTTGTAGTGCGCGTTGGCGTTGCCGGGCGCCAGGCGCACGGCCTCGCGGAGCTGCTCGACCGCGCCGCGCCGGTCGCCGGCCAGCGCCAGGGCGGCCCCGAGGTCGATGCGCGCCGCGGCGCTGTCGGGGCTTGCGGCGACGGCGGCGCGGAACTCCGCCGCGGCGTCGGCGTAGCGCCCGACACGGAAGGCGACCCGCCCGCGCAGCAGGTGCCAGCGCTCGCCGGTCCCGACCTGTTGCAGCTCGTCGGTCAGCGGGTCGGCCGGCGCGACGCCGACCGCGCCGGCGAGCGCCAGGTGCTCGCGCGCCTTCTCCGTCTCGCCGAGGCCGCGGTAGGCGAGGGCCAGCGGGTGATGGAGGGCGTTCGCCGCGGGCGCCGCCGCCAGCGCCGCTTCCAGGTGCTCGGCCGCCTCGCGGTACCGGCGGCGCGAGAGCGCGACCTGGCCGAGCCCGGCGCGCGCCGCCGCGCTGCCGGACTCGGCGGCGAGGGCGGCGCTGAACTGCGTCTCGGCCTCGTCGGCGCGGTCCTGGGCGAGAAGGGCCTCCCCGAGGTGGACGAGGGCCGGGGCGTAGTTGGGCCGGAGCTGGAGCGACCGGGCGTACGCCGCCGCGGCCTCGGCGTGGCGGCCGGCGGCCTGCTCGAGGCGGCCGTAGTAGTAGGGCCAGCGAGAGTCGCCGGGGGCGAGCTGGCCGGCGTTCCAGTAGGCGGCGAGGGCGGGCTGGTCGAAGGCATGGGCGTGATAGAGGCGGCCGAGCTCGCCGAAGGCGTCGGCGAGCTCGCCGGGGGCGGCGCCGGGGGCGGCGACGAGAGAGTCGACGAGAGCGCGGCCTTCGCGAAGACGGTCGGCGACGGCGGGCTCGAGGCCGGCGAGGTCGGGGTGCGGAATCGGCCGATTTTCTGGCGCCTGCGGCGCCGCGGCCGCTGGCGCGAGGCGTGACGTCGAGGGGTCCGGTGTGGGGGCCGAGAGGCTCCCCTGCGCGCTGCCGGGAATCGGGACGGCAAGCGCGAGCAACAGAGCAGCGACCGCTTCGTTCACCTGAGCTCTCCTTCTTTCTTTACCTGGAGCCTTTCTCGGGCGCTGCCTTGGCGGAGGGTGGTGTAGCGGCGAAGGGGAGGTGGGGAAAAGGACTCGGCGGTGCCGTCGGGCCAGCGGACGCGGACGGTGGTGACCTGCGAGGACTCGCCCAGGCCGACGAGGACGCGGGGGTCGCTGGCGGAGGCGTAGCTGCCGTCGGCGTGGGCGCGGCGGAGCAGAGTCGGGGCGCCGGCACGGACGATCTCGACGCGCGCGCCGAGGGCGTCGCGGCCGTTCCTGTCGAGGAGGCGCAGGCCGAGCCAGGGGCGGGTCGAGCCGAGCTGGTTCAGGAGCAGGCGCGCGGGGCCGTTGTTGTTGAGGACGAGGACGTCGGTGTCGCCGTCATTGTCGACGTCGCCGAAGGCGGCGCCGCGGCCGACCGTGGGGAGACGGAAGACGGCGCCGGCCTGGTCGGTGACCTCGGCGAAGCGGACGCGGCCGGCGGCGTCGCGGCCGAGGCCGCGGTAGAGCTGGTTCGTCTGCGCCAGCGGGAAAGGATCGCCGGCGCGGGCGAGCGGCTCCTGGATGCGCACCGCGCCGTTGGCGATGAAGAGGTCGAGCCAGCCGTCGTTGTCGTAGTCGAGCCAGGAGGTGCCGAAGGCGGTGAAGGGGACGCTGCCTTGCGCGAGGCCGCTCTCGACCGTGCGGTCCTCGAAGAGGCCGCCGCCGTCGTTGACGTAGAGCGTGTTGGTCTCGCCGGTCAGGTTGGCGACGAAGAGGTCCTCGTCGCCGTCGGCGTCGAAGTCGCCGGCGTCGACTCCCATGCTCCCCTCGGCGCGGCCGGCCCGGTTGACGGCGACGCCGGCGAGCGGCGCCTCGTCGCGGAAGGTGCCGTCGCGGCGGTTCAGCCAGAGGCGGTTGGGCGTGCCGTCGTCGGCGATGTAGAGGTCGGGCCAGCCGTCGCCTTCGGCGTCGAATGTCACGACGCCGAGGCCGGGGCCCGCGCCGCCGGCATCGATTCCCGCCCGCACCGTCACGTCGTCGAAGACGACCTGCCCCGCGGCGTCGCGGCCGCGGTTGCGCCAGAGACGGTCCGGCACGCCCGGGAAGTCCGCGGGCCCACACCAGTCGCGCCGGCTGCTGACCGCGTAGCACGGCGGGTTCTTGGCCAGCGGGAAATCGACGTAGTTGGCGACGTAGAGGTCGAGCCAGCCGTCGCGGTCGACGTCGACGAACGCGGCCGAGACGCTCCACAAGGGGTCGCTCCCGCCGGCGCGCCTGGTGACGTCGCGGAAGGAGCCGTCGCCCTGGTTGTGCAGGAGCTGGTCGTCGCCGTAGTTGGCGAGGAAGAGGTCGGGGCGGCCGTCGTTGTCGAAGTCGCCGGTCGCGACGCCCATGCCGTAGCCCCGGGCGTCGATGCCGCTCGTGGCCGTGACGTCGGTGAAGCGCAGCGTGCGCGTGCCGTCCGCCGCCACCGCGAGGTCGTTCCGGTAGAGGCGCCCGCGCGGCGGCAGCGGCCCGCGCGGCGGGACCAGCGCGTCGGCCAGGGTCTTGCCCGGCCCGAGCATCGCCCCCTGGACGCAGTAGACGTCGAGGTCGCCGTCGCCGTCGTAGTCGAGGAGCGCCCCACCCTGCCCCATCATCTCGGGGAAATAGAGCGCGCCGGACATGCCGTTGAAGTGGACGAAGTCGAGGCCTGCCGCCGCGGCGTCGACGAAGATCGCGACGACGGGCTCGGCGGGCGCCGCCGGCTGGGCGTCGGCGACGGCCAGCGCGGCGGCCAACGCCGAGCCGGCGACCCCGACGACGAAGACGCGACGACGCCTGTCCTGCACGATCGGCGCGCAGGATAGCAGAGCACCGGGAGCGCCGAGCGTGGACAGCGCGGCGCGCGGCGCCTAGAATGGCTTCTTGATGCGAAGGCTCTACGGAACCCAGGGGTCGCGTGCGGCCAGCAGCCTGGCAGCCCTGCTCGGGGCCGTCTTGCTGCTCGGGTCGGTCGAGGTCCACGGCACCGCCGACGAGCACTCCGTCCTCGACCAGCCGTCGGTCGTCTTCACCGACGCGCGGCACGCCTCCCAGCCGGCCCACGTCGAGACCTCCGCCGTGCGGCAGGTGCCGCGCTGCTCCTGGTGCGTGCTCCACCTCCAGGGCCTGGGCGGCGTTCCCAGCCTTCCCGCCAGCCTGGCGCGCCCGGAGATGGCGCGCGCCCTCGCCGGCGAGCTCCTCGAGCAGCTCGCTCACTCTCCCCGCGGCCGCGCCGCCTCGCGCGCTCCGCCGCTCTCCTGACCTCCTCGTCGCGCTGACGCCCCGCGCCGTCGCGGGCGCGTCGCACCCCCTTCGCGATTGAGAAAGGAGACGGGTATGCCCGGTAGGCTGCTGCCTTCGTTACGCACCATCCAGCTCCGCGGGGCCATCGCGCTCTGCGGGCTCGCCGCCGTCCTCGCGCCGCCGCTCGCGGCGCAGGAGGCCGCTGCACCCGACACCGTCGCCGTCCTGCGGGCGGAGATCGACGCCCTGCGCGCCGACTACGAGAGCCGCCTCGCCGCCCTCGAGGGCCGGCTCGCCGAGCTCGAGGCCGGCGGCGCGGCACTCCCTGCGCCCTCGACGCCGTCACCGGAGCCGTCCGCCGTTCCGCCCGAGGTAACGGCGGAGGCGCCGGCCGGCACGGCGCCCCAGACCGGCACCTACTTCAACCCGAGCATCTCGATGATCGCCAACTTCGTCGCCGCGGGCGGCCACGGCGCCGGCGGCGAGGAGGACGCGGCGAGCGCCGAGCTGCGGGAGTCGGAGATGGCGCTCCAGGCGATCGTCGATCCCTACGCCCGCGCCGACTTCTTCCTCGCCTTCGGCGAGGAGGGGGTGGAGGTCGAGGAGGGCTACGCGACGTTCACCAGCCTGCCGGCCGGTCTCCTGCTACGGGTCGGCAGGATGCGGGCCGGCTTCGGCAAGGTCAACACGCTGCACGCGCACAATCTCCCCTGGGCCGACCAGCCGCTGCCGGTCGTGAACCTTCTCGGCGGCGACGAGGGATGGATCGGCACCGGCCTCTCGGTCGCCCGGCTCATCCCGCTCGGCGATACGTTCTCCGAAGCGACGCTCCAGGTCTTCCGCGGCGACGCCGAGGGGCTGTTCGAGGGGAGCGGGCGGAGCGACCTCGCGTACAACGCCCACTACCGGCTCTTCCGCGACCTGACCGAGGCCACCAACCTCGACCTCGGCGCCTCCTACGGCGTCGGCCCGAACGGCATCGCCGACGGCAGCGACACGCAGCTCGCCGGGCTCGACCTGACGCTGCGCTGGAAGCCGCTGCAGACGGCGATCTACCGCTCGCTCACCGTGCGCGGCGAGGTCGCCCGCAGCCGGCGCGAGCAGGAGGAAGGGACCGCGGAGGCGCTGGGGTGGTTCTTGGGAGGCGACTACCAGCTCGCCCGGCGCTGGACGGTCGGGGCGCGCTACGAGTCGTCGGAGCGCGCCGACGACGCCGCGCTGCGCGACCGGGGCGTCGCCGCGCTCCTCGCCTTCCGCCCGAGCGAGTTCTCGCTCCTCCGCGCCGAGGCGCGGCGGCGGCGCTTCGCCGAGGACGTCACGGCCGACGAGATCTTCCTGCAACTCCAATTCGCGATCGGCGCCCACGGCGCCCATCCGTTCTGAGGTGACGTCATGAAAGCCTTGCGATACCTCTCCATCGTCCTCCTGGCGCTCGCGGCGCTCCCCGGCGCGGCGCAGGCCAAGCTGCGGGTCGTCACGACCCTCCAGGACCTGTCCTCCATCACCGACTCGATCGGCGGCGACCGGGTCAGCACCTTCGCCCTCGCCAAGGGCTACCAGGACCCCCACTTCGTCGACGCCAAGCCGTCGTACGTGCTCCAGCTCTCGCGCGCCGACCTCCTGGTGGTCGCCGGCCTCGAGCTCGAGATCGGCTACCTGCCGCCGCTCATCGACCAGAGCCGCAACGCCAAGATCCGGCCCGGCGCGCGCGGCTATCTCGACGCCTCGACCGGCTGCGAGATCCTCGGGCGCCCGACGCAGCAGGTGACGCGCGCGATGGGCGACGTCCACCCCTTCGGCAACCCGCACTACTGGACCGACCCCGAGAACGGGCGGAAGATCGCGCGCGCCGTCACGGCGCGGTTCACCCAGCTCGACCCGGCGGGACGCGACGCCTACGCCAAGAACCTCGCCGCCTTCGAGGCCACGCTCACCCGCAAGGAGGCGGAGTGGCTGGCCAAGATGAAGCCCTATGAGGGGCTCGAAGTGGTCACCTTCCACGACTCGTGGCCCAACTTCGCCAAGCGCTTCAAGCTCAAGATCGCCGGCCACGTCGAGCCCAAGCCCGGCATCCCGCCGAGCCCCTCGCACACGCTCGAGATCATCAACCTGATCAAGGACAAGAAGATCCCGCTCATCCTGGTCGAGCCGTACTTCGACACCAAGACGCCGAAGTACATCGCCGGCAAGACCGGAGCCGCGATGCTCGTGTTCTACCCATCGGTCGGCGGCAAGCCGGAGATCAAGGACTACTTCGCCCTCTTCGATACCAACGTCGACGCTTTCGTCGCGGCGATGCGAGGGCGCGCATGACGATCCTCGACCTGCTGCTCCCCGCCTTCGTGGCGAGCCTCATCCTGACCGGCATCCACGCCTACCTCGGGGTGCACGTCGTCGAGCGCGGGGTCATCTTCGTCGACCTCTCGCTCGCCCAGATCGCCGCCCTCGGCACGACCGTGGCCTACCTGGCGGGGTACGACCTGCACTCGACGCAGGCCTACCTCTTCTCGCTCGGCTTCACCTTCCTGGGGGCGGCGATCTTCGCCTTCTCGCGCGTCCACCGGAAGACGCGCATCCCGCAGGAGGCGGTGATCGGCATCGTCTACGCGGTGTCGGCGGCGGTCGCCATCCTGGTGATGTCGAAGGCGACGCAGGAGACGGAACACCTGAAGGAGATGTTGGTCGGCAACGTCCTCTCGGTCACCTGGGCGGAGCTGGCGAAGACGGCGGTACTCTACGCCGCCGTCGGCGCCTTCCATTACGTCTGCCGCGAGCGTTTCCTGACCATCTCGATGAACGAGGACGAGGCCCTGCGCCGCGGCTACAACATCCGCTTCTGGGACTTCCTCTTCTACATGTCGTTCGGCTTCGTGGTCACCTCGTCGGTGGCGATCGCCGGCGTGCTGCTCGTCTTCTGCTTCCTCATCGTGCCGGCGGTGGCCGCCATGCTCTTCGCCGCCCGCCTCGGACCGCGGCTGGCGATCGGCTGGACGATGGGCGCCGCCGTCTCGGCGGGCGGCGTCGCCCTCTCCTTCTTCCTCGACCTGCCGACCGGCGCGACGATCGTCGCCACGTTCGGCGCCACGCTGCTGCTGCTGGCGGGGGTGCGGTGGGCGGTCTTCCGGCGGCGGGCGCCGTCCGCCGTGGCCGGGATTCCACCGGACTGACGGCGTAGTGGCAATGGCCCCACGCTCTGGCTGCGCATGCAGCAGACCTACGATCTCTGGCACGCGCAGCGGCGCCTGCGGGAGGAGCTCGACAAGATCCCGCGGCACGTCGTAGATTGACCCTGGGGATAGGCAAGGATGAGCGCGCCGGCGCCGCTCCGAATGCTCGTGGTCCTGCGAGCGGCGCTCTACGTTTCGGCCTTCGTGCTGCTGTGGGCGTGGCTCGCGGCTGCGGTGCAGCCCTACGACGCTCGACTGCCGGTCACCGTCCCGGTTTGGGCCCGCCCTCTCGGCCTGGCTCTGGCTCTCGCGGGTGCCCTCCTGGCTCTCTGGTGCATCGTCACCTTCGTGGCCGAGGGGCGTGGCACACCGGCCCCGTTCGACCCGCCACGCGAGTTCGTGGCCGCGGGCCCGTATCGTTACGTGCGCAATCCGATGTACATCGGCGGCTTCGGCGTCCTGCTCGGGGCCGGCCTGAGCCTGCGGTCGCCGGCGATCATCGGCTTGGCGTTCCTGTTCCTCCTGCTCACTCACCTCCTGGTGCTGCTCTACGAGGAACCTGCTCTGGCCGGTCGCTTTGGCGATCCGTATCTCCGTTACAAGTCGTCGGTGCGCCGCTGGCTTCCTCGGCCCCCCTCGCCACCACCTCGCCGGCGTTGAACCCTTCGACCACGATCCGCGGCGCCTCGCCGCGGGTGTCGGCGTGCCGCAGCTCGGTGTGGATGGTGCGGCGCTCGCCGGGCATGAGGGCGACGTAGTTGTCGCTGTAGAGGACCGGGAGGATGCGGTCGCGGGTCTTGGCGCGGACGGCCTTGAGGCGGACCATGAGCGCCGGGTGGCTGCCGGGGTTGTGCAGGTCGGTCGTCAGGCGCCACCAGTCGCCGTCGCGCTCGGCCGTCGTCGAGGCCTCCAGCGTCACGTGCGGCAGCTCGCGCAGGAAGCGGTAGTCGCCCTCCTCGAGGCCGCGCCAGTAGAAGTTCTCGGAGAGCAGCTCCTCGCCGCGGGTCAGCCGCAAGCGGATGAAGTGGAGCGGCGTCAGGCGCACCGGGTACTCCATGGCGAGGACCGTCTGCGTCGTGTCCTCGGCGCTGTCGACCGCCGCGCTCCTCTCCCAGCGCACGGCGCCGGCCGCGTCGAAGACCTGCGCCGTCGCGGTCAGGCCGGGCGCGTCGCCGGCGCTGTAGTTCACCACCTCCACGCTCTCGCTCACCGGGTTCCACTGGACGTGCAGCGGCTCGGAGCCCTTCTTGGCCCCGAAGTAGGCGGCGGTCGGCTCGAAGTAGTAGTCGTAAGTCTGCCAGACGAACGACGGCCAGGCGGGGTGGCTCATCCAGATGAGGAGGCCGGTGCGGTTGCGGCTCTGCGCCTCGAACATGGCGCGGTAGCCCTCGTAGTTGCCGAACTGGGCGAGCGCCACCCAGTCCTCGACGCCGGCGACCCCGCCCCAGTTCCTCTGCACCCGCTCGAGATAGGAGCTGCCGCCCTGGGCGCCGCCGAGCGAGAAGTCGTGGAGGCCCCACATCGGTCCCAAGGGCCACATCGCGGCCTGCGGCATCATGAGACGCAGGCTGTCCATGCTGACGATGTTGGGCATCCCCATCTCGCTGTGGATCTTGGCGCGCACCCCCTCGCCGAAGTAGAAGTGGAGGGGCATCGCGCGGTAGGGGCCGTGGCCGCTCGCCACGTCGTCGGCCGAGCTCGAGATGTAGTGCAGGCCCGGGTGCAGCTCGGCGAGCGCCCGGCGGATCGCGGCATCCAGCGGCTGCGGCGGATAGCCCTCGTTGCGCCCGCAGTAGAGGCCGAGCGACGGATGGTTGCGGATCCGCCGCACGGTGTCGCTCACGTTGGCGAGAAACATCGTGTCGTCGGCAGGGTCCGGCCCGTCCCACGGGTTGGCGAGCCAGAAGTCCTGCCACACCACGATGCCGTGGCGGTCGCACGCCGCGTAGAATTCGTCGTCGCCGATCTGCCCCACCCAGTTGCGGATCATGTTGAAGTGCATGTCGCGGTGGTAGCGAACCGCCGCGTCGTACTCGCGGGCGCGGTAGCGCAGCATCGACTCGCCGAAGCCCCAGTTGCCGCCGCGCGGGACGAAGCGCCGGCCGTTGATCCACAGGCGCAGCGCGCCGCCTTCCTCGCTGTAGGCGAACTGCCGCACGCCCGCCTGGAACGACGTCGCGTCCGAGACGCCTTCGGCGGTGTCGAACGACAGCTCGACGGCGTAGAGATGCGGCTCGCCGTATCCCGCCGGCCACCAGAGCCGCGGGCTCTGGAGGCGCAGCGCCGGGTGCGTCGAAGGGTCGAAGCGCAGCGTCTCCGCCGCCGCGGCGTCGAGCGCCACCGGCAGCGCGAACGCGACGTCGCCGAACCGCCCGCGCAGCGTGCCCGCGACCGGCGCCGCCGCGTGGTTGCGCACGGTGACCTCGACGCTGATGTCCGCGCTCGCCGTGTCGGGGAGCGGCAGGACCGTCCTCACCAGCGGATCCTCGAGCGTCACCGGGCCGCTCGCGGTCAGGTAGACGTCGTTCCAGAGGCCGGTGTTCCGCCCGCGGATGGTGGGGATCCAGTCCCAGCCGATCGAGGCGTGGTAGGTCGGGTTGTCGGCGCCGAGCGCGCCGCCGTTCTTGTCCGGGTTCTCGAACGTCTTTTCCTTGACGCTCCCGGGCGAGGCGTTCCTGTGGATGCGCACGGCGAGCGCGTTCGTCTCGCCCGGACGGAGCCGATCCGTGACGTCGAACCGGGCGCGGGTGAAGGCGCCCTCGATGCGGCCGAGCGCCTCGCCGTTCAGGAAGACGTCGGCCTTCCAGTTGATGCCGTCGAAGTGGAGCCACGCCCGCCGGCCGTCGGCGCGAAGGCGTTGGCACCGGGCTCCGATCAACCCTGGGAGCGCCGTCCGTCCAGCGACCAGCGGGACGGGCTCCCAGGCGCGCGGCGGCGCAGAGAACTCGTTGCGGTACCAGAAATCCGCGTGGAAGAAGGAGTCCGAGATCATGAGCTGGTTGTCGCCGAAGTTCGGGTCGGGGAGAGCGCCGGCGTTGTACCAGCTCGCGAGCACCGTCCCGGGCACCGTGGCGATCAGCCAGCCCTGATCGTCGAAGCCGTGCGTCGAGAGCGCCCGGCCGTCGGCCGCGACGAGCGAGTCGCGCTGCACCCGCCAGCCGCCGCCGGCGAGGTCCAGGCGGCCGTCCGGGCGCGGCGCCGGCGCCGCCGCCGGCCGCGGCACCGGGCCGCCGCGCCCGAAGACCTCGACCTCGCTCAGGACATAGCCCTCGGGTGAGGCGGGCTTCGTCATCAGGATGCGGATGTAGCGCGCGCGCACGGGCCGCCGCAGCTTCAGCTCGTCGGCCGCTCCACTCGCGCCGGTCTCCCCCGCCGGAAGCGGCTGCACCGTCCGCCAGCTCGCAGCGTCGTCGGACACCTGGAGCGCGCCTTCGGCGGCGCGGCGGACCCAGTGCAGGGCCACGCGGTCGAAGCGGGCCTCTGCGCCCAGGTCCACGTACACCCACTCCTGCCCGGCGCCGGCGCTCATCCACGCGCTCGCGAAGTTGTGCGGCCCCGCGACATGCACCTGCCGCCCACCGCGCACCAGCCGCAGCTCCCCTACCTGCCACGACACCGCCCTCGGGTCCGAGAAGAGAATCCGGTAGAAGCGCCGGCGCGACGGCTCGCGGAAGCCGATCGCGGTGGCAATATCGCCGCCCGGGCGCGCCATGCCCACCGCGCGCCCCAGCTCCTGCCAGCTCTCCCCGTCGTCCGAGCCCGCCACCGTGCAGGCCCAGTTCTCCGGCTGCTGCGACTCCGCGAAGACGCGCGCCTCGACCTCGACCCCGTCCACCTCCGGCGGCCCCGCGCCGCCGCCGAGCTCGATCTGCAGCCAGGCGCTCGGCCCTTTGAGGTCGACCGTCGACACCCAGTTGCCGTCGAGCGGCCACTCGCGCTTGTGGCGCTTGAGCAGGCCGTGCTGGCTGGTGGCGACGGCGATCCAGCGCGGCAGCACCGTCTCCTTGATGCCGTCGGTGACGAGCTGCGCGGTCAGGTTGTAGTCGTAGCTGCTCGAGTGGTAGGCGGGCCGGTGGAGCGCCAGGTTGCGGTAGGTCGTCCGATCGACCTCCAACACGGGGCCGAAGCTCTCGCGCGGGTCGCCCGGGTAGACGCCGAGGCCGCGGGTGAACTGCTCGGCGGCGAGAGGCGCGGCCGTCGCCGCCAGCGCCGTGGCTGCAGCAGCCAGCAGTCGCCGCACCGTCATCCCGCGACGTGGCCGAAGAGGTTCGGACTATGTGGCCGCGTGGGGTGCCGGTCCGGAGGGAGTGGAACCGGCGCGCGCCCCGTCGCCTGGCCATACCGTTGTGATGCATCCCCGCGCAGCGGGGTGCGAACCGAAGGCCCCTGTCGCCTGCTACCAGCACCGCGAAGCGGCGCGCCTGTGGAACTCCCTCCGGACCGGCACCCCACGCGGCCACTGTCGGTGCCGCGCGGGGTTCTTTGGCTCAATCTGTTCACGGCAGCTTGCTCAGCGCGAACGCATAGGCCCCGATCGCGATCGCCTCGCTGGTGCCCAGCCGCGACACCCCGACCCCCACCCGCTGCAGCGCGTCGAAGGTCACGGTGCGCCCGCCACCGCCAGGCACCCGCACCTGCTTCGCCTCGCCGCGCAGGAACGCCGCGCGCTGCTCGGGGTCTTCGAGGTTGAACGCCCGCGGCACCAGCCGCCGGAAGCGCCCGCCGCCGGGGGCGGCGTAGGTGCCGTTCATCTCGGCGACCAGGGCGGGCAGGAAATGCCGGTGCGCGCCGGCGATGCCGCCGCCGACGACCACCAGGCCGTCGACGAGCGAGGTCGCCAGCGCGATCGCGTCGCCGGCCACCTCGCCGAGCCGCCGGAAGGCCTCCTGCGCCGCCTCGCGATGGCCCGCCGCGCGCCCCTCGGCGATCTCGCAGATGGCCTGCGGCTCGGGCGCCTCCGCGAGCGGCACCCCCGCCAGCTCCGCGTAGGCGCGCTTCACGGCGCGGATCGAGGCGCCCTCCTCGACGTTCGCATCCCGCCGCCCCTTGTGGCGGAAGAGCCAGATCTCGCCGGCGACCGAGTTGTCGCCGGTGAACAGCTCGCCGTCGCGCACGATGCCGGCGCCGAAGCCGGTGCCGAGCGTCACGCCGAGCAGGTTGCGGAACCGCTTCGGGCTTCCCGCCGCCGCCAGCAGGCCGTTGACGTACGGCAGGAAGCCCGCGGTCGCCTCGCCGTAGGCGAAGAGGTCGCCGTCGTTGTTGATGAAGACGGGAAGGCCGAAGGCATCCTCGAGCATCGGCCCGAGCGCCACCTCGCGGTAGGCCGGCAGGTTGGGCGGCGCGACGATGACGCCGCTCCCGTAGTCGGCCGGCCCGGGAAAGGCGAAGCTGATCGCCGCCGGCGGCTCGGGGAGCTGCTCGCGCACCCGCCGGAAGCCCTCGACCACGGCCGCGAGCGAGCGCTCCAGGTCGTCCGCGGATGGCGGCAGCTTGATCGGCTCGACGACCGCGCGGCTGCCCTGCAGCGCCGAGAACACGAGCTTCGTGCCCCCGGCGTCGAGGGTCATGACGACGCGGTGGTCAGTCGACGGCTGCGGCATGCACGATCGGCCCCCGGCGCGCCAGGTTCGTCACTGCCGTCCAGGTGACGTAGAGGACGGCCCCGAGCGGCACCAGGAAGCTCAATTGCACCGAGCTGCGGTCGGCGACGAAGCCCATGAGCGGCGGCAGGAAGGCGCCGCCGACGATGGCGGTGACCATCAGGCCCGACAGCGCGTTGGCGTGCTCGGGCATGCTCTCGACGGCGAGCGCGAAGACGAGCGGGAAGATGTTGGCGAAGCCCAGGCCGACCAGGAAGAAGCTCACCACGGCGACCGTGCGGTCGGGCACGAAGAGTCCCAGCAGGCCGGCGATCGAGAGCAGGCAGGTGAGGACGAGGAACTTGCGCGGCGACATCCAGTTGAGGATGACGCCGCCCGAGAAGCGCCCGATCGTCAGGGCGGTGAAGAAGAGGCCGGTGCCGAGCAGCCCTTCGCTGGCGATGTCGACGCCGAAGCGCTCCCGGAGGTAGAGCGGGATGCCGGCGCTGACGCTCACCTCGGCGCCGACGTAGACGAAGATCGCCGCCACCATCGCCAGCACGTAGCCGTTGCCGAGGAGCGCCAGGCACGAGCGCACCGTCGCCGCGCGGCGCTCGGGGCGCCGCTCCTCGACGTCGAGCAGGCTGACGGCGATGACCGTCAGCAGCACCGCGGCGGCGTAGATCGGGAAGATCACCTGCCAGCCGGCGCCGAAGGAGCGCAGGGCGATGACCGGGATGAGCGGCCCCGAGAGCGAGCCGATCGCCTTGACGAACTGCCCGAGCGATAGGTTGCGCGCGTACTTCCCGGCCGCCGAGACGTCGCGCATGATCGGGTTGCCCGCCACCTGCAGCATCGCCGCGCCCGCCCCGAGGAACAGCACCGTCACCAGAAAGCGCGCGAAGGACGTGAGCCCGAGGCTGGCGTTGAGCAGCCCCACCAGCGCGACGCCGAGGCCCAGCAGCAGCACGAGCTTCTTGCCCCGCTTGTCCTGCAGCACGCCGACCGGCACCGACAGCAGGCCGAACATGCTGAAGCCGGCGAACGGGATCAGCGACGCCACGGCGTTGCTCAACTGGAACTCGCTCTTGGCGAGGCCGACGAACGGCCCCACGGCGTCGGCGAAGCCCATCGCCAGGAAGGCGAGGAAGACCGGGAGCGTGCGCAGCCGCAAGCCGCCCTCCTCAGCCGTTGAACCAGAGCCAGACGGCGGCGACGCAGGCCACGAGGAGGACCGTCAGCCAGAGGTCGACGCGGCGCCAGCGGGCGTCGCCCGCGCCGGCGCCGCCGTGGAGCGGGCCGGCGGTCGCGAAGGTGAGGCCGGCCAGCTTCTCGCGCGGCTCCGGCGGCGTCGCCAGGCTCACCCCGACCAGCGCCAGCGTGCAGACGGCGAAGAGCAGGACCGCGAAGTGGAGGAAGTTGACGTTGGCGTACCACAGGAGGAAGCCGTCGAGAGAGCCCTTGTTGAGCTCCAGGACCAGCCGCCCCATGCCGAGCACGAACCCGGTCAGCAGCGACGCCATCGCGCCCTTGCCGTTGACCCGCTTCCAGGCGATGCCGAGGAGGAAGACGGCGGCGATCGGCGGCGAGATGTAGGCCTGCACGCTCTGCAGGTAGACGTAGAGCTGATCGGAGATGTACTTCATGAACGGGATCCAGAGCAGCGAGAAGCCGACCAGCACGAGCGTCGTCAGCTTGCCCACCCAGACCAGGCGCCGCTCGCTCGCGCCGGGGTGGAGCTTGTGGTAGACGTCGAGCGTCACCAGGGTCGAGCAGGAGTTGAAGACCGCCGAGAGCGAGCTCATGAGCGCCGCCAGGAACCCGGCCACCACCAAGCCGCGCACGCCGACCGGCAGGAGCGTGCGGATCATCTCGGGGAGCGCGTGGTCCGGACGCGCCAGCTCGAGCCGGCCGGTCCGCACCAGAGCCGCCGCGACCACCCCCGGCAGCACGAAGAGGAAGAGCGGCAGGAGCTTCAGATAGCCGGCGAAGAGCGAGCCGCGCCGGGCGTCGTCTATGCCGTCGGCCGAGAGCACGCGCTGGACGATGAACTGGTCGGTGCACCAGTACCAGACGCCGAGGATCGGGGCGCCGAAGAGGATCCCGGTCCAGGGGAAGGAGGGGTGCGTCGCCGGCTGCCACATGTCGAAGAAGCCGCTCTCCATCGTCGAGCGCAGCGCCCCCCAGCCGCCGAGCGCATCGAGCCCGAGGACGGTCACCAGCACCGCGCCGCCGATCAACAGGAAGGTCTGGATCATCTCGGTGTAGAGGACGGCGCGCAGGCCGCCGAGCACCGTATAGGCGCCGGTGACGACGACGATGATGAGAGCGCCGGTCCAGAAGCCGCCGCCGACCAGCACCTCGAAGACGATGCCGCCGGCGTAGAGGGTCACCGAGATCTTGGTCAGCACGTAGCCGATGATCGAGATGACCGCCAGGTACCAGCGCGCCGCCGGCGAGTAGCGGCGCTCGAGGAACTCCGGCATGGTGAAGACGCCGCTCTTCAGGTAGAAGGGGACGAAGAGCCAGCCGAGGACGATCAAGATGAGCGAGGCGAGCACCTCGAACTGCCCCACCGCGACGCCGCTGCTGTAGCCGGTGCCGGCCAGCCCCACCAGGTGCTCGGAGCCGATGTTGGCGGCGAAGAGGGCGGTTCCGACGATGAACCAGCCGACGTTGCGGCCGGCCAGGAAGTAGCCCTGCGACGAGGCGTGCGTGCTCTTGTCGCGCCAGGTCGACCACCAGGCGACGGCGAGGACGAGGGCGAAGTAGAGGGCGATGAGCAGCCAGTCGAGCGGTGCCAGTGCTCCCATGTCGACGTCCTCCAGAGCCAGCTAAGGATTGAGCAGCACCGGCGCGGTCAAGCTGCCTACGCGCACGGTGAACCGCCCCGGCTCGACGACCGGCCGCAGGTCGGCGCCGACGAAGCTGAAGTCCTCCGCCCTCAGCCGGAAGGTCAGCCGCCGGCTCTCGCCGGGCGCCAGCGTCACCTTGGCGAAGCGCTTCACACGCCAGACCGCGGGGGTGATGCTCGCCACCTCGTCCTGCAGGTAGAGCTGCACCACCTCGGCCCCCTCGCGCGCGCCGCTGTTGCGCACCGTCACCGCCACCGTCACCTCGCCGCCGATCGGCGCCGCCGCCGGCTCGACCGTAAGGTCACCGTACTCGAAGGTGGTGTAGGAGAGCCCCGACCCGAACTCCCACTGCGGCCGGAAGGCGGTCAGGCCGAAGCTCTGGTCCTGCTCCTCGAACGCCTTGTGGTCGTAGGTGCGGAGGGCGTTGGGATGGCGCGGGTAGGTGAAGGGCAGCCGGCCGCTCGGATTGACGTCGCCCAAGAGCACGTCGGCGATGGCGTTGCCGCCTTCGCACCCCGGGTTGTAGGAGAGGACGACCGCCCGCGCCGCGTCGGGCAGCTCGCGCAGGACGCGCGGCCGGCCTTCGATCAGCACCAGGACGATCGGCTTGCCGGTCGCCGCCAGCTCGCGCGCCAGGCGGAGCTGGGGCACCGGCAGCGTCAGCTCGTCGATGTTGCCGGGCGTCTCGGCGTAGGCCATCTCGCCGAGGCAGAGGACCACGAGATCCGCCTCGCGCGCCGCGGCGACCGCCGCCGCGACGTCGACCTCGCGGTCGTACTCGACGCCCGGCGCGAAGGCCACCCGCTCGGCGCCGAAGCGCTCGCGCAGCGCGCCGACGACGGTGTTGCGGTGGTTGCCGAACAGCTCCTCGCGGTTGCCCTGCCAGGTGCGGCTCCAGCCGTTGTTGAGCGCGATCCGCGAGTCGGCGGTGGGGCCGGTCACCAGCAGCCGCAGCGGGCGGCCGCCTTCGCCGGTGGCGGCGACCGCGAGCGGCAGGATTCCGCCCTCGTTCTTGAGCAGCGTGATCGACTCGCGCGCCGCCCGGCCGGCCAGCGCGTGGGCCTCCTCGCCGCCGATCGCGACCTGCGCCGCGGTCCCCAGGAGCGGGTCCGCGAAGAGGCCGAGCTGCACCTTGAGCGCCAGGATCCGCGAGACCGCTTCGTCGATGCGGGCGACCGGCACGCTCCCCTCCTCGGCCAGCGCCACGAGCAGGTCCGGGAAGCTGTAGTCGCTCGGCACCATGCTCATGTCGATGCCGGCCATCACCGCCAGGCGCGTCGCCTCCTTCTCGTCGGCCGCCACGCGATGGATGCGCACCAGCTTCTTGATGTCCTCCCAGTCCGAGACGACGACGCCCGCAAAGCCCATCTCGCCGCGCAGCACGTCGACCAGGAGCTCGCGGTTGACGTGCCCCGGGATGCCGTTGACCTCGCCGGAGTTGACCATGACGGTCGGCGCCCCGGCGCGCACCGCCGCCGCGAAGGGCGGCAGGAAGTGCTCGCGCATCATGACGTCGGGGATGAGCGCCGGCGTCCGGTCGTGCCCGGTCGTGGGATAGCTGTAGCCGACGTAGTGCTTGAGACAGGCGGCGACGGAGCCCGGCGCCGCCAGGTCGCCGCCCTGATAGCCGCGCACCGTCGCCACGCCCATCACCGCGGCGAGATAGGTGTCCTCGCCGAAGGTCTCGTAGAGCCGCGGCCAGAGCGGGTTGCGGCCGACGTCCAGCACCGGCGAAAAGGTCCAGGGCACGCCGACGGCGCGGGTCTCGGCCGCGGCGAAGCGGGAGGCCGCGAGCATCAGCTCGGGGTTCCAGGTGGCCGCCATGCCGAGCGGCTGCGGGAAGAGCGTCGACCCCGCGACGTAGTTGGCGCCGTGGATCGAGTCGAGGCCGTAGAGGACCGGGATCTTGAGCCGCGTCGTGGCCGCCGCCGCCTGGATCTGGCGCAGGACGTCGTGCCAGAGGGCCGGCGGCAGCGCCTCGTCCTTGACGTTCAAGATCGAGCCGACGCCGTACTCGACGACCGCCTTGCGCAACTTCCCGGGGTCGATGCGGATCGCCTGCCCGTCCCCCACCGTCACCATGCCGATCTCGAGCTGCGTCATCTGGCCGACCTTCTCGCGCAGGCTCATCTGCGCGAGGAGGGCGGCGACGCGCTTGGCGGTGGCCTGGCGGCGGGCCGCGGCCCGCGGATCGGCCGCCAGCTCGCGCGTCATGAAGGCGTCGCTGTCGACCAGCCGGCCGGCGGCGTCGCTCGCCGCGGCCGGCGCTCCGCCCCACCCCGCGGCCAGCGCGGCCGCGACCGACAGTGCGACGAGGGCGAGGGACCTCGTCCTAGGCATAGGTCTCCCCCATGGTCACCGCGCCAGGGCCCGCGATCATCGCGATCGCGGGCCCCCGGCGGTGGGGCGTGCTAGATGAACAGCTTGAACCCGAGCTGGATCTGGCGCGGGTCGCGCACCCTGAGCGCCCGCCCGAAGTTGGCCGACGGTTTGTAGTCGACGATCGTCGTCGCCTCGCCGAGCGGCGCATCGAGGGTCACGGTGGTCGGATTCATCACCGTCTCGACCCCCCAGAAGTTGACCTCGTCGGTGACGTTGAACAGCTCGAGGCGGAACTGCGCGTCGAGCCGCTTGGCCAGGCGGAAGTCCTTGAAGAACGCGAGGTCCACCTGGAAGAAGTCCGGCCCTTCGCAGTCGCCACGCCCGGCGCTGCCGATCGAGCCGAGCTTGAAGCCGCGCAGGGTGTAGGCGTCGGGGTTGAGCCACTGCTCGCCGTGCCCGCGCTTGCAGGGCTGGCCCGCCACCCGGTTGGGCCGCTGGTTGTCGACGTAGCCGGTGCCGGAGACGCCGCCGGCGACGCCCGGGATCGAGCCGGCGTAGACCGTGAGCGGCAGGCCCGAGGCGTAGGAGACGATCGTCCCCACCGACCAGCCGCCCAGGAGCGCCCGCTTCACTCCGGTCTCGTTCTCGAAGAACGGCACGTGCAGCACCAGGCTCGAGTTGAAGATGTGCTCGCGGTGGATGCCGGCCGGCCCCCAGTCGAGGTCGAGGTTCGAGAGGTCGGTGATCTGACCGCGGAAGGCGCCGGCGCCGGAGTCGTTGAGCGGATCGTTGGCGTCGAGGTCCGACCAGGTGTAGGAGGCCTGGAAGTGCGAGCCCCGCCCGAAGCGGGAGGTGAACTGGCTCTGCAGCGCCTGGTACTCGGACTTGCCGTCGTTGCGCCAGAGCAGGATGTTGACGTCGCCGAGCTCCTTGAACGGCCGCAGCAGGCCCTGGGCGGCGTTGTCGTCGCCCAGGCGGACGTACTCCAGCCGATCGGCGGTGCCGTTACCGTTGCGGTCGCCGGCCGGGACCTGGTTGATGTCCACCCGGCGGGTCAGGTGCACGCCGCGGCTGCCGACGTAGCTCACCTCGACCGTCGTGTTGCGCCAGAGCTGCTGCTCCCAGGTCAGGTTCCACTGGTTGGTGTACGGGGTCTGGCGGTCGGTGTCGTAGCCGTTGCGCGGCACGCCGCCGGTCAACGCGAAGCAGCCGCCGCAGGGCTCGGCCGCGGTGTCGAGCTTGCGGATGCCGTTCTGCGAGGTGGTGAACGGCGGATTGCCGTAGAACTCGAGCTGCATGCCCAGGCGCTCGCGCTGGTAGAACTGCCCGAAGCCGCCGCGCAGCGCCGCGCGGCCGTCGCCGTGCACGTCCCAGGCAAAGCCGACGCGCGGCGCCAGATCGTCGTCGTCCTCGTCGACCAGCGAGCGGTTGGGACCGGAGCGGCCGCCCTTGAAACCGGCGTCACGGCAGGCCGTGCTGCCCGGCGGCAGGAGCAGGCCGTTGCAGGGATCGGCGCCGAGCGCCGGGTCGTAGCTGTTGGGATCGAAGCTGGCGATGCGGTTGTCCTCGCCATAGGGGGCGAAGAGACGCGAGTAGCGCAGGCCGAAGTCGAGCGAGAGCTGCGGCAGCGCCTGCCAGGTGTCGGCGACGTAGACCTCGGCGTCCTGCCACTTGATGCGCGCGTTGGGCTCGAAGTCCGTCTCGGCGAAGCCGTGGGTCATGTCCTTGAGCAGGAAGTCGGCGAGGACGTTGCCGCTCGTCGCCCCCCAGCCGTCGATGCCGGCGGCGCCCCAGAACTGCGGCGCCTCGAAGGCCGACGCGCCGCCGATCAGCTCCTCCTTCTTGTTGTCGCTGTAGAGGGCGCCCACCCGCAGCCAGTGCTTGCCGAAGACCCGCTGGTAGTCGTCCTTGAGGACGTAGAGGTCCTGCTGGTTCTCCCACGGCGCGATGTGCCAGAGCGGCGCGTAGCCCTGACCGCCCCAGAAGACCGGGTGGCTCACCTCGCCACCGCCGGTCTTGTCGGGGAAGATGGGGGGCGTGAGGTCGTTGATCTGGTCGTTGAGCGCCGCGTTCTGGCCGCCGCGGGTGATCACGATCTCGTTGCCGGAGTAGGAGAACTGGAGGTTGTTGACCGCCGCGGCGCCGATCGTCTGGTTGAGCTGGGTGACGAAGGAGAAGCCGTCCTGCCCCCAGGTCGAGTCGACCGCCGGGAACGGATCGTCTCCCCACAGCCCGTTGGCCTCGCCGCCGTTCGGGGCGCCGTTCTCCCAGGCGTCCTGGGTATAGCGCACCATCAGGCGGGTGCTGTCGCTGACGCTCCAGTCGAAGCGGAGGTTCTCCTGCTGGAAGTCGATCGGGGTGTCGACCGAGTCGACCCAGTTGATGCAGCCGCCCGAGATGTTGGTGTTGGCGACCGGATAGAGCTTGAGCAGGGCGAGGCCGGCTGGGCTCAGCCGGTCGGACGGGATCACGTTGCCGGGGAACGGCAGGCCGGTGAGCGGATCGACCGGGACCGGCGGCGCGCAGGGGCTGCGCGGGCCGCTGAAATCGCCCCTGAGCTCGGCCGCGGTGGGGACGAAACCGGTCTTGACGACGCCGCGCTGCTCGTCGTTCCACTCCTGCGAGACGAAGAAGTGGAGCTTGTCGCGGATGATCGGGCCGCCCAGGGTGTAGCCGAAGTCGTCGCGCGACAGGTTCTCCTTGTCGCGGCCGGCCTTCTCGAGGAAGTAGTTCTTCTCGTTCCAGGCGTCGTCGCGGGTGAAGTAGAAGACGCTGCCGTGGAACTCGTTGCTGCCGCTCCTGGTGATCAGGTTGATCTGGGCGCCGCTCGCGCCGCCGAACTCGGCGCTGTAGTTGTTGCGGTGGATCTTGAACTCCTCGATCGAGTCGACCGAGGGGTAGACCAGGATCGTGCGGTTCGATCCGACGTCGTTGTTGTTGGCGCCGTCGACCGTCCACAGGTTGGCGGTGACCGAGCCGCCGGAGACCGAGAGGTCGGAGCCGGTCATCAGCCCCTTGTTCTTGGTGTCGAAGTTGTCGGGGGCGGCGACGCCGGGCATCAGGAGGGTGAGCTGGGTGAAGTTGCGGCCGTTGAGCGGCAGCTCGCGCACCTGCTCGCCGGTCACCAGGCCGGCCACTTCGTTGCCGATCGTCTCGACGGCGACGGCGTCGGCGACGACGGTGATCTCCTCGGCCACCGCGCCGACCTCGAGGGTGACGTCGAGCGTCCGCACGTCGGCGACGTTGAGCACCAGGTCGGTGACCGTGGCGCCCTTGAAGCCCTCGTGCTGGACGTCGACCGTGTAGCGTCCCGGCGGGAGGTCGGCCAGGCGGTAGATGCCGACCTCGTTGGTCCGCGTCGAGCGGGTGAGACCCGTCTCCTCGGCGTGCACGGTGACCTGCGCGCCGACCAGCACGGCGCCGTCGGCGTCGGCGACCGTGCCGGTCAAGCTCGCCGTCGAGCGCTGTGCCGCCGACGGCAACGCGAAGCCGAGGAGCAGAGCCAAGAGAAGCAGCGACCTCTTGCGCATAGGCGTCCCTCCTGGTGGTTAAATCGTTTTAGCAGCCTGGTTCGCGGAGTCTGCACAGAGCCCGGCCAGTTGTCAAGAGGGGGGGTCGCGTGGGACACTCTGCCCACTCATGGCACACCGCAAGGGAGTTGGCCGGGGCTCGACCGGCACCAGGCAGGACGGCGGCAGGGCCGTCACCCTGCGCGATGTAGCCGACTATTTACAGCTCTCCCCCGCCACCGTCTCGGTGGTGCTCAACCGCGCCCCGGTGGCCGAGTCGATCCCGGCCGAGACCCAGGAGCGCGTCTTCGCCGCGGCGCGCAAGCTCAACTACCGCCCCAACCTCCTGGCGCGCTCGCTGCGCAACCAGCGCACCTTCTCGGTCGGCGTGCTGCTGCCCGAGATCATCGACGGCTACGCCACCCTCGTCCTCGGCGGCATCGAGCGCCACCTGCTGCGCGAGGGCTACTTCTTCCTGGTCGCCAGCCATCGCTCGAAGCAGGACCTGCTCGACGAGTATCTCGAGATGTTCAGGTCGCGCCTGGTCGAGGGCTACATCCTGGTCAATACGCCGCTCGCCGGGCCGCCGACGCTGCCGACGGTCACCGTCTCCGGGCACGAGAAGATCGAGGGCGTGACCAACGTCCTGATCGACCACGACCGCGCCGCCGAGCTCGCGCTCACCCACCTGGCCGAGCTGGGGCACCAGCGCATCGCCTTCTTCAAGGGCCACCCGGGATCGACCGACACCGAGGAGCGCTGGCGCGCCATCAACGACGCGGCGCGCAAGCTCGGCCTGACCGTGCGGCGGGAGCTGACGCTGCAGCTGCGCGGCGAGCCGGCGGGGCCGAAGTTCAAGCCCGAGGAAGGGCTGGTCGAGGGCTACACCTTCGGCAAGATGCTGCTCGAGCGCGGCGTCGCCTTCACCGCCCTCTTCGGCTTCAACGACACCTCCGCCATCGGCGCCATGCGCGCCTTCCTCGACGCCGGGCTCAAGGTGCCGGAGGAGATCTCGGTGGTGGGGTTCGACGACATCGTCAGCGCCGAGTACCAGAACCCCAGCCTGACGACCGTCCGCCAGCCGCTCAAGGACATGGGCGAGACGGCGGCCCGCCTGCTGCTCGAGCGCTTGTCGGGGAACGGCAAGCGGCCGCCGGCGTTCATCACCGTCGAGCCGGAGCTCGTGGTGCGGGGCTCGACCGGGCCGGCGCCGGCGGCGGCGCGGCAGCAGACCGCGGCACGCCGCGGCGCGCGCCGGCCGGGCGGCGGACGCAGGACCGCAGCGTGAGCCCGCTGCCGCGCCGCGCCGCCATCCTCGTCCACTGCGGCTTCTTCCTGACCGGCTGCGCCACGGTCCTGCTCGGGCCGCTGGTGCCGGAGCTGCAGGGGCGGTGGGGAGCGACGCTGCCGGAGATCGGGCGCCTCTTCGTCGCCCAGTTCGCGGTCAGCGCGCTCGGGGCGTGGCTCGCCGCCCGCCACCTGCGGCGGAGCCTGCTCTGGGGCTACGCGCTGCTGGCCGTGGGCCTGGCGGTCCTCGCCGCCGGCGCTTGGCCGGCGCCCTACCTCGCCATGAGCCTGGTGGGCGCGGGGCTCGGGCTCGCCATCCCGGGCACCAACCTTCTCGTCGCCCGCGCCAACCCCGCGCGGCGCGGCGCCGCCCTCTCCACCGTGAACTTGATCTGGGGATTCGGGGCGGTCGCCTGTCCGCTCCTCTTCGCCGCGTTGCGCGGCCGCGGCTCCGCCGGCGCCGCCGTCTGGGCGCTGGCCGGGCTCTGCGCCCTGACCTCCGCCCTCCTCGCCCTGGCGCTCCCGGCCGAGCCCGCCGCTGCCGCAGGGGCGGCGGCCGCCGGGGGCGGCGTGGAGCGCCGCCGCCTGACGGCGCTGCGCTGGCTGATCGCAGGCATGCTCTTCCTCTACATCGGCGTCGAGAGCACGGTCGGCGGCTGGCTGGTGAAGCTCGCCGACCTGGTCGGCGAGGAGCGCGACGCGCTCTCGATGCTGATCGGCTCCGGCTTCTGGGCGGCGCTGCTCGCCGGGCGCGCGGGCGCGCCGCTGCTGCTGCGGCGGGTGGCGGAGGCGCGCCTCCATGCCGTCGCGGTCGGCGTGGCGGCGGTGGGCGCGCTGGCCATCCTCGCCGCCGGATCGCGTGGCGGCATCGCGCTCGGGGCGCTCGTCACCGGCCTGGGGCTCGCGCCGCTGTTCCCGCTCACCGTCTCGCGCCTCGCCGCCGACGGCAGCGGCACCCGCGGCACCGGCTGGGTGTTCTCGATCGCGAGCTGCGGCGGCGCGGCGCTGCCCTGGCTCACCGGGCGGCTCACCACCGCCGGCACCCTGCACGACGGCTTCGTCGTGCCGGTCGTCGGACTCGGCCTGATGGCACTGCTCCTCGCGGCGCATGGCCTGCTCGCCGGTGCTACGATTCCGCGCGCGCACCCGGCCTAGAGGCAGAGCTTCGCAGCCGTCGTCGATGGTTCGATTCACCGCCGCTCTGATCGCCTTCTCCTGCCTCGGCGGGCCGCTGGTGGTCCAGGGCGCGGGCGATCCCACCGCCGCCGTCTTCGACCGCGCGATCGCCGGCGCCGAGGCCGCGCTGCGTGAGGGCGAAGAGCAGCTCGCCGAGAGTCGCTACCGCGACGCGCTGCTCGAAGGGTGGCTGCTGCTCGGCGCGCTGGCCGTCGCCGACAACGACCTCGACGGCGCCCAGGCGGCCTTCGAGCGCGCCCGCACCGCCGCCGTCGAGACGCGGCGACCGCTGCTCTCCCTCGCCCTCCTCCACCTGCAGCGCGGCGACGCCGCCACCGGCATCGACCTGCTGCGCACCGTCGTCGCGCTGGCGCCGGCCGACGTCTCCTCCCGCCAGCTCCTCGCCCAGGCACTCATGGCCGGCGGCCACGCCGCCGAGGCGGTGCAGGAGCTCGAGGAGGCGGTGACGCGGGCGCCCGAGGACCCGGAGGTCGCCTTCGCCCTCGCCGGCGCCCATCTGCGCGCCGGCGACGCCGCAGCCGCCGAGCGGCTCTTCGCCGACGTCGTCGAGCGGCGGCCCGGCGCCGAGACCTGGGTGCTCATCGGCCGCACCTACCGCGACCTCGGCGACCAGGTCCGCGCCCGCGCCGCGCTCGAGCGCGCCCTCGCTCTCGCGCCGCGAGCACGCCGCGCCCACTTCTATCTCGGCACGCTGGCGCTGATGGAGGAGGGACCGTCGGGCCTGGACGCGGCGATGGCCGAGTTCCGCCGCGAGCTGGAGATCGCGCCCGGCGATCCGATCGCCCAGCTCTACCTCGGGATGTCGCTCGTCGAGGCGCGCCGCCCGGACGAGGCGCTGGCGCCGCTCGCCGCCGCGGCGGAGTCGGAGGTCTGCCGGCGCGACGCGCTCTACTTCCTCGGCCGCGCCCACCTCGGGCTCGACCGGCCGGCGGAGGCGGTCCAGGCGCTGCGCCAGGCGCTGGCGCTGGCAACCGAGGGCGCCTCGGACCCTGGGCTGCTCTCCGGCTTCCACTACCAGCTCGGGACGGCGCTGCGCCGCCTCGGCGCCGAGGCCGAAGCCGCCCCCCACTTCGCCGCCGCCCAGCAGCACTCCACGGCCGGCGTCGAGAGCGCCCGCGAGCGGCTGGCGCGCTACCTCGACGACGCGCCGGCGGGAGCGCCGGGCGGCGCGGCGGCCGCGCGTTCCTTCGTGGCGCCGCTCACGGCGCCGCTCGCCGGGCTGGAGGCGGAGGAGCGCCGGGAGCTGCGGCGGCACGTCGCGGGCGCGCTGGCGCGCGCCTACTCGAACCTCGGCGTCCTGCAGAGCCAGGCCGGCCGCGCCGGCGAGGCCGCGGAGCTGCTGCTCTCCGCGGTCGAGCTCGACCCGGGTCTGCCGGGAGCGCACCGGGCGCTCGGGGTCGCCCTCTTCAACGCCCGCCGCTACGCCGAGGCCGCCACGGTGCTCGAGCGCGCGCTCGCGGATGCGCTCGAAGACGCCCGGCTCCGCCGCATGCTGGCGCTCGTCTGGCTCAACGCCGAGCGCTGGGCGCAGGCGGCCGAGCTGCTGCGTGACGACCCGGCGCGGGCGAACGACCGCGCGCTCCAGTACGCCTACGCCCTCGCTTTGGTGCGGAGCGGCCGCGCCGCCGAAGCGGAGCCGGTCTTCGCCGAGCTGCTGACGCGCCACGCCGACTGGCCGGAGCTCAACGTCCTGCTCGGCCAGGCGAGCGCGGCGCAGGGGGATTACGGGAGAGCGGGCGAGTTCCTGCGGCGGGCGCTCGCGCTCTCGCCGGCCGCCGCCGAGGCGCACACGACGCTCGCCGAGATCGCGCTGCGCCAGGGGAAGCTCCCCGAGGCCGAGCAGGAGCTGCGCGCCGAGCTCGCCGCCCACCCCGGCGACGAGCGGGCGCGTTATCTCCTGGCGACCGTGGTGCACCTCGCCGGCCGCGCCGAGGAGGCGCGCGGGCTGCTGCACGCGGTTCTCGCGCGCCGGCCCGACTTCGCCGACGCGCGGTACCTGCTCGGGAAGGTGCTCCTCGGCGAGGGCGCCGCGGAGGCGGCCGCCGAGCAGCTCGAGGCGGCGGCCCGGCTGGCGCCGCAGGACCCGAACGTGCGGTACCAGCTCGCTCAGGCCTACAGGAAGCTCGGCCGCGAGGAGCAGGCGCGGCAGGAGCTCGAGACCTACCGCAAGCTCAAGCAAGAGCCGGGTCAGGAGGTGCAGTGAGGCGCGACACCGTCATCGTGGTCGCGGTGGTCGGCCTCGCGGCCTGCGGCGCGATGGCCGCCGCGGCGGTCGGCGATGAGCAGGCCGGCTCGGTCCGTGCGCTCCTGGCGGAGGCCCGGGCGCGGTCCGAGGCCGGCGATGCCGCGGCGGCGCTCGCCGCCTTGCGCCGGGCGCTGGCGCTCGCCCCCAACGCCGAGCAGGTGCTCGCCGCCTACGCCCGCCTGTCGCTCGGGAGCAAGGCACCGGTGCCCGCGATCCTCGCGCTCGAGCCGCTGGCGCGGATGCACCCCACCGTCCCCGACTATCCCTACCTGCTCGGCGTCGCGCGCCTCCAGGTAGGCGACATGGCGATGGCGGCCGAGGACCTGCGGCGCGCGATCGAGCTCTCTCCGGACCGCCCGCTGCCGCGCATCGCGCTCGGCCTCGCCCTCAACCAGCAGAAGCAGTACGCGACGGCCAAGGAGACGCTCGGCGAGGCCCTGCGGCTCGCCCCCGAGGGCGCGGAGGCGCTCGCCGCGCTGGCCGAGGCCGAAGAGGGCCTCGGCGAGCTGGCGGCGGCGGAGCGCTACGCCCGCCGCGCGCTCGACCTCGGCGGCGCCGAGGCGGCGGCGAGCCTGGCGCTCGGCATGGTGCGGATGCGCGAGGAGCGCTACGACGAGGCGCGCGACGCCCTCGCGCGGTCGCTGGCGGCGGACCCCGGCTCGCCCAAGGCCCATTACCAGTTGAGCCTCGCCTACGCCCGCCTCGGCGACGCCGAGGCCTCGCGCCGGCACGTCGAGCTCTACCGCCAGGCGCAAGCGGCGGCCGAGGCGCAGCTCCGCGAGCTGCACGAGCGGACGGGGGCAGCCGGCGAAAAGCACCGGTAGCCCGGCCACCGCCCCGGCCCCCGATCCGAGAGCCAGGCCACGACCCGCCGCGCTCGAGCGGCACCCGCGGCGGCCGCGGACCGTCAGCACCGCAACCTCTCGGCTCTCGTGTCCGTCAGGTCGGTTCGGCACCCGGGCGGGTCGGTCCGGGTTGCGCGAGGCCGGTCCGGCCATCCGGGTTGGTGGGTTCCCAGCGCGGTGAGGGCGGATCGGGCCCTCGCCGCCCCGGCCCGAGCGACGCAGGTCGAGCTGACCGTCCGTGAGGCGGTACACTGCGCCCGATGCCCGACCACGACGGCGACCGGCTGGACCGGAACCGGCCGACGAAGCGCTGATGCCCGGTAAGTCCGCGCGCGCCTCGGCCCAATCCATCGGTCGTGTGTTCGTCGGGCTGCTGGCGCTCGCGCAGGGCGGCCGTCTGACCGGCTGGGAAGCCGCGCCGGCGCCGACCGCCGCTCCAGGCACTGCCGCCCCCACCCAGCTCTTGTTCCGCGACGTCGCCGCCGAGGCCGGCATCACCTTCGAGCGCCACTCCGCCCCCGAGAAGCGCTACATCCTGGAGTCGATGAGCGGCGGCGTTGCTCTCCTCGACTTCAACCGCGACGGCCTGCTCGACGTCTACTTCGTCGATTCGTTGACCGTCGAGAACGCCCGCGACCCACAGGCGGCGCGTAGCGCCCTCTACAAGAATCTGGGCGGCGGGCGCTTCGCGGACGTGGCGGCGGCCGCCGGCGTCGCCCATCCCGGCTGGGGGATGGGCGTCTGCGTCGGCGACGCCGACGGCGACGGCTGGCAGGACCTCTACGTCACCGCCTACGGCCCCAACCGCCTCTACCGCAACAATCGCGACGGCACCTTCGCCGAGATCTCCGCAGCGAGCGGCGTGACGGCGGGCGGCTGGTCGGCGGGCTGCGGCTTCGCCGACTACGACCGCGACGGCGACCTCGACCTCTTCGTCAGCCGCTACGTCAAGATCGAGCTCGAGAGCCTGCCGGTCTTCGGCAGCGGCAAGACCTGCCAGTACCGCGGCATCGCCGTGCAGTGCGGGCCGCGCGGGCTGCCGGGCACCTCGGACATCCTCTATCGGAACGACGGCGGCGGCCGCTTCACCGACGTCTCGCGCGCCGCAGGGGTCGCCGACCCGGGCGCCTTCTTCGGCCTCGGCGTCGCCTGGCTCGACGCCGACGGCGACGGCTGGCTCGACCTCTTCGTCGCCGACGACGCGACGCCCAACCTCCTCTACCTGAACAAGCGCAACGGCACCTTCGAGGAGGCCGCCTTCCCGATGGGCGTCGCGGTCTCCGAGGACGGCTCCGAGCAGGGGTGCATGGGCGTCGCGGTCGGCGACTACACCAACAGCGGCCGCCAGAGCCTCTTCGTCTCCAATTTCGCCGAGGAGTACAACGCCCTCTACCGCAACGACGGCGGCTACTTCACCGATGTCTCCTTCCGCTCCGGCACGGCGCCGAGCAGCCTGCCGTTCGTCGGCTGGGGCACGGCGTTCCTCGACTACGACAACGACGGCTGGCTCGACGTCATCGTCGTCAACGGCCACGTCTACCCCCAGCTCGACGGCGCCCGCCTCGGCGCCTCGGCCCCCTACCGCCAGCGCAAGCTCCTCTACCACGGCAAGGGCGACGGCACCTTCGAGGAGGTCGCCGCGCGCTACGGCAGAGTGCTCACCGAGGACCGCGTCGCCCGCGGCCTGGCGGTGGGCGACCTCGACAACGACGGCCGCCTCGACGTCGTCGTCAACGACCTCGACGGCCGCCCGCAGGTGCTGCGCAACGAGCTGGCCGAGCGCGGCAACTGGCTGCTGGTCGAGCTCGCGGGCAAGGCCGGCAACCGCGACGCGATCGGCGCCACGGTGGCGGTCGCCGCCGGCGGCACGCGCCAGACCCGCCTGGTGCGCAGCGGCACGAGCTACCTCTCCCAGGACGACTTCCGCCAGCACTTCGGCCTCGGCAAGGCGGCGCGCGCCGACGCCGTCACCGTCACCTGGCCGGACGGCACGACGAGCGAGGTCAAGAACGTCGCGGCGAACCAGATCCTCAGCGTGAAGCAGCCATAGGAGGGCACGACGGTCATGGCGCGCGACAAGGCCTATCGCGAGGCCGAGCAGATGATCCGCAAGGCGAAGGACAGCGGGGCGTCGGAGCTCCGCCTCAGCGGGTTGGGCCTCACCGAGCTTCCGGAGTCGCTGCTCGAGCTGCCGCAGTTGACGAGCCTGCGGCTGTACAGCAACAAGCTGAAGCGGCTGCCGGAGTGGCTGGGCAAGCTCGGCCGGCTGCAAACGCTCGACATCTGCCATAACCAGGTCACCGCGCTGCCGGATGCGATCGGCGACCTCGAGGACCTCCGGAAGTTGGTGCTCGGGGTGGCGTACACGGGCGGCAATCCCCTGGGCGTGCTGCCGCCGTGCGTCCGTCGCCTGCGGCAGCTCAGGACCCTCTATGCCGACGAGTGCGAGCTGCAGTCGATTCCCGAGTGGATAGGAGAGCTCAGCGAGCTCGAGCAACTGGACGTCCAGGGCAATGCGCTGGCCGACCTGCCGCCGGCGCTGGGACGGCTCGAGAAGCTGACCTCACTCGATCTGAAGAAGAACCCTCTGAATCCGGAGCTGGCCGCGCTCTACAAGCAGGGCGTGGAGGCGGTCAAGCAGTACCTCCGCGAGCGCACCGAGGCGCAGGTGGCGCTGTACGAGGCCAAGCTCATCCTGGTCGGCGAGGGCGAGGTGGGCAAGAGCTGCCTCCTCGGAGCCCTGCGCGGAGATCCATGGATCGAGAAGCGCGACACGACGCACGGGATCGAGATCAAGCCGGTGACGTTGAGCGATCCCGACAGCGGCACCAAGATCACTCTCAACGGCTGGGACTTCGGGGGCCAGCGGGTCTATCGACCCACGCATCAGTTGTTCTTCAGCGCTCCCGCGGTGTATCTCGTCGTGTGGAAGCCGCGCGAGGGACCACAGCAAGGCTTCGTCAAGGAATGGCTCACGCTGGTCCGCCATCGGGCCCCCACCGCCAAGGTCTTGGTGGTGGCCACGCACGGCGGCCCAGGCCAGCGCCAGCCGGACATCCGGCGGCAGGAGATCCTGGATCTGTTCGGCGAGGACATGGTGCTCGGCTTCCACCATGTCGACAGCCGGCCCGACCCCGGGAGCGAGACCTGTCCCGGGCTCGACGAGCTCAAGGCCGCGATCGCACGCGCGACGATGCGCCTGCCCGAGATGGGCCGCGAGGTCCCGGCGAGATGGCAAATCGTACGCGCGGCGCTCAAGCAGACCAGGGAGACGTGGCTGAGCTACGAGGGCTTCCTCGCCGTCTGCAAGGCGCACGGCATGGACGAACAACACGCGCAGTTGTTCGCCCGCATCTCCCACACCCTCGGTCACCTCATCCACTACGACCACGACCCTCTGCTGCGGGACGTGGTGATCCTCAAGCCCGATTGGCTGGCGACCGCGATCAGCTTCGTCCTCGACGACAAGGAAACTCGCGACAATCACGGCCTCGTCGAGACGCAGCGTCTCAACCGGCTGTGGAACGATCCCGCCAGACCGCCGCAGGATCAGTACGAGCCCGCGCTGCACCCGGTGTTCCTGCGGCTGATGGAGAGATTCGATCTCTCGTATCGGATCGCGCTCGATCCGGCCGCCGGCAGTTCCGGCGACACCAGCCTGATCGCGCAATTGGTGCCCGACAACCCCGAACGCGTCCCCGACTGGGAGGCGCAGCCCGGAGCCGGCGACGTGCAGCAGGTGCAGATCTGCCGCATCGTCGACGAGAAACACGGCCGCTCGGAGACGGCCGAAGGGCTCTTCTACCAATTGATCGTGCGCCTCCACAAGTACTCCCTCGGGCGGAGGAACTACTCCGACAGCGTGCACTGGCAGCACGGCCTGATGCTGGACGACGACTACAACGGCCGCGCGCTGCTGGACCAGCTCGGCAACGACGTCCGCATCACCGTGCGCGCCGCCTATCCGGAAAGGTTTCTTTCGGTGCTGACCAGCGAAGTGAAGTGGCTGGTCGCGACGTTCTGGAAGGGCCTGCGCTGCGAGGTGATGGTGCCCTGCATCGAGCCGTGCGGCAAGGGCGAGCCCGGCCTCGGACTCTTCGAGGTCCAGAAGCTGATCGCCTTCAAGAAGCAGGGCATGACCAAGTTCCCTTGCCTGACCTCCGGCTGCAGCCAACTGCAGGACATCGATTGGCTGCTGCGCAACGAGCCCTCGGTGCAGCGCACCAGCGTCGGCGAGATGCTCGCCGAGAGATTCGACGAGATGCGGTCCCAGTTGACTGCCATCCGCGAGCAGCTCAAGCAGCACGACCGCGAGGAGCTGACGCGCTTCGAGGCCCTGGACCGCAACGACCGCCGCATCCTGAGTCAGGTCGACGACGCGTTCACGGCGCTGATGCAGGCGCTGACCGACGAGGCCAAGGACGGCCCGCGCCTGTTCAGCCTCGAGCCCGTCGCGCCGGGGTTCTTCGATCGTCCGGCCTGGCTCAGCGAGAAGTTCCGCTTGACGCTCTGGTGCGAGCACTCGCGCCTGCCGCTGCCCCAGTTGAACGGCGGCGAGGACCGGCGGGGGGTCTACGACCTGACGCTGGCGCGGGAGTGGCTGGTCAAGGCGGCGCCGCTGCTCAAGGTGTTGACCGGGACGCTCAGCCTCGCGCTGCCGATCGCGGCATCGGCGACGAAACTCCTGATGGACGACCAGGCGTACGCGCGCATCGAGAAGGGTCTGGACTTCGGCCAGCGATGCTTCGACTCGGTGCTCGTGGGTGCGCGCGAGGCGGGGAGCTGGCTGGAACGACGCGACGCGCCCGACTGGCCGCACGGCGAGATGATGCGCGCCCAGGGCGCCATCCTGCGCGAGCTGCACGTCCTGCTCAAGGAGAAGGACCCCGGCTTCGGCGGCCTGGCGCGGGTCCAGAACAAGCAGCGCGAGTTCCTCTGGGTGCACCCGCAGTTCGCCGGCGAGTACTAGCGAGGTCCGCAGCGACAGCCACCCAGGTGTAACGCGCGCGGGGCGCCGGCCGCCCACTCTCCTGTTCGGTCCGAGTCGAGAATTCCTGCGACGCGTCCGTCCGTAGGGAGGACTCTGGACCCCAAGAGCGGAGGTTCGCAAGCATGGCTCACGCCCGGTACGCCCTACGCAGCGCAGTACCCGCCCTCTGCCTGGCCGCCCTCCTGGGCCTGCCGGGCGCCGCCGTCGCCGCCGACTCGGCCGAGTGCCTGAAGCTCGCCCCCGAGGTCCCGATCCCGGACTTCGCGGTCGTCTTCGACCTGAGCGCGCTCGAGGGCTCCGAGCGGCGCACGTACTCCTTCTCCACCCGCTCGGCGGCCGGCGCCGCGGCGGTGCGCTTGATGGAGTCGGCGGGGCCGATCCCGATCGGGGACGACCTGCCGGTGCGCGACGCCGCAGCCCCGGTCACGCCCAAACAGGCGCTCGAGTGCCTCCGCCTCCTGATCGAGACCTCCTCGATCCGCTTCGTCAGCCGGCCCGGTGACACGGTCGCGGCCTACGTCTTCAGCCTCGACACGGCCCCGCCGCCCAAGGTCGAGTTCGTGGAGGCCAAGCGGCCGACCCAGCTCGCCACCGACCTCCGCGCCCTGATCAAGGTGATCCGCGCCATCCGCGATCAGGAAGAAGAGGCGTTCGAGGAGCCCGGCATCGTGCTCTACCGGCAGACGAAGGCGCTCGAGCTGACCCGGGCCAAGGTCACCGTCACCGCCGAGCAGCAGATCCCCGCTCCGGGCGCCGGCGAGGCCGAGGGCGAGGAGCCGGCCGAGGATGCGGGCGGCGAGGCGGTCAGGGCGAGCACCGTCCTGGTCAGCGGCCCGCCGGAGCACTGGTCGATCTCGGCCAACGTCGCCGTCAACGCCCTCTCCGAGGTCAAGTTCAACGACACCTCGCGGCAGCTCGAGCTGCGCGACCGCCCCAGCCGGTGGCTCGCCGGGATGGACTACTTCTGGGGCGACCTCGCGAACCCGGACGCCCGCGGCCTCGTCGTCAAGCTCCTCCTCGAAGCCTCCAAGGAGCCCGCCCGCACCGTCGGCGCGGCCCTCGGCTGGCGCTCGAAGACCCTGCAGGTCCGGGGCTTCGAGCTCGACGCCTTCTCGCCCTTCGCCGGCGTGGTGCGGGTGCGCAACGACGTCGAGCGCGACGACGGCACGATCGACCAGGAGTCGGACTACGAGTTCGTCGGCGGCCTGACCTTCAACCTCGACACGGCGCTGGGGTGGATCCAGGGGAACGGCGAGGACGAATGAGCGATGAGCCGGCGTAGGCGTGCGCCCGCGGCGATCCTCGGCCTGGCGAGCTGCTGGCTCGCCGCCTGCACGAGCCTCGACGTCTACCGCATCGACTGCCCCGGCCAAGCGAGCTGCTCGCTGCCGGGGCTCAGGACGTCCATCGCGCGCAGCGCGCGCACCGCCATCCTGCTGGTCCACGGCATGGGCGTCCACGCCGAAGGCTACGGCGACGAGCTGCGCGGCGGGCTCGAGCGGCGGCTCCGGCTGCGCCCGGCGGGCGACGCGGAGCGCCAGCCGATCCGCAAGCCGGGCTCGTCCTTCGACTACGGCGCCCTCGCGCTCCGCCGCTACGCATCCCCTGACGGCCACCAGGTCGAGGTTTACGAGCTGACCTGGTCGCCTATCACCACCTGGGCGAAGGTGAAGTACCTGGGCTTCGACGCCGCCCCCGCGCTCGAGCGCGAGCGCGTCGCGATCAACCGCACTCTCAAGCGCGAGCTGATCGACAACCGGCTCTCGGACGCCGTGCTCTACGTCGGCCTCTACGGCCGCACCATGCAGTACCCGGTCGAGCAGGCGATCTGCTGGACGATCAAGGGCAGCCTCCTCGGCGAGAGCTGCTCGCTGGTCGACGCGGAGGGGAGCGCGGAGCCGGTGGCGCCGCGCGCTCTCGAGATCGACATCATCACCTTCAGCCTCGGCAGCAGCATCGTCTTCGACACGCTGGTGCGGCTCGCCGAGGAGACGCGAGGCACCGAGAACGCCGAGGCCGTCCGCCGCTTCGTCCTCGACGTCGGCGGCGTCTACATGCTGGCGAACCAGCTCCCCTTGCTCGAGCTCGGCGCGCTGGCGGGGGTGCCGGAGGACGACGAGAAGGAGTCGGAAGCGCCCGCCGGAGGCTTGACGAGCTTCCTCGACCTGCGCGCCGCCGCGGCCGAGGACGGCGAGGAGGAGAAGTTCGGCGAGGCGGCGCGCCCGCTCTGGGTGGTCGCCGTCAGCGACCCCAACGACCTGCTAAGCTACGTCATCCCTGAAGCTTTTGCCGGCGCCCATCCGCAGCACCGCTTCGGCAACGCCGTGGTCAGCGTCGCCCCCAGAGCGCTGCTGGGCCGCGCCGTGCTGCCGACGACGGCGCATAATGGCCACCTGAGCTCCGAGAAGGTCCTGGCACTGCTGATCGAAGGAGGTAGGAGTCGATGAGTCGCGATTACCCGACGGCCCGCTGGCCGCTGCTGCTGGCGTTCGCGCTGGCCGCGGCCTCAGTACCACGTACCAGCGCCGCCGCGGAGCCGGCCTTCAGCGCCATCGCCGCCGGCAGCTTCGACGAGGCGACCTGGCTCTTCGCGGCCGACGCCGAGAGCGGCATGGTCTCGATCGCCAAGGTCGTGCCGCAGGGCGAGGGGCCGGTGCGGGGGCTGCAGCCGTATCTCCGCCTGGAGCGCCCGACGGCGCTGGCGTTCCATGACGGCAAGCTCTACATCTGCGACGCCGCGGAGTCGCGGCTGCTGGCGGTCGACATGGCCGCCCGCACGCCGCGCGACCTGGTGCGCGGCGCGCCGCTCCACCGGCCGGGCGCCATGGCGATCTCGCCGGAGGGATTGATCGCCGTCGCCGAGCCCGACCTGCGAGCGATCGTCTGGGTCACCGGCGAGGGCAAGCCCGCTCCCTTCCTGCAGCAGCTTCCCGCGGGCGTCGTGCCGGAGCAGCTCGCGTTCGCCGGCGAGCAGCTCCTCGTCCTCGACGCCGCCACGCGGTCGATCTTCACGCTGCCGGCCCCCACCGGCACGGCGTATGGAAGCATGGGACAGGCGTCGGCCGGCGGCGCACCCCTCGCGCTCGAGCCGCGCCCGGGGCCGCTCGACGCGATGGCCGCCGACGCGGACGTCCTCTACTTCGCCGCCGGGGGGCGCCTCGCCGCCGCGCCGCAGGCGGCGCATCCGGCCGGGGCCGGGCCGGCGCCGTTCGCGGGCCAGGAGCTGCGGCTCGCGACGTCGGCCTACAGCGTCTTCTTCACGCGGCTGGGCGCGGGCGAGGTGCTGCAGCAGCCCCGGCCGATCCCGGTCGACGTCCGGCTGGAGGTGGACTACGCGCTCGCCAATCGCGCGCTCTGGCAGCTCCATCAGTACGCGATCGAGCGCAACCTGGTCAGTCTCCGCGAGGTGACCGCCCCGGGGCAGCTTCCGCTGCGGGACCTGTTGGTCAAGGAGCGCGTGCTCGTCGGACCTGCCGGCGCCGAAGCGGTGCGGGCCGCGCGGCTGGCGAATCTGGCGAACCAGGTGAACGCCGGCTACGAAAAGCCGGCCGCCGTCGACGAGACGGCGCTGCTGCGCAGCGTCCTCTGCAAGCTCAACACGCTGCTCTGCCGGCAGCTCGAGAGCTCCCGCAACCCCCTGGCGATCCGCTTCCCCGAGGGCACCCGCCTGGTGTTGCCGGCGGTCGAGATCCGCAGCGTCATCCGCCGCACCCAGCGGGAGCTGTCGGGAGCGTCGATCGCCGAGCTGCTGACGGAGCTGGTCTTCGATCCCGCGCTGCGGGAGAAAGTTGGCCGGGAGGAGTACCTGGAACGGCTCAACTCCAGCGGCAGGAAGAAGGCGCCGGCGAAGATGGAGACGCAGGCGGCGGACCTGCTGACCCTCCGCGCAGGCAGGGTCTACCTGCCCGCCGAGGCCTGGGAAGTGACCGCCGCCGTCTTGGCGACCGACCTGCGCGACGACAGCGAGATCCGCGCCGCGCTGCGCGCCATCTCGCCGCAGATCTTCGTCCTCTCCAAGGAGTCGCTCGCCGCGAGCGGCGCGGCGCTCATGGCCCAGGACGCTACGGCCGCGCCGGGAGAGGGATGCGACGAGCTGCGGAGCCAGCGCCGGAAGCTGAAGGAAACAATTGGCTACCCTGGACCCGACGCTACGGTTGCCGACGTCTTCTTTCCGATCGGCATCGTCGAGGACGGCGGCAAGACCGACCGGGGGCACCTTGCGTTCCTCGACGGCGGGCAGCAGCCCGCCTGGTGGAAGCTGGGAGAGGATAGCCTGCCGGTCTCCGATCCCGTCGCCGAGCCGTTTCAGGGCGAGCCAACCAGCGTGGTCGTCCATCGGGCGGCGGCGGCGAGCGACCCGACGGCGTGGCACGGCAGCCACGTCGCCGGCATCATCGGCGCGCGGGACGGGTGTGGCGGCGGCCTGCTGCCGGGCTCGCGGTTCTTCGCCATCCAGGATGGCAGCCCCGGCGACGTCGGGCGGGCGATCCGCAACGCCGTGACTGCCGACGTCCGCGTCGTCAACGTGAGCCAAGAGTTCGGCGGCGCGTCACGCGGCGACGAGTGGAACGGGGTGCGCGACATCATCGAGAGCAGCAGCTCCGTCCTTTTCGTCGCCGCCGCGGGCAACGGCGGCCTGCGGCTGGACGGCTCGGTGAGCGTCGCGGCGCCGGTGGCGTGGGCGGCGATCGATTCCGTGCGGCCGAACCTCGTGATCGTCACGGCGACCGACTGGGACAAGGAACTCCTGCCGCAGGAGTTCCCCGATCACACCAAGGGGCCCAATCGCGGCAAGGCCTACGTCGACCTCGCCGCGCCGGGCAACCAGATCTACAGTTGCACGGCGAAGAACGAGTTCGAGCCGCGAACGGGCACCTCCCAGGCCGCGCCGCAGGTGACGGCCGCGGCCGCGCTGCTCATGGAGCGCGGCTGCAAGACGCCGGCGAGCACCAAGGCTCGCCTCATCGCGACCGCCGACTGGCTGTCGGGTCTCGAAGACAGCGTCTGGGGCGGGCTGCTGGACTACGGCGCCGCGGTCTTCGAGCCTGACGCGGACATCCTGACGGTCTTCTCACGTCCGAACGAGGTCTTTCGCGTCAAGATCCGGGATGCGCCCATCGATCTGCCGCCCGACGCCCGCGAGTACTCGCGCGGCGAAGACTCCGCCTTCGCGCCCCCGAGGATCATGTTCAGCAAAATCCTCTCGCTCCGGCAGCGCAACGGCGGCTTCCGCGTGGTCTATCTCGGCTGGCATCAGACCGACCTGCACCACTTCCACGTGGTTCTCGGAACCACCCTGGAGTCCCCGCGGCTGGCCTGCACGGCGGAGCAGTGGGATCCAGCGAGCTCGAGCTTCGTTCCCAGCGACCTCTGCACCAGCGGTCTGGCGATCGACCAGATCGAGACCTACTTCCACCGCTGCGATTACCAGCAGGTGAAGTTCTGAAGTCCTGGCTGCTGTGGCTCGCCGCGGGCTGCGTCGCGGTGGCTCCGGCCCTGCGCGCGCAGCAGGAGCCCGCCGACCTGCTCGAGCTTGAGCGGACCGCGGTCCTGGACGCCGCCGGCGAAGCGATCGATCTGTCGCCCGGCGACGGCCGCCCCGACGAGCGGTACGTCCTGCTGCCGCTCGCTCCGGGCATCGGGCGGGTCTTCATCCAGCCGATCACGCGGTTCCATGACGCCGTCAGCCTGCGGTTCCACTTCGTCGTCGAAGGCGTGCCGGCGGGCGAGCCGGCGTGGGGCGTCCAGATCCTGGACGGCGACGGCAACGTCGCCTGGGCCGGCTGGGGCAGCGGACTGCGCAAGGCGGAGTTCTGGAGCGACGAGGTTCCGGGGTCGAGAGCCGTCGTCCACGTCTACGTGACGCGCCCCGGCCTGCCGCTGCGCCTGGTGATCGACCGCGTCGCGGTGCGCCGCCCGTTCACCGCCGCGCTGACCGTGACCGGGGCGAACGACCTGTCGCCCATCGTGGTCCACGACCCGTGGCTGATCGCCCTCGGCAGCTCCGTCGCACGCATGACCTTCGTCTCCGACCGCGGCCGCATCCACTACTGCACGGGCTTCCTCATCGGCCCGGAGCTGCTGCTGACGAACCAGCACTGCATCGCCGACCAGCGCGAGGCCGACTCGGCGATCGTCGAGTTCGACTACGACCGGCGCGATGCCGCTTCGCAGCGCTTGCTGGGCGGGACGCTCCTGCTCTCGAGCTGCGAGCTCGACTACGCGCTGGTGCGCCTGCCGGAGAAGCTGGCGCGGGCGCCGCTGCGCCTCGCTGCCGGCCTCCCGGCGCCCGCGCCGGCAACCACGGCGAGCACGGCGGCCGCGGCGAGCGCGCTGCCGCCTCTGGTCGTCATCCAGCACCCCGGCGGCGAGCCGAAGCAGGTTTCGGTCAAGGACTGCCTGCTGTCCGAGCGCGACGTCCCGAGCCGCTCCACCTGCCCGGCCTCGCTCCCCGCCACCGACTTCGGCCACGGCTGCGACACGAAGAAAGGCAGCTCCGGCGCGCCGGTCATCGACCCTGCGCGCGGCGAGGTCATCGGCCTCCACCATCTCGGAGTCTCGCAAGCGCGGGTGTTCAACAAGGGCGTCAAGATGACCGCGGTCCTGGCGGACATCCTCGCCCGCCAGCCGGACCTGGCGCCGGAGATCGGCGCGCCGCAGCAGCCGCAGTAGCGCCCGCGCGGCGCGATCCCTCAGAGCGTCACGAGACCGTGGCGGACGGCGCGCCGCACGGCATCGGTGCGGTTGACCGCGCCGAGCTTGCCGCAGATCGACGCGACGTGGAACTTGACGGTCTGGTCGCTGATGTCGAGCCGCGCGGCGATCGACTTGTTCGGCAGGCCCTCGGCGAGGAGCTCCAGGACCTCGACCTCGCGCGGGGTGAGCGGCTCCGGCCTTGGCTCACCGTCGGCAGCGGCCGTGGAGGTCACGTCGCCGGGGGCGACAGAAGCGATCAGGTAGGCGTCGGCATCGTAGTCGGCCGCGCGCGCCGCCGGCAGCGTCGCCGCCTCGCCGACGACGTCGATCGCGGCGCCCCCGAGCGCCGCGCGCAGGCGGCCGCGCTCGAGAGCCGAGCCGATCAGGACCACCCGCATCGATCACCGACGCTCAGGATGACGCTACCTCTCGGGGCGTTCGCCGACGGTCACCGTCACCTCCCGGGCCTCGCCGCCGCGCAGCATGCGCAGCGGCGCCGTCTTGCCGGCGCGATCGCCGCCCAGCAGCTCGAGCAGGTCCTCCGGCGACTCCACCGGGTGGCCATCGAAGTCGAGCAGCACGTCGCCGACCAGGATACCGGCGGCGTCCGCCGGGCTGCCGGGCGTGACGCCCACGACCAGCAGCGCCTGCTCGCGCTCGCCGGCGCCGCGCTGGCGGTCGGTCAGCCGCACCGGCTGCCCGGCGATCCCCAGGTAGCCGCGTCTCACTCGGCCGTGTTCGCGGAGCGTCGCGGCCGTCCGCCAGGCGATCGCCGCCGGAATGATGACGCCGAGCCCGCGGATCGCCGCCGCGGTCGCGATGCCCACCAGCCGCCCGGAGGCGTCGACGAACGCCCCGCCCGCGAACCCGTCGTGCATCGGCGCCGTCGTCCGGATCACCTCGTCGATGGCGCGGCCACGCCCGGTCGGCAGCGGACCGCCGATGACCGACACGATCCCGGCGCTGGCAGTCAGCGCATTGCTCCACGACCGCGCGACCGCCAGCGCCAGATACCCGACGCGCGCCGGCGCCTCGGCGACCGCCGCCGGCGGCGCATCGAGGTCGGGAGCGCGCAGGACGGCGAGGCTCGTGGCCGGGTCCCAGCCGGCAAGCTCGGCGGCAATCGTGCGCCCGTCGCCGGTCTGCACCCGCAAGCCATTCTCGCGCCCGAGCGCCCGTGTCGTCGTCAGCACGGCGTCCGGCGCGTACACGACCCCGCTCGCCGGCCGCCGGCGTCCCTGCACCTGCACCACCGACGCGGCGATCGCCGCGACCGCGTCGGCCATCTGATTGGAAAGTGTGAGAACCGTGGTATCGCTCATGCCAGCGAGTCTGGCCCTACGCGGCACGCCGCGCATCACCCGGATGGGCAGGTGACGACGAAAACGGCGTGGCCGAGCTACGGTCGCTCCGCCAGTGCTTTCGCGCTGTCCAGAGCGTCCAGCCTGCGCAGCGTAGGTGCCCGCAAATCCTCCTTGACCTTCCGGCTGGAGCCCGTCGTGTAGCGCGACCAGGTCGACGGCGAAGCTGCGACGGCGAGTTCGAGCGAAGTGTCTACGACGGTGGCAGCAGATCGAACGACCAGCTCGGATCGCCCGGCGGCAGCTCGATCCAGCGCAGCACGATCGTGCGTCCGTTGGCCTCGTCCTGGGTGAGATTGTGCGCTTCCAGGCGGCCCGCCGCGACGGAGCACGATCCGGTCCCGAGCCCCTGCGCAGGCTCGCGGATCCGCTCATTGTCGTTGAGATAGGGCCAGCCGTAGCAGTCCTGGGGAGCCCCCGACCCGGACGCCGGCCAGGGGTAGTTCGAGACCCCGAATTGCGGATCGAGCACCGCCTGCCACGGACCCCAGGCCCAGAAGTACATGCACCCCGTGTTGGAGTTCACATTGTTGTCGACCCAGGTCAGGATCGCCGTCGAGCCGTGCTCGAGCGTCCACATCCGCACATGCCACGGCACCACGGTCTGGCAACCGGCCAGCTCTTTGGCGAGCTGGTCCGGCGTCATGCCCACCAGCCCACCATCGAACGGCCAAGCGGGGAGCGAGCCGCCCTTGGGCCATGCCGCGGCGAGCTGCTGCAGCGCCAGATCCCAGCACTGGAGGACCTCGCTGCCACCGGTCCCTCGGTTGCCGGCGAGGATGCGTTGGAGGATGAAATCGCGGTCGTTGCCGGCCCGGTGCGTGCCACGCATCCCGGCGATGGCCGCCACGGGTTTGCCAGCCTGCGACGTCGCGCCGAGCAGCAGCAGCGCCGCGCGCCGCCGCAGAAGCTGCCAACCGAGCGCGGCCACCTCGGCGGCCCCGGCGCGCAGGAGCCCCAGCATCGCGGCCGCTTCGCCGGCCATCTCGATGCCGTCATACGTCGAGCTTCCGAGCTCCTGGGAGCCGAGCGCCCAGAACACCCGGTCCGGGATGGGAGCGATCCCAAGCTCCGCTTGCCACCGCTTCTGGAAGTAATCGACCGCCTGCGAGCGGTCCGCGGGCACGAAGAGCGCCGTCGCCGTGGAGCACGTCGGGATGTTGTTCGAGCCCTGCCCTATAGGCGGCTTGAAGCCGTTCATGGCGTAGTCGAGGCCCTTCGTCCACGCGGCAGTGGGCGGCTGCTTGCCCCGCAACACGGCCAGCAGGGCATCGAAGTCGGGAAGCGAGGAGCTCATGATCCCTCCTTTCGCGGCGGCCTGAGCGACGCGCGCTGACCAACGTACCAGCCGACCGGCGCGGGATTCTCGGGCTGATCGACGGCGACGGCGCGTCGTCGCTTTGCCGCGATCGACGGGCGACCCGGGGAAAACGACCATGCATTCGCCCGCAGCCCGAGGGCCAGCGTCGGGGCTCACCAGGTCCGCGTCACCTTGGTCAACCCCTGCGGCGCCTCGGGGTCGCGGCCCATAGCGCGGGCGAGATGGCAGCAGAAGAGCTGGGCGGGGACGATGGCGACGATGGGGCTGAGCCACTCGGGGAGCTCCGCCGGCAGGCGGAGCGGGGTCGCGGCCAGCTCGAGCGCGCTGTCGCGGTTGGCGAGCGCGACCAGGTCGATGGCGCGCTCCTCGACCAGCTTCGCGAGGAGCGACAGGAGGTCCTCGAAGACCGCACCGTCGGGCACCACCGCGAGCACCGGGAAGCGGCCGGTGACCATCGCCACCGGGCCGTGCCGGAGGTCGGCGGAGGAGTACGGGGCGGCGACGACGCCGGTCAGCTCCTTCAGCTTGAGCGACCACTCGTAGGCCGTGGCGTAGTTGAAGCCGCGGCCGAGCACCACGCACTGCGTCATGTCGCGGTAGCGCGGGACGGCCTGCTCGATCTCGCCAGCCAGCGCCAGCGCCTCACGCACCAGCTCCGGCAGGCGCGCGAGCGCCGCCATGTCGCCCTCCTCACCGCTCATGGCCGCCGAGAGGAGCGCGATGGCGAAGAGCTGCGCGGTGTACGTCTTGGTCGCGGCGATCGCCCGCTCCGGACCCGACCCGGCGTCGAGCACCATCTCCACCGCGGCCGCCAGCGGCGAGGCGACGTCGTTGGTGATCGCCAGCGTCAGGCAGCCCTGCCGCCGCCCCTCGGCGACGACGCTGACGATGTCCGGCGACTGGCCCGACTGCGAGATCCCCACCACCAGCGCCCCACGCAGCTTGGGCGGGGTGCGGTAAAGGGTGAAGAGCGACGGCGCCGCCAGCGCCACCGGCAGGCCGTTGCGCGCCCCCCACAGGTACTTGGCGTAGAGCGCCGCGTTGTCGGAGCTGCCGCGGGCGGCGACGAACACCCAGTGGACGCCGCGGCGCGCGATGGTGCGCGCCATCTCCCCGACGGCCTCCGCCTGCGTCCGCAGCAGGCGCTCGAGGACCGCCGGCTGCTCGAAGATCTCCGACTCGAGGCTCATGGACTCCGCCACCTCCCGACCGCGGCGCACGGCGCGATCCACGCGCCGGAGGATACGATGGTGCCGCGAAGCGCCGGCCAAGGGAGGGCATCGCCGTGTCCAACGAAGCGATCCTGGGCGTCGATCTCGGCGGCACTCAGGTGCGGGTCGGCAAGGTGCGCGCGGGCGCGCTCGAGCGGCACGAGGCGCGCGGCATCTCCGGTCAGGCGCGGCGCGAGGTGGTGCTGGGGGAGATCTTCGCGACCGTCGACCAGGTCTTCGACGACGACGTCGCCGGCATCGGCTGCGGCGTGCCCAGCGTCGTCGACGTCGGCCGCGGCATCGTCTACGCCGTCGAGAACATCCCCTCGTGGCACGAGGTGCACCTCAAGGACGAGCTGGAGCGCCGCTACGGCGTGCCGGCCGCGATCAACAACGACGCCAACGCCTTCGCCGTCGGCGAGCTGCACTTCGGCAAGGGACGCGGGCGCCGCAATCTCGTCGCGATGGCGGTCGGCACCGGCCTCGGCGCCGGCATCGTCGTCGACGGGCGCCTCTACAACGGCGCCAACTGCGGCGCCGGCGAGCTCGGCGCGATCCCCTACCGCGAGGGCACGATCGAGCAGTACTGCGCGGGCCCTTTCTTCCAGCGCGCGGCGGGCGTGGGCGGCGACGTCGTCTTCGACCGCGCGCGCGCGGGCGACGCCGAGGCGCTGCGGCTCTTCGCGGCCTACGGCTACGAGCTCGGCCACGCCGTCATGGTGGCGCTCTACGCCTACGACCCCGAGCTGATCGTCCTCGGCGGCTCGATCAGCCGCGCCTTCCCCTTCTTCGCGGCGGGCCTGCGCGAGCGGCTCCGCGAGTACGCCTACCAGCACGCCCTCGCGCGGCTGGAGATCGCCTGCAGCGAGGTCGAGCACGTGGCGATCCTGGGCGCCGCGGCCCTCTACCTCGACGCCGGCGACGGCCAAGCCCCAGCCAACCGGCCCCATGAGTAAATCGATTTACTGTGGTACCATCCCCGGCGCCGCACGGCAGGGACCTGGCAAGAAAGGGGCTCCGGCATTGGCCACGACGAGGGCTCGGCGCACCGACAAGGCTCCCCGCTCCGCCGGCAGCACTCCCGGCAAGCCGGTGATGTTGAAGGACCTCGCGGCCTACCTCCAGCTCTCCCCCACCGCCGTCTCGCTCGTCCTCAACCGCTCGCCCAAGGCCGACTCGATCCCGCCCGAGACGCAGGAGCGCGTCTTCAAGGCGGCGAGCGACTTGAGCTACCGGCCCGACTACCTGGCCCGCTCGCTACGCAGCCGCCGCAGCTTCGCAGTCGGCGTGCTGGTGCCCGAGATCAGCGATCCCTACGCCGCCGAGGTGATGAGCGGCATCGAGGGGCACCTGCTCGACGAGGGCTACCACTACGTGGTGGCGAGCCACCGGCGCTCGAAGGCGGGTCTGCTCGAGGGCTACCTCGAGCTGCTCGAGCGCCGGGCGGCGGAGGCGCTCATCCTGGTGGCGACGCAGATCCAGGCGGCGCCGCACATCCCGGCGGTGGTCGTCTCGGGGCATACGCCGCTCGACGGCGTGACCAACGTCGTCATCGACCACGACCGCGCCGCCTTCCTGACCCTGTCGCACCTGATGGCGCTCGGGCACCGTCGCATCGCCTTCTTCAAGGGGCAGCCCGAGAGCTCCGACGCCGAGGACCGCTGGCGGGCGATCCGCGTCACCGCCGCCGCTCTCGGCCTCGCGATCCGGCCGGAGCTCACTCTCGAGCTCAGCGGCGACGCGTCGGGGGAGGTCTTCTCGCCCCAGGACGGCTATCTCGAGGGCTACACCTTCGGCCGCAAGCTCCTCGACCGCGGCGCCGCCTTCACCGCGCTCTTCGCCTTCGACGACGTCTCGGCGATCGGCGCCACGCGCGCCTTCCTCGACGCCGGGCTGCGCATCCCGGAGGACGTCTCGGTCGTCGGCTTCGACGACATCTCGAGCGCCGCCTACCAGAACCCGCGCCTGACCACGGTGCGCCAGCCGCTGCGCGAGATGGGCGAGATCGCCGCCCGCATCATCGTCCGGCGCCTCGGCGGCGAGCGGGAGGCGACGGCGGGCGGCTTCATCACCGTCGAGCCGGAGCTGGCGGTCCGCGGCTCGACCGGGCCGGCGCCGAAGCGCGGACGGAGCGGAGGTCGCGATGCGGCGCAGTGACCGGCGCGGGGCCGAG
>JBIOUG010000119.1:0-31128 GCA_044866775.1 Thermoanaerobaculia bacterium | reverse complement strand
CTGATGTTCGGCATCCCCTACGAATGGGCGGTCGTCGCGGTCGGGCTGGTGATGCTGGTCTACGTGCGCTGGACCAACACGCACTACGACGGCGCCGTCGCCCACATTCGCCGCGCGCACCAGGCAGGACGCTGATGCAAACCGGACAAACCAATGTCGTCGCGATGGCGGGCTTCGCCATCTTCATCGGACTCTCGCTCGTCATCACGTGGTTTGCGGCGCGCCGCACGCGCAACACGGAACAGTTCTACGCCGCCGGCCGCTCGATCAGCGCGATGCAGAACGGACTGGCGCTCGCCGGCGACTACATGAGCGCCGCGTCGTTTCTCGGCATCGCCGGACTCGTGGCGCTGTCCGGCTACGACGGGATGATCTACGCCACCGGCTGGCTGGTCGGCTGGCCGGCGCTCCTCTTCCTCGTCGCCGAGCCGCTGCGCAACTTGGGCAAGTACACCTTCGCCGACGTCGTCGCCTTCCGGCTGCGGCAGCGGCCGGTGCGCATCGCCTCGGCCGTCGGCGGCATCTTGACCGTCCTCTTCTACACCATCGCCCAGATGGTGGGGTCGGGAAACCTCATCACGCTGATGTTCGGCATCCCCTACGAATGGGCGGTCGTCGCGGTCGGGCTGGTGATGCTGGTCTACGTGCTGTTCGGCGGCATGATCGCGACCACCTGGGTGCAGATCATCAAGGCCGTGCTTCTCTTGGCCGGGGTGACGATCCTCACCCTCCTCGTCCTCGGCCAGTTCGGCTTCAGCCCCGAGCGGCTCTACGGCGCGGTCGCCGCGCAGTACGGACAGGAGGCGCTCGAGCCGGGCGGCCTGGTGACGAGCCCGCTCGACGCGGTCTCGCTCGGGCTCGCCTTGATGCTCGGCCTCCTCGGCCTGCCGCACATCCTGATGCGCTTCTACACCGTCCCCAACGCGCGGGCGGCGCGCGCCTCGGTGCTCTACGCGACCGGTTTCATCGGCTACTTCTACATCATCATCCCGCTCGTCGGCTTCGGCGCCGCGGCGCTCGTCGGCCGCGAGGTCATCGCCGGCATCGACAAGGGCGGCAACATGGCGGCGCCGCTCCTCGCCGAGCGGCTCGGCGGCACGCCCTTCTTGGGCCTCATCGCCGCCGTCGCCTTCGCCACCATCCTGGCCGTCGTGGCGGGCCTCACGCTCGCCGGCGCCTCGGCGCTGTCGCACGACATCTACGTGCACGTCGTCAAAGGCGGCCAGGCGAGCGAGCGCGAGCAGATGCGCGTCGCGCGCCGCGCCACCGTCGTCTTCGGCCTCCTGGCGGTCGTCCTCGGCGTCGTCTTCAAGGGCCAGAACGTCGCCTTCATGGTCGGCCTCGCCTTCGCCATCGCCTGCAGCGCCAACTTCCCGGCGCTCCTGCTCTCGATCGTCTGGCGCCGCTTCACGACCCGCGGCGCGGTGGCCTCGATCCTGACCGGCGCCGTGCTGACGGTCGTCCTCATCGTCTTGAGCCCCACCGTCTGGGTCGACCTCCTGGGCAACGCGACGGCGCCGTTCCCCCTGCGCAACCCGGCCATCGTCTCGATGACGGTCTCGATCTTGGTCGCCGTCGCCGTCTCCCTCCTCGACCGCGAGCCGACGGCCGAGGCGAAGTTCGACGACGAGAAGCTGCGGACTTATCTGGGGGTTGGGGCGGAGTAAGCGCCGCGTCAAGCTCGAACGACACGGCTGACGGCGACGTATACCTGGGTGAAGCCTGGCGCGGAGGTGAGCGATGAAACGGCTGCTCTCGTTGGCATGTTCCTTGGCCCTGGCGACCGGCGCGGCGGCCGCCGACCCCCTCCTCGTGGTCCCCTTCGCCGCCAACGCCGAGATCGGCGGCAAGCTCCTGCGGACCACGCTCCTGGTGAGCAATCGCGGCGAGGTCCCACGGTCGTTCGCCGTCTCGTTCCTGCCGGCCAATGCGCCTCCCGCGGCCCGGGCGACCGTCCTCGGCCGCACCACGCTCGCTCCACGCAGCCTCTCCGGCTGCTGTCGGGAGCTGTTCGCTCTCGTGCCGCTGGGAAACGTCGGCATGCTGGAGGTCCTGGGGGCGCCGCAGCTCCGGGTCAGCTCGAGCCTCGAGGTCATCGAGGACGCGGCCGTCGTGGGCCGGATCGAGGTCCCCGCCGTGCGACGCGACGATCTCGTCTCCGGCATCCTGCCCGTCAATGCGCAGTTCGATCTCGACGAGGATACGGTCCTGGCGGGGTTCGTCCATCTCGGCGAGAACGACCGCTCCGCCATCTGCTCGGCCGGCCTCTACAAACCCGAAGGGGGAATCGTCGGCAGCGGCGTCTTGGTGCCGCACGGCACGCTCCGGCTCGAGGACGTCCGCGAGAGCTTCAGGCGGTTCTTCTCGGGAGAGCTGCTGAGCTTCGGCGAGTTCCAATGCCTGCAGGACCGGGTGTTCCCGTTTCTCCTCGTCGTCGACAGCGCGTCCCCGGCCGTCACCCTTCGTGACGCCCGCCCGCGCCCTGCAGACAGGGTTCTCGCCTTAAGGCATTCTCGGGACGGCGCTCAGAACCGCCGTCCCATCGACAGGTACGGCTCCTCGTACTTGCGCGCCGAGCGGCCCCAGATCCACTGGTTGAAGCCGGCCTCCGCCCACCACCGCTGCCGGCCGCCGAAGTTGCGGAACAAGGCGGCGCCGACGACCATGCGGCTGGCGTCGGGGAAGCAGTTGTTGGGCGAGCAGCCGAAGCGGTCGTCGGGCTCGCGGTTGGGCGACTCGTTGCCGGCGCCTTGGACCCAGCTATAGCTGCCCTTGGCGATCAGCGACCGCCACGGCAGCGGGTAGCCGACCTCGACGAAGAGCGGGATCTCGTCGCCGAGATTGCCGGTGCGGTAGGTGTAGCCGGCCTCGAGGTTGAACCAGCCGCCGTCGGCGAGCGAGCGGCTGACGAGGTAGGTCACGCCGTAGTCCTCGCCGAGCATGCCGCGCCACTCGGGGCTCTCGCCCTTGAACACGGCCTCCTCCTCGTCGCCGTCGCCGTCGCCGTCGTCGTCGTCGGGGAGGAAAACGTGGCGGTCGTAGGGCCCCGTCAGGTCGTAGAGGTACGAGGTGCGGACGTTCAAGGCCACCGCCATCGGCCAAGTGCCCTCGTGGAACTGGTGCTTGAAGCCCAGGAAGAGCTCCGACAGGCCGCGGTTGCGCTCCATGTTGTCACGCCGTCCCTCGAGGCCGTCGAGGTAGAGCCCGAGATAGCGGAACGAGGTGTCGTAGCCGAGACCGACCTCGCCGCCGGCGTAGCCGTACCGAAAGATGTGCCAGCTCCTGCTGACGGTGGTGTCGCCGCGCTGAGTCCACGACGCCCGCGCGGTCTTGACGCTGTAGCCGAGCTGCACGTCGCCGGCACCCTGCTGCGGCACCCAGGCGCCGCCGGCCATCGCCGGCGACGTGGCAAGGGCTAGGACCGCTGCAATTCGAGACACGCTCCACAGGCTCATCGCCATGACTGCCTCCTTACAGTGCGTCCTCACGGACTGGTTGGCGCGCGCGTCCGGTGCAAGGGTCGCACCACGGCCGCCGCCCGCGGCCGGCGAGGGGGAGGGGGGGCGCCGGGAGCCCTGCCGGCGCCACACCCATTGGTCTTTTTATGAATGCGCGTGGGGTTTTATGATCTCGCGGCGCGCGCGAAAGCCTTCGCGCCTGCTAGGGCCAGAGCCAGCCGAAGACGCCGGCGGTGACCAGCGAGTAGAGCAGCCCGTCGATGACGTTGCGGAGCGTGTTGCTCCACGGGATCGCCTTCCAGATCGAGTCGATGAGCTGGCCGACGCCGTAAGCCATGAAGGCGGCCGTGCCGGCGACGCGGAAGACCGCGAGGTAGTCCGTGCCGGGCGGGAGCGTGCGGCCGGTGAGATAGGCGACGAAGACGCTCACCAGCAGGAGATAGCCGAACCAGGTCGCGAGGTACTTGCCCATCGACGTCGACCCGCTGGGCATGATCGACAACATGCCCACCGGACCCTGGCGGCGCTTCTCCTCCATCGCGGGCGCCTTCGCCTCCTTGGCGCTGGCGGCGTAGGGGAAGTGATAGAGGCCGGGGGCGAGGCTCTCGCGCCGCAGCGCCGCGAGCGTCTCGGCCTCGTGCGGGAGCTGCTTGTAGTCGCGCCGGTGATACGTGAGCACCATGTGCAGGATCGAGCTCACCACGAAGACCAGCACCGCGGCGACCACGATCGGCAACCACAGATCCGGGAGCGGGACCATGCCAGGCCTCCTTCCAGGGAATGGCCGGGCGGTGCGAGCCGCCGAGCCGAGGTGGAATCGGATCCAGCGCCGGTAAGCGTAGCACTCCGAACGCGCCGCAGACCTTCCATCAGCTCAAGCGCTCGCCCAACCGAGGCGTGCGCGTAGGCTCTCGACCGTTTCCTCCAGGCGCGGCGCGCCGTCCGTCGCGGCGAGCTCGTCGAGGCGCAAGGCGCCCAGAGCTGCGATCAACAGGGCGCGGTCGCCCGGGCTGCGCGGACCCGCCGGCCGCCGGGCGTCGAAGCGCTCCAGGTTCTCCGCGGCGGCGGCGATGATCGCCTGCAGGACCTGAAACGCCTCATCGGAGAGCGGAGGCTCCCCCCGGTAGAGGTCCAGCCGCCCGCCGCCGCGGTACGGCCGGTGGCCGCCGAGTCCCAGGAAGCGCAGGAACCAGTCCGCTCTGAAGCGCCCGATGGCTCCCGTCATCCCGCAGTAGTCCGCGATCAGCTCGTCGAGGAGGTTGTTGCGCATCGAGCCGAACACCCGGCGGGTGAAGTAGTGGGCGCACTCGTGGTCGCGGCGGATGAGGAGCGAGAGCCGGCGCCACTCGGTCTCGTCGAGGCCCAGGTCGGCGGCGGGGACGCCGCTGTACGGGCCGTTGCTCAGGACGATGAAACGGTCCTGGTACAGCTCGCGGTGTGCCGTGATGCGGGCGAGCTCCTCGGACCAGGTCGCGCACTCGCGCGTGGCAGGGTCGAGCGTCTCCCACCGGCGCCGCAGCTCGCGAATCCGTGCCCAGTTGATATAGCCGGAGACCATGACGGCGCCCTGGGATGCGAGGACTGGCACGGGCTCGTTGCGCCTGGAGAGGGCCTGCAGCAGCGCGACGAACTCCCGCCGGCCCCGCGCGACGAGCAGCGGGATCCGGCCCGCCGGGCTGCGATAGATCTCGAGGTCGACGAGCTCCGGCCGGTCGAGCTCCAGGCCGGTGGCCTCCGGCAGGTCGGACGGGAGCACGCCCCGGCGTGTCGCAGCTCGGTAGCCCTCGGCTTGGCTGATACCGGCCGCGATCGGAAACCAGAGCTGGGGAAGCTGCTCGCGCAACACCGCGAACGCCCCGCGCTCCCGCGCTTCCTCGGCCCACCGCTCCCAGATCGCGACGAAGGGCTCGTCGGGCAGCGGCAGCGACGTCTCCGGACCGAGCTGCCCGAGGTCGAAGCCGTTGCTCTGGTAGGCCAGCAGCTCTGCGGCCTCGCCGGCGGACGCCCCGAAGCCCGCCAGGCGCGCGGCTTGAGTCGTTGGGATCACAGTGTTAGCCTAGCGAAACCTGATCGCGAATGCGCAAGTGTCGTCGACCGCCGTTCCCTTCTCGGTTCCCGTTCTTTCCTCCGCACCGCGGTCTGCCGGGAGGAGCTGCGTCGCCGGCTTTACGCTGGCGCTCCTCTGGCTCGCCGCGGCCCCCGCCGTCGGCGAGGCTCCTCCCGCCGCAGGGATCACCCTGGGCGAAGCAGTCCGCCTGACCCTCGCGAACGACCCGGTCCTCGCCGTCGAGGAGGCGCGGATGCGCGCCTCGCGCGGCGCCCTGCTGGCGTCCCGCGCGAGCTTCGACCCGGTGGTGACCGCGAGCGTTCGCGAGATCGAATCCCAGGACCCGCTCTCTGAAACCACCAGCGGCCAGCAAGCGCTGCTCGGCAACTCGCTGCTCCTCACCAAGCGCTTCCGTTCCGGCCTGTCGATCGAGCCGGAGCTCGAGATGTTGCGCACCGAGGAGGGCGCAGAGGGCGACCCGGCGGTGAACGTCGGAACCTTCTCGCTGACGCTGCGCCAGCCCCTGCTGCGCGGGCGCGGCCGTGACTCCGTCGCCGCCCTCGAAACGGCGGCCGAGCGCGAGGTCGCGGCGAGCGTGCTCGACCTGCGCCAGACCACCGCGGAGCGGGTCTTCGCGGTCGTCTCGCAATACTGGCAGACCCGCGCCGCGGCGCTCGGCCTCGAGATCCTGCGCGAGAGCGAGGACCGGGCCCGCGAGCTGCTCGCGACGACGCGCCAGTTGATCGCGGCCGACGTGACCCCGGCGGCCGAGCTCGTGCAGGTGCAGGCGAATCTCGCGGCGAAGGAGGCGGCGGCGATCGGCGGCGAGCGGAACCTCTTCGCGGCACGGCAGGATCTGGGGCGGGAGATCGGCCTCGACCGGGCGCGCATCGCCGCCCTGCCGCTCCCGTCCGACCCGTTCCCCGGGGTCGTCGCCGCCGCGCTGCCGCCGGGCGCGGCGACGGAGCCGTTCGTCGCCGCGGCGCTCGCGCGCCGGACCGACCTGCTCGCCGCCCGCGAGCGCCAGAGCGCCGCGGAGGCCGTCCTGCGCTCGGCCGACAACTCGCTCCTGCCGCAGCTCGACCTGGTCTTCACGCCCAGCTACTCGGGCCTCGTCGAGGGGACCAGCACGGAGGCCTTCTTCACCCCGCTCTACCGCAACGTGCCAGGGGCCAGCTCGGCGCTCTCGCTCAGCCTCTCCTGGCCGACCCGCAACAGCCGCTCGCGCGGCGAGCTCGAGCGCGCGCGGGCGGCGCGGGAGCAGAACACACTCCTGGCCGAGCTCCGGGCGCGGCAGATCGGCGCCGACGTTCCGGCGGCGCTCGACGCCGTGGCGCGGCACGCCGAGCAGCTCGAGCGGGCCGACGAGGCGGTGCGCCTCTTCGAGCGGGCGGTCGAGAACGAAGAGAAGAAGCTCAAGGCGGGCACCTCGACGCTGATCGACCTCATCTCGCAGCGCGACCGCCTGACCGGCGCGCGCCAGGCGCGGGTGGCGGCCCACCTCGCGCTGGCCCTCGCCGTGGCGCGCTTGCGCTTCGAGACCGGCACCCTAGTGGCAGAGGACGGCGGATCAGGCGCGGTAGAGGTCGACTCCCGCCGTCTGACGACCGTCCCGTTCCTGGACGAGGAGGAGGAGCCGTGATCTTCCGCAAAGTGGCGCTCGAGCGGTTGTCCTCGCCCGAGCAGCTCGACCAGCTCCTGCAGGTCACCGAGCCCCGCGGCTGGCTGGCGCTCTCCGGCCTCGGCGCGCTGATCCTCGCCTCCCTCTCCTGGGGCGTGTTCGGCTCGATCCCCACCGAGGCGCGCGGCGAGGGGATCCTCCTGCGCCGGGGCGGCGTCTCGAGCCTCGTCGCCACCGAGGCCGGTCAGGTCGAGGAGCTGCTGGTCGGAGTGGGCGATGTCATCGCCAGAGGTCAGGTGGTCGCCCGCATCCGCCAGGAGGAGCTGCTGCGGCAGATCCAGGACAGCCGCGAGAAGCTCGCCGGCGCCCGCGCCGAGTACCGCGACCTGCTGCGCTACGCCGGCGAGCAGAAGCGCCTGCGCGAGCGCGACCTCGCCCAGCAGCGGGCCAACCTCGAGCAGAGCATCCGCGCCCTGGAGCGCGAGGCCGAGCTGGCCCGCGACCGCGTCGGCGTCGAGCAGCAGCTCTTGGCCGACGGCCTGATCACCAAGCAGACGCTCCTCGCCTCCGAGCAGCGCCTCAACGAGGCGCAGGACCGCTTGGCGACCGCGCGCCTGGAGCTCAACGGCCTCGAGCTCAAGCGCCTCGAGGCCGAGCAGCAGGTCGAGCAGCAGCTCGAGACGCGGCGCACCGCGATCCGCGACTTGGAGCTCGAGCTGCGCGAGCGGCAGGCGCGCCTGGGCGAGACCGCGCGCGTCACGGCGCCGCGCGCCGGGCGCGTGCTCGAGCTGCTGGTGGACCGCGGCGACGTGGTCAGCCCCGGCACGGCGCTGCTCAACCTGGAGCTGGTCTCCGAGGAGCTGATGGCGGCGCTCTTCGTGCCCGCCGAGACCGGCAAGCGCGTGCGGCCCGGCATGCGGGTCCGCGTTTCGCCTTCGACCGTCAAGCGCGAGGAGTACGGCTCGATGCTCGGCAAGGTCGTCTGGGCCTCGGACTTCCCCTCGACCGCGCGCGGCATGACGCGCCTCCTGGGCAACGAGGCGCTGGTGCAGCGGCTGATGGAGCAGGGGCCGTTGATCCAGGTCAACATCGCGCTCGAGCGGGACGCGAAGACGCTAACCGGCTACCGCTGGTCCTCCTCGACCGGCCCGGCGGTGGACATCAGCAGCGGCACGCTGGCCCGGGGCGACGTCGTCGTCCGCGAGGAGCGTCCGATCCGCCTGCTGCTACCGGCCGTGCGCGAGAAGCTGGGGGTCTGATGCTGAGGCTCCTTAGCCTGCTGCCCTGGAGGCGCGGCGAACGCGGGCAGCCGCCGCGTCCACGGGCCGTGCGCACGCCGACCGTCCTCCAGATGGAAGCCGTCGAGTGCGGCGCGGCGGCGCTGGCCACGGTCCTCGCCCATTTCGGCCGCTGGGTGCCGCTCGAGGAGCTGAGGCTGGCTTGCGGCGTCTCGCGCGACGGCAGCAAGGCGAGCAACATGGTCAAGGCGGCGCGCGCCTACGGCCTCGAGGCCAAGGGCTACAAGCGCGAGCCGCAGAGCCTGCGCGTCGTGCAGCCGCCGGCCATCGTCCACTGGAACTTCAACCACTTCGTGGTGCTCGAGGGGTTCCGCAAGGGGCGCGTCCACCTGAACGACCCTGCCGTCGGGCCGCGCACGGTCAGCGAGGAGGAGTTGGACCAGGCGTTCACCGGTGTCGTGCTGACCTTCCGCCCCGGCCCGGAGTTCCGGCGCGGCGGCGCGCCGCCGCAGCTCCTGCCGGCGCTCAAGCGGCGGCTCGCCGGCTCGCGCGCGGCGCTCGCCTTCGTGCTGCTCGCCGGTCTCGCCCTGGTGGTGCCGGGGCTCGTCCTGCCGGTGTTCTCGAAGGCGTTCATCGACGGCGTGCTGCTCGAGGGCCGCCGCGACTGGATGACGCCGCTGCTGCTCGGCATGGCCGCCGCGGCGCTGCTGCTGGGCGCTCTGACCTGGCTCCAGCAGACCTACCTGCTGCGGCTCGAGACGCGGATGGCGGTCGCCGGGGCGAGCCGCTTCTTCTGGCACGTCCTGCGCCTGCCGACCGAGTTCTTCAGCCAGCGGTACGCCGGCGACGTCAGCTCGCGCGTCGGCATCAACGATCGGGTGGCGCAGCTCCTGTCGCGCGACCTCGCGACCAACGCCCTGGGCACGGTGATGATCGTCTTCTTCGCCGCCGTGCTCTTCCGCTACGACGTGCTGCTGACCTCGATCGGCATCGCCGCGGCCTCGGCGAACGTCGCCGCGCTGCGCTGGGTGTCGCGCCGGCGCGTGGACGGCAGTCGCCGCCTGCTCCAGGACCAGGGCAAGCTCATGGGCACGGCGATGGGCGGCCTGCAGACGATCGAGACCTTGAAGGCGACCGGCGGCGAGGCGGACCTCTTCGTCCGTTGGTCTGGCTACCAGGCCAAGGTGGTCAACGGCCGCCAGCAGCTCGAGCGCTACACGCAGCTCCTCGACGCGGTGCCGCCGCTCCTGGCCGCGCTCAACACCGCCCTGATCCTCGGCATCGGCGGTTTGCGGGTGATGGACGGCGCGCTGACGCTCGGCGGCCTCGTCGCCTTCCAGCTCCTGATGGGCAGCTTCATCACGCCGATCAACCGGCTGGTCAGCCTGGGCGGCAGGCTGCAGACGGTCGAGGGCGACATGAACCGCCTCGACGACGTGCTGCGCTACCCGATCGACCCCGGCGTCGCCGGCGCGGTCGGCGAGCAGGTCCCGGCCGGGCAGCCGGCGCAGCTCGCCGGGTCGCTGGCGCTTTCCGGCGTCGCCTTCGGCTACAGCCGGCTCGATCCGCCGCTCATCGCGGGCCTCGACCTGGCGCTCGCGCCCGGCTCGCGCGTCGCCCTGGTCGGCGGCTCGGGCTCGGGCAAGACCACCGTCGCCAAGCTCGTCACCGGCCTCTACCGGCCCTGGGAAGGGGAGATCCTCTTCGACGGTCAGCCGCGCGGCGCGGTGCCGCCGCCGGTGATGGCGGCGTCCCTCGCCTGGGTCGATCAGAGCCTCTTCCTCTTCGAGGGCAGCGTGCACGACAACCTGACGCTTTGGGACTCGACGATCCCGCTGCCCGAGATCGTGGCCGCGGCCAAGGACGCCTGCATCCACGAGGACGTCGCGGCGCGCCCCGGCGGCTACGACAGCCCGGTGCAGGAGGGCGGCGCCAACTGGAGCGGCGGGCAGAAGCAGCGCCTGGAGATCGCCCGCGCGCTGGTCGGCCGCCCCTCGATCCTGGTGCTCGACGAGGCGACCAGCGCCCTCGACCCGGCGACCGAACAGCGCATCGACGAGAACCTCCGCCGCCGCGGCTGCACCTGTCTCATCGTCGCGCACCGCCTGAGCACCATCCGCGACGCCGATGAGATCCTGGTGCTCGAGCACGGCAAGGTCGTGCAGCGCGGCACGCACGACCAGCTCAAGGAGATGGACGGTCCCTATGCGCGGCTCATCAGCGCCGAGTGAGAGGGGCCGCGTCGTCGACCTGCGGCGGGCGACCGCCGCGGGCGAGGAGCTGCGGCTCACGGGCAACGCACCGCTGGCGCTCGACTCCGCGACCTCGGTGTGGCTCGTCGAGGAAGGGTTGGTCGAGGTGTTCGCCGCGGCGTGGGCCGCCGACGGCACCGCAGGGCCGCGCACCCACATCTGCTCGGCTGCCGCCGGCCAGGCGCTCTTCGGCGCAGCTCCCGCCGCCGGCGGCACGCGCCTCGGCCTCCTTGCCGTCGGCCAGCCCGGCACCCGTCTGCGCCGGCTCGACGCCGCCGACGTGCGCGAGCTGCTGCGCGACCCGGTCTTCGCCGCCGACCTCGCTGGCCGGCTCGACGGCTGGCTCGTGCGGCTCCTCGCCGGCGTCGCTCCCGCCGCGGCGCCGAAGGTTTTCGCCGAGCTGCATCCGGGCAGCGAGACTCATCTGGAAGCGGCCGGACGCGTCGCCCGCACGCGAGAAGGCGTGGCCTGGGCGCGGCACCTCGTAGGGAGCACGCTCCTCCTCGGCGAGGAGTCCCTGGCGCTCGCGGACGGCGCTGTCTTCCCGGTGCCCGAAGGCGCCTGGCTGGTGAGCGCCGGCGAAGCGCGCCTCACCTCCGAGGCGACCACCGCCCTACTCGCCGCCGGCGGTGACGGCCTCTGGCAAGGCCTGGCGCGTTTCCACGAGCACTGCCTCGCCTACGCGGCGCTCGAAGGCGAGCGCGCCGAGCAGCGGCGGCGCGAGCGCCTCGACCGCAAGTCCGCGCTCGACCGGGGCACACTGCGCGTGGCCTACGGCCGCCTCGCCTCGGTGCTCGCGCCGCCGACCGCCTCCGGGCCGGTGCTCGAGGAGACCTCCGACCTGCTGCTCGCCGCTTGCCGGCTCGCCGGCGCGGCGCAGGGAATCGCCTTCCGCAGCCCGCCCGAAGCGGCAGCGCGCACGGAGGCGGCGGATCCCCTGAGCCGGCTCTGCGGCCTGGCGCGCGTGCGCTCCCGGCGCGTCATCTTGCGCGACGACTGGTGGCGCCGCGACAACGGCCCGCTCGTCGGCTACCGCTGGCTCGACGCCGAGCAGAAGAAAAAGCGTCCGGTTGCGCTGCTGCCCGTCTCGCCGCGCCGTTACGAGATGGTGGATCCGGTCGACGGCACGCGGACGCCGGTCGAGGCGTCGCTGGCCGAGAGCCTGAGCGGCGAGGCCCACATGTTCTACCCGCCGCTCCCCGAGCGGCAGGTCGGCCGGCGCGACCTGCTGCGCATCGCGTTCGAGGGCCGGCGGCAGGACCTCACGACAGTCGTCCTGATGGGCATGGGCGGCGGCCTCCTGGGATTACTGCTGCCCATCCTGACCGGGCAGGTCTTCGGCGGCGCCATCCCGGGCGCCAACCGCAGCCAGCTCCTCCAGATCACCCTGGCGCTGGTCGTCGGCGCCTTCGCTGCCGCGGCTTTCCAGGTGACGCGGAGCGTCGCCATGCTGCGCGTCGGCGGTAAGATCGACGGCGCCCTGCAGACGGCGGTCTGGAGCCGGCTGCTATCGCTGCCAGTGGGCTTCTTCCGGCGCTTCACGGTGGGCGACCTGGCGAGCCGGGCGATGGGCGCGGACGCGATCCGCGAGATGATGACCGGCAACGTCCTGACCTCGGTCCTGGCGGCGGTCTTTTCGGTCTTCAGCTTCGCGCTGCTCTTCCATTACAGCGGGCGCCTGGCGCTGGTGGCGGTGGGGCTCGTGCTCGTGCTCGCGGCGGTGATCGGCGGTCTCCTCGTCCTCCAGCTCCGGCACCAGCGCGAGATCCTCAGCCAGCAGGGCAAGATCGCCAGCCTGGTGCTGGGGCTGATCAACGGCATCGGCAAGATCCGGGTCGCCGGCGCCGAGGCGCGGGCCTACGGCCGCTGGGCGGAGCGCTTCGCCGAGCAGCGGCGGCGGACGCTCGCCGCGCAGCGCGTCGCCAACGCGCAGACGGCCTTCAACGCCGTCTACGGCGTGCTGACCACGCTGGCGCTGTTCGCCATGGTCGGCCTGGCCGCCGAGGAGTCGCTGCCGGTGGGAGAGTTCCTCGCCTTCAATGCCGCCTTCGGCCAGTTCCTGGCGGCGGCGCTGGCGATGGTCGCGGTGGTCTCGAGCGTGCTCTCGATCGTGCCGGTCTACGAGCGATTGCAGCCGATCTTGGCAGAGGTCCCCGAGACCGACGCCTCGAAGGCCGAGCCGGGAGAGCTGGCCGGCGAGATCGAGTTCAGCCACGTCTCCTTCCGCTATCAGGAAGACGGCGCGCTGATCCTCGACGACGTCTCCTTCCGCGCCGCGCCCGGCGAGTTCATCGCGCTGGTCGGCCCTTCGGGCGCCGGCAAATCGACCTGCTTGCGCCTCATCCTCGCTTTCGAGAAGCCGAGCGCCGGCTCGATCTACTTCGACGGCCAGGACCTCGCGGCCCTCGCCGTGCAGTCGGTGCGCCGCCAGATCGGGGTCGTCCTCCAGCACGGCCGGCCGATGACAGGCAGCATCTTCTCCAACATCGTCGGCGCCTCCAACCTGGGCATCGACGACGCCTGGGAGGCGGCGCGAATGGCCGGTCTCGAAGATGACATCAGAGCGATGCCGATGGGGATGCACACGGTCGTCAGTGAAGGCGCCGAGACCTTCTCGGGCGGCCAGAAGCAGCGCCTGCTGATCGCGCGGGCGATCGTCCACCGGCCGCGGATCGTCCTCTTCGACGAGGCGACGAGCGCCCTCGACAACCGGACGCAGCGAATCGTCAACAAGAGCCTCGAGCGGCTGCGGGCGACCCGCATCGTCATCGCCCACCGGCTGAGCACGGTCCAGCGAGCGGACCGGATCTACGTCATGGAGGCCGGCCAGGTGGCCGAGGCCGGGAGCTTCGAGGAGCTGATGCGGCGCGGCGGCGTCTTCGCACGCCTCGCTGAACGCCAGATCGTCTGATCCTCATTCCGCAAAGTGGGAGCCGAGCATGCGCAAGGTCCTTTTCCTCTTCGGCCAGTTGAACGACGACGACGTCGAGTGGCTGCTCGCGGCCGGTGCCAGACGAGCGATCGCGGCCGGAGAGGTGCTGATCCAGCAGGGGCGGCCCGCCGATGCCGTGTTCATCGTCCTCGCCGGGCGGCTCGCGGTCTGGCTTCAGCCGCGGTACGGCGCCGAGCGTGAGATCGCCCGGCTCAACGCCGGCGAGATCGTGGGCGAGATGTCCTTTGTCGACTCCCGCCCGCCGTCGGCGACGGTGCGGGCGCTCGAGGACTCGACCGTCTTTGCCGTCCCCAAGCCGGTCCTCGCCGCCAAGCTGGCCGCCGACCAGGGCTTCGCCGTCCGCTTCTACCGCGCGCTCGCCATCTACCTCTCCACCACCGTCCGCGAGCGGCACCGCATGCTCGGTGCCGGCCCGGCCGAGGAGCCGGAGGAGGGCGAGGCCGACGAGCTCGACGAGGAGGTGCTCGACGGCGTCTATCTGGCCGGCGAGCGCTTCGACCGGATGGTCAAGCGGGTGATGGTTTCCTGACCCCCGAGCTCCCGCTGCTTGTCACGGTTTTCTTAACAGCAGCACCATAGCATTTGAGGATCTTCCTCGCTTCTACGTTGTTCTGAGAGCTGGTGATTCCTATAGTGGTCGGCCTGGAGAGGTCCGAGCGAATCCAGCGGACGGATCCTCGCTTCTCGCCCGGAGAACCCTTGGGCCGTGAGGAGTTCTTGGGGGCGGCCCGCGCGCTTGCACAGGAGATAGTCAGACGTGGTGTCGAGGCGAAGGACGGCAGCATCACCTGGCGGCGCCCCAGCCGGGGGACCTCCCCACCAGTCGTGCCGGCCGGCCCTCATCTCTACGACGGGCTGCCCGGGATCGCGATCTTCTTCGCGGCGATGGCGAGGGTCGAGGGAGGTGGGACGTATCGGCGCCTGAGCCTCGAGGTCGTCGCCCCGCTTCGACGCCTCCTCGCTGAACTCGCAACAGAGCCGCAACGAGCAGAGGCGGCCAAGTTCGCGATCGGCGGCCTCAGTGGGGTGGGCTCCTTCATCTATGCCCTGGTGACTCTCGGCCGTCTGCTCGACACACCGGAGCTCATCCAAGAGGCCCGCCAGATAACCAGTCTGATCAGCCCGAAGCGCCTCGCGGCCGACGAGACGCTGGACGTTCTGTCGGGCGCCGCGGGTACCATCCTGGCTCTCCTCGCGCTCGATCGGCATCTCCCGAGCCCCGACACGAGCGGCATGGCGCCCCTCGGCATCGCCGCTCGGTGCGCGCGTCACCTGTTGCAGCAGCGGATCACTCTCCCGGACGGCACGACCGCGTGGAAGACGGATCCTCGACATCCTCTCTTGAATGGCTTCGCTCACGGTGCCTCCGGGATCTGCTGCGCCCTTCTGCGGCTCTATGCCAGAACCGGGGAGCCGGAGTTGCGGCAGGCGGCCAAACAGGGGTGGGCTTTCGAGCGGACCACGTACAGCGATCGGCACCAGAACTGGAGAGACCTCCGAGTTCCCGAGCCCCGCTTCCCGAACGGCTGGTGCTACGGCGCCCCTGGGGTCGCCCTGGCGCGCTTGACGATGCTCGAGATCGCCGACGGAGAGGAAGTTCGCGCAGAGCTCCGCCATGCACTGGAATCGACCGCCGATCCCTCGCTCTCGAGCTTCGATCACCTCTGCTGCGGCAACATGGGCCGGGTGGAGGTCCTCCTGCACGCCCATCACGAGCTGGGGTCGCCGAAATTGCTCGTGGAAGCGCAAGACATCTCGCGGCGCGTTTTGCGGCGGGCCGAGGAGACCGGGCGCTTCCGCTGGATGATCGACTCCGATCACTTCGACCCGTCGTTCTTCGCCGGCGCCTCTGGGATCGGTTACACATTGCTGCGCCTGGCTGGGCGGCGAGACCTGCCCTCCGTCCTGGCGCTGGAGTGACCGCAGCGATGAGCAAGTCCGATCTTTCGAGCACTGCCGCACCCGTCATTGTCCGCCTCGCGGGGCTTCCGGCCGAGGTCATGGAGGCCTTTGCCAGCCAGGCCTGCCTCGATGAAGCTCGCTCGCTCCTGCGGGGCCAGGACGAACTGGTGTCGGCCCGCGCGCAGATGGTGCATCACCTCCACCAGAAGATCCACGATGCGCTACCGGCGGACCGGCGCATCCTCCTGGCCGTCAAACGCGATTGCTACAACGGCCGTAGCCTCTCCGCCCGGCGCTCCACACCCGCGTGGCCCCTCATCCACGATGCCGCCGCTCCTCTGACCAACCAGATTTGCGAGCTCGAGGACAAGCTCACAGTCGAGTGGGCACAGCTCCACCGAACCCTTCAGGAGGAGCATGAGCGCGAGCGCCATCATCTGCTGCAGCTCCTCGGCGAGGAGAACCTGCGGCGCGGTCTCACCCTCGCCAGTCCGTCTCTGCTCGGCAACGCCCGCCGTCTCCAGAAGCCTGCCTCCTCCTACGGGCGCAAGGAGAAAGGTTTGGAGCAGAGTCTTCTCCGCTACGTCAGCCGGGCGGCTCTCAAACTGTCCCCCTTCTCGACTCTCACCAGAGTCGGCCTGGGGATGGTAGCGAGCGGAAGCGACCCCCGACCGGTCACGCTGGTGGGCGACCGCTGGAAGCAGCGCCACCTGCTCCGCATCAAGAGACATACCCTCAATCACTATTACACGCTGCTGCTCCTGCACCCTGCCTTCCGTTCCCGACAGCGGATCGTTCTGAACGGCACGATCGAGCGCATCGAGCCGACTCGCTACAGGTTCGTCCGCCCCGCTCACTGGCTCTTCAACCGCGAGGCCGAGACGTTGGAGTATCGCGAGGACGCGCTGCTACGCGTCAACCTCGAGGGCTCGCTCATCGGAACGCTGCGGGAGGTCCTGGCGGAGAGCCGGCCCCTCGGCCAGCTCATCGATCTTCTATCGAGCAGTCTCGGTCGCGAGCCGGGAGAGCTGATGGGCCCGGTCGAAGCCCTGCTGGATATCGGATTTCTTCAGTTCCTCTGCCCTTGGCCTACGAACGACATCGACGCGGACCGGACGTTCCTGGCGGTGCTGAGGTCCCTGGCGCCCGACGCGGCGATCCTCGAGGTGGCGGGGGCCCTCGAGCGCTCCTTGACGCTCAGTGGCGACGGCGTGCCGACCGATTCGCTGTCGAGCATCATGAAGGAGATCGATGCGATGTCGTCGCAAGGTCTCCATGCCCTCTGCAGTGTCGTGGGAGCTTCCTCGCTCAAGACGGCGATCAAGAGGAACAGGCGGCTGAACGAGGACGTCTTTCTGCTGCCGCAGAACGGCGGTGGACAAGGCGAGATCGCCCGCGTTTCGCGGGACTCTGCCGAGCGGGCCATTGCGAGCGCCAAGCCTCTGGTGCGCTTCAGCAATTTCCTCTCACGCCACTACGAGTTTCTTCACACTGTCCAGGCGCTGGCCACGGAGCGCTGGCCTGGGCGGCGGGAAGTAGCCTTCCTCGATCTGTTCGAGGCCTCACAGTCACTCTGGCGCGACTACATGAAGTTCATGAGAACAGCGCACAAGGAGCGCGAGAGGGGGCCCTGGAACCCGCTCGGCCTCGACGCGATCGCTGACCTGCAGCGCCAACGCCAAGACATCACGACTCAGCTGGGCCGCTGCCTGCGGCCAGAGGGTGAGGACCACGTCTTCCACCCCGAAGAGGTAGAGGAGGTGGTCGGTCGGATCCCTGATTGCTACGCGCCCGTGGTCGGCCCATGCCTGTTCATGCAGCCGGTGGAGCCCGGAGGAGACCTCTGGGTGGTGAACCGCCTCCTCGATGGCACGGGGCACTACAGCAGCCGGCACACGGCGGTGATGGACAGCGAGATGCGAGACCGCTACACGACGCACCTCAGGCGTCGCGCGGTGGTCGATCTCAATGGCGAACCGTTCGAGCTCGTCGACATCCTCTACGCACGAGGCGATCACCTCAACGTCCACGCCGTGCAGACTCCGCGCGTGCTGGAGATGCCGGGCGAGAACTCGGATCTCCCACCCGCCCGGCGTCTCGGTCTTCTAGACCTGCGGGTCCGCCTCGATGGACCGCTGCCGGTTCTGGTGGACTCCTGCGGCCGCGGCATCTTGCCTGTCTACCTCGGCACCATGAGCCTGCTGCTCATGCCCATGCTGCTCAAATTCCTCAGCCAGTTCGGCCTCGGCGAGTTCGTCCTCCGCCACCTTCCTCTTCCCGTTCGGCGGCAAGGTGATACGGAGTTCTACGGCCGGCTGCGCATCGGGAACCTCCTCGTGAAAAGGAGGCACTGGGTCTTCTCGCCGGCTGCGCTGTTCGATGCTCACGTGGGCGCCTCGGACGCCGAACTCTTCCTGGCCGCGAATCGCTGGCGCTCAACCCAGGGCATCCCCGAGCGAGTGTTCATCGCCGAGAAGCTGCCGGTTGAGTTCTTCGGTTGGGAGGTCCACAAACCGCAATATATCAACTTCAGCTCGCCGTCCTTCGTGTCAGTTTTCCGCACGTGCCTCGGATCTTGCAAGACCCGCCTCTCGGTCGTGGAGATGCTCCCGACGCCAGAGGCGTTTCCTGTCGATCAGAGTGGACGAAGATGGGCCTTCGAGGTTCAGCTCGAAAGCATCACTATGGAACGCGCAGTCCTGGACCTCTCTCCGGAAGCCTACGACCTCGAGTCACCAACGGTCGACTCCGCCCGGCCGGGAGTTGGCCATAACCGGGCCCAACGGGCCCAAATGCAAGGAGAAACGCATGGCAGACGAAATCAAGGACCAGTACGAAGTCGCAAAGATCGAGAACGTCGAGATCGAGCCGCTGTCTGACGACGACCTCGAAGGCGTTGCTGGCGGGGATAGCAACACGTGCCCCACGACCTACACCTGCCCTAGCGACGGCTGCCCGACGACTCATACCTGCCCACCCATCGAGCAGGAGCAGAGCTAGACACGCGTGGTGGAGGGCCGAATCCGCCGGCCCTCCACCATCCTCGATGGGAGCGGGCATGAGTGGCCACTGGTAGAGGTGAACGCAGGAGCGATGAATGGTTCGAATCTCGGGTGCAACGTGGTGCGCCTATCATTTCTTCTATCACGGCGACCGTGACCTGGTGCTAAAGCACTTCGTCCGGCCGGCGGTCGCGACGCTTCTGCGCGATCAGTTCATCGACAGCTTCTTTTTCATCCGATATCCACTGGGGGGGCCACACGTTCGGCTCCGGCTCCGCCTGGCCCCGTCCTCCGCTGGTGACTCCGCAGGCACCGAGGCGGCGTTGCAGCGCAGTGCTGCCCGGTTCCTCGAACGACGGCCCTCCCGGGTGCCCGAAAACGAGAGCCCTCCAAAGCACGACCATCCGACATACCCCGACAACACTCTTCTGCCCTTTCCGTTCGATCCTGAGACGGAGCGCTACGGCGGAGAGGAATTCCTACCGCACTCCTTGGACTTCTTTGCCGTCTCCAGCGTTCGGGTTCTCGAGCTGGTCGATGCTCATGGCGACGAAAGTGCCGGGCGCCGGCTCGCGAGAGCCTTGCGCCTGCTGCTGCAACAAGCGTGGGGTTTCGCCGCGACCGAAGAGGAGTTCCGGTCGCTCCTGACATATCGTTTACCAGCCGGACCAAGCGTCGACTGGCTCTGTGAACGCGCCGACAGGGTGTTCGAGGCACTTCGCGACGACTACCGGGCCCTGTTCCTCCACGAGCTCGAGACCCTCGCGAAGGCCGAGCTCACGCCCACGACGCCCGTCCATTCGGCGTCCGGCTTCTACGCCGCGGCCGCGCGGCGCCTGTCGTGGGCGGTGCGGGGGGCAACCCTGAGCGCGCGCGGTCAGATCGGAGGCAGCCAGATGCATATGACAGCCAATCGCCTCGGGCTCAGTATCGGCGAGGAGATGTACCTGGGACGCATCCTCTGGCGATCGTACCGAGATGTCGTGGAGGCGTTCCCCGCCGCGTGGCATCGGCTCCTCGACGTACTTGTAGCGTCTCGCGAAACCTGCGGACGCTGCGAAGCGCCGCTGGGAGAGCTCCTCGTGCCCCTGTTCCGCCACTTCTTGCTATCGCATCGGGCGGTATCGCCCACGGCGTTGCAAGAGAGTAGGCTTTCGCACGCAAACGCGATGAGGATCCCATGAATGGCCCCACAGCACGGCCGCGCGAAGCCCGCCAGATCCCCCAGGCGGGTCAGGTAGATGAACTGACGATCGATACCCTCTTCGAGCGGCGCAACGGGCTGGAGTGTTTTGTCGAGCAGACGGCAAGCTCGGCCACGATTCTGTTCCCCTCCAGCTCAGTCAGAGGGCCCTTGGCGATCGCACCGGCGCTGGAATACATCCGCGACCACGAGCGCTTCCGCGCCGCCGACCTGCCGGGGTTGCGGGACGACGCGAGCAGGCTGGTGCTGTCCCGCCGTCTCGTCCGGGAAGGACTCCTGCGCGTCGTTACGGACTCCGCCGAGCCTGACGGCATGCTGCCGCCGCCGATAACCAGCCAGGGCGAAGCCGTCGGGCGCAGCAAAGGGACGCTGATCATCGTCGGCTCCGGCATCAAGAGCCTCGGCCACATGACGATCGAGGCTCAGGGTTGGATCCGCACGGCCGATGTCGTGCTCCACTGTCTGTCCGACCCGGTGACGGAGATCTGGATCAAGCAGAACAGTCGCTCGAGCATTGATCTTCGCGCCCTTTATAGCGAGCACTGCCAGCGAACCGATGTTTATAGTGCCATGGTCGAGCACTTGCTGCGCCCTGTGCGAGAGGGCAAGACCGTTTGCGCGGTCTTCTACGGTCATCCCGGTGTCTTCGTGACGCCCACGCACCGGGCGATCGCGGCCGCACGCGCCGAGGGGTACTCCGCCCGGATGCTGCCGGGGGTGTCCGCCTCGGACTGCCTGTATGCGGATGTCGGCTTCGATCCCGCCATTGCCGGGTCGCAGTTCTACGACGCCACCGACCTGCTGCTGCACCACCGCGTCCTTCACCCCGACAATAGCGTCATCATCTGGCAGGTCGGCACGGTGGGAAACTCCACTTCGCGGAACGACTCGAGCAAGTTGCCGATTTTGATTGAATACCTCGAGCAGTTCTACGACCCAGAAACCGCGGTCGTGCATTACCAGGGCAGCGTGTTTCCGGTCTGCACTTCCTTGGTCGAGAGGTTGCCCTTGCGTGAGCTGGGGAAAGGCGCCAGGGTCACGAGCATGTCGACGCTGTACATTCCGCCTCAGAGACACCCTGAGCGCGACCGGGAGATGGCCAGGCGGCTCGGTCTGGTTGTCGAGGAAGCGCAAGACGGCGGAGAGTCGGCGGCGGCGGGGCCACCCAGGTACCGGCCAGCGCCCGACGGCAGCGCCCTCGCGGATTTCCTGTTGGCTATGGCCATCGACCCCAATCTCCTGATGGCGTTCGAGAGCGACGCGCGGCGCGCCGCGGCGTGCGCCGAGCTGTCACCCGAGGAGGTGAGGGCTCTCTTGACGCGCATGCCGGGCCGAATCTGGGAGGTGATCAACCAGGGCTCGGCTTCTGCAGACCGCGCACACGAGGAGCTGGGCCAGCCTTCTCGCTCCTGAGGGAGTAACCAAGATGTTCGAGGAGGGGAAACTGTCTTTCGAGGAGCTCATTCATCCCGTCACTTCTCAGGAGTTCTACGCCGACTTCTGGGAGAGGAGGCATCTCTTCATCCGCAGGCGCAACGCGTCGTTCTATGGGTCGATCTTCTCCGCGGCCGACATCGACCGCTCGATCGGCTCGGCATGCGGCACATTGCAGGAGAACCTGAGCATCATCCCGCCGCCGGACAGCGAGCGCAAAATCGAGCAGCACAGGCCCGCCGACCTGCCGATGGACAAGGTGTATGGCGCCTTCTCCCGTGGCGACACGATTCGCCTGATGGCGCTCCAGCGCACCTGGCCGCCGCTGTCCCGACTCGCCGCGACCGTCGGTGATGCCTTCAGCGCCGACGTCAATGTCAACTTCTATATGACACCCGCGCGCTCGCAGGGATTCCCTGTCCACGTCGATACGCACGAAGCGTTGATCCTCCAGGTCGAGGGCTCCAAGGATTGGTTCATTTATGAGCCGGATTACCCACTTCCCATCAATACCCTCACCCACATGGAGGACCTGAAAGCGAGATTGAAGTCACCTCTCGTGGAGGCGGAGCTGCGGTTGGTCGAGCAGCTCCATCTCGAGAAGGGAGACCTGCTGTATATTCCGCGAGGAGTACCCCATAAGGCCGTCGCATCGGAGACCCCATCTCTGCATCTCACCGTGGGGATCCATCTGCTCTACTGGGTGGACTTCATCAAGAGGGCGGTCGAGCTCGTCTGCGTAGAGGAGCCCGATCTGCGCAAGGCACTGCCCCTTGGCTTCTCCCGGGATCCCAGCACTCGGGAGGAGATGCCGCAGGCATTCCGAACCTGCCTCGAGCTCGTGTTCGAGAAGGCGCCCTTCCAGAGGACGTTGGACGCGCTGATCAGAGCTCGCGTCGCGTCGCGTCCCTATCCCTCGGATGGTCATCTGGAGCAGCTCACGCGCCTCGAGGAGATCCAGATCGATTCTCTCCTCGAGCGCCGGGACGGCCTCGAGTGCCTGGTCGAGAGCTCGGAAGGAAGGGCCACGGTCACCTTCGCTTCGAATCAAGTGAAGGGACCGGCTGCCATCGCGCCGGCGCTCGAGCATGTTCGGGACCACCGACGCTTCCGCGTTGCGGACCTCCCTTCGCTCGACGACAAGAGCAGGTTGGTCCTGGCACGGAGACTCGTCCGGGAGGGTCTCTTGCGGATGGTGGGTGAGTCCGACAGGCTGGGGGCCTCGGAGGGGGTCTTGGTCGCCGGCGCAGCGAACTGAGAGCGGACGGCACCAGAGCCTTCGGCGTAATCAGCTCGCCGCCCGACGACCGGCCTTGAGTGAGATCATGAAGTGTCCCAGATGCGGCTCTGATGTTCAGCCCCGCATGAAGCTCTGCGGCGAATGCGGAGCGAGCCTGTCTTCGTTCTGCCCGCATTGCGGCTCCGACAAACCTCCCGGTTTCAAGTTCTGCGGCGAGTGCGGATCTCCCCTAGGCCCGCCGCCGGGCACGGAAGCTGGTGCCGCTCCGGCTCTGGAGGCGGCTCAGCTCCCGCGCCGGCCGCTGGTCCAGGACTACACCCCGTCCCACCTCTCCGAGCAGGTCTTCCAGTCCAGGGCGCCCCTCGAAGGCGAGCGCAAGCAGGTCACCGTCCTGTTCTGCGACCTCGTCAACTCGACCGCTCTCGCCGAGCGCCTGGGGCCGGAGACAATGCACCTCCTGCTCAACCGGTTCTTCGAGCTGGCGCTGGCCGAGGTCCACCGCTACGAGGGCACGATCAACCAGTTCCTGGGCGACGGCTTCATGGCGCTCTTCGGCGCGCCGATCACGCACGAGGACCACGCGCGGCGGGCGGCGCTGGCGGCGCTGGGGCTGCAGAAGGCGCTGCACGAGCACCGCGCCGAGCTGGGCGCGGAGGTCGGGGCGGAGCTCGCGGTGCGCACGGGGCTCAACACCGGCTGGGTCGTGGTCGGCCGCATCGGCGACCACCTGCGGATGGACTACACGGCGGTCGGCGACACGACGAACCTCGCCGCGCGCCTGCAGCAGATCGCGCCGCCCGGCTCGATCCTCGCGAGCGAGACGACGGCGCGGCTGCTCCAGGGCGCGATCGAGATGGAGGCCCTCGATCCCGTGCAGGTCAAGGGCAAGACGGAGCCGATCCGGCCGCACCGGCTGCTCGGCGCCGCGCGGCGTCCGTCCGATCTGGCGGTGCTGAGCGGCGCCGCGCTGTCGCCGTTCGTCGGCCGCGCGCGCGAACTCGCGGCGCTCGAGGAGCTGCTCGCGCAGGCGGCGCGTGGCGAGGGACGGGTCGCCGGCATCGCCGGCGAGGCCGGCGCAGGCAAGTCGCGCCTGCTCTACGAGCTGCGCCGCCGGCCGCGTTACGAGGGCGCGGTCTGGCTCTCCGGCCACTGCCTCTCCTACGGCGGCGGCACTCCCTATCTGCCGCTGCTCCACCTGCTGCGCGGCGGTTGGGGGCTCGCCGAGAACGACGCCCCCGGCAAGGTCGCGGCGAAGCTGCGGCGGGCGCTCGAGCGGTCCGGCATGGACGCCGCCGAAGCCCTCCCCTACCTGCTCCGCCTCCTCGGAATCGAAGAGGGCACGGAGGCGGTGGCCGGCCTGAGCCCGCTCGCCCTCCAGACGCGGACCGCGGCGGTCCTGCGCCAGCTCCTCCAGAACGCCGGGCAAGGGCGCCTCGTCGTCCTCGAGATCGAGGACCTGCACTGGATCGACGACAGCTCGGAGGCCTTCCTCGACTTCCTCATCGAGGCGCTTCCCGCCACCCGCATGCTGCTCCTCTTGACCTACCGGGCCGGCTACCGGCCGCGCTGGAACGAGACGCCCGGCGCCGTCGAGATCGTCCTGCGGCGCCTGACCGACGCCGAGTGCCAGGCGGTGATGGAGGGCGTCCTGCGCCGCTCCCGTCTCCCCGCGGAGCTGGCCGGCGTCGTGCTCGAGAAGGCCGAGGGCAACCCGTTCTTCGTCGAGGAGCTGACGCGGTCGCTGCTCGAGCACCGCTCGCCCGGCGAGGTGTCGGTCCCGGACACCGTGCAGGGCGTGCTGATGGCCCGCATCGACCGGCTGCCGGAGGACCACAAGCGGCTGCTCCAGACCGCCTCGGTCCTCGGCCGCGAGTTCTCGCGCGGGTTGGTGCAGGCGATCTGGGACCAGGCCGAGGGGGCGCTGCCGCGCCTTCTCGCCGACCTCACGCGCTGGGAGTTCCTCTACGAGGAGCCCGCGGCCGAAGAGCCGCTCTTCTTCTTCAAGCACGCCCTGACCCAGGAGGCGGTGTACCAGAGCCTCCTCACGAGCCGCCGCCGCGCCCTCCACACCGCCGCCGGTCAGGCGTTCGAGGCGCTCTTCGGCGAGCGCCTCGAGGACGTCTACGACAGCCTCGCCTACCACTTCACGCACGCCGACCAGCCGCCCAAGGCGGTCCGGTACCTCTCGCTCTTCGCCGAGCGCGCGGCGCGCGGCTACTCCCATGCCGAAGCGGCCAAGGCGCTGCGCGAGGCGCTCGCCCAGGCGGAGCGCCTGCCGGAAGGTGAGAGAGATCGCCGCGCCGGCGAGCTGGCCGTGCAGCTCGCCCATTCGCTCCTGCCGCTCGCGCGCCTCGCCGAGACGCTGGAGGTCCTCGACCGCCACCTGCCGGCGCTCGAGAGGCTCGACGACCCGGCGCTCGCCGGTCCCTTCCACTTCTGGCTCGCCCACACCCACAGTTACTTGGGCGACCAGGACGCCGCGACCCGCCATGCCGAGCTGGCGATCGCCGCCGCCCGCCGCGCCGGCGACACCGCCACCGAGGGGCGGGCGCGCTACGTGCTGTCGCGCGACGCCTTCTGGGCCGGGCGGTCTAGCGACGGCATCGAGCACGGCCTCCAGGCGGTCGCCCTCCTCGAGCGCGCCACCGACCGGTGGTGGCAAGGCCAGGCCTACTGGGTCGCTGGCTTCCATCACTACCTCCTTGGCCGTTTCGCCGACGCCTTCAGCGCCATGGACGAGGCGCGGGCGATCTGGCGGGCGCTCGCCGACCCGCGGCTCGATCCGTCGTGGAGCGTCGGCTTCTTCCACGCCTCGCTGGGGGACTGCGAGCGCGGCATCGCGGAGTGCCGCGCCGGCCTCGAGCGGGCGCGCGACCCGCTCAACACCGGCGCCGCCCTTGGCTTCCTCGGCTACGCCTATCTTGAGCAGCGCGACCTGCCCGCGGCGCTTGCGGCGCTCGAGGAATCCGTCGGCCGCATGCGGCAGGCGGGCATGCAACAACTCCTCGCCTGGTTCTCGGCCTATCTCGCCGAGGCCTACCTGCACGCGGGACGGCCGGCGGAGGCCGCGGAGCGGGCGGCCGAGGCGCTCGCCGTCGCCGGCGAGGTCGGGTTCCGGTACGGCGCCGGCCTCGCGCAGCGGGCCCTGGGGCGCATCGCCCAGAGCGCCGGGGACCTCGACGAGGCAGATCGCCGCTTCGTGGAGGCGCTGGAGAGCTTCCTCTCGGTCCAGGCCCCGTTCGAAGTGGCGCGAACTCGGCTCGATCGCGCCGCCGTCGCCTTCTCCCGTGGCGACTGCCTAGCGGCCGTGGAGCAGCTCGATCAGGCACGCCGCCAGTTCCGCGAGCTCGAGGTCCCCTTCTACGAGGAGAGAGCCGAGCGGCTCGCCAGGGAGCTGGATCTCCGGCCCTCCAGGACGGCGCTGCCCGCGTCGTCCCCGCGTGTCGGCTGATCCGGCACGGAGAATCCGCAGGACATGTAGACTTTTGCCTCGGGGCTGCGCCCCGGCGCGCAGATTACCTTGACGTGGCTCAGGGCGCGGAAACAGAGCCCCTGGGCCCCCATCGTGCGGACGGGCCAGGCGGCCGGCGCCGTCCAGAACGTGTCGTAGCCCGGCCAGGCGAGGGCGGCGTCCCGCTTCTCGGCGGTGCAGAGCCCCCGTTCCACGAGCCGTTTGAAGAGTGCGGCCCAGCGCGGCTCTCGGCGGGGCAAGCGCGGGAACGACCCTTCGAGGCCGATCCGCGGCAGGACGTCGGCCGCCACGTCGTAGGACAGATGGATCCTCTCGGCGCCGTCCACGATCTCGACCGCCTCCGCCACCGGCTCGACTATCTCCGGCGCCACGGCCTGCAGGTGGTCGAGGATCCCGGCGGTGTCGAGGCCGAAGATCTCCAGGCGGACCGCATCCGTGCCGCGGGCGCCCAGGCCGAAAACGTAGAGCAGCCTCGCGGGGGCGGGGATCGCGGCGATGCAGGCGAGCACCCGGCGCCGCTGCGCCGCGAGGAGGGCACGCCCCTGCAGGCGGGGGAGGAGACAGTCGACGGCCCAGGAAGAAGAGACCTCGGCCGGCAGCTTCGCACAGACGACCGGAGCCGGCAGTCCGCGGTCGTCGCGGCGGAGGTCGAACTCGCACCAGACCGAGCGCAGGCGGGCCAGCGGTCCGTCCGCCTCGCGCCAGTGCGAGAGCAAGGCGGGGAGATGAGAGTGCGGGATCGCCTGCGCCAACCGTTGCGAGTGGGCCAGATCGGTCAACCGGAGGGCGAGATCGATCGGGGCGGCGCCGCGCGCCAAGCGCAGCTCAAGGACGTAGAGGCAGTCCCCCGGCAGGTGGCGGGCCGCCCGGCGGAGGCGGTCCACGGACTCCGAATCGAACAGAGGGGGGACCAGGCGCGGCCGGAGCACCGCGACCCAGTCGCTGAAGCGAGACGGCGGCGCGAGGGCGGAGCCTGTCGCTACATCGGGGGCCAGTTGTCGCCGCCTGCGACCTGCTCGAGCGCGTCGTCGTCCAGCTCCCGGTCGGTGCCGGCCAGTGCCTCGAGCTCCGGCCGCGTGACGTCGTAGCCCTTCTCGCGGGTCCATTGGAGCGCCTCGTCGAGGTCGTTCCAGAAGCTCCTCAGCTCGAGCGCGAGCTTGGGGTCCCGGTGCAGGTCGCCGACGAGCCGGTCGACATCTGCTCTGCTCATGTTGGGCTCCCTTAGGAATCTGTCGGGATCGCAGTGTACCAAATGCGCGGACGCATCGGCCAGCGATCCTCCGCAAGCTACGAGCCCGAAGCAGTTGGAGCCCCTCGTCGCGGGCGGCCGCTCACTGAGGCGGCGCGGCCACGGCGCCCGAGGGCCGGAGGCGGGAGACGGCGCGCGGCACGGAGCCGACGAGCTGGCGGAAGGTGACCGTGGCGTTGTCGATCAGCGGCCGGGCCCAGAAACCGACGCTCAGGATGTAGCCCAGGGTGACGTAGACCAGGGTCATGCCGGCGCGGAGGCCGAAGCGGTCGCCGAGCCAGCCGACGGCGAGCGAGACGAAGGCGCCGCCGACGATGCCGGTGCAGAGGATGCCCGAGAACGAGCCGTGGTGGCGGGGGACGGAGTTCAGGGCGAGCGAGAAGATGACCGACCACATGACGGAGAGGCAGAAGCCGACCAGCATGAAGGCGTAGTAGGAGACCTGGGCGCTGCCCCAGAGAGCGGCGGTCAAGGTGACGATCGCCGCCGCGGCGAAGCCGATCAGCACCCGGCGGGCGTCGAAGAGCTTGAGCAGCACGAGGCCGAGCAGGCACCCCGCAGTCATCAGGCCCCAGAAGCCCGCCACGGCGCGCGCCCCTTCGACCTGCGGATCGAAGCCGTGGTAGGTGGCGAGGAACTTCGAGATCCAGTTGGCCACGCCCTGCTCGGTGCCGACGTAGCAGAAGATGCCGGCGAAGAAGAGGCGCACCATCGGGTTGCGCAGCAGCTCGCGGTGCGTCGTCCAGGCGCCGGGCCGCTCGTCGTCCTTGAGGTCGACCTTGGGCAGCTTGACCGCCGCCAGCACGACCACCATCGCCAGCGTCACCGCGGCGAAGACCCAGTAGAGCGAGACCCACGGCAGCTCGCGCGGCACGTTGCGCGCCAGCAGCTCGAGGAGCGGTCCCGAGGCCGTCGCGTCTTCCTTCAGGTGGGTCACGAGATAGGAGTAGACGAACGGGCTCACGAACGAGGCGGCGCCGAAGACGAGCTGCCCCATGACCGAGAAGAAGGCGAAGTGCTCCTCGCCGCCGGCGGTGCGCAGGAGCGGGTTGATCGCCACCTGCAGCATGGTCATGCCGATGCCGATCAGGAAGAGCGAGGTCAGCGCCACCTGGAAGCTCGGGATCGAGGCGAAGAGGAGCGACCCGCCGCAGGCGAGCGCGAAGGCGGTGATCATGACCGCCCGCTCGCCATAGCGCTCGAGGAGCATCCCGGCCGGGATCGACATCACGCCGTAGGCGACGAAGAAGGAGAAGGGGAGGAAGCCGGCGAGCAGGAGGCTCAGGTCGAAGCCCGAGATGATGTCGGGCACCAGCGGCCCGAGGATGTTGGTAAGGAAGGAGATGACGAAGAAGATCAGGAAGACCAGCAGCACGATCCACGGGTGTCGCCTGTTCATCGCGGTCGCCTCGCCGTCATCGGCCTTCGACGTTCATGCCTGCGTAGCGGAAGACCGGCCGCTCGCCCGCCGGCAGGCCGTGCGCCGGGAAGGTGCCGCGGACGACGCGCCGCTCGCCGGGGGCGAGCGAGAGGTAGTTGTCGTCCCAGAAGATGGGCGCCGCGAGCTGCCCCGAGCGGTCGCCGGCGACCTTGAGCTCGACGAAGAAGGCGAGGCGCGGACCGGGGTTGTGGAGCGTCACCACGATCGTCTCGCTGTCCCCGGCGGGCGCGAAGCGGTGCTCGACCTCGAGGGCGGCCGCGGGGAGGCGGGCGAGCGCGGTCATGTCGGCGTAGCGCGCCGTCGGGGTGTAGAACCACTCGCTCTTCGGCCAGTCGAGGACGTCCGGCTCGGTCGGCAGCCAGTAGAGGTTCGCGGCGAGGAGAGCGCCGCCGGCGTCCTCGACCCGCGCGTCGACGAAGTACACCTTCTCGTGCGTCGCGACCGGCGGCAGCGCGAATGCCTCCGCGCGGCTGCCCGCCGCGACGTCGAGCGGCCGCGAGCGCTCGAGCAGCACCGCGGAGTCGACGTCGAAGACCCGCAGGCGCGCGGTCACCCCGCGCAGCGGTTCCGCCGTGTCGTTGACCACCACCAGCCGCCGCGTCTCGTAGTCGTAGGCGACGTTGACCGGCCGGTTGGCGTTGCGCGCGCCGTAGAAGGCGCCGGTCGGCACCAGGTACCAGTCGTAGAGCTGCCACCACATGTCCGGCCAGGCCGAGTTGAGCATCCACTGGATGACGCCGGTCGCCGTCGGGCGGCGCAGCGAGAAGGCCTCGAACATCGCGCGCATCGCCTCGTAGTTGGCGACCTGGGCCTTGCGCGCGAACTCGTCGAGGCCGCTCGAGGGGCCGTAGCGCGCGTCGAGCGCCGCGACGTAGCGCTTGAGGTTGTTGAACTCGCCGCGACCGGAGTGGAAGTCCCACATCGCGTCGATCGGCCACCAGTGCTCGCGCGGCAGCATCCGCCGGATGCTCTCGGCCGGCGGCGGCTGCGCTCCCGGACCGGTCTCGGTGTTGAAGCCGAAGGCGCCGCCGCGCTCGCGGTCGAGGTACCAGTAGTCCGGGGGCTCCCACTCGTAGGGGCCGTTCATCTTGACCCCGGTCGGGCCGCTCACCTCGCTGGTGCGCACCGAGCAGGCGGCGAGCGACGGGCGCGTCGGGTCGATCTCGCGCAGGTCGGCCAGGTAGCGCCGCTCGAGCTCGGGCCGCGGCAGCATGTCGCTCGCCAGGTTCCAGACGACGACGCTCGGATGGTTGCGCAGCCAGATCACCTGGTCGCGCAGCGAGCGGGCGACGAGCTCCATCTCCTCGGGCGAGTCGATGCCGCCGAACTCGGCGTCGACCGGCGCCCCGAGGTAGTTCTCCCACTCCCACTGGCAGCTCCAGCCGGCCCAGACCATGACGCCGTAGCGGTCGGCCAGCTCGTAGAGGTCCTGGCCGCTGCCCCAGAACCCTTCGAGGCGGATGGTGTTGAGGTGCATGTGCTTGACGTAGCGGATCTGGTCCTCGAGGCGGCGGCGGTCGTCGGCGAGCAGCAGGTCGTCCACCCAGCCGCCGCCGCGGACCAGCACCTTTCTGCCGTTGACGGTGTAGCCGCGGTGGCCCTCGGGCGTCAGGTAGTCGGCGACGTGGCGGATGCCGAAGACGACCTCGTGGCGGTCGGAGGTCCGGCCGTCGGCGGCGGCCGCGAGCTCGAGCCGGTAGAGGTTCGGCTCGCCCATGTCGTGCGGCCACCAGAGGCGCGGCCGGCGGATCGCGAGCTCCGGCAGGTCCTCCGCGGTGAGCACGAGCCGATGTACCTCGCCAGGCTTCAAGGCGACCTCGTGGTCGATCACGATCGGCCAGCCCTCTGGGTTGACCGTGTGATGGATGCGGCCGGTCACGGCGGCGGTGACCGGGCGGCCGGTGTGGTTGGTGAGCCGCGCCCCGATCGTGAGCCGCGCTTTGTCCAGGGTCTCGAGGTCGAGGTCGCTCCGCACCACGACGTCGTCGAGCGACACGCCACCGGTCTGTCGCAGCTTGACCTCGCGCCAGATGCCCATGCTGCGGTCGGGTGGCTTCGGGTTCCAGTCGACGAAGCCGATCGTCGGATCGCCCGGCTGCGGCGGGAAGACCTCGACCGCGAGGACGTTCGTGCCGGCGACGAGATTGGGCGTCACGTCGACCTCGAAGACGCGGAAGGCGCCGCGGATCTCGTCGCGGCCGGCGAGCTTCTTGCCGTTGAGCCAGAGGTCGGCGCTGTAGTTGATCCCTTCGAAGACCAGGCGCGCCTCGGCCGGAAGCGGCTCCGGGGACGAGAACTCAGTGCGGTACCACCAGGGCATCGTGAAGCGGTCGGCCGGGATCGCCTCGAGGTTCCTGGCGAAGTAGGGGTCCTTGACCGCGCCGCTGCGCACCAGCGCCGCCAGGACCGTCGACGGCACGTGCGTCGGCGTCCAGCCGGAGGTGTCGAACCCCGGCCGCGAGATCGCGGCGCCCGTCGCCGTGAGGCCGGCCGACGAGCGGAGCGCCCAGCCGTCGCGCACGGTCATCGTGGTCTCCACGGCCGGCTCCTCCGTCCGCCCGCAGGCGACGAGCGCCGCCACGGCGAGGGCGAGGCCGGCGGCCGCCGCGGCGCCC
>JBIOUG010000118.1:0-11704 GCA_044866775.1 Thermoanaerobaculia bacterium | reverse complement strand
CTGGCCGCCGGCCGGCCGTCGGGGAACAGCAGCCGCGCCGCGAAGGGCGCGGCGGGCGCTGCGGCGGCGGCCGCGAGCGCCGGCACGAGCGCGAGCAGCAGCGCCAGCGCGGCGGCGATGCGACGAGCGCGAGGAAGAGAGTCCATCCCGAGCTCCTCCAGGTTGGTGTCGTGGTCACGGGTCCGCCGCCGGTCCCGCGAGGAGCCGGCGGCGAGGCTTCGCCTGGGGATGCGCACCGGGCGGTGCGCACCGCCTCAACGGTTCAGGCGATGGACCAGGAGGAGGAGCGGTTGAACGGCGGACGTGGCGGCGGGCGGGCGGCGGACCTCGCCGGCCCGCGGGACGCCGCCGAGAACGCGCGCCGCGACGCGCAGTGCCTCGGGTCGCGGGCGCTCGGGGGCCACGGCGAGGAGGACGAGCGGCGGCACGATGCGACAGGCGGGCGTGAGGGTGGAGAGCGGGTCCCACGCCTCGACCTCCCGCCAGCCGATGCCGTCGCGCGCGCCCTCGGCCCAGAGGACGACGCCGCGGTCGCCCGGCCGCGCCGGCTCGCCGGCCGCCGGCGCGCGGCGGCGGAGGACCGAGAGCAGGGCGCGGGCGGGAACGATCCGGAAGCGTCCGGGGACGGGCTGCTCGCGCTCCACGCCCTCGTCGCCGAAGCGGAGCAGGAGCCGGACATCGCCGGAGACCACGGGCGGCACCCGGAAGGCGACGCGCGAGCGGCCGAGGTCGAGGTGCGGCGTGAGGCGGACGGGGAAGCTCGCGCCGCCGTCGAGCGAGAGAAAGGCCTCCCACTCGTCGGCCTGGGCGAAGCGTGCGAGGCCGGGGCCGCGCCGCCATGCGAGCCAGGCGGTCTCGCCGGCCACCAGCTCCGCGCCGGCGACGGGAGCGACGACCAGCGCGAGGTCGGCGGCCGGCGGCTCGGCGACCGCAGCCGTCGCGCTCAGCGTGAGGCCACAGCCGGCGAGCAGGGCGAGGACGGTGCGTGACACTGCCGTTCATCGTTGCAGAAATCGGGCCGCCGGCGCCACTCCCGGCGCCTCGCGCGCCGTCGGGATCGGTGAGGTCGGTGGCTCAGATCCTGATCCATCGCCGCAGTTCCGCAGCGTTTCGCGGCTCAGCGCTTGACCCAGCTCGGCCCACGCCCGCCGCCGTCGTCGCCGCAAGTCCCACGGACAGAGCGACTTCGAAATCGTCATCATGTTGGTACGCCCGTTGCGCAGACTCCGGCCGATCTTCGCGCCACGGAGCGCAGTGCTCCGTCACCACCCTCGGCGGCATGGATGCTCCATGCCGCCCGTTCAGCCATGACGCTGAGGAGGATTCGTCGGATGAGAAGGACCCCTCTGGCTTTCCTGTTGCTGCTCGCACTGGCCATGGCGCCGGTTCTCGAAGCCGGCCCCGCGACGTTCGGCACCATCGTCGTCTTCAAGGACGGCGCGGACTTCAGCCAGTTCGCGGCCTACTACGTGGCCGACGAGCGCGCGCAGGCCAACCCCCCGGCATGGGGATATCAGGACCGCGGCGTCCTGGGCGCGGTGCAGGCGCTCGAGAACGCCCACGGCTTCCGCTCCGACTTCGTCTACGGCGCCGCGATTCGCGGCTTCGCCGCGCGCCTGACGGCGCGGCAGATCGCCGATCTCGAGGACGATCCGTCGGTCGCCTTCGTCGAGGCGGACGGCGAGATGCACGCCATCGCCCAGGTCCTGCCCTGGGGCATCGACCGCGTCGACGCCGACATCAGCTCGACGCTGGCCGGCAATGGCTCCGGCGCCGTCAGCAACGTCCGGGCCTACATCATCGACACCGGCATCGACACCGGGCACGCCGATCTCAACGTCATCGGTCACGTCAACTTCGCCGGCGGTCCGAACAAGGACTGCCACGGGCACGGCACGCACGTGGCGGGCACCGTCGCGGCGCGCGACAACACGATCGACGTCGTCGGCGTCGCCCCCGGCGCGCCGCTGACCGGCGTCAAGGTCCTGGGCTGCGGCGGCTCGGGCACCACATCCGGCGTCATCGCCGGCATCGACTGGGTGACCGCCAACGCCGTCAAGCCGGCGGCGGCCAACATGAGCCTCGGCGGCGGCGCCAGCACGGCGCTCGACAACGCGGTCATCAACTCGGCCAACAGCGGCGTCTTCTACGCCCTGGCGGCGGGCAACGACGGCGGCAACGCCTGCAACACCTCGCCGGCGCGCGCCGGCGCCGGCACCAACAACGGCATCATGACCGTCGCCGCGACCGACATCAACAACAACGAGGCGTCCTTCAGCAACTTCGGCTCCTGCGTCGACATCTGGGGCCCGGGCGTGAGCGTCCTGTCGACCAAGAAGGGCGGCGGCACGACGACCTTCTCCGGCACTTCGATGGCCTCGCCGCACGGCGCGGGCTCGGGCGCGCTCTACCTCTCCTCGCACACCACCGCCAGCCCCTCGAGCGTCGAGAGCGCACTCAAGGCGGCGTCGGTCAGCACCGGCACCAACAGCAAGAACGGGGCGCCGATCAAGCTGCTCAACGTGGGCGGCTTCTAGCGCGTCGCAACCAAGGGGGCCCGCAGCGACGGGTCGGCACGTGCGACGGCGATGTCGGGGGCTCCCGGCCGGGAGCCCCTGTTCGTTGCGGGCGCTTCGCTTCAGACGGTGACCAGCGGCACGGCGCTCGCCAGGCGCGGCTTGAAGCCGTTGACCAAAACCGGCCGGCGGAGCTGCTCCTGGCCGAAGAGCCGGCGCAGGAATTTCATCGCCTCCTCCTCGACCAGCCCGGGGGTGACGTCGTAGGGATCGACCTGCCGCGACAGCAGGGAAAAGCCGATCCCCTCGTGGGTGACCTTGACGACGCGCGAGGCGTGGTCGCCGAAGAACAGCAGCGACCGTTCGTAGTCCTCCCAGCGGTCGAGCTTGACCTTGAGGCCGGCGGCGGTGAGGGTGTGAAAGATGGAGGCCGACTCCACCTTGCCGACCATGACGTCCTTGATCTCCTCGAGCTGGGGGACGATGGCGATGCGGACGAGCTCGCTGAAGCGCCGGCGGAAGTCCTCGTTGAGCCGCAGCAGCCCCTCGGGGTTCTGGCGCTTCTCCTCGACGAGCTCCTCGTGGCCCCGGAGCAGCAGGCGAAGGCGCTCGATGTTGTGCTTCTCCATGGCACGGGTCCTTTCCGGGCCGGCTGGCGGGTAGGAGCGCAGCGCTCCTGGCCGCAGGGTTCCGAGGCAAGCCGGCTGGCCGGAACTGCTTTCAAGTTCTCTGCCACCGCCCCCCCGCCCCGCTCCCGTGGCCCGAGCCACGTCCCGGGCGTTCTCGCGCCCACCCGTTCTGCGCTCGGGGCCGACCCGCGGGTGTACCATTCTCCCGTGCCTTCTTTCCATCCTCCGGCGGTCGACCGCAGCGACTCCCGACCCCCACCCGGCCGCCGGCGGTCAGCGGTCCGTGGCACGGCCGCCGCCTGCGTGGCAGCGCTGCTCGTGATCGCCGCCGGCGCCGACGCCGAGCGCCATGACGACTCCGCGGAGCGTTGCCGGTGCGGCCCCGGCCAGTGCGCGCTCCACCGCCCGGCCGCGAAGCCGAGCTGCCACGCCGGCAGCGGGCATGCCCCCGGTCATGGCGCTGCGCCCGCCCCGGACCGCGCCGGCCGCGGCGCCACCTGCGCGCTGCTACCGAGCTGCGGCCATGTCCACGGCGCCGGCGCCGGGCTCCAGGCCGACGGCCGGGCGGTGCTGCCAGGTCTGGTCGCCTTCCGCCCCGACCTCGTCGTGCTGGCGACGGCCACCGCCCCGCCGCCCGCGCCGCGCTCGCCCGCCCGCCCACCCGAACCGCCTCCGCCTCGAGCCATCGGCTGACCCCTTCGCGTTGTGCGCTCGTCCACGATGACGGACGGGCGCGCGTTGCTGCGCGTCTCTCTGATGAGAGGCGCGTACGAACCACGACTCCGCGAGTCTTCTCGGGAAAGGGGCTATTCCGATGCGCTGCAGGACACTGGTCGTCACCGGCTTCGCGCTGCTGGCCGCCGCCCGCGCCGCCAGCGCCTGCGACATCTGCTCGATTTACACCTCGCTCGAGGCGCGCGAGGCGCGCCTCGGCCTCTACACCGCGGCCTTCCAGCAGTACACCGACTTCTCGACCCTGCGCCTGGACGGCGACGAGGTCGGCAACCCCGCCGGCCAGTCGCTCGAGAGCTCGCAGACGCAGCTCATCCTGGGTTACCAGGCGAGCCACCGGCTCGGCTTTCAAGTGAACGTCCCGTACCTCGACAGATCCTTCCGCCGGCCCGAGGGCGAGGCGATCGAGAGTGGGAGCGAGAGCGGGCTCGGCGACGTCGCGTTGGTCGCCAACTGGCGCGCCGTCGAGCGTTACGGCGACGAGCGGGTGGCGGTCTGGAGCCTGCACGGCGGGGTGAAGCTGCCGACGGGCGACAGCGCCCGGCTGCGCGAGGAGGCGGAGGAGGGGCATCACGGCCCCGAGGATCTCGCCGCGGGGGTACGCGCCGTCACCGGCCATCACGAGGGCCACGATCACGGTCTCCGGATCCCGAGCGGCGTCCACGGCCACGACCTGGCGCTCGGCAGCGGCTCGGTGGACGGCGTCGTAGGCACCTCCGGCTTCACCTCCTGGCGCCGGCTCTTCGCCGCCACCCAGGTGCAGTACGCGCTGCGCACCGAGGGGGACCACGGCTACCGCTACGCCGACGACCTCACCTGGAGCGTCGAGCCGGGGGTCTATGTCTGGCTGCGCCACGGGCGGAGCCTGAGCCTCGGCGCCCAGCTCTTCGGCGAGGAGAAGGGGGACGACGAGCTCGACGGCGAGCCGCTCCCGGACACCGCGATCAGCGCCGTGTACGCCGGGCCGAAGCTGACGTACTCGCACGGCGGCGGCTTCTTCGCAGAGCTGGCGGTCGACCTGCCCCTGCGGCAGGAGACCTCGGACCTCCAGATCGTGCCCGACTCACGGGTGCGCTTCGGGCTCACCGTGCGGCCGGGGCTCGGGCGGAGGCCGTAGCGAGAAGAAAAACGCCCAGGACGTGGCCTGGGCGCTACGAAAACGACAGTCCAGAAGGGCCGTCCCGACCCGCAACCCCGTAGCGCCCGGGCCACGTCCCGGGCGTTTTCGCGCCAACTATCCGGCCTCCGCCCCCGCCGTGTAGCGCCCGGGCCACGTCCCGGGCGTTTTGCGCCTCCTCTCGCTGAGCCAAGCCGCCTCAGGCAATGGAATCCGTCTACTTACTAGGATGATGCCCTCCGAGGTCTACCGCTCCTACGGCAAAGACCGCGCCCGCCGCCTCGCACGCGCCTGCTACATCGGAGCGAACCCGGTACACGTCGTGATCGCGACCTTCGGACGCCGCGACCTGTTCGCTCATGGTCCGCTCGCCGAGGCTGTCTTCGCCGTCGCATGCGAACAAGCTCCGCTGGCCGTCTGCCTCATGCCCGGCCACTTGCACTGGGTGCTCGCCTCATGCGAGGAGCTCGTCGGGCGGGTGCGTTCGTTCAAGCAGGCGTCGACGCGTGCGGCGTGGACGGCCGGCTGCGCAGGCAAGGTTTGGCAGCGGTCCTTCTACGATCACGTCATCCGCGACCAGGAAGATCTCCAGCGGACGCTCGCCTACGTCTTGGACAACCCCGTCCAGGCCGGCCTGGTGCAGACGGCGGAGGAGTGGCCGTTCCGGATGTGGGCGGTGGAGAGGCGATGAATCAAAACGCCCGGGACGTGGCCCGGGCGCAAGGGAGCCGGGGGGTGGTTCGGGGCGGGTGTACTGAAAACGCCCGGGACGTGGCCCGGGCGCTACGGGGGCCGAGGATCATTCCGGGCGGGTGTACCGGGCGCCACGGGTCGGTGCAAGGAACGAGTGGGGCGTACAATGCGCGGCCGTGCCCCGCCGCCGCGACCTGCGCTCGATCCTGGTCCTGGGGTCCGGACCGATCGTCATCGGCCAGGCGTGCGAGTTCGACTACTCGGGCACCCAGGCCTGCCGCGTGCTGCGCGGCGAGGGCTATCGGGTGGTGCTGGTCAACTCCAACCCGGCGACGATCATGACCGACCCGGAGTTCGCCGACGCGACCTACGTCGAGCCACTGGTGCCGGAGATCGTCGAGAAGATCCTCGAGCGCGAGCGGCCGGACGCCCTCCTCCCGACCGTCGGCGGCCAGACGGGCATCAACCTGGCGATCGCCCTCGCCGAGCGCGGCGCCCTCGACCGGCTCGGCGTCGAGGTCCTGGGCGCCGGGATCGCGGCGCTGCGCCTGGGCGAGGACCGGCTGCTCTTCAAGCAGGCGATGCAGGAGGTCGGGCTGCGGGTGCCGCAGAGCGGCTACGCGGCGAGCCTCGACGAGGCGCGGCGGATCGCCGCCGAGATCGGCTTCCCGGTGATCCTGCGCCCGAGCTTCACCCTGGGCGGCGAGGGCGGCGGCGTCGCCTATAACCGCGAGGAGCTCGAGGAGGTGGCGGCGCTGGCGCTCCAGGCGAGCCCGGCCCACACCGTGCTCATCGAGGAGTCGGTCCTCGGCTGGAAGGAGTTCGAGCTCGAGGTGATGCGCGACACCGCCGACAACGCGATCGTCGTCTGCTCGGTCGAGAACGTCGACGCCATGGGTGTCCACACCGGCGACTCGATCACCGTCGCGCCGCAGCAGACCCTCTCCGACCGCGACTACCAGGCGATGCGCGACGACGCCTTCAAGGTCATCCGCCGCGTCGGCGTGGCGACCGGCGGCTCGAACATCCAGTTCGCGGTCCATCCGGAGACCGGCGAGCGGGTGGTGATCGAGATGAACCCGCGGGTCTCGCGCAGCTCGGCGCTGGCTTCGAAGGCGACCGGCTTCCCGATCGCCAAGATCGCCGCCCTGCTGGCGGTCGGCTACACGCTCGACGAGGTGGCCAACGAGATCACCGGCAAGACCCGTGCCGCCTTCGAGCCGACGCTCGACTACACGGTGGTCAAGATCCCGCGCTGGGCGTTCGAGAAGTTCCCCGAGGCGGCGCCGACGCTCGGCACCTCGATGAAATCGGTCGGCGAGGTGATGGCGCTCGGCGGCACCTTCCGCGAGGCGCTGATGAAGGGGCTCGCCTCGCTCGAGCTCGACGGCGACCTGGCGGCGCGCGAGCGGCGGGTCTCCGATCCGGTGCGCTTGCGGCGCCTGCTCGCCGAGCCCAACTGGGAGCGCCTCTTCGCCGTCTTCGCCGCCCTGCGCCAGGGATGGACGATCGAGGAGGTGGCGCGGGTCTCCCACATCAACCCCTGGTTCCTGCGCGAGATCGGCGAGATCGTCGACCTCGAGGCCGAGCTCGCCTGCTGGGACCTGTCGTCGGCGCCGGCCGGGCTGCTGCGCAAGGCCAAGGCGACCGGGCTCTCGGACGCCCGCATCGCCTCGCTCCTCGCCTGCCGCGAGGCCGACCTCGCCGGGCGGCGGGAGCGCGAGGGGATCCGCCGCACCTACAAGCGCGTCGACACCTGCGCCGCCGAGTTCCCGGCCACGACCCCCTATCTCTACTCGACCTTCGGCGCCGAGGACGAGGCCGATCCGACGGCGCGGAAGAAGGTGGTGATCCTGGGCTCCGGGCCCAACCGCATCGGTCAGGGGATCGAGTTCGACTACTGCTGCGTCCACGCCGCCTTCGCTCTCCGCGAGCTGGGGATCGAGGCGGTGATGGTCAACTGCAACCCCGAGACGGTGTCGACCGACTACGACACCTCCGACCGCCTCTACTTCGAGCCGTTGTCGCTCGAGCACGTGCTGGCGGTGGTCGAGCGCGAGCGGCCGGCGGGAGTCATCGTGCAGCTCGGCGGCCAGACGCCGTTGAAGCTGGCGCGTGGGCTGGCGGCGGCCGGCGTGCCGATCTGGGGCACGCCGCACGAGGCGATCGACCTGGCCGAGGACCGCGGCCGGTTCGGCGCGCTCCTGGCGCGCGAGGGGATCCGCCAGCCTGAGCACGGCACCGCCGCGACGCTCGACGAGGCGCTGGCGGTGGCGCGGGAGATCGGCTTCCCGGTGGTGGTGCGGCCGAGCTACGTGCTCGGCGGGCGGGCGATGGCGGTCTGCTACGACGAGGCGACGCTCGTCTCGTACATGCGCCGGGCGGCCGAGGTCTCGGAAGGGCAGCCGGTGCTCCTCGACCGTTTTCTCGAGGACGCCTTCGAGCTCGACCTCGACCTCCTGGCCGACGGCCGGCGGGCGGTGGTGGCGGGGATCCTCGAGCACATCGAGGAGGCCGGCATCCACTCCGGCGACTCGGCGGCGGTGCTGCCGCCTTACAAGGTGTCGCGCGAGCACCTCGACGAGATGCGCGACATCGCGCGCCGGCTGGCGCTGCGCCTCGGTGTGATCGGGCTGATGAACGTGCAGTTCGCGATCTATCAGGGGCGGATCTACGTCCTCGAGGTCAACCCGCGCGCCTCGCGCACGGTGCCGTTCATCGCCAAGGCGGTGGGGGTGCCGTTGGTGCGGCTCGCGACGCGGGTGATGGCCGGCGAGAGCCTGGAGTCGCTCGGGTTCGTCGAGGAGCCGCCGGTGCCGGGCGTGTTCGTCAAGGCGCCGGTCTTCCCCTTCCGCCGCTTCCCAGGCGTCGACCCGGTGCTGGGGCCGGAGATGAGGTCGACCGGCGAGGTCATGGGCGGCGCCGCACGCTTCGGCAGCGCCTTCGCCAAGGCCTGGATCGGCGCCGGCCATCGGCTGCCGCTCACCGGCACCGCCTTCTTGACCGTCCACGACCAGGACAAGCAGGACCTGCTGCCCGTCGCCCGCCGCTTCGCCGCCCTCGGCTTCGAGCTCGCCGCGACCTCCGGCACCGCCGAGTTCCTGGCGTCGAAGGGCCTCGCGGTCCGCCCGGTGCTCAAGGTCCACGAAGGCCGCCCGCACATCGTCGACGAGCTGATCAACGGCACCATCCACCTGGTGGTCAACACCCCCCTCGGCCGCGAGTCGCACGAGGACGACGCCGAGATCCGCCGCACCGCCATCAAGCACGACGTCCCCTGCATCACCACCCTCTCCGGCGCCATGGCCGCCGCCGAAGCCGTCGAGGCCCTGCGACAGGACGGCCTCGCCGTGCAGCCGCTGCAGGAGCTGCATGCTGCGGTTACCGTGAGATAGCCGTGACGAACCCGCGCGAGCGCTCCCTCCGTTTGAGTCTCTCATCGCCCTGAAAGGGCTCTCCCTCACTGCCATCAACGGAGCGCTTGAGGAACCGGGCATCGCTCCTCTCGCGTCGGCCGATCTGGCTCCCTTGCTCGGAGCGTAGGCTCTCGACGGGATGGCAAGCGCCCTCTCGCGGTCAGGTTCACTCAACTATCGGCAGGCGCGTGCTCCAGCTCGTAGACCCAGCGGGACAGGTGAATGCGGCGTCGGACAAGGCGGATGTTTCGACCGAGGAGGGGAGAGAGGATCCAGCCGTCAGCGTCCGCTGACAAGAGCTGGTAAGCGCCGCCGACAAGCTGACGGACTGTAAAGTCGAGGGCGTCGCGGCGCGCGTCGATCAGCCAGAACTCGGGCACGCCGGTGGCGGCGTATAGCGGCGGCAGGCGCTTGGTGTCCTTGCGCACGGAGCTGTCGCTCACGATCTCGACGACGAGGTCGGTTGGCCCCTCGAATTCAACGTAATCGCCTTGAGCCCCTGCCGCGCTCGGGACCTCCCGCAGCCGTGCCTCCTGGAGCGAGCGCCAGAGCACGACCGTGATGTCGGGCTCGACGGAAAGCGCGGCGGCGGGAGACACCACGCGCGTGCGGTCGATGAACACCGCTCCGAGGCCGGTCTTGCCGATGAGGAGATGGAGCTCGGCGGCAACGGCGGTCTTCACGGCGCCATGCGCGTAGAGATTCTCCGGGCTCATGTCGACCTCGATCTCGCCCGCCAGGTAGTCGATGCGGCCGCGCTCCGGGAACTCCTCACTCTGCGACCAGCGGCGGAAGCCGGCGAAGGACTGCGCCTCTGCCGGGATCCGCAAGTCTTCGCCCCGGGTTTCGTCGTGGATGAAGATGGTCGCTGTCGTAGCCATGGCTCTCAATAGGCAACGTACCACAACTTCGATGTGCCTCCTCCGCTGCCACTGGCGTAGGCCTTCGGGCTACCAGAGCGTCGTCCAGCGCAGCTTCATCACCACCTGATCGGATTGTGTTTCGAGCTCGTAGCCGGAGCCGAGAGGGCGCCGCCAGTTGCGGTTCCAGACCAGGAAGAGGTCGCGGCCGGGGTGGATCGTCCAGCGCAGGCGGGCGTTCATCCCGAGGTCGCGGGAGGCCGAGTCGTACTGGGTGAAGAGGGAGGCGACGAGGTCGGGGCTGACGGCGTAGATGGTCTTGAGCTGCCAGAGACGCTGGATGAACTTCCCCTGCGGCAGGTCGCCGAAGTCGTTCTCGGCGTCGAGCTCGAGGCGCAGGCGGCCCGGGCCGAGCGTCCAGTGGACGAAGGACTCCCACTCGGTGAGCCGGCCGCCGAAGAAGTCGCCGAACCAGACCGTCGAGCCGGCGCGCCAGGGGCGCGAGCGCGAGGACTGTCCCTCGACGCGCCAGCGCGTGAAGCGGTACTCGCCGGGCGGGATCGCCACCCCCTCGGCGACCTCGAACGGCTGGTCGAGGCGCTCGAAGCACGGCACCCAGTTGGCCTCCAGGTGCTCGCCCGAACGGGTGACGGCGTTGAACGGGGCGGTGAACAGCTCCCAGCTCTCGGGAGTGCCGTCGAGGCGCTCGACCCGCGTCGCGAAGAGCTCGAAGAAGAACTGTCGCACCCAGGAGAAGGGGCCGCGGCCGCCCGGCCGCGGCTGGAACGCGCCGCCGCCCTCGACGGACCGCGTGCCCGGGCGGGGCAGGAACCCGAGGGCGGGCTCGAGCGCGTCGCCGAGCTCGCGATAGACGACGAACACGTCCCAGAGATCGTTCGGGTAGTCGGCCTTGACCCCCCAGCCACTCGTCTGGCCGGGGCCGAGGTCGCCGCCGCTGCGGGCCGTCCAGCCGCCGAAGGAGAGGTTCTTGTCGCCGCGGAAGGAGGAGGTCTGCCAGAGAGCGTCGAGCCCGCCGAGGCTGTTGTCCGCCGCCTCGCCCTGCGGGTCGCCGCTCGTGTAGAGGGCGCCGAGGCGCAGGCGTTCGTCGACGTCGAAGGTGGTCCGGCCGGCGAAGAGGTTGGTGCCGGGGGCGGCGGGGTCGTCGCCGGTTGCGACGTCCAGCGCCGCCAGCGACCAGCGGCCGGCGCGCCCGAGCACCTTGGCGCCGGCCTCGACAGGCACCACCCGCCCGCCGACCAGCCCGACGCGGCGGGAGTAGAAGGGAATGAAGTCGGTGCCGAGGCCGCTGCCGAAGGCGAAGAGGTTCGATCCCTCGAGGAAGAACGGACGCTTCTCGGGGAAGAAGAGCGGGAAGCGGGTGAGGTTGATCTGCCGCGTGTCGACCTCGGTCTCGGCGAAGTCGGTGTTGACGGTGAGGACCGCGCCGAGGCCGGGGGTCAGGTTGTAGGCGAGGTCGAGCCCCAGGTCGCCGGTGCGCTCGGCGTCGGGCCGGTCACGGCGGTCGTCGTAGCGGCCGAGCGCGTAGGGAGCGGCCGCCAGCCCGAGCCCCTGGCGCAGGCCGGCGATGCCGGCGAGGGTCCCGGCGCGTCGCAGGTCCTCGAGCCGCGCGTCGAGGCTCACTCCCGCCCAGCGCAGCGTCAGCCGCTCGCGGGCGACGAAGCGCTCGACGTTCATCCCCCACGCGGCCAGGCCCGGCCGGAAGCGCAGGCTGCGGGCCGAG
>JBIOUG010000117.1:0-19805 GCA_044866775.1 Thermoanaerobaculia bacterium | reverse complement strand
GCTCGGGCTGCCGGTCAAGGACATCGATGTGGTCGTCGCTGGGCGGGGGGAGGAGGTGGCGCGGCGGGTGGCGGAGGTGCTGGGAGCGCACTTCGTGGCGTTGGGAGGGAAGGAGTTCGCGGCGTTCCGGCTGGTGGCGGGGGAGTACGTGGTGGACGTGTGGGACCGCGGTGGAGTGCCGCTCGAGCGGGATCTGGCGCGGCGGGACTTCACGGTGAACTCGATGGCGCTGGAGACGGTGGATGGGGATCTGGTCGATCCGTTCGGGGGGGTGAGCGACCTCGAGCGGCGGCTGCTGCGGGCGACGACGGGGGAGAGCTTCCTGGGCGATCCGCTACGGGTGGCGCGGCTGGCGCGGTTGGTGGTGCAGCTTCCGGGGTTCTCGGCGGAGGAGGGGACGGTGGAGCTGGGGCGGGCGGCTGCGGGGGGACTCACGGGGATCGCGGCGGAGCGGGTGCGGGAGGAGCTGGCGCTGATCTTCGGGCAAGAGGCGGCGCATCGGGGGCTGGCGTTGCTGGTCCGGCTGGAGGTCTATCCGGGGCTGTGGCTCGGGACGCCGGGCGTGGCGAGTGGGAGGAAGGCGGCGCTGGCGGTGGGGGCCGTCGCGCAATTGCCGGCGTGTGCGGCGCACCTGCGGGGACTCGCTTCCGATCTCGATATGGAGGTGGACATGACGGCCGCACGGCTCGCGGCGACGTTCGCCGCGCTGCCGGAGGCCCTGCCGGGAGCGGATCCGGCGGCTGCGCTGGAGCGGTTTCGCGCGGCCGGGTACGTGACCCGCGCCGCGGCCGAGGCGGTGCGGCGGCTGCTGCGCTGGGACGAGCTGCCGGATGACGAGCTCGGCCGCCGCAAGTTTCTCCACGCGGCGGGGACGACCTGGCCGACGGTCGTCTGCCTCCTCGGAGCACAGGCCGCGGCGGCGGGCGCGCGTGAGGAGTGGGAGCGCAAGCTCCCGCCGCTCGGCGAGCTGGCACGGCGCGAGGGAGCGGCGCTTGTCGCGCCCCCTCGGCTCCTCAGCGGCGAAGAAGTGCAGGAGATCCTCGGCATGCCCCCGGGACCGCTCGTAGGGCGGGCGCTCGCGGCGGTGCGCGAGGCGCAGGTCGCGGGGAGTGTCGGGACCAAGGAGGAGGCGGAGGCGCTCGTCCGCAGGCTGCCGCGATAGCGCCGGCGCACGCCGGCGCCCCGGTTCTGAGCGCGCGCAGCTCGCCGGCGGACCGGCTAGCGGAAGATCCCGGACTTCCTGCCTTCCTCGCCGCCGCCGCCGGCGATCTGCTGGTTGAGCTCCTTGATGCGCGCCATCAGCTTGTCGATCTTCTCCTGCGCCTCCTGGCGCAGGCGCGTGTAGTCGGCGCGCACGCGCTCGCGGTCCTGGGCCATCTCCTGCAGGCGCTGGCGCATCTCCTCGATCTGCCCGTCCCGCCCCTGGATCGCACCGTGCAGCTCGGCGATCTGCTCGTCCTTCTCCGCCAGCCGCAGCCTGACCTTCTCCTCCTGCTCCTCGTAGAGGCGGCGGAACTGCTGCAGCTCGGTGATCTGCGAGAAGTCGGACGTCGTCGGGCTCATGTCACCACCTCGTTCCTCGATCATCGGGAACATCTTGCGCAGCTTGAGCGACAGGTCCTCGGGGTCGCTCGACTGCCGCATCGCCTCGGCGTAGGAGATGGTGCCGTGGACGAGCAGCGCCAGCAGCGACTGGTTCATCGACTGCATGCGGTAGTAGCCGACCGAGGACTCGACCTCTTCCTGGAGCTGGCTCGTCTCGCCCTTTTCGATCATGGCGCAGATCTTGGGCGAGGCCTTCATGATCTCGAGCGCCGCCGTCAGCCCCAGCCCGTCCTCGCGCTCGACCAGCTTCATCGACACCACCCCCTTGAGCACCTGCGCGAGCTGCGCCCGCACCTGCCCCTGCTGGTCGGCGGGGAAGGAGTCGAGGATGCGGTCGACGGTCTGCGTGGCGCTGTTGGTATGCAGGGTCGAGAAGACGAGGTGTCCGGTCTCGGCGGCGGTGATCACCGTCGAGACGGTCTCCGGGTCGCGCATCTCCCCGACCATGATGACGTCGGGGTCCTGGCGCATGGCGTTGCGCAGCGCCTCGGAGAAGCTGATCGTGTCGGTACCCACCTCGCGCTGGGAGATCGCCGCCATGTCGTCGGTGAACAGGAACTCCATCGGGTCCTCGATGGTGATCACGTGCACCGGCCGGCGGCTGGCGATGTGCTTGATGAGCGCCGCGAGCGTCGTCGACTTGCCGCTCCCGGTCGGGCCGGTGATCAGCACCAGCCCCATCGGCAGGTCGCAAAAGTCGAGCAGCACGCCCGGCAGGTCGAGCTGGTCGATGTCCTTGATCTTGAACGGGATGCGGCGGAAGCTCGCCGCCATCGTGCCGCGCTGGTTGTAGATGTTGCCGCGGAAGCGCGCCAGCCCCTTGACCCCGTAGCCGATGTCGACCGCCATCCGCTCCTCGAGCCGCGCCTTCTGCTGCGGATTGAGAATCCCGAGCACCATGTCGCGCAGCACCTCGGGCTCGAGCGGCGGCGCGTCGACCGGCATCAGCCGGCCGTTGATGCGCAGCAGCGGCGGCCGGGTGGGCTTCAGATGCAGGTCCGAAGCCCCCTTGTCGGTCATCACCTTGAGAAGCTGGTTGAGCTCCATGGTTCGCGTTCCGCCCTGTGGGGAGGAGCGCTGATTCTACAGGAGGAGCTACGAGACGGACGGCTCGCCCGCCTCGCGATGACTTGGCGTCGCGGCGCTAGAATTTTCGCATCAGGCCGACGACGATCCCCTGCACCCGCACGTCGCGCGCCGCCACCCGGATCGGCTGCATCGCCGGGTTCGCCGGCTGCAGCCGAACCATCTCGCCTTCGGGGAAGAAGCGCTTGAGGGTCGCGTCGTCGCCGACCAGCGCCACCACCATCTCTCCCGGCTCGGCCCGCTCGCGCCGCAGCACGACGACGTAATCGCCGTCCTGGATCCCCTCCTCGACCATCGAGTCTCCCACCACCCGCAGCACGTAGTGGTCCCCGGTGCGCGTCGAGAGCAGGTGCGTCGGCACCGCCAGCCGCTCGTTGCCGGCCAGGGCCTCGATCGGCCGGCCGGCGGCGATGCGGCCGAAGAACGGGAGGTCCGCCTGCGAGGCCGTGCTGCCGCCGCCGGGGATGGCGCGGATCAGCTCCATGCCGCGCTTCTGGTTCCAGTCGCGCCGCAGGTACCCTTTGTCCTGCAGCAGTCGCAGGTGCTTGTACACTGTGCCGTACGAGGAAAACCCGAACCGCTCGCAGATCTCGCGGTGGGTGGGGGCGACCCCGTGGACCCGCAGGAACTCCTGGATGTACTCCAGGATCTGGCGCTGCCGCTCGGTCAGATAGGAGGGTTTGGCGCTCATGGAGCGTAAGTATAGGCGGAATTCGGGCGTAATGCAAGAGGAGCCGAGGACGACGCCTTGACGATGCTCCCCGGCGCCACCTCACCCGACCTCTCGTGCGCCCGCCACACCCTCCCCAACGGCCTGCGCGTCGTGCTCCACCGCGAGCCGTCGCTGCCGCTCGTGGCGATCAATCTCTGGTACCACGTCGGCTCGAAGAACGAGCGCCGCGGGCGCACCGGGTTCGCGCATCTGTTCGAGCACATGCTCTTCCAGGGCAGCGAGCACGTCCCCCTGCACGCCCACTTTCGCTACGTCCAACAGGTCGGCGGCGTGCTCAACGGCTCGACCTGGTACGACCGCACCAACTACTACGAGACGCTGCCCGCGCACCACCTCGAGCTGGGGCTCTGGCTCGAGTCGGACCGCATGGGGTTCCTGCTGCCGGCGATCACCCAGCAGAACCTCGACACCCAGCGCGACGTGGTCATCAACGAGCGCCGCCAGCGGGTCGAGAACCAGCCCTACGGCCGCGCCTCCGAGCGCCTGCACGAGCTGCTCTACCCGCCCGACCACCCCTACCACTGGCCGGTCATCGGCTATCTCGACGACATCGCCGCCGCGACGCTCGACGAGGTGCGAGCCTTCTTCCGCACCTACTACACGCCGAACAACGCCGTCCTCACCTTGGCCGGCGACCTCGAGCCGGCGCCGGCCCTGGCGCTCGTCGAGCGCTGGTTCGGCGAGATCCCGCGCGGCCCCGAGCCGCCGCCCCTCGACCTGCCGCCGCTCGCGGCGCTCGGCGGCGAGCGCCGCGAGACCCAGGCCGACGACGTGCGCCTCGCCCGCGTCTACATCGGGTTCCGCACCCCGCGCTACGGCGATCCGCGCTGGTACGCCGGCGATCTCCTCGCCGGGGTGCTCGCCGCGGGCAAGTCGAGCGTCCTCTATCGTGACCTGGTCTACGAGCGCCAGCTCGCCCAGGAGGTGGGAGTGCACCTGAACCCGACCGAGCTCGCCGGCACCTTCTACGTCGTCGCCACCGCCCGTCCGGGCGTCGACCCCGAGGCGCTGCTCGCGGCGGTCTCCGAGCACCTCGCCCGCGCCGCCGCGGCGCCGCCCGAGCCGGCGGACCTCGAGCGGGCGCGCAACAAGGCGCTGACCGACATCTGGGGCGTGCTCCAGAAGCTGGACAACCGCGCCGACCTGCTGTCGCAGTTCGCCACCTTCTTCGACGACCCCGCCGCCCTCGCCGCGGAGCCCGAGCGCTACGCGCACCTGACGCCCGAGGAGCTGGCCGGCTTCGCCGCCGACTTCCTGCGGCCGGAGGAGAGGGTGGTGGTCACCGTCGTGCCGCAGGAGGCCGCGGCATGATCGCGGACGCGCCGCCGCCAGGCCATCCGCGGCCGCCGGTCGAGAGGGCGCACCCGCCGGCGGCCGGTCCGCTCCGCCCCTTCCGCTTCCCCCCCTTCCACCACCTGCGGCTGGCGAGCGGCCTCGAGGTCTACACCGCGCGCCACGGCGACGTGCCGCTCGCCTCGCTCGAGCTGGTGACGCCGGCAGGCGGCCAGCTCGACCCGCCGGCGCTGAGCGGCTTGGCGACACTGACCGCCGGGCTCCTCGACGAGGGGACGCGCCGCGGCGGCGCGCTCGACATCGCCGCCCGCGCCGAGCGGCTCGGAGGGCACGTATCGACCGGCGCCGACTGGGACGGAGCGCACGTCTCGGCAGGCATGCTGTCCACGAACTTCCAGGGCGGCCTCGAGCTCCTCGCCGAGGTCGCCACCTCCCCGACGTTCCCCGCCGAGGAGCTCGAGCGGCTGCGGCGGCGGCGCCTGGCGGAGCTCCTGCGGCGGCGCCACGACCCGTCGATCCTCGCCGACGAGCGGTTGGCGGCCGAGGTGTTCCGCGGCACCCCCTACGGCCGCTCGCTGCTCGGGGACGAGGCGAGCGTGGCGGCGAGCGGCCGCGACGACGTGGTCGCCTACTACGACGGCCACTACACCCTGCGCGGCGCGGCGCTCGTCGCCGTCGGCGACCTCGACCCCGAGGCGCTCCTCGGGCTGGTCGAGGAGGTCTTCGCCGGCGCCCCGGCGGCGCCGCCGGCGCCGCCGCCGCAGATCCGCCCGCAGCCCCTGGCCGGCGTCGTCGTGCACGTCGTCGACCGCCCCGGGGCCGCGCAAACCGAGCTGCGGCTGGGCCACGTGGGGATCCCACGGCGGCACCCCGACTACTCGCCGCTCATGGTCCTCAACACCCTCCTCGGCGGCAACTTCACCAGCCGCATCAACCTCAACCTCCGCGAGCGGCACGGCTACACCTACGCCGCCGCCAGCCGTTTCATCGGCCGCCAGGGGCCGGGACCGTTCATCGTCTCGGCGGCGGTGGCGACGGAGGTGACGGGAGCGGCGGCGCGCGAGGTGCTGAACGAGCTGGAGCGGCTGCGCAGCGACCTCGTGCCACCGGAAGAGCTCGAGGAAACCCGCAACTACCTCATCGGCGTCTTCCCCTACACCGTGCAGACGATCGACGACCTCGCGAGCCGCCTCGAGACGCTGGCCGTCTACGACCTGCCCGACGACTACTACGCGAGCTACGTCGAGCAGGTGCGGGCGGTGACCGCCGAGGAGGTCCTGGACCTCGCCCGCCGCCACCTCCACCCCGACCGGCTGGTCATCGTCGCGGTCGGCCCCGCCGAGTCGCTCGAGCCGCAGCTCGCTGAACTCGGCCCGGTGACGGTCTGGAAGGATGGTGAACAGGTAGAAAGGAAGCCAACTAATTTCAGGTAGGGGGCAGGCGTCCCCCTCTCCCATGTGGGAGAGGGGCCGCCGCTTCAACTCTCGCACAGCTCGAACGGCCGCCGCGCGAAGGCGGTACCCTCTTCAAGCCTGGGTGGACCGAGCTTCGCCGATTCCCAGCCCTAAGCAGTCGCCGCGTGCGAGCGGCGCCCCTAAACTTTAAAACAGCCGCGCGGTCATGCCACCGTCGGCCGAGAGCTCGACGACGAGCCGCTGGTTCTGCCCGCCCGCGAAGGCAAGCTCCTCGACTTCCGCGGGGCGGTCTTTCGGCGCGACGTGGACGCGGAGACCCGCGGCGCCGGTGGGTACCTGCACGAGGCGCCGGAGAGAGCCGCCCTCGGACTGGCGCCGGCCGAAGGGGAACCTGCTCCCCTGGCGGAAGTTGAACGGCTCCTGCAGCACCCTTCTACCGCCCGCCCAGACGATGATCGTGCCCTGGTCGAGCTTGCTGTAGAAGTCCACCGTCAGAGTCACGTCGGCCAGGGGGCGCTGCGGGGCGGCGATCGTCTGCGGTCGTGGCTCGGTCGCCGTCGCCGGCGCCGGCGTCGGCGGTTGGGTGGTGGCGAGGATGGTGCGCTCGCGCGCCTGGCGAGCGGCGGCCTGCTGCTGCCGGCCCGCGGCAGCGTCCGCCAGCATCTGCTGTGCCTGAGGGTGGTGGGGATCGAGCTCCAGGACCCGGCGCGCCGCCGCCTCGGCCTGGTCCCAGGAGCGGTGGGCGAGCGCCGTCCGGGCCTCTGCGGTCTTGGCGCCGATCTCGAGCTCGATCGCCGCCTGGCGCTCGCGGTCCTGCGACGACGTCCTTTCGGCCCGGCGGCGCAAGGCGCCGAGGAACTCGAGGTGGGGCGCCAGCCGCTCCGCGCGCGTGAACGCTTCGACCGCTTCCGGCGCCTGGCCGGCGCGGAGAAGAGCCGTCCCCTGCGTGAGGAGCGACACCACCTGCGGATGAAGCTCACGGACGTCGGCGGCAGGCTGGCGCGGCTGGGCCCAGGAGACGACGAGGAGCGCTGCCGCGACGGCGAAGACGGGCACCGCCAGGGCGATCAGGGCGAGCGCGGCGATGCGGCGCGGCGACGTGCGACGTGGGAGCGCCCGGGCCGGCGCGGCGGCCGCAGCCCGAGCCGCCGCCGGCGCCGGCGGCACCAGCGGCACGACCGGGGCGAGCGCTGGCGAGGAGTCGGAGGCGACCGTCTCCTCGGCGCTGGGCAGTGGCGCGGCGGCGGCTGGACCGGCGACAGCGGCGGCGGTCACGGCCGCGGCAGGCGCCGGCGCCGCGGGCTCCCGCCGCCCCCCGAACCAGCGCCGCCACCCGGCCGCCGGGCGCTCTCCGGCCGCCGGCCGCGCCAACACCGGCGACTCGCTCAGCACCGCGGTCGCGGCGAGGCTCTGGGTCTCGTTGAGCGACTCCATCTGCGGCGCCGGCCGGTCGCCCGCCAGGCGCCGCAGGTCGTCGGCCAGGTCGCGCCCGCGCTGGTAGCGCTCCGCGGGGTCCTTCGCCAGCGCCTTGTTGAGGATCTTCTCGACCCCCGGCGGCAGGTCGCGCGCGTACTGCCGCGGCGATGTGAACTGGTCGTAGACGATGCGGTGCGACACCACCGTCAGGTTCTCGCCCTGGAACGGCTTGTGCCGGGTCAGCATCTCGTAGAGCACGACGCCGAGCGAGAAGAGGTCGGCGCGGTGGTCCACCTCGCGGCCCAGGATCTGCTCGGGCGCCATGTAGTTGGGCGTCCCGAGGAGCTGCCCTTCCTGGGTCAGGTTCGAGGTATCGATGCGGGCGATCCCGAAGTCGGTGATCTTCACCCGGTTGTCGGCGGTGATGATGATGTTGGCCGGCTTGACGTCGCGATGCACCACGCCCTTCGAATGGGCATAGTCGAGCGCCTCGCCGACCTGGCGTACGATGTCGTGGGCGAAGGCGAGCTCGAGCGGCGTGCCGCCCTGGAGGAGCTGCTTCAGGTTGGTGCCGCGGACGTACTCCATGGCGATGAACGCCATGCCCTCGTCGCTCTCCTCGACGACATCGTGGATGGTGACGATGTTGGCGTGCGAGAGGATGCCGGCGCTCTGCGCCTCGCGGATGAAGCGCGCCCGGAACTGCTGCAGCTCGTGGTCCTTGACCGAGTAGCCGACGCGGAAGGTCTTGAGCGCGACGAGGCGGCCGATCAGCGGGTCGCGCGCGAGATAGACGATCCCCGCCGCGCCCTTCCCGAGCTCGTCGAGGATCTCGTATCGGCCGAGGCGGGTCGGTGTCGCAGGCAGCATGAAACCTGGTTGCGCTCGGACTAGGATGCGCATTGTAGGTCGCTGCAGCTCCCGAGTCAAACTCGAGTCGCCGCCGCTAAGGCACGCTGCTCCCGGTGTTTAGGCGCTTCGGCCCGGTCCCTTGGCGGACCGGCCCCTGTGCTATATTTCCGCGTCGCTTTGCGGCAGAAGGAGGCCCTCGGGTATGCAGGTCGATAGTCCGGACAAGATCCGCAACGTCGCCGTCGCGGGGCACAACGACACCGGCAAGACCACCCTGGTCTCGGCCCTGCTCTACACGGCGGGGGTGAACAACCGCCTCGGGCGGGTCGAGGACGGCAACGCCACGACCGACTTCGACCACGAGGAGGTCGAGCGCGGCATCTCGATCGGGCTCGGCACCTGCCATCTCCCCTGGCAGGGGCACAAGGTCAACCTGATCGACTGTCCGGGCTACACCATCTTCTTCACCGAGACCAAGGGCGGCATGCGCGCCGCCGACGCGGTCGTCCTGCTCGTCAACCCGGTGGCCGGGATCGAGGTCAACACCGAGCGAGTGTGGAGCTACGCCGAGGAGCTGGGGCAGCCGGTCGTCATCCATCTCGCCAAGATGGACCGCGAGCGCGCCGACTTCGAGCGCGCCCTCTCCGGGCTCGCCACCCGCTTCGGGCGCGGCGTCCTGCCGATCCAGATCCCGATCGGCAGCGAGGCCGGCTTCACCGGCGTCGTCGATCTGGTCGAGAACAAGGCCTACCGCTACACCCGCGACGGCAACGGCAAGGCCGAGCCGGCCGAAGTGCCGGCCGAGCTGGCCGGCGAGGTCGAGACCTGGCGCGGCCGGCTCGTCGAGGCGGTGGCCGAGACCGACGACGCGCTGATGGAGGGGTTCTTCGAGAACGGGACGCTGGCCGAGGCCGATTTCAAGGCGGGATTGAAGCGCGCCGTGGCGCGGCGGCAGATCTTCCCTTTGACTCTCTCGTCGGCGAGCCACGGCATCGGCACCTCGGCTCTCCTCGACGCGCTGGTCGCCCACCTCCCCTCCCCCGCCGACCATGGCTCGTTCCCCGCCACCAACCTCGGCGGCGAGCCGATCGAGGTGGCGACGAGCCCGAGCGACCCGGTCTCCGCCCTGGTCTTCAAGACCCTCAACGACCCGTTCACCGGCAAGCTCACGCTCTTCCGCGTGGTCAGCGGCATCCTGCGCTCCGACGCCACGGTCTACAACCCGCGCGCCGAGGAAAGCGAGCGGCTCGGCCACCTGCTCTTGATGCAGGGCAAGCAGAGCACCGCCGTCGGCCAGCTCGTGGCCAGCGACATGGGCGCCGTCGCCAAGCTCAAGCACACCCACACCGGCGACACGCTGTGCGACAAGGCGCGGCCGGTGCGCCTGGCCTGGATCACCGTCCCCGAGCCGGCGATGGCCTTCGCCGTCGAGCCCAAGAGCAAGGGCGACGAGGAGAAGATCGGCGAGGCGATGACGCGCCTCATGGAAGAGGACCTGACGCTGCGCGCCGGGCGCGACCCCGAGACGCACGAGATCCTGCTCTCCGGCAGCGGCCAGCTCCACATCGAGATCGCGGTCGCCAAGCTCAAGCACCGCTACCACGTCGACGTCGAGCTGCACCAGCCGAAGGTCCCCTACCGCGAGACCATCATGAAGCCCGCCGACGGTCACGGCCGCCACAAGAAACAGACCGGCGGGCGCGGCCAGTTCGCCGACTGCAAGATCAAGATCGAGCCGCTGGCGCGCGGCGGCGACTTCGAGTTCAAGGACGAGATTTTCGGCGGCGCCATCCCGCAGAACTTCCGGCCGGCGGTCGAGAAGGGCATCCAGGACGCCCGCCACCGCGGCTACCTCGCCGGCTACCCCGTCGTCGACTTCCGCGTCCGCCTGCTCGACGGCCAGTACCACGACGTCGACTCCTCCGAGCTCGCCTTCAAGATCGCCGGCTCGCTCGCCTGGAAGGACGCCATGGCCAACGCCCGGCCGACGCTGCTCGAGCCGATCATGAAGGTCGAGATCGTGGCCAGCGACGAGTTCATGGGCGACATCATGGGCGACCTCTCGCACCGCCGCGGCCGGCCGCAGGGGATGGAGTCGCAGAGCGGCACCCAGGTCATCAAGGCGCAGGTGCCGATGTCCGAGATGCTCAACTACGCCCCCGCCCTGCGCTCGATGACCCAGGGGCGCGCGAGCTTCACCATGGAGTTCTCGCACTACGAGGAGGTGCCGCGCCCGGTGCAGGAGAAGATCATCGCCGAGGCGCAGCGGCAGAAGCAGGAGCAGGAGGCGTAGCGCCCGGGCCACGTCCCGGGCGTTTTCGGAGGACACCAGTGATCCAAGCCTCACAGCTCAGACCCGGCATGTGCGTCCTCTTCCAAGGCGACATCGTCCGCGTCATGTCCGTCCAGCACATCACCCCGGGCAACTGGCGGGGGTTCGTCCAGGCGCGCATGCGCAGTCTCCGCAGCGGCAACAGCTTCGAGCACCGCTTCGGCTCGACCGAGCGCGTGGAGCGGGCGATCCTCGACACCTACCCGATGGAGTACCTCTACTCCGACTCGTCGGGCCACCACTTCATGAACCAGGAGAACTACGAGCAGGTGGCGCTCGACGACGAGACGCTGGGCAACTCGATGCTCTACCTGCTGCCCAACACGGTGATCAAGATCGACTTCTACGATGGCCGGCCGGTCGGCGTCGAGCTCCCCAACACCGTCGCGCTCGAGGTGGTGGACACCGAGCCCTCGATGAAGGGCGCCACCGCCAGCGCCTCCTACAAGCCGGCCAAGATGGAGACCGGCCTGGTGGTCCAGGTGCCGCCGTTCATCGAGGTCGGGACGAAGATCCTCATCGACACGCGGGAAGACAAGTACCTGAGCCGGGCCTGAGGGAGGGGATGGACCCCAACCTCATCTTCCTCGGCATTACCTGGTTCATCGTCTTCCTGTTTTCCACCACCCTCCACGAGGCCGGCCACGCCGTAGCGGCGCTCAAGCTCGGCGACCCCACCGCCTACCACGGCGGTCAGGTCTCCCTCTCGCCGTTCCCGCACATGCGGCGCGAGCCCTTCGGCATGGTGCTGGTGCCGATCCTCTCCTTCGTCCTCTCGCGCGGCGGCTGGATGATGGGCTGGGCGAGCGCCCCCTACGACCCCCTCTGGGCCCATCGCCATCCACGCCGGGCGGCGATCATGGCGCTGGCCGGACCGGCGGCGAACCTGATCCTGGTGCTGCTCTCCGGGCTGGCGGTGCGCGCCGGCATCGCGGCCGGCGTCTTCCAGGTGCCGGCGTACGTGACCTTCACCGCCGTGACCCAGGCGACCCAGGCGGGCGGCCTCGCCGCCGCGTCAGTCCTGCCGCTCTCGATCCTCTTCACCTTGAACCTCGTCCTCTTCGTCTTCAACCTCCTCCCCCTCCCCCCGCTCGACGGCAGCGCCGCCATCGCCATCCTGATGAGCGACGACGTGGCGCGCCGCTACCAGGAGATCCTCCACAACCCCAGCTTCTCCTTCCTCGGCATCTTCATCGCCTGGCAGCTCTTCAACCCGGTCTTCGCGCCGGTGCACAGGCTGGCGCTGCGGCTGCTGTACGCTGGGTAGAGCTTCACGAGCTGTGGATTCGTCGTGACGGAACGCGGTCGAAGCTCGACACCCCTGCAGCTCGATCTACGCAACTCCGTCAGGACCAGAGCGTCTCTACCTGATAGCTGGCAAGCTGGCGGTCGTGGGTAACTAGGACCAGGCCCTCCAGCCGCGCTTGGGCCACGAGCATGCGGTCGAACGGGTCCTTGTGGTGGGGCGGCAGGGCCGCAGCTGCTTCCGCGTGGGCGAAGGTGATGGGCAGACGCTCGAAGCCGCTGGCCAGCACCCCAGCCTCAAGCGGCTCGGGAAGCTCGAGGCGCCCGAGCGACACTTTGATCGCCGCCTCCCACGCCGAGGCGGCGCTGACCAGGACCAGGTCGGCGCGGGCGATGGCCTCGAGGGCGGGAGCTGGAATCTGCTCGGGATCGCTGCGCCACCAGAGGAAGACGTGAGTATCGAGGAGGAGTCCGGCTCGGGAGCTCATCCTCGGCTTTCGAAGCCTGCCTGGATGTCGTCCGGCAGCGGTGCGTCGAAGTCCTCGGAGATGCGCACCTTCCCCTCCCAGCCGCCAGGCTTCCGAGGCTCACGACCACCCGCCAGCGGCACCAGCTTCGCGAGCGGCTTGCCGGCCTTGGCGATCACGATCTCCTCGCCGCGAGCCGCTCGCTCAACAAGCTGGGAGAGACGCGTCTTGGCGTCGTAGAGGTTGAAGATCACTTTCGCCATGGCGTCACCTTGGTCTACCTTGACCAAGGCTATCACGAACGGTCGGCTGAAAAGCGGCGCGGCGGGCATGCCGGCGGCACGTCCGCCGCGCCGGAGTGATGCTAAAGTCAAGACTGCACTGAGGTCTTCACCTCAGGACGCGGTGCCCGTACGGGGTGCGATCCCGTGCGGGCATCTAGGCTGCCGGAGCCGGCTGCGAGGTCGGCTCCTTCTTCTTCTTGGCCGAGGCCGGCGTCCGCCGCGGGACCTGGCGCGGCTTGAACCCGAAGCGAATTCGCGCGGCGGCCGGAGATCCTCGAGGCCTACCTCTTCGGCTCGCAGGCGCGGGGCGCCGCTGCGGCCCACAGCGACATCGACGTCGCCGTCTACGTTGACCCCGAGCACCTGCCGCCTGAGCCGTACGGATATGCCGCGGACCTGACCACGGACCTCATGGCCGCGCTGCGCACCAACGAGATCGACGTCGTCGTCCTCAACGACGCCCCGCCGCTCCTCTACCACCGCGTGCTGCGCGACGGCATGCGCCTGCTGAGCCGCGACCTCGCCGCGACCACGACGCGCGAGGCCCGCGCCGTCTCGCGCCGGTGCGACTACCAGATCCACCTCCGTAAGGTGGACGAGCAGCTCGCAAGACGCCTCGCCGACGGCAGCTTCGGGCGATGACATGAGCCCTGGGGCGCCTCGATGCCGCCGTCGTGCGCCGCCACCTTCTTGCGCTTGCAGCCCGACCGCTTACTCTCGGGTTCTGGTTTGCTTAGGCTTAGGAGGCTCCACCGCTACAACCCTGTGAAGTAACGGTAATGGCCCGTGATCTCGAAGGCGAAGAGGAGGTCTTCGAGGCGGGTGCCGGCGCCGATATTGTGGACGACGAGGCGGCGGTAGGTGCCCGGGACGGGGCGGTCCGAGACGATGCCGATGTGCGGGACGCCGGAGGGGAGGCGCCAGGTGACGAGGTCGCCGGGGAGGTAGTCGGCGGCGCGGCGGGTGACGGGGACGGATCTGCCGCGGCGGCGGAAGAAGGTGGCGAGGTTGGGGACGCGGCGGTGGTCGATGTTGCGGTCGGGACGGCGGAGGCCCCAGGTCTGGGGGTAGGCGGCGAAGTTGGCCTTCATGTCCTCGTGCACCAGGACCTGGAGGTCGATGCCGGCGCGGCGGAAGGCGCGGATGACGACGTCGGTACAGACGCCGGTTACGAGCGGCACGTCGCCGCCGGGGTAGGCGATGCGGCGGTAGGTGGGGTCGTAGCCGGGGGTCTTGCCGACCTGATCGATTGCGCCGGCGACCAAGGCGGCGACGGCGGGCTCTTGCGCCAAGGCGGGGGGCGCGACGGCCAGGAGCAGGACCAGGCAGTGTCTCATTGCGGCGCCTCCTTGCGTGACTCTAAAACGCCCGGGACGTAGCCCGGGCGCTACGCGAACGCCCGGCACGGGGGCCGGGCGCTACGGGGAGGGCGCCTCCTGCTCCGGCGCCTCCGCGGGTGCCGGCTCAGGTGCCGCCGCCGGCTCCATCCCAGGCTGATAGAGCACCGGCCGCCCGGCCTTCTCCTTCGCCTCCGCCACGATCCGCCGGACGTCGGCGAGCAGCTTCTTGGCGTCGTAGACGATCCCGTCCTTGATCGTGTACTCGACGCCGCCCACCCGCACCGGATCGTTGTCGGCGTTCAAGCGGATCGCGCCGGTGCCGTAGAGCACCTGCAGGTTCACGACCGGGTTCTCGGTCACCACCACCAGGTCGGCGAGCTTGCCCGGCTCGACCGAGCCGATCTCCTTGTCGAGGCCGAGGGCCTGGGCGCCGGCGAGGGTGGCGGCGCGGATCACCTCGAGCGGGTGAAAGCCGGCCTCGCGCAGCAGCTCGAGCTCGCGGATGTAGTCGAAGCCGTAGAGCTTGTAGATGTAGCCCGAGTCCGAGCCGGTCGTCACCCGTCCGCCGCGGTTCTTGTAGTCGTTGAGGAACCGCATCCAGAGGCGGTAGTTGTCGCGCCAGGCGACCTCCTGCTCGGTGCCCCAGGAGAACCAGTAGGAGCCGTGCGACTTACGGCTGGGGCGGTAGAAGTCCCAGAGCGAGGGCAGGGTGTACTCGTCGTGCCACTCGGCGCGCCGGGCGCGGGCGAGGTCGCGGCTCGCTTCGTAGATGGTCAAGGTCGGGTCGATCGTGAAGTCGAGCGCGATCAGCTCGGCGATGACCTCGTTCCAGCGCTCACTTCCCGGCGCGGCCGCCTGGCGCCAGAGCCGGCCGGCCTGCTCGAAGCGGTGCTGCTCGTCGCTGTAGTTGTAATCGACCGGGTAGTCCTGCACCGTGCGCTCGGTGAAGAGCGCCTCCGGCAGGCCGTACCAGTGCTCCATCGAGGTCACGCCCCAGCGCGCCGAGTCGAGGACGTCGACCCGCGCCACCGCGAGCTGGGCGTGATGGCAGGCGGTGCGCAGGCCGCGCTTCTTCGCCTCCTCGATGGCGGCGCGGAAGATGTCCGGGCGGTAGCCGAAGAACTTGAAGCCGTCGACGCCGCGGGCGTCCATCGCCGCCACCCACTTGCGCCCCTCCTCGGGGGTGACGAAGGGGTCGTCGCGCTCGGCGCCGAAGGTGACGTAGGCCTCGATGCGCGGCGCCGTGATCTCGTTCTTGGCGCTCTTGCGCTTGTGCTCGAGCGTCCAGTCGACGCCGTTGCCGCTGCCGGGATCGCGAATGGTGGTGATGCCGTGCCCCATCCACAGCTTGAAGACGTACTCGGCCGGCGTGCCCTGGTCCTTGCCGCCGATGTGCCCGTGCATGTCGACGAACCCCGGCAGCACGTAGCGCCCGGTGAGGTCCATCTCGCGGTCGCCGGGCTCGGCTTTCGGGCGCTCCTCGGGGTCGATCGGGATGCCGGGGGAGCCGACGCCCTTGACCTGGACGATGCGGTTGCCTTTGATGACGATGTCCACCGGGCCGACCGGCGGCGCGCCGGTGCCGTCGATGACGGTGACGCCGCGCAGGATGAGGCGGGTGAAGGGGCCCTCGCCCTCGGCGCGCGGCGGGGCGGGCGGGATGGACTTGTCCTCCTTCTCCTTCTTCTGCCTGGCCTGTTCCTGCTTCGGCGGCGCGGGCTGCTCCTGGGCGGCCCCGCCGGCGGCCGGCTGGAGAACAACGACGAGGACGAGGCAGGCCAGCCCGGGCCGGCAGCCCGGTCGAAGCGATGGATTTCTCCACATGCAGCGCGCTCCCTGGGTTCGCAACGGCCCGCGCATCCTGGCAGAGCGCAACCCGGCAGGCAACCGCGGAGGCAGTGGAGAGCCGGTTGGTGGACCGGCTCTCCTCTGCACGCCGTGCGGATTCAGTGCGGGCCGAACATCGCCTCGACATCGCCGCGGAAGGCGGTGGGCTGGAAGGTGGCGGGAGGGGCGACGGCCTGGGTACAGGGAGCGATCGTCGCCTTGAAGGTCCCGCCGGCGCCGACCTGGAACCCGGGCTGGAGGGAGATCTGGCTCCCTGCCTGGTAGACCACGTCGGTGGTGAGGCCGCCGGCCATGGTCACCGCCGAGCTGATCGAGCTGCTGGCGCGGTAGGCGGTGATCCCGACCGGCTTCGGGCTCGTGTTGGTAAGGGTGATGGCGGCGGGGCAGGCGCTCGCCAGCGGCGACTTCCAGACCCCGCGCCCGAAGGACGCGGCGTAGAGCTGGCTCGCCGCCGCGTCGATCTGGAGGTCGTCCATGATCACGTTCGGCAGGCCGTTGTGGAAGGGGATCCAGCCCGAGAGCGTGTCGTCGCGGTAGAACACGCCGACGTCCATGCCGACGTAGACGCCGTTGTTCCCGGCCTGCGCCGCGACCGCCGAGGCCGGCAGGTTGGGCAGGCCCGCCGAGACGTTGCTCCAGGTCGTCCCGCCGTCGCTGCTCTTGAAGGCCTTCGTCCCCTGGGAGTAGCCGGAGAAACTCACCCAGAGGAGGCTGGCGTTCTGCGGGCTGACCGCGAGGTCGGTCAGCGCGGCGCTCGCCACCGGCAGCGAGCCGGTCTTGTTCGACCAGGTGGCGCCGCCGTCGGTGCTCGCGTAGACGGCTCCCGATTTCAAGACATAGAGGACCGACGTGTTCGACGGGGCGACCGCCACCTGGAGGCAGGTGCCGCCGCCGATCGTGCCGTTGGAGAGATTGCTCCAGGTGACCGCACCGTCGCTCGTCTTCCAGACGTCAGTGTAGCCGGCGAACAGCGTCTGCGCGTCGCTGGGGTGCATGACGTAGGGAGTCACCCAGGCTCCGGGGCCGGCCCCGGAGGGCGTCACGCTCCGGAGGGTCGCACCGCCGTCCGTCGACTTGAGCACGTTCCCCTCCTGCGAGGTGACGTAGACGAGGTTGGCGTTGCGGGGATCGATCTGGCACTGCCCGCCGTCCGCGCCGTAGACCTGGGTCGCCACCTCGCCGGCGAGCTGGTTCGAGCCGTTGTCCTGAGCGCCCAGGAAGAGCGAGCCGCCGCCGAGGCAGGCCCGGTAGGGCTGCATCACCTGGAGGTTGGTCGAGATGCTCGCCCAGCTCGTCCCGGCGTCGGCGGTGCGGAAGATGCCACCGTCGCTGCCGCAGAAGAGCGTGCCGTCCTGGAACTCGAGGGCGTGGATATCGGCGTGGTTGTACTGCGCGCCGGCGTCGGGCTCGTACCAGTAGGAGGTGTTGATCCAGGTGGCGCCGCCGTCGTTCGACTTCCAGGTGTTGATCCCGCCGGAGTGAATCTGGTTGGCGTCCGAGGACGAGGCGGTGAGAGCGAGATCGTAGGACGCCTGGGAGTTGTCGTCGTCGCCCGTGCTGCTGTAGCCGAGGATGTTGGGCGAGTTGGAGCGCTGCGTGAAGGTGGCGCCGCCGTCCGTCGAGCGGTAGAGGCCGACGAACTTGCCGGTGCTGGGCACCCCGCCGTAGAGGGCGTAGAGGAGCTGGGGGTTGGCCGCGGTGACCGCCAGCGCGATGCGCTGCGACCCGCCGGTCGGCAGGCCCGAGGTGAGCTGGGTCCAGGTGGACCCGCCGTCGGTCGAGCGGAAGATCTGCGTCGCCGTCGCGGCGTAGAGGGTCGAGGGCGCCCCCGGCTTGAGCTCGAGGTCGAAGGTGGTGCCGCTGAGCACCAGGGTCCAGGTGGACCCGCCATCGGTCGAGCGGTGGACGCCCAGGGTGGTCGCGGCGTAGAGAGTCTTGGCGTCGCTCGGATGGATGACGAGCTTGTAGCCGTAGACCGGCTGCGCGAGCGGCCACGAGAGGCCGGTCGCGAACCAGGTCTTCCCGCTGTCGGCCGACTTGAGGATGCCGAGCGACGGCAGGTTCCGGCCGTCGCCGTCGCCGGTCAGGATGTAGATCGTCGCGCTCGTCGTCGGATCGAAGGCGATCCCCGAGACGCCGAGCGAGGGGAGGCCGTCGGTGAGCGCCTCCCAGCTCGCGCCCGAGTCGGTCGACTTCCAGAGCCCTCCGGAGGGGGTGCCGGCGAACATCGCGCCCCCGGCGAAGGCGAGGACGTTGACCCGCCCAATCCCGGCGCTGTAGCCCGACCGACCCATGACCCAGCGGTTCGGGCCGAGCGCGGTCCAGGCTCCGGTCTGGTCTTCCGGCCCCGCCTCCTCGCCCCGGAGGCTCAGCCAGCGGTGGTACTCGAGCCAGTTCCGCGCCGCGATGTTGAACTGCTCGCCGCTTGGGTAGAGCCGCGGCCGCACGAACCACTCCCAGCGCTTGAAGCGGCGATACTCCGAGTCGCGGTCGCGGTCGCCCAGCGTCGCCTCGGCGCGGGCGGCGATCTCCTCCAGGTTGCCGAGGTCGGTGAGGCTGGCGAGGGTCTCCGTGGTCTCCGGCGGCTGGGCATGGGCCTCGGTGAAGCCGGCGCAGACGGCCAGCGCCGTCAGGACGGCAAGGGTTCTCCTGCTAGCGTGGTTCGCCATGGCCCGTGCCCTTCTCGAGGTCGGTGAGCCGCGCGGTGAGCGTCTGGTTCTCGCGTGCGAGGTCGAGGAGGTAGAGGGTCAGCTCCTCGATCTTGGCCAGGAGCTGCGCCTGGCCGGCACCGAGGTCGACGCCGTGCTCGGCAACCTCCGTCGCCGTCGGCACGCCGGGAAGATGCCGGTGCTCGTCGATGTAGGACGCCAGCTCGGCGAGCGGCATCAGCCGGTAGTCGTCGGCGAAGACGTGATCGGACCAGCCGGTCGAGACGACGATCGAGTTGGCGCGGATCCCCCCTTGACCGAGAGCAGGAAGCCGCCGGCATCGGTGCCGCCGATGGCGAGCGGGCCACCAAGCAGGAAGCTGGTGCCGGTGCTGGTCAGGAACGCTTTGAGCGTGCCGGCCCCCTCGTAGAAGCGCAGGTACTTGATCTTGGTCGTGTTGTCCCAGAGATCGGTCGCGCCGCTCCCCGGGGCGAGGACGAAGTTCATCCCGCTCGGGGTGGTGAAGCCACCGAAGTTGCCGCCGCACCACTGCGACGGGCAGACCGCGGCGGCGGCGGGCGTGGCGGTGGGGAGCGCGGGCGGTGGCGGCGCTTCGTCCGCCTGCGCGGTGGCGCGCGCGGGGGTCAGTGCCCCCCCCAGCACGAGCGCTGCGCAAGCGACAGCGCGAAGACGGGTTCGGTTCCGGACGTCGCGAAGGTGCGCTGAGTATGGCAAGGCAATCCCCCCCTTGTGCTGAACACCTCGACATGAGGTTGTTCGCTGAAGAGAATTGACGTGCCATCGCAAGACCTTTCATAACGGACACCCGCCAGCGGGGGACCGCTCACGGCCCCGGTGTGGTGCCCACGGTGCGGTGCCCCCCGGTCGCCGCGGTAGGATCGCGCCATCACGAGCACTCTCACCGTCTCCTGCCCGAGCTGCCGGCTGCGGCTGCGCGTGGCGGTCCCGGCCGCCGCGCCGCCGCGGCTGCGCGTCCACTGCGGCGGCTGCGGCGCCGAGTTCGTGGTGCGCCGCGCCGAGCTGCCGGGCGACGCCGCGGTTACCCAGAGTCCGGCGGCGACCGCCACCGTCCTCGCCGCCGCGGCGACTCTCCGCCCGCCCGAGGACCGCACGACGCCGCTCGCCGGCGGCTCGCGCCCGGCGCGCGGGCCAGGCGCCCGTCGCGCTGGTCGCGCGACGGAAAGCGCGCCTGGCGTTGATTGGAACGGCGCGAAAGCTTT
>JBIOUG010000116.1:0-89301 GCA_044866775.1 Thermoanaerobaculia bacterium | reverse complement strand
GGCTGCTGCAGGTGGACCTTCCGCTTGCCCATTGCCATCAGGTCGGCCCTCGTCGAGTTGGCAGAAGACTACCGGGCACCACCCCTCGGTTCAAGGGCGATCACGGACTTTCACCACGGGCTGCTAGGAGCGGCCTCCCGCCTGCTGGAGCCGTTCGGTGACCATCCCGACGTGCACGATGCCGCCGCGATGGAGGATGTCGAGCACCTCGATCACCCGCCCGTAGGGGACGTCGCGGTCGCCCTTCAAGAAGACCGAGTCGTCCCCCCGCGCCGCGAGCATCGGCAGCAGCCGCTCGACGAGCTGCGACGGATGGACCGGCATCTCGCGCAGGTAGACCAGGCCGTCGCGGTCGATCGAGACGACCAGCGGGTCCTCGACCCGCAGCGGCAGGTTCTTGGCGTCCGCCCGCGGCAGCGCGACCTCGATCCCCTGGTGGAGCATCGGCGCGGCGATCATGAAGATGATCAGCAGCACCAGCATCACGTCGACGAGCGGCGTGACGTTGATGTCCGCCATCGGCTCGTCGGCGTCGCCGTCGATCTTGAAGGCCATCAGGTGAAGTTCCTCTCCGCCATGTTGATGAACTCCTGCACGAAATCCTCCATCCGCGCCCGCAGCCCGCGGATCCGCGCCGCGAAGTAGTTGTAGCCGACGAGCGCCGGGATGGCGGCGGCGAGGCCGGCGGCGGTGTTGATCAGCGCGTCGGCGATGCCGGGCGCCACCGCCACGAGCGAGGTCGAGCCGGTCGTGCCGATGTCCTGGAACGCCACCATGATTCCCCACACCGTGCCGAAGAGCCCGATGAAGGGCGTCGCGGCGGCGGTGGTGGCGAGGAACGGCGTCCAGCGCGCCACGCCGGCGAGCTCAACACCAACGGCGCGCGCCAGGCTGCGCTCGAGCGCGGCGAGGGAGCTGATGCGGTAGCGCCGCTCGCCCGCGGCCTTGCCCACGCCCGTGGGTGGCGCCGGCTCCATGTCGTGCGCGTGCTTGATCTGGCCGTCGATCTCCGCGTAGCCGGCCTGGAAGATGCCGACCAGCGGCGAGGAGCCGAGCTTCGCCGCCACGGCGTTGACCTCGCTGAAACGCGCGCTGCGGTGGAAGGCCTCGAGGAAGCGGTCGCTCTGGCCGTCGGCGCGGCGGAAGTGCAGGAACTTCGCGATCATGATCGCCCAGGAAGCGAGCGAGAAGGCGATCAGCACGCCGAGGACGAACTTCGCCATCGGCCCGGACTGCCAGAAGAAATCGAGGAGCCCGGGCCCCTCGGGCCCCGGGAGCTGCTGCAGGGCAACCGCGGTCAAGACCATGCGCCTCCCTGTGAAGGACCGGCCGCCGGCCGCCGGAACGGCGCCCATGCGCGCCGGCTTGTCATGAAACCACACTCGCCTGAGCAACCTGCCGGTCCCGGACGCTGGCGAGCAAGGCTTGTGCCGGGTAAAGAAGGCGGTGAGGGAGATCGGATCAAGGCAGTAAAGGTGGATACGGCTCCAACTCCTGGATCAAACAGATGATAGCTACCGGCGAAACGGTGCCATCTCAACTATGTCCTGATTGCCTGCGGCCGCCGTCGGCGGGAGGACTACTTCGTGCCGCTGCAGAAACGCGTTCCGCGCCTCGCGGACGATGGCGAGCGCCTGGTCGAGGTCGTCCACCCAGTGGACGGCGTCGAGGTCTTCCTGGCCGGCGAGGCCGCGCCGCACGATCTCGTCGGCCACCCACCGGCGGAGCCCCTGCCACATCGGGCCGACGAAGATGAGCGGCCGGTCGCGCAGCAGCCCGACCTGCAGGAGCTGCCAGACCATCAGCGCCTCGAGCGTCGTGCCGATCCCGCCCTCGACCACGATGTAGGCGTGCGCCAGGCGGATGAACTGGTGGAGGCGCGAGAAGAAGGTCGGGTGGTGGGCCACCTCGTCGAGGAAGGGGTTGGGCTGCTCCTCGAGCGGCAGCAGGATGGTCAGGCCGAAGGAGCGGGTGCGGTGGCGATAGGCGCCGGCGCGCGCCCCCTCGTTGGCGGCGCGCATCAGCCCCGGCCCGCCGCCGGTCACGATGTCGCATCCCATGTAGGAGAGCTGTTGCGCCAGCTCGTGGACCCGGGCGTAGATGGCGTCCTCGGAGGTGATGCGGCTGGAGCCGAAGATGGCGACGCGATAGTAGCGCTTCTCGGGCGGCGCGATGCGGTCCAGCCAGGCGGCGGCGCGGTAGAGGCGGAGGATCAGCCGGTCGATCCAGCGCACGACCTGCCGCCGGCGCTTCCTGCGGAAGCGCTGCCAGAGTGTCTCTCCGGGCTTCGAGGGGGTCTCCGGCAGCAGGTGGCGAGGCGGCGGCATGGACGGTAAATAATAGAGCGCAAACGCCGTGCCCGGGGTAGGAGCCGTCCCGCTGGGCGCGGGACGGACAGCGCTCCTACCCGTTGATTGGAGCCCGGCGCGAAAGCCTTCGCGCCTTCCTGCCCGTTTTGTGAGCAGGTCCAAGGCGCCGGCGGGCCGCGGTCGTGGTAAGGTCCGCGCCGGACTGCCCCCCCGGCTGCCGCCGGGCTCCGGGCCATCCCCCATGACGCAAGCGCTGGAGTGCCGGTACTACTTCGACTCCACCCGTGGCGGCCGCTTTAGCGGCTGCGGCGCCTCGCGGGATCTGGCTGCGGACCCGGCGGCCGCCGAGGAGCTGGCAGAGCTCGGCGTGCCGCGCGAGGACCTGCCGGCGGTCCTCCTCTCGGAGCCCGAGGGGGGCAACCCGCGCGTCCTCGGCGTTCGTCTCACCCCCGAGGAGGCGGCGCGCCTGGCGACGGGCGAGGGGCTGCCGGGCGGGGTGCTGACCGTCTTCAGCTCCGAGTGGTGCCCCGACTGCCGGCGCACCAAGCGCGTGCTCGAGGACGCCGCGGTGCCCTACGTCGAGGTCGACATCGACCGCGACGCCGGCGCCGAGGCGCTGGTGCTGTCGCGCAGCGGCGGCCGCCGCATCGTGCCGACCCTCCGCTTCGCAGAGCGCCTGTGGGCCTTCAACCCCGATACTCCGCTGCTGCGCAAGCTGCTCGCCGGCAGCGCGGGAACCAAGACCGAGCACTGAGCGGGCTCTGTGCCCCTCGCCGCCGTCCGGAGGTGCAATGAGAGTCGCGGTGTGTCTCAAGCAGGTCCCCGACACCGAGGCGCGGCTGCGCGTGGCGCGCGACGGCCGCTGGGTGGACGAGGAGGACCTGCCGTTCGTCATCAACGAGAGCGACGAGTACGCCCTCGAGGAGGGGCTGGCGCTGGCCGAGAAGAGCGGCGGCGAGGTGGTGGTGTTCAGCCTCGGCCTCGAGCGGGTGCGCGAGGCGCTGCGCAAGGCGCTGGCGCTCGGCGCGGCGCGCGCCGTCCATCTCAAGGACCCCGCGTTCCTGGGCGGCGACGCGCTGGCCAACGGGCGGGCGCTGGCGGCGGCGGTGGGGCGTGAGGAGTTCGATCTGGTGCTCACCGGCTCGCAGTCGGACGACGCCGGCTACGGCGCGACCGGGTCGGTGCTGGCCGGCTGGCTCGGCTGGCCGCACGCCTGGCTGGTGATGGGAGTGGCGGTGGAGGAGGGCGGCAAGACCTTGCGCGTGACGCGCGAGATGGAGAGCGGCAAGAACGAGATCGTGCGCCTGCCGCTGCCGGCGGTGCTCGAGATCCAGGCCGGCATCAACCACCCGCGCTACGCCTCGTTGAAGGGGATCATGGCGGCGAAGAAGAAGGAGATCGCCGAGGTGGGGCCGGCGGAGCTGGGGCTGGAGGCGGGGGAGGTCGGGGCGGCGGGCTCGCGGCTCGAGATCGTCGCGGTGGCGTTCCCGGAGAGCGGCGCCGGAGCGCAGATCCTCGAGGGCGACGCGGCGACGGCGGCCAAGGCGCTGGTCGAGAAGCTGCAGAAGGAAGCGAGGGTGCTGTGATGGCCGGAATCTGGGTGGTGTTGCAGCTTCGGGACGGGCAGGTGCCGCGGATCTCCTGGGAGGCGGTGACGGCGGCGCAGCGGCTGGCGGCGGCGCGCGGTACGAAGGCCGAGGCCGTGCTGCTCGGGAAGGACATCGGCGGTGCCAGCGAGCAGGTGGCGAAGACGGACCTCGCGCGCGTGCACGTGGCGGATGGCGAGGCGCTGGCCTCCTATACGCCGGGAGCGTGGCGCGGCGCGCTGGCGCCGGCGGTGCGCGCCGCGGCGCCCGACTTCGTCGTCTTCCCCCACACCTACCAGACGGTCGACTTCATGCCGCGGCTGGCGCAGGAGGTCGGCGCGGGCCTGCTGCCGGAGGTGACCGGGTTCGAGGACGAGGGCGGCGAGCTCCTGTGGCGGCGCCCGATCATGGGCGGCAAGCTGCAGGCGCGGGTGCGGGTCAAGGGCGGCGGCACGGTCTTCGTCTCCGTCCAGTCCGGCGCCTTCCCGGGCGACGGCGTCGCCGCCGGCGAGGCGCCGGTGGGGGCGCTGGAGGTCGATCTCGCCGCCGTGCGCCCCGACCGCGAGATCCTGGGCGTCGAGGACGTGGCGGGCGAGAAGGTGGATCTCACCAAGGCCGACGTCATCGTCGCCGTCGGCCGCGGCATCGGCGGCGCCGACAAGCTGGGCCCGGTCGAGGAGCTGGCCCGCGCGCTCGGCGCCGAGATCGGCGCCAGCCGCCCGGTCATCGACAACGGCTGGCTCCCCCGCGACCGCCAGATCGGCTCGAGCGGCCAGACCGTCGCCCCCCGCCTCTACATCGCCGCCGGCATCTCCGGCGCCATCCAGCACCTCGTCGGCATGAAGGGCTCGAGCGTCGTCGTCGCCATCAACAAGGACCCCGGCGCCCCCATCTTCACCATCGCCGACTACGGCATCGTCGGCGACCTCCACGAGATCCTGCCGGCGCTGACCGAAGCGATCCGGGCGGCGAAGGGGTAAGGAGCAGAGGTTGCCTCGGCAAGTTCGGTTCGAGAGGCTCGGCAACACTGGCGATGACCTCTCATGCATCCTTGAGCACGCGCCGCTCGACGATGAGCCCGAGACGCCCGAAGAGGCCGCTGCCGCCGCCGAGGCCCTCCGGGACATCGCGGAAGGCCTCACGAGGAGCTCAAGCGTCGCTGGCGTATGTAGGGGCAGACTTGTCTCCGCCCGAGCGGGATAGGCTAGCTGTCCCGAGTCCGATTTGTCCGCCGCTCAGAAGCTCACCACTCGCAGGTCGCGATCCGATCAGGCCAGTTCAGGATGCGAGGAGGCCGGCCAGTGCCACGCCGCCGGCGAGCACGAAGGCCTCGGCCTCCGCGCAGCCGAGCGGCGGCGCGATCAGGAAGCCCTGCACGTCGTCGACCTCGAGGCGCGCCAGCTCGGCGAGCTGGGATCGCGTCTCGACGCCCTCGGCGATGACCTCCAGGCGCAGGTCGTGGGCGAGGCGGGTGATCGCCCGCACCATGTCGCGGTGCGCGGGCGTCGCGTCGAGGCCGCCGACGAAGGAGCGGTCGATCTTGAGCCGGTCGACGGGCAGGCCGACGAGGCTCGCGAGCGACGAGTAGCCGGTGCCGAAGTCGTCGACGACGAGCCGGATGCCCAGCCGCTTGATGCCGGCCAGCACCCGCGCCGCCGCCATGGCGTCCTCGGCGAGGGCGCTCTCGGTGATCTCGAGGTGGAGCCGGGAGCCGTCGAGCCGGCCGGCGCGCACCAGCTCCTCGACGTAGCCGAGGAAGTCCGGCTCGCGGAGCTGGCGGCGCGAGAGGTTGACGCTCACCGCCAGCTCGCCGAGCGGTCCGCCGCGCCAGCGGTCGAGCTGCGCGGCGACCTCGGCCAGCACCCACTCGCCGATCGGCACCACGAGCCCCGTCTCCTCCGCCAGCGGGATGAAGTCGCCGGGCATCACCAGGCCGCGCCGGGGGTGCTGCCAGCGCACCAGGGCCTCGAGCCCGGTGACCGCGTTCTCCCGCCGCGAGAGGATCGGCTGATAGGCCAGCCGCAGCTCGCCGCGGTCGACGGCGCCGCGGAGGTCGGTCTCGACCTCCAGCCGATCCATCATCCGCGCGTGCAAGGTGGGGTGGAAGATCTCGTGGCAGGCGCGGCCCCGCTCCTTGGCGCGGTGCAGGGCGACGTCGGCGTCGCGCAGCAGCCGATCGGGGCACTCGCCCGCGCCGCCGACCGCGACGCCGATGCTGGTGCCGGTGAAGACCTCGCGGCCCTCGATCGCGAACGGCCGGGCCAGGGCGCAGCGCACCCGCTCGGCCAGGGCGGCGGCCTCGGCGACCTCGTCGATGCGCGCGAGGAGCAGCGCGAACTCGTCGCCGCCCAGGCGCGCCACGGTGTCGCCCGGGCCGACGCAGCGGCCGAGGCAGGCGGCGACGTCGCGCAGCAGCTCGTCCCCGGCGTGATGGCCGAGGCTGTTGTTGAGCAGCGTGAAGCGGTCGAGGTCGAGGAAGAGCACGGCCACGCGATGGCCGGCCGCGGGGTCGGCGGCGGCGAGGGCGCGCTCGAGGCGGCGGCGGAAGAGGATCCGGTTGGGGAGGCCGGTCAGGGGATCGTGGAGCGCCGCCTGGACCAGGCGCTCCTCGGTCCGCCGCCGCTCGCGGCCGGCGAGGAGCAGCCGCCGCTCCACCGTCTCGCGCAGCTCCTCGAGCTCGCGCCGGCCGGCGCGCACCTGCAGCTCGAGGGCGACGCGGGCCCCGGCGAGCTCGAGCAGCGACCGCACCAGCGGCGGCGCCGGCTCGAGGGGCGTGCGGCTCATCACCCCGAGCCAGCCGATGCCGCGGCGGCCGTCGCCGGCCAGCAGCACGCCGGCGTAGCCCTCGATGCCGAGGCGGGCGAAGGTCGCGTCGTGCGGGAAGCAGGCGCGGGCGCCGCGCGTCACGCAATGGAAGCCCAGCTCGAGGACCTGGCGGCACGGGGTGCCTTCGAGGTCGTACTCGAAGCCCTCGACCGTCCCCTCGCGCGCGGCCACCGCCAGGGTGCGCGCCCGCGCCGGCGCGGTCTCGACGAGCTCGGAGACGAAGGCGAAGTCGACACCCAGGGCGGTCACCAGCTCCCGGGTCACGGTGTCGAGGTAATCGCCGCTCGTCGATGACGTCGACAGGCCGCCGAGCAGCCGCCAGAGCTGCTCGGTCGCCAGGGGCGCGCTCTTCATGGTTTCCAGCCAGCCGGTGTTCCAGGTCGCGTACATCACGGCCGTCCTCCTCGGCCGCCAGGAGCAGACAGCTCGGCGGCGCGGCGCGCCCCGATGCAAGAATCGTGAAAACGGTTACATGCTGGGGCGATGGCGGGGCCGGCGGCGGCCGGCGCGGGCGGGCGCCGGCCGTTCTGGCGCGCGCCGGTGCCGATCCGGCCTCACGGCCGCCGGCCGGCGTCCCGCTTCCGCTCCTGCCGCTGGCCGAAGAGGAGCTTGTGCTCGAGGCGGCCGCGCTGGGCGCGGTAGAAGGCCTCGAGGAAATCGAGCGCGCCGACGTCGCGGCGCTCCGGCGGCCAGCCGATCTTGCGCTGGATCCGCGCCGCGACCTCCTCCAGCGCGGACGACGTCAGCATGCCGTCCCCGAAGCGGCGGAGCAAGTCCTCGAGCGCCTGCAGCTCGTGGATGCCGTAGATGTCGAGCTGCTCGCGGGTGAAGGCGAGAAGGCTTTCTCGCCGGGCTCCGATGACCTGGGAGTGCCTTCCGTCGCCCGGCAGGGCGGCGGACTCCCAGGCGAGGTCGGCCTCCGGCGCCGCCGCCAAGTCGGCGAGCAGCACCGGCACCGGCGCCTTGACGACGAGCGTGCCCGCGACGAGATCGCCGCAGCGCAGGCGGTCGGCGTTGAGCAGCGGCATGACGGCGAAGACGAGCACCCAGGCGACCGCGGCCGGGCGGCCCCAGGCCGGCGCGTCGGGCAGGAGCTGCGCGGGATAGAGGAGCACCGCGAGCGGCAGGAAGACCTCGAGCTCGCGCATCAGGTTGCGCGCGAAGACCGCCTCGACGGCGAGCGGCCCGCCGTCGCGCGCGATGACCCGCAGGCCCAGGAGGCGCTTGCCGGGCGTGGCCCCGTGCCGCGCCTCCCAGAAGACGAAATAGCCGTGACGCAGCAGGAAGACGGCGAGCACCGCGGCGGCCAGCGCCAGGGTCCCGACCCCGTCGGCGCCCGCCAGCGGCCCGGCGGCCAGCGCCACGGCGAGAGTGCCGCCGGCGACGATCAGGGCGTCGAGCGCGAAGGCGAGGAGGCGGTCGCCGGCCGGCGCGACCTGGAGCGGCAGGGGGACGCCCTCCGGCGTCCGCACGCGGTGGAGCCGCGGCGGCTCAGCGAAGGTCGTGGCGCGCACGGTCTCGTCCGGCGAAGAGGAAGTAGGCGGTCCAGACGACGAGGGTCGCGCCGGCGACCGCCGCGCGGGCCGTCTGCTGCTGCACCAACTGGCGGAAGAAGCCCTCGATGAGCGCGGCGGCGAAGAAGAGCGCCACCGCGCCGGCAGCGAGGAGCGCCGCCTCGCGGCCGCGGCGGGCGAGGTTCTCGAGCCGCGTGTGGCGGCCCGGGAAGACGAGCGCGGCGCCGAGCGCCAGGCCGGCGGCGGCGCAGAGCGCGACCGCCAGCAGCTCGGTCACGCCGTGGGGGAGCACCCAGGCCCAGAACTCGAAGCCGAGGCCGCGCGCGTCGTAGAGCGCCGCCATCGCGCCCAACCCGAGCCCGTTGGCGAAGAGCAGGAAGGGGACCGGCGCGCCGGCGGCGAAGCCGAGCGCGAAGCAGAGGAAGCCGACCCGCGCGTTGTGGGTGAAGAGGAAGCTCGCGAAGAGCGTCAGCACACCCGACCAGCTCTCGCCGCGCTGGTAGAGGGCCTCGCGCAGCTCCGCGGTCGAGGCCGCGGGCGTGCGCCCGCCCGCCATCTCCGGGCCGACGAAGCTGTAGTAGCGCTCGGGGTCGGCGGCGGTGAGCTGGAAGCCGGTCAGCACCCCCGCGCCGAGGATGGACAGCGCCGCCGCCAGGAACAGCGCCTGGCGACGGACGGCCCCGGGAAAGCGGTGGCGGAAGAACTCGACGAGCGCCGGCCACGCCCGGCGCTTGCTGCCGTAGACGCAGATGTAGGCGCGGCCGACGAGCGCCGTCAGGTACTCCTCGAGGCTCTTGTCGAGGCTGATCGCGAGCGCCACCGAGAGCGAGCTGACGGCGCTGCGGTAGAGCGAGGGGAGGCGGTTGAGCTCGGACGCCGAGAGGCTCGCGACGCCCTCCCGCTCGGCCCGCGCCACCAGCCGCTCGAGCTCGCGCCAGGTGCGCTCGCGCTCGCGGCGGAAACGGGCGGACTTGAGGGCCAGCTCGGGCATCGCGGCGGCCGGGAGCCTTCAGCGGCGCTCAAATCCTCTCACGGCGCTTGATCTCGAGATACGTGTTGATCAACTGCGGTCCGACGAGCGCCGGCGCGGCGTCGAGCGGCCGGATGCCCTGCGCGGCGAGCCGCCGCAGGACCAGCGCGCGGTCGCGCAGCAGGGAGGCGGCGACGACGGCGCGGTTCAACCGCAGCAGGTCGTCCGGCGCCTGCGCCGCCGCCGCGGCGAGCCCGGGGTCCTGGAGCGCGACGAAGACGACGAGGTGACGGCGGGCCAGGCGGTCGAGGTTCTCGACCATCAGCTCGGCGGTCACGGTGTCGACGAAGTCGGTCAAGACGACGACCAGCGAGCGGCGGCTGAGGCGCTGCGCGAGCGCGGTCAGGCCGAGGGTGTAGTTGGTCTCGGCGTCGGCGGTGTCGAGGCGGCTCGCGAGCTGGCGCAGCGCCTCGAAGCTGCGCAGGCCGCCCTGCGGGTTGGCGGCGCGGCCCACCTTGGCGTCGAAGCTGAACCAGCCGACGCGGTCGCCGGCGCGGAGCGAGACGTAGGAGAGGAGCAGCGCCGCGCTGACCGCGTGGTCGAGCTTCGGGATGCCGCCGACCGGCTCGGCCATCAGGCGGCCGGTGTCGAGCGCCAGGACGACCTGCTGGTTGCGCTCGGCGCGGAGCTGGCGGGTGACGAGCTTGTGGTGGCGCGCCGAGCCCTTCCAGTCGATCCACCGCCGGTCGTCGCCCGGGACGTGCTCGCGCAGGCTGTGGAACTCGGTGCCGTCGCCGGCGTAGCGCTCGATCTTCCACCCGCTGCGGAAGTGCCGCTCGCCGTCGAAGCGCAGGGCGGCCGCCCGCACCAGCCGCAGGTTGGGGACGACCGCCGCCTCGCGCTGAAGCGGGACGACCGCGACGGCGGCGAGGAGGCCGAGCGGCCCCGGGTAGCGCACCCAGGCGCGCTCGACGGCGATCGTGCCGCGGCGCGCCGGCGCCAGGCGGAACGGGAAGACGGCGCCCTCGCGTCCGGCCCGGCCCGAGACCGGCGGCTGCGGCGCCAGGAGGTCCGAGAGGTCGACCGCCACGGTCACCGGCACCGGCCGCGACGACGGCACGTACACGGTGAGCCGCGCCTCGCCCTCCTCGCCGATGAAGAGGACGGCCGGCATCTCGACCTCGCACTCGACCTCGCTGCGGCGCGGCGCCAGCAGGGCATCGACTCCCAGCGCGAGGGCGAAGGCGCCGAGGAAGGCGACCCAGAGCGGCCAGAGGCGAGGGTCGACGGCCGCCGGCAGCAAGGCCAGCGGCAGGCCCGCCGCCGCGGTCACGATCGCTCGTCGGGTGGGACGCACGCCGGATCCCCTCACCGCGGTGCGGCCACCTGGAGCAGCACCTGGTCGAGCACCTGGTCGGGACCCAGGCCGTCCAGCTCGGCGCTCGCGGCCAGGACCACGCGGTGGCGCAGCAGCGGCTTCCACAGGCGCTTGACATCGTCCGGGAGGACGAACTCCCGCCCGTCGAGGACGGCGGCCGCCCGCGCCGCCGCGGCCAGCATGTTGGCGGCGCGCGGGCTGGCGCCCCAGCGCAGCGCCGGGTGCTGGCGCGTCGCCCGCACCAGGTCGACGACGTAGGCGACGATCTCGTCGGAGAGGCGCAGGGCCGCGACCGCCTGCCGCACCTCGGCGAGGAAGCCGGGGCCGGCGAGGGGCACGAGGCCGAGCCGCGCGAGGTCGGGCATCGCCGTCTGGTGGCCGTGGAGGCGCACCATGCTCTGCTCCTCGGCGCGGCTCGGGTAGTCGATCAGCGCCTTGAACAGGAAGCGGTCGAGCTGCGCCTCGGGCAGCGGGTAGGTGCCCTCGTGCTCGATCGGGTTCTGGGTGGCGACGACGAGGAAGGCCGGCGACAGCGGATGGCTGTGGCCGTCGATCGTCACCGTCCGCTCCTGCATCGCCTCGAGCAGCGCCGCCTGGGTCTTGGGCGGCGTGCGGTTGATCTCGTCGCCGAGCAGGAACTCGGTGAAGACCGGCCCGCGCGTCAGGGTGAAGGCGCCGGTCTGGAAGTTGAAGAGGTTGGTGCCGAGGAGGTCGCCCGGCATCAGGTCGGGGGTGAACTGGACGCGCTTGAACTCGAGGCTCAGGCTGGCGGCGAAGGCGCGCGCCAGCAGCGTCTTGCCCGTTCCCGGCGGTCCCTCGAGGAGGAGATGGCCCTGGGAAACCAGGGCGACGAAGAGGAGGTCGATCGCCTCCTCCTGCCCGACGACGACGCGGCCGACCTGCTCGCGCAGCGAGCGGCCGAGGTCACGGATCTGCGCGATGTCCATCCGTCATCTCCCGGCGCCAGCGATGGAGCCGCGCCGCGACGCCGGCCGCCTGGCGCGCGGCGTCGCGGTCGCCCGCGAGCCGCTCGACCTGCCGCGCGAGGGCCGCGAGGTCGGCGCGCGCGCCGCGGCGGCGCGCGATCTCCTCGAGCCGCTGGCGCAGCGCCTCCTCGGAGAGGTCGGCCGGCAGGTAGAGGGCGGCGGCGAGGCCGCGCAGCGTCTGGCGGTAGTAGCGCGCGAGGCTGTCGGCGGCGTGGCCGCCGTAGGTCAGGAGCGCGGCGGTGTTGTCGATCAGGACCTCCTTGCCCGGCGCCAGGGCCGGAGCGACGGGGAGCGGCTTGCCGAAGCGGCCCATGCCGGCCCAGAGGACGACAGCGAGGAGGACGCAGGCCTGGAGCGTCGCCGGCAGGAGCGGCAGGCGGAAGGCCTCGGCGAGGAGGCTCTCGGAGCGCAGGAAGCCGTGGATCGTCTCGTCGAAGACGACGCCGCGGGCGTGCAGGCGGTCGACGAAGAGGTAATGGACGAGCGCGGCGTGATCGCCGCGGGCGAGGCCCTGGTTGTTGAGGATGTCGGGGTCGGAGATCAGGTAGAGCCCGGGGTCGGCGGGGTCTGCGGTCGTGGAGCGCGCCACGAGGATGCCCGCGCCGCAGGTGACGAGGGCATCGACGTCGCGCGGCAGCAGGTCGGGTGAGAAGAGCTGGGTGGGATTGGCGTCGAGCGCGAAGCGGATCTCGCCCGTCTCAGCCCGCGCCGTGCAGGTCACCGCGGCGGCGCCGCGCCGGAGAGTCCACGGCGCCCGCGACGAGGTGGGCGGCGGCGCGGCGCCGGGCAGCGTGGCCAGGAGCGGCTCGAGTTCAGCCCGATCGCGCAGCGCGGCGCCGCCGATCCAGCCGGGGTGGCGCCGCTGCGGCGCGCCGCGCCACTTCGGGAGGACCAGCACCAGCGGCGCGCCCGCCCCCAGCGCTTCGTGGCGGCGCGCCATGAGGTGGAGTCTCGCCGCCGCGGGGTCGTGGTCCACGTCCGGCTCCGCGAGGACCAGCGGCCTGCCGGGGCCGGCGCCGGTGGTGCCGCGGGTCTGGCGCGACACGACCCCGAGATCGAACGACCTGAGGAGCTCGACCAATCCGCGGTGCCCGATGGCGCTGTAGCTGAAGGTGTTGGCGTGGGGCGACGGCCACGACCCCGCCCGGTCGCCGTAGGCGCTGAGCAGGATGGCGCCGAGGAACGAGGCGACGGCGATGCCGATCACCCACCCGAGGACGCGGCGGGAGAAGCCGCCCTCGATCTCGCCGCCGGGCGCCGTCGTCACGCGGCGCCGCCTCCGCCGCCGAGGCGCGAAGGCTTTCGCGCCGGGCTCCAATCAACTCCTAGCACGAGCCGCACCTGGGCGAGGCTCCGCTCGTAGTCGTCGCGCCCGAGCGGAGCGCCGCCGAAGAGCGACCGCTCGACCGTGCGCACCAGCTCGGCGAAGGCGTCGCGGCGCCCGGCCTGGAGCGGCAGGAGCCCGAGGATCTCGCGGCTGGTGCGCGAGGAGGGGATCGCGATGCGGAAGCGCGCCGCGAGCTGGCGGATGGCGTCGAGGAGGAGGGCGTGGACGGCCTCGCCGTATCTCTCGTCTGCCGGCAGTCGGCCGGCGTCGCCGGGCGGGGCCTCCGCGGGCTGCCCGCCGGCGGGCGGCGGCCCCGCGGCTGCAGGCGCGGCCGGGCGGCGGCGCTCCCACACGAGCCGCAGGGCCCAGAGGGCGAGCAGCAGGAAGGCGGCGCCAGCCAGGACGTAGAGGACGAGCCGGGCGAGGTGGGCGGCGTCGGAGGTTGGCAGGACGGGCGGCGGCATTGCGCGGCGCGGCGCTCTGCCGCCCTGCGGGAGGCCGGGCGCGCCGGGGCGGGCGCCGCGTCCCTCACCTGGCTCGTCCAGGCCGCCGTTCGAGCCCGGCTCGCCGAGCTCGCCGCGGCGCGAGTCGGCTCCGGGGCCGGCTCCGGCATCGTTGCCGCGGAGCGGAAACTCCCGCTGATACCGCGGATCGGCGAGCAGCGAGCGAGCGCGCTCGCCGAGCGCCGCCGGCGTCAGCTCCCCGCCCGCGCTCGGCGCCGCGACGACGGGGAGCGCGCAGAGCGCGAGCGCCAGCGCGAGCGGCAGCCGCCGGCGCGCCGCGACCACCGCCTCAGTCGAAGATCGACGCCAGCTCCTCGACATCGATCGACTCCTTCAAGCTGCGCAGGCGGTAGTACATGACGGCGCCGGCGGTGGCAGTGAGGCCGAACGGCACCAGGCCGAGGAGCTGGCTCGTCAGCAGGAACGTCGTCGAGGGAGTCTCGCGCATCGCCGCGAGACCCTCGAGCCCGCCGACGACCGGCAGCACGAGGAGTCCGACGGCGGCGCCCAGCAGGCCGAGGACGAGGTTGACCGCGAACACCTGGCCGCGGTACCCGTCGGTGAGCTCCGCGCTGCGGCGCAGGGCGGCGATCGGGCCCGGCCGCTCCTCGACCGCGGCCGGCACGGCGACGGCGAACATGACCGACAGGATGATCCCCGGGATGATGCAGAAGAGCGTGCCGATCAGGATGAGGGCCGCTGCCAGGAGGGCCACGAAGAGGACCGGGAAGAGGGCGCCGAACCCGGCGCGCAGGCAGGCGCCGATCGTCGTGTCCCGACCGCGCATGTGCTGCAGGACGCCGTAGGTGACGACCGACTGGGCGAGCGGCGAGAACAGCCAGTCGCCCCAGTTGACGAGCGCCGCCGCGAGAGGATTGGTGGCTCCGGAGCCGGTGGCAGTCAGGAACGCCATCAGCAGGACCGGCGAGTAGGCGACGACGGTGAGGATCAGGAAGGGGAGGAAGTTGGCGAAGTAGGTCGAGAAGGTCTCGCTGAGGAGCCGGCCGGCTTCGAAGCGGCGGTGAGAGGAGGACGTGTCGGGGCGCGGGATGTAGAGGGTGCCGGGCGCGGCGGGCGGGGGCGCCGGTGGCGGCGGCGCGTAGAGGTCCTCGCCCGCGGCGGTCGCCGGCGGCGCGGCGTCAGCGGGCGCTGCCGCGGGTGGCGCTTCGGCCAGTGCTGCTGCCGGCGCCGCCTGGAAGACCGGCCCGCGGTACTTGGCGAACACCACGCCGCAGCGCCGGCACTCCAGCGCCTCGGGTTGCTCGAAGCCGCACTTCGGGCAGATCACAAGGAGTCCACGGCGGTTGACCGAATCCTAACATCGCCGCCGGCGCTCAAAAATCGCCGACGAGCGAGATCTCGGGCTCGAGGCGATAGCCGGTCGCGCGCTCGACGACCTCCTGGACGTGCGCGATCAGGGCGCGGACGTCGGCGGCGGTGGCGCCGCCGGTGTTGACGAAGATGTTGGCGTGGCGGTGGGTGATCGTGACGCCGCCGGCCCGCGCGCCCTTGAGACCGCACTGGTCGATCAGCCGCCCGGCGCCGATCCCTTCGATCTTCTTGAAGATCGAGCCGACCGACGGCTCGCTGTCGAGCGGCGGATGGCGGTGGGTGCGCCACTCGAGGTTCTCGCGCAGGACGCGGCGCATGGCGTCCGGGTCGCCGGGCGCGAGCTGGAAGGTGGCGCTGAGGACCACGTCGGGCCGGTGGTGGAGGACCGAGGTGTCGTAGCCGAACTGGAACCAGTCGGCGTCGGCCCAGCGCCGCTCGCCCTCGGCGGTGAGGATCTCCGCCCCGACCGTCACCTCGGCGATGAACATCGTCCGCTCACGCGCCGGCGCGGGGGAGAGGAAGTGGAGGTTCTGCCAGAGGGCCCCGCCGACCGTCGACGGGATCCCCACGTAGTGCTCGAGCCCGGAGAGGCGGTGGTCGACGGCGTGCTCGATCAGGTCCGGCCAGACGACGGCGCCGCTCTCGGCGACGATGCGCGAGCTGTCGGCCTCGACGCGGATGCCGCGCGCGGCGTTCCGGACCACCAGGCCGCGAAACCCGCGGTCGCCGATCAGGACGTTGGCGCCGAGGCCGAGGAGGAACGAAGGCACGCCGCGGGCGCGGGCGGCGAGCAGCGCGCCGGCCAGCTCGTCGGGAGTCCCGGCCTCGTAGAAGAGATCGGCCGGGCCGCCGATCTTGAACGTCGTGTAGGGGGCGAGGACCTCGCCGAGGCGGACGCGGCTGAGACCTAGGTCATCCACCAACGCCTGAAAAGATTCAGGTAGGGAGGAAAGCATCCAGCATCTCGATCCGCCGCACGTGACGGCCGCCCTCGAACGGAGTCGTCAGCCAGATCCGCACGATCTCCTCGGCGGTGTCCCAGGGGATCAGCCGCTCGCCGAGCGAGAGGACGTTGGCGTCGTTGTGCTGGCGGGCGAGGCGGGCCGACTCGGGGGACCAGCAGAGGGCGCAGCGGACGCCGCGCAGGCGGTTGGCGGCCATCGCCTCGCCGTTGCCCGAGCCGCCGAGGACGATGGCGCGGTCGCAGTCGCCGCGCGCCACCGCCGCGGCCGCCGGGCGGACGAAGAGCGGGTAGTCGACGGACTCCTCGGAGTGGGTGCCGAAGTCCACCACCTCGTGCCCCTCGGCGCGCAGCAGCTCGGCGAGCCGCTGCTTGTAGCGGAACCCGGCGTGGTCGGAGCCGAGCGCGATCTTCATTGGATATATCCCAGGCTGCGCAGCAGCTCCTCCGTCTCTTTCTCCATCCCGCGCTCCTCACCGCACGCCGCGCTCGCCGGCTCCGACAGCGCCTCGAAGCGCGGCGCGCGGTCCCAGCGCCAGAGCGCGCGCACCAGGCGCTGGCGCTCCTCGGGGCGCTGGTCCGCCACGTTGCGCGTCTCGGCCGGGTCCGCCTCCAAGTCGAAGAGCGCGAAGCGCACGCCCTCGCCGGCGATCCAGCGCTGGTCGGCGAGGCCCTGCGCGTAGACCAGCTTCCAGCGCCCGTCGCGGACGATCTTCTGCCATTTCCCGTCCTGCTCGTATCCCGCTTCGGAAAAGGCGAGGAGGGTGGAGTCGCCGGCGGCCGGCGGCGCGCCGCGGAGGCGCGGCGTGAGGCTCCGGCCCTGCATCCAGGCGCCGCCCGGGCGGCGGGCGCCGGCAGCTTCGAGGAGGGTGGGCGCCAGGTGGACCAGCGCCGCCGGTTGGCGATCGACGCGCGGCGCCAGCACCCCGGGGTAGTGGAGGATCAGCGGCACCCGCAGGCAGCTCTCGAAGCCGAAGCGGCCGTGGTCGAAGTAGTAATGGTGGTCGCCCAGCGACTCGCCGTGGTCGGCGGTGAGAGCGGTGAGGGTCTTCGCGAGCAGGCCGCGCCGCCGCGCCGCGGCCAGGAGCTTGCCGATCTGGGCGTCGGTGTAGGCGATCTCGGCGTCGTAGCGGGCGACGTAGAAGGCCAGCTCGTCGCGGCCGTCCACCGCCTGGCCGTCGCCGATGCCCATCATCTCCTGCTTCGCCTTGCCCGCGGCGACCGGGATGCGCGTCGCGCCGTCCCACTGCGCGTCGCCCTGGAAGCGCTCCTGCCAAGGTCCCGGCGCGTCGTAGGGCCAGTGCGGGTCGAGGTAGTGGACCCAGAGGAAGAACGGCTTGGCGCGGTCGATGCGATCCAGGAGGCCGATCGCCAGCCGCGTCACCGCCTCGGCCCGATTGGGGTCCTCGCCGCGCCGCCCGGCCGGCAGCTTCCAGGTCTCGACGAAGGTGTCGAACCCCTGGTCGAAGTAGAAGTCGCTCCCCACCGCCCCGTTGGCGACGACGGCGTGGGTGGCGTAGCCCTGCGCCCGCAGCTCCTCGGCCAGCATGCGGAAGCGGCAGGGGATGGGGATCCCCACCTTGCGCACGATGCCGTTGTCCTTGGGATAGGTGGCGGTGAAGATCGAGGCGAACGACGGCCCGGTCTTCGGCCACTGCACCGCCGCCTGATCGAAGCGCACCCCCTCGGCGGCCAGCCGGTCGATCGCCGGCGAGGTGGCCCGCGCGTAGCCGTAGGCCGAGAGGTGATCGGCGCGCAGGGTGTCGATGGTGATGAGGAGGATGTTGCTGCCGGCGGGAAGGGGCTCGACCTGCGGGGCGGCGGGGGCTTCGGTTGGGCGGCAGGCGGCAAGGGCGGAAAGCAGGGAGAGGCCGACGAGCAGACGGAGCAGGGTGCGCGCGGCGTGGCGCGGGCGAGACGGCCGAGGCGCGGCTGGGAGCAAAAAAGGCATCAGGTAAGGGAGCAGGGGACCGGCCAGCGCTCGCGCGTTCGGGCGATCTCTGGCGCCACGGCGTCGCTCGCGATTGGGTCCGCCGCGCTGGCGGCGTCCGAGCGCGGTATTAGACCACGGAAGGGCCGCGGCCTCGCTCAGCTCCGCGCGCGTCGCCCGTGCCTGACTGCTCGCGCACCCGGTCTCGCCACCGGCGCACGCTCATCACGTCGAAGCGCTCGCCCTCGAAGACGACCTGCTTCGGCGGCGCCTTGTCGGTCTCGCTGGCGCGCCGCAGCCAATCGCGCACCTCCATCCAGCGCACCTCGCCGTCCGAGGTGCGGATCACCAGCAGGACGTGGAATGCCTGCGCCATCCAATAGCGGGCGTGGCGCTCGTCCTTGATGGTGAAGATCTCCGCGCCGTCACGTTTGCGCTCCCGCAGGTAGGAGTCGCCGGACTTGAGCTGGAGATAGAGCTTCCGCCCGGTGGCCTCGCCGGCGTCGTCCTTGAACTCGATCTCCATGTCGATGCCGTGGTCGCTGATGTTGAACTCGCGGCTGATCTGCCCGGCGAGCGCGACGGTCGAGATGACCTCGCCCACCAAGGCTCGCTCCTTGCTCTCGCTGTCGAGCACGAGCTGCGATTGCTCCTGCAGCTCGCGCACGCGGCTCTGGGTCTCCGGGCTGGCGAACCACTGCTCAAGCTCGTCCCACAACGGGACTCGCTTCTCGCACTCCTGACAGACGATCGTCGGCGTCTCGGGTTTGCTCAGCCGCTTGCTGCGTCCTCCCACTGCCTGGGCCGCCGCCTTGCTCTCTAACCATGCCTCCAGCCTGCGCATCGCCACCTCCCGGCCTCCTACCGGCGTGCCGCAGTGCGGGCCCACGTAGTGCCTCAGCCGCACCACGTCCTGCGCCTTTTGCAACAGGTGCCCGTGGACGTAGCGGCTGAAGATGATCTTCTCCTCGGCCAGGATAGACGGATCGAAGTACACCTCCAGCTCGCCCGCACCCTCGGCCCGGCGCGCCAGCTTGACGCCGAGTTGCTTGCCGGTCAGCGTCTTGAAGTCGGCGGCGTAGCGCCAGAGCTCGTCGCGCTCGAAGGACTGTGTATGGTGGAGCCGCACCACCAGCGTGGCGTAGATGTCGTCGAGGAAGCCATTGAAGCGGTAGCTCACCAGCACGGCCGGATGCCCCACCAGCTCCGGTCGCTCGCGGCGGTAGTAGCTGGGGAAGATCAGCATCGGCCCCGTGTCCGTGTGCTCACGCAGGCACAGACCGCGCTCGACCAAGGTCTGGTGCATCGCCAGCAACACGAAGCGCTCTTCGTCGGCGTCCAGGCGCTGCAGCGACGACTGATACGTCAGATCGCCGGCGAGCACCCGTTCCTCCGGGACGTACCCTCGCTCGAGCTCGTCGCTACGCACCGTCTGGATCACCGCCTGGGCGTAGGCATTGATCCGCTCCGGCTGGAGCAGCACCCAGCTGCCGAACTTCAGCTTCCACACCACGCCGGGGCCGGCAAGGAGGCTCACTACCGTCTTCAGCTCGTCGTCCTTGAAGTCGGCGTTCTCGCCAGCCAGGCGGAGGCGCAGGGCGTCGCGCAGCTCGTTGAACCGCATCAAGACTCGGCCCGCGTCCTTGAGGCGGACGATCTCCTCCTTGAGCCGCTTGAACAACCGCGGCGACGACCGCCATGTGATGTCGGCCCAGCGAATCCCGGCGAGGATCGCTTCTCTGAGCTCCTGGCAGCCGATGTCGTATTGGGCGCTGGTCTCAAGGAAGCCGACGAAGCCGCGCTCCTCGGCAAACGTCTCGACTTGGCTCCGGCTCACGCGCAAGCCGCCGGCATCCACGCGGCCCGCCGCGAGCAGCTTGGTGAACGGCAGGCGTGAGGCGCGCGCCAGCTCGCGGTCCCACTGGCCCAGTGTCTCGAACAGATCCTCCTTCTGGCCATCGAAGACCAGCACCGCCAGAGCGGTCTCCTCCATATAGAGCTGGTGGATCAGCCGCTGGTCCGCCTGGCCGCCGAAATCCCATAGCCAGATTTCGCGCTCGACGCCGCCGGCGGCAGACACCGGCAGCTTCCACTGCGTGGGCCCAGGCGCCGACGGTCGAAGGGCTGGGCTTCCAGTCGTTGAGGGCCAGCCGGAAGGAAAGACCTGTCTTGCCCGCGCCGCTCTCGCCGACGAGCAGGACCTTGGCGTTGGTGTATTGGACCTGGGGCTCGTCCTCGGATTGGGGGCCCTCCACGCCTTCCTTCTCCGCCTGGAGGACCGCCCGTAGCGCATCGTCCTCCACGTCCCAGACCCGCGTCACGCCGTTGACCGCCCCGGAGAAGGCGCGCTCGCCATCGGGGCTCCAGGCTACGCTCCAGACGCTGTCGGAGTGGCCTTCGAGCACGCGCAGGGAGCGTCCGGATTCGACGTCCCAGAGCCGCACCGTGTCGTCGTCGGAGCCGGAGAGAGCGTGGGTTCCGTCTGGGCTGAACGCAACGGAACGGATCCAATCCGTGTGACCGAGCGAGAGAATCCTCTCCTGAAGACGCTCCCGCGCCGCCTCTTGCTCCGGGGTCAGCTCGCTCCTCGACGGCCGGCAGGCTTCGAGCAGCCTCGAGTACTCCTGCTCGCGCTCCTCCGTCCGCCAATCGAGATAGAGAAACTGCGCGAGGGCCTCCCGGATCGGAGCGTCGTCGAGCCGCAGTGGAACGAACCGCCGCTCCTTGTTCAGCGGGTCGCGGAATCGGAAGGTGCCGGCCTCCAACTGCGCCCAGTCCGCGCCGAACGCATGCGCCGACATGCAGAGCACGAGCACACGGGAACGCTCGAGGCCTTCCTCGATCTTCGCCGGGATGCTGTCGCCAGGGTGGATCTCCCAGTCGTCGAGCCACACCCGCAGCCCGTCCGCCCGCAGCCGTTCCGCGATGGCGCGCACGACCGCCTTGTCCTTGACGCTGTGGCTGAGGAAGACGTCGAAGGAGAGAGGCTCGCTCATGTCGAGGCGACAGGGCTCCGGCCGGGAGCCTGCTCCACACGCTGCGTTGATCGGGGAACCGGAGAGCCAGGATAGCTAAAGCAGGTCTCAATGAAAAGCCGGCCGGCGACTCTTCATCCCGCTACCCGGCGCTTCCTCCCGCCTGGCCCGGCACCGCGCGCGGCCGTCCGGGGCGGTGCCGGCGCCTGCCGACTCGTGCACGCTCCAAGAGTTTGGATCTTGGGCGAGAAGTTCCGTGCGCGCTCCGAAAGTTTGGATCTTTCGCGCGAAGTTCGTTGCGCCGTCCAAGAGTTTGGATCTTGGGCTCCCGGATCATCGCGCGCTCCGTAAGTTTGGATCCGGAGGCGAAAGATCGTTACTTTCTCCAAGAGTTTGGATCTTGAGCGAAAAGTTCGTTGCGCGGCCGGAAAAACGCGTTCCGCGGCTCCGAGAACGGTGCATTCCGGCCAGATTGGCATCGCCGGCGGGCAACCCGGCGGCGCCCCGGCTCGGGGAAAACGCGGCGAGCGGCGCCGCTCTACATGGTCCGGTGGCGGACTGTGCTTCCGGGTTGCAGCCGCCGGCGGCGCAGCTCGAAGAGCACGAGCGCGGCGGCGACCGTGGCGTTGAGCGACTCGACGGGGGGCTCGATCGGGATCGTCAGCCGCAGGTCGCAGCGCCGCGCCAGCTCGGGCGAGAGGCCGGGGCCTTCGGCGCCGAGCGCGAGGACGAGCGCCGCGTCGGCTGGCAGCGGCGCGGCGTAGAGGTCGAGGCCGCCCCGCGGCACGAGCGCGGCCCAGCGCGGCGCGAGGCCGGCGAGGCGCGCGGCGACCGCGGCCGGCTCGGCGTCCACGGCGACGGGGAGGCGGAGCAGGCTGCCGGCCGAGGCGCGGAGGGCGCGCGGGTGGTTGGGGCTGGCGGTGCCGGGGGAGAGCGCCATGGCGGCGGCGCCGGCCGCCTCGGCGACGCGCGCCAGCGCCCCGAGGTTGCCGGGGTCTTGCAGCCCTTCGACGTAGAGGTACTGCCCGCGCGGCACGACCGGCAGCCGTTCGGCGCCGGCGCGCGGGAGGCGGGCGACGGCGGCGATGCCGCGCGGCGAGTCGGCGTCGGTCAGGCTCTCGAGCAGGTGCGGCTCGACCTCGAGCGGCGCCACCGGGAGGCCGTTGCGCAGGCGCCGTCCCTCGGGCGTGTCGAGGAAGGCGCCGGTGGCGAGGACGGTCTCGATCGCGATGCGCGCATCGAGCGCTTCGGCCACCAGGTGCGGGCCTTCGAGCAGGGTCTGCTCGCCTTTACAGCGTAGGAGCCGGCGAATATCCTTGACCTTCTTGTTCTGCCGGCTGGAGATCATGTCCGACGATCTTAAGAACTTCTGGCAGCGCCTCCAAACCGGCGGCGTCGAGGTGGCGGTCGCCCGTCCCACGCCCGACACGCTGCTCGGCGTGCGCGAGGGGTTCCTGCGCTACTTCAAGGACGGGCTCGACCGGCAGATCTCGGTGGCGGTGGTGCCGCAGCCGTGCGAGGAGTCGCCGCTCGGGCTGGCGGTGTCGGACGAAGAGGTGATCCGGCGCGTGCGCAAGAAGGTGCTGGCGCTCGAGGCGACGCTGAGGACGACGTATCACTTCTACGTCGCCACCGACGGCGGCCTCGACACGGTCGAGATCGACGGCCGGCTGCGCTACTTCGTCCGCAACTGGACCGTGGTGCGCAGCCGCCTCGGCGAGGCCTGGGGAGGCAGCGGCGCGATCCAGCTCCCCGACTACATCGTGCGCGAGCTCGACAGCGACCAGGTGCCGTTCGCGGTGCCGGGCACGCGCAAGAGCGGCGGCATGATCAGCTCGTTGACCGGCGGGCTCGAGACGCGGCGCCACGCCGTCGCCCTCGCCACCATGCACGCGCTGGCGACGCTCTTCTACGGCGCCCGCGACGGCCGGCCGCGGTAGCGCTAGGAGCCCGTCGCGCTGGTCGCGCGACGGCGCGAAAGCCTTCGCGCCTACCGTCTTCGCCCGCCGGCCGTCGCGTGGTAGCATCCGCACCCAGCCGCCCGGGTACCTCGTCTCTCCCTCGTCCTCGAAGGCGACGGCAGACCGCTGGCGCCCCGGAAATCCCCTGCTCTGCGCGAGAGGTGTCAGCATGACGCAACGCGAGACCCACCTGTTCACCTCGGAGTCGGTCACCGAGGGACACCCCGACAAGGTCGCCGACCAGATCTCCGACGCCGTCCTCGACGAGGTGCTGCGCCACGACAAGACCGGGCGCGTCGCCTGCGAGACGCTGGTGACGACCGGGATGGTCTTCCTGGCTGGCGAGATCACCTCGACCGCGCGCACGCAGGTGGACTTCGCCGCCGTCGCCCGGCGCACGATCCAGGAGATCGGCTACGACCGCGTCGACTACGGCTTCGACTACGCGCACTGCGCCGTGCTCTCGGCCATCGACCCGCAGTCGCCGGACATCGCTCAGGGGGTAGACGTCGGCGGCGCCGGGGACCAGGGGCTGATGTTCGGCTACGCCTGCCGCGAGACCGACCAGCTCATGCCGCTGCCCATCACGCTCGCCCACCGCCTCACCCGCCGCCTCGCCGCCGCCCGCCGCTCCGGCGAGCTGCCGTGGCTGCGGCCGGACGGCAAGAGCCAGGTGACGGTCGAGTACGACGACGAGGGCCGGCCGGTGCGGGTGCACACGGTCGTGGTGTCGACGCAGCACGACGCCGACGTCTCCAACGAGGAGATCCGGCGCGTCGTCGTCGAGAAGGTCATCCGCCACGAGATCCCGGCCGAGCTGCTCGACGCCGGCACCATCTTCCACATCAACCCGACGGGCCGTTTCGTCGTCGGCGGGCCGCAGGGAGACTGTGGCCTGACCGGCCGCAAGATCATCGTCGACACCTACGGCGGCGTCGGCAGCCACGGCGGCGGCGCCTTCTCGGGGAAGGACCCGACGAAGGTTGACCGCTCGGCCAGCTACATGGCGCGCCACATCGCCAAGAACCTGGTCGCCGCCGGCCTGGCGGAGAAGGCCGAGGTGCAGCTCGCCTACGCCATCGGCGTCGCCGAGCCGGTGTCGGTACACGTCGACACCTTCGACACCGGCGCGACGAGCGACCGCCGCATCGAAGGCATGGTGCGCGAGCTCTTCCCGCTGGCGCCGCGCGGCATCATCGAGTACCTGGACCTGCGCCGCCCGATCTACCGCCGCACCGCCGCCTACGGCCACTTCGGTCGTCCGGAGCCGGACTTCGTCTGGGAGAGCACGCACCGCGCCGCCGACCTGCGGGTCGCGGCCGGCCTGCAAGGGGAGCTGTCGACGGCGATCTCGGCCTAGACTCGGTCCTACGGAAGGCCGCGGGGCGCCGCGCCGCGGCCCAGGCATCAAGATTTCTTCCGCAGTCGCTTTCATCTCATCTGCTTCGAGAGGAGACGTATGACGACCACCACCCTCCCTTATGACGTCGCCAACCCGCGCCTCGCTCCGGCGGGCGCGTTGCGCATCGAGTGGGCCGACCAGAACATGCAGGTGCTGGCGCTCATCCGCAAGCGGTTCGCCGAGGAGAAGCCGCTGGCCGGTTTGCGCATCGCCGCCTGCCTGCACGTCACCAGCGAGACGGGCAACCTGATGCGCACGCTCCAGGCCGGCGGCGCCGAGGTGTACCTCTGCGCCAGCAACCCGCTGTCCACCCAGGACGACGTCGCGGCCAGCCTGGTCGCCGATCACGGCGTCGCGGTCTTCGCCCGCAAGGGGGAGGACAACGAGACCTACTACAGCCATCTCGGGGCGGTGCTCGACGCCCGCCCCGACATCACGATGGACGACGGCGCGGACCTGGTGTCGCTGCTCCACAAGGAGCGCCCGGAGATGCTGCCGCAGCTCAAGGGGAGCACCGAGGAGACGACGACCGGGGTCATCCGCCTGCGCGCCATGGCGCGCGACGGGGCGCTGAAGCTGCCGGTCATCGCGGTCAACGAGTCGGACACCAAGCACCTCTTCGACAACCGCTACGGCACCGGGCAGAGCACGATCGACGGCATCCTGCGGGCGACCAACGTGCTGCTCGCCGGGCGCACGCTGGTGGTGGTGGGGTACGGGTGGTGCGGGCGCGGCGTGGCTTCGCGCGCCTCGGGCCTCGGAGCGAACGTGGTGGTGGTCGAGGTGGATTCGGTGCGGGCGCTCGAAGCGCTGATGGACGGGTATCGGGTGACGGACATGACCGAGGCGGCGGGATGGGGGGACATCTTCGTCACGGTGACCGGGAACAAGCACGTGCTGCGCAAGAAGCACTTCCACGCCATGAAGGACGGGGCGATCATCTGCAACAGCGGGCACTTCGATGTCGAGATCGACATTCCGGGGCTGCGGGAGCTGGCGCGGGAGAGCCGGGAGGTGCGGCCGTTCGTGCGCGAGTTCCTGCTGTTGGACGGGCGGCGGATCAATCTGCTGGGGGACGGGCGGCTGATCAATCTGGCGGCGGCGGAGGGGCATCCGGCGGCGGTGATGGACATGAGCTTCGCCAATCAGGCGCTGGCGGCGGAGATGCTGGCGCGGGCGACGGAGAGGCTGCCGAACGAGGTGCATCGGATTCCGGTGGCGCTCGATCGGGAGGTGGCGCGGTTGAAGCTCGAGGCGATGGGAGTGAAGACGGAGGTGCTGACGCCGGAGCAGGAGCGGTACTTGAACTCCTGGGAAGAGGGGACGTAGGAAAGAACGATAGGTGCCGCGCGGTTCAAGTAGGTCCGGCGACGTCTGGGGTCAGACGACAGAGCTAGGCAGGGTCTTTTTCCCCTACCTGAGCCTTTTCTTCCTCTTGCTTCCAGGTCTTCCCATACTTCAGAACGTCGTGCTTGAGGAGGTCGAAGGCGCCTTGGCGGGGTAGGGGACGGGCGTCGCGGTAGACGGTGTCGCAGCGGTAGCAGACGACCGACTCGGGGAGGCGGCGGTAGAGCCAGAGGTCGACGAGGCCGAAGGCGACGAGGGAGAGGCCGAAGGTCCAGGGGACGAGGGCGGCACCGAGGGCGACCAGGCCGCAGCCGAGGGCGCGGTTGACGTCGCGCTGGCGGTAGAGGTGGCGGCAGGCGCAGAGGGGGCAGGTTTCGACCGCGGCGGGGGGGCCTTCGCGCCAGCCGGTGGGAGCCACAGAGCGGGCGGCGCCGCAGGAGGGGCAGGGGAGGGAGCTTCCGGGGGGCGGTAGGGTGGCGCGGAAGGGGAGGCCGCAGGCGCGGCACTGGGTGCGGATGCGCAACGGGGTCAGACGGGCACGCCTGTCGTCACCAGCAGGTAGAGGCCGGTGATCTCGCCGATGAAGGTGCCGACGACGACGACGTAGAGGATGCCGGTAGCGGACTGGTTCGAGCGCTGGCGGGCGCAGTGGAGGGCCATGGCGGCGAGGGCGAGCGGGACGACGAGGCCCCAGAGGAGGCGGAACCAGAAGAAGGGGCCCTGGCCGGTGAGGCCGACGAGGAGGCGCAGGGGATGGGGCTCGACGAGCTCGTCGACGGCCGCGGACTGGGCGAGGGTGGCGCCGACCGCGAGGAGGCGGACGACGAGGGTGATGAGGAGGACCCAGCAGAAGACGGTCAGGTGACGGAAGGTGAGGCGTGGGGCGACCAGGTACCAGTGACCGAGGAGCATGGTGACGAGCGACCAGCCGAGGACCAGGGCCGAGGCGACGAGGGCCGCGGCGAGGAGCGCCTGGCGGTGGGGGAGCGGGGTGAGCGGGCGGAGCAGGGGAGGGCCGGCGAGGAGGAGCGCCGCCAGCGTGCCGGCGGCGGCGAGAGTCAGCGGCCAGCGGCAGAGGTCCCAGCGCTCGCGCCAGATCGCGGCGTAGTAGAGAAAGCCCCCGGCGAGAGCCAGGGCGAGGGCGGCCGCGCCGGCGGGTGCGTGGTCGCCGAAGGGGTCGAAGGGGTGGAGGAGAACGACCGCCTCCGCGAGGCCGAGGAGCCCCAGCACGACCAGGGCGTTCATCTGGAAGTAGCCGCGCCCGAGGTCGCCCTCCGGGATCCAGTAGAGGGTGGTGAGCGAGCCCAGGGCGGTGGCGAGGAGGAACAGCAGGAAGACCGACACCGTCCGCGGATCTTAGCAGCCGCGAGGTGTCCCGATTCCGCCGTGCCGCGACACTAAAATGTGGACGAAGTCTGTTCCACTCGCAACCCCTATGCCGTTCTGCTGAGGAGACTCACATGTCCGTGAAGCCCTTCCGCCGCGCTCTCGTCCTGGCGCTCCTGGTGCTGTTCGCAGGCCTCGCTCCGGTCTCGGTGGCCGCGGCCCGTCCGCTCGCGGACGGCGACCGCGAGGTCACAGCCGGCGCTCCGCGGCCGGTCCTCGGCTTCTGGACGCTGATGGTCGAGGTCGTGGAGAGGCTGGTCGGGGTGTTCGCCGCCGACGTGGGCTCCGAGATGACGACGACTTCAGGGTGCATGCTCGACCCGAACGGTACGCGCTCCGACGAGCCGGTCTGCGGGGAGCAATAGTCAGCGCCGGGCTCGGGCCGCCGCCCAGGGGCGGAGAGCTGGACAATCCCGCCGTGCCGATGCTACCCTACGTGCACACTGGAAGAGCGTTCACGTAATGGCAACTCTGGATCAACCCGAACTTCGGGAATCGCTCAACAAACTCCTCACCGACTCCCGGCCCCGGCTGGAGCGGGTCCTGCGGCACTTCGAGGTCCCTCCCGAGGACGCCGAGGACATCCTCCAGGACGCGCAACTCACCCTGATCTACAAGTGGGACAAGGTGCGCAGCCCGGAGAGCTGGCTGATCGGCACCGTCAAGAAGAAGTGCATCATGTATTGGCGCAAGCGCCGCGGCAGCCTCTGCGACGCGGTGGACACGGCCATTCTCGAGCTGGTGTCCACGCCGCAGGCCCCGCCGCAGGAGCGGGCCGACCTGACGTCGGACCTGTCGCGGGTTCTCAGCCGGCTGTCGTCGCGTTGTCGCTCGCTGCTCAGGCTGCGCTACGGGCTCGGCTACGGTCCCAACGAGGTGGCGGAGCAGATGGGCTACCGTTCCTCGAGCATCCGCAAGGTCACCAACCGCTGCCTTGCCGCGCTCACCCGGCAGCTCCTCGCAGTGGGCTTCCACAAGGAGGCGGACCATGACGTGGACGCATCCTGAGCCGGCAGAGCTCCGCGAGCTCGGCCGCGACAGCCTGACCAAGGCGCAGATCTGCAAGGTCGTGCGCCACCTGATGGCCGGGTGTGCCGCGTGCGGCGAGATCGCCATGCAGCTCATCCCGGGGCGCGGCGAGAGCTGGGAGGACGTCGACTACACGTCCGCCTTCGAGGCGGCGCAGCAGCGCATCGGGGAGTGGCAGACGGCGGTCGTTCGCGAGCGCGCCGAGGCCCGCGACCTGGTCGCCGAGCTCGCCGCCCATCCGTACGAGCGGCGCTGGATGTTGGTCACCCAGAGCACCCGCTTCCGCACCTGGCCGGTATGCGACCAGCTCATCGAGGAGGCGCGCGAGGCGGGCTTCCACGACCCTTCGCGAGCCGTCGAGTACGGCCGGCTCGCGGTCGAGCTGGCCGAGCGGCTGGATCCGTCGCGCTACGGCGCCGAGCGCGTGCTCGACTTGACCGGCCGCGCCTGGGCGACGTTGGGCAACGCCCAGCGCATCCGCTCCGACTTCCGCGATGCGGCGGCGTCGCTGACCCGCGCCGAGCGGGTGCTGCGGCGGGGGAGCGGCGATCCGCTCGAGAAATCGCAGCTCCTGCTGTTCAAGGCCTCTCTCCTCGGCGACCAGCGCCGGTTCGCGGAGCTCTTCCCGCTGCTCGACAGGACGGTCGGCATCGCGCGGCGGATCAACGACCCGCATCTCGAGGGGAAAGCGCTCATTGCCAAGGGCCTGTTCCATGCCCAGGCGGGGGAGATCGAGGCGGCCATCGGCGCCTTCCGGCGGGGGATCGAGTTCGCCGACCCGGTGCACGAGCACCGGCTGGTCGTCGCCGGGCACCACAACCTGATCTTCTGTCTGCTCGAGATCAACCGGGTGGACGAGGCGCTCGCACTGTTCGCCGAGTCCCGCCCGCTCTACGACCGCTTCGAGGACCGCATGGGGCGGCTGCGGGTGCGCTGGCTGGAGGGGAAGATCGCTCTCGCCACCCGCCGGTACGACGAGGCGGAGGCGATCCTGCTGGAGGTCCGCGAGCGGCTCGCCGACCGCGACCTGGGTTTCGACGTGGCGCTGGCGTCGCTCGACCTGGTGCAGCTCTACACCGAGCAGGGGCGGACCAGCGAGGTGCGCCGCCTGGCCGAGCAGATGCTGCCCCTGTTCGAGACCCGGGACGTCCAGCGCGAGGCGCTGGTCGCGCTCTCCGTCCTGCAGCGCGCCGCCATGCGGGATCGAGTGACCGTCGGCCTGGTCCGCGAGGTCGGCGACTACCTGCGGCGGTGCCGGACCGAAACCGGCTTGCGCTACCGCGACCCCGTCTAGAGGCGCGAAGGCCGGGAGCCTTCGCGCCGGACCGCGTTTCTCAGCCCCGCACATCCTGCTTCGTTGTGGCCCTTGCCTCGGCCGCGCGCGCTGTTGGCGCTCGGCAGAGGTGCCGTTTGCTGTCCTCATTTGCGCCGTCTTCGGCAACTGTTGTACAGGGGATGTGGGATCCCTCCCATCTCCTTCCGGGCGTCCAATACCCTGTTTTGACCAAGGAGAACGACATGACGTGCAGATCACTTCGCCGCGCCCTCGCTGCCTCAGCCCTCGCCGCCGCCCTATCCACGATTCCCATCGGCACCGCCGAGGCGGGTGCCCTGCGCTGGCGCGAATCGTCGCCCGCCGGGGCCCGCGCGCTCGAGGCCCGCGGCTTCCTCGCCGAGCTCTGGACGCGGCTGGTGAGCGTCGCCGACGCCGTCGGGGCTAGCCTCGGCAGCGACGGTTAGGCCGCCTCACCTCCAAGTCGCCTGAGCCTGACCCGGCCAAGGTCGGGTAGGGGATTCGTGTCGGCGTTGGCCTGGACTTGGCGTAGCCGGGAGTGGTACCCTGTGTCGATAGACTTAACAACGGCGACGCTTGATGAGTGTCCTGGACCATCCGCATGTCGAAGGCTCCGTCGCGGACTTCCTGGAGCGGGTGCGTCCGCGGCTCAAGGCGGTCTTCGCGCGCTATCGGGTCCCTCCCGAAGACGCGGAGGACCTGCTGCAGCAGGCCTTGCTCGCCTTCATCCGCCATGCCGGTGAGGTGCGCGATCCGGGCGCCTGGCTCGCCGGCATCCTGCGCCACAAGTGCCTGCTCTACTGGCGGGAGAAGCGCCGCAGGGTCTATGACGCCGTCGACGACGCGATGCTCGAATGGATCGCCAAGCCGCAGGCGCCGGCGCAGCAGTTGGCGGACCTCCGTCACGACCTGGTGGGCGTGATCGAGCGCCTGCCCGCGCGCTGCCGCACCCTGCTGCGGCTGCGCTATAGCCTGGGGTACGAGGCCCCGGAGCTGGCCGAGCAACTCGGCTACCGCCCGTCGAGCATCGGCAAGATCACCACCCGTTGTCTCGCCGCTCTCACCCGAAATCTCGTTGCCGCCGGCCTGGGCAGAGGGAAGCCGCATGCCTGACGCGCATCCGTCTCGCGAGCTGCTCGAGCGCTTCGTGCGCGCCGACCTCACGGCCGCTCAGACCGGCGAGGTCCTGCGCCACCTCCTCACCGGCTGCGCCGACTGCAAGGAATTCACCGCCGCTCTCTGGGACTTCGCCGAGGCGGAGGATGACGACGCCGTTCTGGCCGGGCTCGCCCCCGAGCTGGATGCGGCCTACGACCGCATGTTCGACGCCGCCTTCCACTCGCTGGACGTGCGCCAGGGCGCCCTGGAGGACGAGCGAGCGGTGGCGGCGCAGCTCTGGGAGGAGCTCGAGCATCACCCCGCGAGCCGGCAGGAGATGCTGGTACGCAACAGCGCCCGCTTCACGTCGCCGGCGCTCTGCGAGCTGTTCCTCGAGAAGGGTCATGACGCGTGCTTCCAGGACCCCCAGCGGGCCTCCGAGCTTGCCCACCTGGCGACGGTGATCGCCGAGCGCGTCGAAGAGCAGGACGACTCGGTCCTGCGGCACGGCCTCGCGGCGCGTGCCTGGGCGGCGCTGTGCAACGCGCAACGCATTCTCGGCGACCACGCCGCCGCCGAGCGCTCGATCGCCACCGCGGAGGGCCTGCTGGACGAGGACCCGGCGGCCGACCCGCTCGACCGGGCGCGCGTGCTCGACCGCAAAGCCTCGCTGCGCCGCGACCAGCGGCGATTCCCCGAAGCGATGCGGCTGCTCGACTGCGTCATCGCCATCCACCGCCGCTGCGGCCAGCGCCATCTCCTCGGCCGGGCTCTGACCGAGAAGGCGGTCGCCTGCCAGGAGGCCGGCGAGCTCGAGACGGCGCTCGAGCTGCTGCGGCGGGCGCTCGAATACATCGACCCGCGCGAGGATCCGCGCCAGGTCCTCGTCGCCCGCCACAACCTGATCTACTGCCTCACCGAGACCGGCCGGCACCGCGAGGCCTTCGCGTTGCTCTTCCACACCCGGCCGCTGTACCTCGAGCACGGCGGCCGCCTGACTCTCATCCGTCTGCGCTACCTCGAAGGCAAGGTGGCGACGGGGCTGGGACGCACCGAGCAGGCAATCGCCGCCTTCCGCGAGGCGCGCGACGCCTTCGCGCAGCTCCAGCTCGACTACGACGCCGCCATGGTGGCGCTCGACCTCGCCACCCTCTACGCCGGCGAGGGCAGGACGGCCGAGGTGCGGCTGCTGGCCGAGGAGATGCTGCCCATCTTCGGCTCGCGCCAGATCCATCGCGAGGCGCTGGCGGCGTTGATCGTCTTCCAGCGCGCCGCCGGCATGGACGAAGCCGGGCTCGAGCTGGTCAAGAAGGTCGCGGACTTCCTGAACCGCGCCCGCAACAATCCCGATCTGCGCTTCGCCTAGCCGGAGTTGCCTCCCCGGCTCGTCGTCCTCGGCTCCGGCTTCGGCGGCTTCTCCCTGCTTTCCCGTCTCGAGCGCTCGCGCCGCGAGCGCTCTCGCTTCGACGTCACGCTGGTCTCCCCGCGCAATTACTTTCTCTTCACGCCGCTCCTGCCTTCGGCGGTGGCCGGCACGGTCGAGTTCCGCAGCATCCTCGAGCCGGTGCGGCGGCGCCTGCGCGGCGTGCGGCTGATCGAGGCGCGCGCCGAGACGGTCGAGTGGGAGGCGCGCCGCGTCTGCTGCACCTCGGCGGTGGGGGAGGAGAGCTTCACGGTCGACTACGACCTGCTGGTCATCGCGGTGGGCGCGGCGGTCGCGGACTACGGCATCCCCGGCGTGGCCGAGCACGCCTTGGAGCTGGCGAGCGTCGAGGACGCGCGCGAGGTGCGGCGTGGGATCCTCGACCAGTTCGCTAGCGCCGAGGTGCCCGGCCTCGCCGAGGCCGAGCTGGCACGGCGCCTCACCTTCGTGGTCTGCGGCGGCGGCGCCACCGGCGTCGAGGTGGCGGCCGAGATCCACGACCTCCTCGACGGCGAGCTCCTGGAGAGCTATCCCGAGCTGGCGCCGCGCGCGCGGGTGGTGCTCGTGGAGGCCGCCGACCGCATCCTCTCCGGGTTCGATCGGGCGCTCGCCGACTACGCCCTGCGCCACTTCGGGCGCGAGGGCATCGAGGTGCGTCTCGCCGCGGCGGTGGCCGCGGTGGAGCGCGACGGGGTGCGGCTCGCCGACGGCACCTTCCTGCCGGCGGGCCTCGTGCTCTGGGCGGGCGGCAACGCGCCGGCGCCGTTCGTCGCCGCGCTCGGCGAGCCGCTCACCGCGCGCGGGCGTCTGCGGGTCGACGAGTACCTGCGGCTGCCGGGCCGCCCCGACGTCTACGCCCTCGGCGACTGCGCCGCTGTAGGCGAAAAGCCGCTGCCGGCGACCGCTCAGGTGGCGCAGCAGCAGGGCGAGTACCTCGCGCGCACCCTCCGCCGGCGCCTCGCCGGGAAGCCGGTCGAGCCGTTCCGCTTCAAGTCCTCGGGGATGCTCGCCTACGTCGGCGCCGGCCGGGCGCTCGCCGACCTGCCGCGCGTCAAGTGGAGCGGGCGCGCCGCCTGGCTCTTCTGGCGCTCGGTCTACTTGACCAAGCTGGTCTCTCCGGCCAACAAGGTCAAGGTGCTCTTCGACTGGGTGAAGGCGACGTTGTTCGGGCGGGACCTGAGCCGCTTCTGAGCGCCGCGGACGCCGCCCTACGTTCTGACGCCGAGGAAGAGATAGATCGAGAGGATCGCGAACGCCGCGCTCGGGCTCCAGACCGCCGCCGCCGGCGGCAGGGCCCCGGCTTCGCCGAGCGTGCGGAAGAAGGCGAAGACCGCGAGGAAGGCCATCCCCAGCACCACCGACACGCCGATGCCGTAGAGCGCGCCCTGGCGGCCGAGCCGGAAGGCGAAGGGGAGCGCCACCAGCGCCATCACCAGCGACACCACCGGGTAGGCGATCTTGTCGTGCAGCTCGACGAGCAGCTCGGGGACCGCCTGACCGCTCTCCTGGAGCTCGCGCACGTACTCTTTGAGCTCGCCATAGCGCATCTGCTCGGGCGGCCGGATCTCGGAGTCGAAGTAGTCGGGCGTCTCCGGGTAGCGGACGATCTTCGGTTGCTCGAAGCGTACGTAGTCGGTCACCTCGATGCCGTCGAAGGACCGGGCCCAACCGTTCTCGAACTTCCATGCCTGGCCGACGTAGGTGGCGCGGTCCGTCACCAGGCGGCGGCGGAGCTGGTGCCGCTCGTCGAAGTCGAAGACCTGCAGCCGCTGCAGGCTCTGCGTGTCGGGGTCGTAGTGCAGGTAGTTGTAGATGTAGCGCCCCTGACCGAAGAGCCACTGGCGGTCGGCGCGCCGGTAGGTGCGCGCCGCCTCGCGGCCGCGGATGCGGTCCTTGAGCTGCGCCACTCGCTCGTTCGAGGCCGGCAGCACCTCCGCCTGCAGGAAGGCGGCGAACACCACCACCAGCAGCGCCGCAGCGAGGGCGGGGAGCGAGAGCCGGTAGAGGCTGATCCCGAGCGCCCGGCACGCCGTGACCTCGCTGGTGCGCGAGAGCAGCGAGAAGGTGATCAGCGTCGTGACCAGCACGACGATCGGCGCGATGTCGTAGAAGATCTGCAGCGACATGTACTTGTAGTAGTCGAGGACCATGTCGCGCGGGACCTTGTTCTTGAGGATCTCGTCGATCGTCTCGGAGAGGTCGGCGATGACGTAGAGGCTGACTCCCGAGAGCAGCACCAGCACGAGCACCCACCCGAACTGGCGCGCCACGTAGCGGTCGAGGAGGTTGGGGAAGACGAGACGCGGGCGGGGGAGGCGGAAGACCAGTCCGCGCCGCGCCTTCGCGCGGCGCCGCGGTGCGGCCGCCGCGCTGGTGGCGGGGGAGGGGGGCGGCGCGGGCGCTGTCGCCTGCTGCGCCGGGCGCCCGCGACGGCGCGCCCCTCCGAGCCGCTTCAACGCCAGCAGCCGCGACCAGACGTCGCGTCGCAACCAGCGATCGAGGCTCGACATGAGCAGCCCCTTGTCGCGGTTGCGCCGCATCAGCAGGAAGACGCCGGCGGCCGCCAGGATGACGTTCGGCGCCCACATGGCAATCCCAGCGGGCAGCCGGCCGTAGCGCGCCGCCTCCTCGCCGTTCGAGAGCAGGACGTAGTAGAGGAGGATGACGCCGATCGACAGCGCGAAGCCGGAGGCCTTGCCGCCGCGCCGGTTGTTGAAGCCGAGGGGCAGGGCGAAGAGGCCGAACACCAGGCAGGCCATCGGGATCGCGAACTTCTTGTGCACTTCGACGTGCGCCAGGTTGCGCTGCTCGGCGGTGACGGAGGGATCGACGCTGAGCGCCTTGAGCTCCGCCAGCGTCAGCTCCCGCACACCCTTCGACACCGAGACCTTCGCCCGCTGGCTGCTCGTGAACTGGTCCTCGAGGACCAGCTCCAGGCGGCGGTGGCGGCTGATCTCGTAGCGGTCGGGGGAGTTGAAGTTGACCTTGTGGCGGATGGCGTTGTGGAGCTGCAGCACCACCCGCTCGCCCTGCTCTTCGACCCGCACCTCGCCCCACTCGGCCATGGTGATCTCGTTGTTCTCGGCCGAGGGAACCGACTCGGTCAAGAACACTCCCTTCCACCGGCTCTGCCCGGGCGGCACCTCGAAGACGTAGACGACGTAGGGGTCCCACTCCTCGTAGAAGACGCGCGGCTGGACCTGCTGGGCGACGGTCTGGGTGAGGATGTCGAGGCGGAGCTGCTGCAGCGAGGAGTTTCCCCACGGCAGGGCGTAGACCATGAGCGCGGTGTTGAGGGCGGTGAAGAGCGCCGAAATGAAGAGCACCGGCCGGTAGAGGCTGAGCAGGCTGATGCCCGAGGCGCGCAGGGCGATGAGCTCGCTGTCCGAGGCCATCCGGCCGACGGCGATGAGGATGCCGAAGAGCAGCGACATCGGGATGGTCAGCACGACGATGTTCGGCAGGCTCAGCAGCAGCAGCTCGCCGACGACGGACACCGGGAGACCCCGGCGGATGATCATCTCGGCCGACTGGAAGAGGAACCGGAGCAGGAGGATGAACGTGTAGACTAGGAACCCGAGCGCCAGAGGGCCGGCGATCTCCGCTGCGATGTAGCGATCGAGCCGCAGTCTCACGGCGGCGATTCTAGGCGAACGGGAAAGAGACCCCTCGTTGAGGCTTCGGCTAGAGCGCCGCTACCGCTTCAGCGCCAGCCATGTCTATCGCCGCCCCGAGTGGAGCGAGCAGGAGAACCGCGCCCACTTCGGCCGCTGCGCCAACCTGCCCGGGCACGGGCACAACTATCGGCTCTACGTCCAGGTGGCGGGGGACGTGGACCCCACGACCGGCTTCGTGGTCGATCTCATGGAGCTCGACCGGATCGTCACCGCACACGTCCTCGACCGCCTCGACCACCAGCACCTGAACGCGGCGCTGCCCGAGTTCGGGGAAGGCGGCTTGATCCCCTCGAGCGAGAACCTGGTGGCGTGGATCCACCGGGAGCTCGCTAGCCACTTCAGTGCTGGCGCCGCCCCCGAGCTGGTGAGGCTGCGGCTCGAGGAGGACGAGGACCTCGCCGCTGTGTGGGAGAAGGCACCCGCGCGGGACGGATAGTGGCCGCGTGGGTGCCGGTCCTCCGGTCGCTCCAAGTCGCGCCGCTTCGCGGTGCTGGTAGGTGGGGTTTGTGGCCTGAGGTTCGCACGCGCTGCGCGCGTGCATCACAACGGTCGTGGTGACTGCGGGGGGCGCGCTCCGGTCGCTTCCTGCGGATCGGCACCCCACACGGCCGCATGACTCGGGGCGGCGCCAGCGACGTCGAGGGACGAAAACATTCGTCGGGTAAGGTTGCGCGGACTCGTCGCGATCGGGCCGCAGGCTGGCGCCGCCCGAACGTGGGCTAACCCAGTTGCGGTCCAGAGCGCTCTCTCATGATGTTACGTCAGTATCCGAGCGCCCTCTCGGCCAGTGGAGCGTTTCCCACGAGTTCGAGCGGTCGGATATTGACGTAATATGCCTTATCGGGATGAATGGGGTGACGACATCGGCGAGCGCTCAGCCCTCCCAACGGGCTTGGCAGGCGCTCCGAGCTGGCTGGTGGTCCCCCCGCTTTTCCGTCAGCGTCTCTCGACGTTGCCGGCGCCGTTCCGAGTCATGTGGCCGCGTGGGGTGCCGGTCCGCAGGGAGCGACCGGAGCGCGTCCCCCACAGCTACCACGACCGTTGTGATGCACGCGCGCAGCGCGTGCGAACCGCAGGCCCCCAACCCCACCTACCAGCACCGCGAAGCGGCGCGACTTGGAGCGACCGGAGGACCGGCACCCCACGCGGCCACTATCCGTCCCGCGCGGTGATCTCTTCCTCTCCTCTCCTCTCCTCAGCGAGCGGCGGCGTTGCGCAGGTCGGTGAGGATCTGCTCGAGGGCGCGGATTAGGTCGGTGCGGTCGACTTCGCTCTGGCGGAAGGTCAGGGAGAGGCTGTAGGTCTTGTCGGGTGCGCGGAACTTGAAGGTGTAGGGCTTTCTGCGCCTCGGGTGTCCGGCCTTCTCTTTGCGCAGGCGGCGGCGGAGGTCGTCGCGGTTGAGGCCGCGGGTGGCGACCTCTTCGAGGAGGCCGATCATGGCGGGCTCTTGGCCGGCCTTCAGGACCTCGAGGAGGAGCGACTTCGAGGTGATGCCGAGTCCCTGGACCGTGTCGCGGACGCGGGGGGGCATGGCGAGAAGCGAGAGGCTCTCGGTGACGACCGTGCGCGCCTTCCCGACCGCTTCGGCGATCTCCTCGTGCGTGTAGCCGTGCCGCTCGGCGAGGGCGCGGTAGCCCTCGGCCTCTTCAAAGGGGGTGAGGTCCTTGCGCTGGAGGTTCTCGATCAGCGCGATCTCGAGCGCCTCTTCCTCGGTCACCTCCATCTCGATCGCGGGGATCTCGAAGAGCCCCGCCTCCTGCGCGGCGCGGTAGCGTCGCTCGCCGGAGATGATCCGGAAAGGGGCGCCTGCCGGTGCCAGCTCCTCCGGGGGAACCGGCCGGATCAGGATCGGCTCGAGCACCCCCTTGTCGCGGATCGATGCCACCAGCTCGCCGAGGTCGCCCATGCTGGAGCGCGGCTGATTCGGGTCGGGCTCGATCGCCGCCAGCGGCACCATGCGGCCCACCGGCGTCTCGTGGCGCGCGGTCAGCGCCTCCACGAAGTGCGTGTCGTGGCGCATCTTGACCCGCAGCGGGAGCCCCCGCTTCTTGGCCGGCTCAGACACGGCTGAGCACCTCCTCGGAGAGCTGGTAGTACTCGTAGGCGCCGGTCGAGCGCGGCGCGAAGGTGAAGATCGACTCGCGATACGCGGGGCTCTCCTCGAGCCGCACGCTCTTCGTGATCACCGTCCGGAAGACCTTCGAGCCGAAGACCTTCTGGATCTGGTCGTTGATGTCCTTGGCGAGGAGGGTCCGCTTGTCATAGAGCGTGATCAAGGCACCGAGGATCTGGAGCTGCGGGTTCGCGCGCAGCTTGATCTTGTCGATCGTCTCGAGCAGGTCGTCCGTCCCCTCGAGCGCGAAGTAACTCGCCTGGATCGGGATCAGCACGTGTGTCGCGGCCACCAGGGCATTGACGGTGATGATCCCCAGCGTCGGCGGCGTGTCGATGATCACGAACGAGAACTGGTCCTGCACCTGCTGCAGCTCGTCCTTGAGGCGGAAGTGGCTGTCGAGCTCCCCCATCAGCTTGGCCTCGATCTTGGCCAGCGCGATGTTCGACGGCGCCAGGAAGAGGTTGGGGATCTTGTCCGACGGCCGCAGGATGTCGGCGAAGCGCACGTTGGTCTCGGTCAGCGCCTCATAGACCGAGCCGCCGTTGAGCTGATGGATGTCGAGGAACGACATCGTGCTGTTCGCCTGCGGGTCGAGGTCGACCAGCAGCGTCTTGATGCCCTTGTTGGCGAGACCTGCGGCGAGGTTGATCGCGGTGGTGGTCTTGCCGACCCCGCCCTTCTGGTTGGCGATCGCGATGATCATGAACGGCAGCCAGTGTAGTGGCGCTCTCGCGCGGGGTCAAGGCGGAAGGCGCTTGCGGAGAGACGCGCTTCGAGCCCGATGTCGGCGCGCCGACAATGGCGCTAACACACTCGTAGAAGGCTACTTAGAAGGGAGGACTGAGGAACAGCGAGACCGGCCCGGGCTGCGGAGCTGCCGTCCGGTCGCGCTACATCGTGTACTTCCCGAGCTCCTCGGGACTGATTTCCTCGAGCCACTTGCGGAGCTTCTCTTCGTCGCTCGCCTGGCTCGCGAGGTCCACCGCCTGCGCCTTCTCGAGCACCGAGCGGAGGACGAAGATCGGCGCGTCGGTCCGCAGAGCGAGCGCGATCGCATCGCTCGGGCGAGAGTCGATGGCGAGGGTTCCGTTCTCGTGCACGACGTGGATGAGAGCGAAGAAGGTGTTCTCCTTGAGGTCGGAGATCACGATCTTCTCCACCACCGCCCCCAGGCTCTCCACTATCGAGCGCAGCAGGTCATGGGTGAGGGGGCGGGGGACCTCCACGCCTTCGATCTTGAGCGCGATGGCATGCGCCTCGAAGCCGCCGATCCAGATCGGCAGGAACAGCTCGCTCTCGGCGTCGCGCAGGATGACGATCGGGACGTTGGAGGTGGGGTCGAGCATCAACCCCTTGATCTCCATCCGGACCTCGTGGTTGCCCTGACTCATGGAGCTATTGTGGGGGGCGCAGAGCCCGAGGTCAAGGAAATCGAACGGCACGCGCCGGCTCGAATCAGAATCAACTAGGCGGCGAGGCGTGTTGCCAGGAGACTGTGCGGGAGCGCCTTGTCGATGCGCACGCGGGTGAGCTGGCCGAGCGGCACCGGGTTGGCGCCAGTCTCGAAGACGACCACGCGATGGCAGGTGGTGCGCCCGGTCTGCACCCCGGGCTGCCGGCCCCAGCCGGTCGCCAGCACCGTGTGCTCTTCCCCTACCAGCGCACCGTTGAGTTCGCGCTGGATCTCCTCCTGCATCGCGAAGAGACGCTGCAGGCGCTCGTCCGCGACCTCGGCCGGCACCGCGCCGTCGAGGCGCGGCGCCGCGGTGAGCGGCCGCGGCGAGTACTTGAAGGCGTAGAGGCAGGCGAAGCGGACCTCCTGCACGAGCTCGATCGTCTGTTGGAAGTCTTCCTCCGTCTCGCCGGGAAAGCCGACGATGACGTCGGACGAGAGCGCCAGCCGCGGCCGCGCCGCGCGCAGCCGACCGGCCAGCTCGAGGTACTCGGCGCGCGTGTAGCCGCGCCCCATCCGCCGCAGCACGCGGTCGGAGCCGGACTGGACGGGCAGGTGGAGATAAGGGCAGATCACCTCGTGCCGCGCCACCTGCTCCACCATGCGCGGCGTGAAGTCGCGCGGGAAGGAAGTGACGAAGCGGAGGCGCTGCAGGCCGTCGAGGCCGGCGACGGCGGCCAGGAGGTCGGCGAAGTCCGCCGCGCCGCCGGGCTCCCGCCAATGGTTGACCGTCTGCCCGAGCAGCTCGATCTCGACGAAGCCGTAGTCGAGCAGGTGCCGCACCTCACGCACGACGTCGGCCAGCGGCCGGCTGCGCTCCGGGCCGCGCGTGCTGGGCACGATGCAGAAGGTGCAGTTCTTGTTGCACCCCTCGATGATCGTCACCATGCCCTTGTACTCGCCGTCCCGGGAGATCGCGTCGATGTCGTAAGGGCGCTGCTCGGGGAACCCGGTAGCCACCACCCGGCGGCCGGCGCGCCGCTCGGCGATCACCCGGCCCAGCTCCCCCACTCGCGCCGGCCCGAGGACGAAGTCCAGGTCCGGCACCCGGGCGAGCGCCCGCTCTCCCTCCTGCTGCGCCACACAGCCGCAGAGCCCGATGAGCAGGTCCCGATTGTGCTCCTTGAGACGGCGGTACTCGCCCAGGCGCGAGTAGACTTTCTGCTCCGCCTTCTCGCGCACGCTGCAGGAGTTGAGGAGGATGACGTCGGCGTCCTCCGGCGCCCGGGTCGGCAGGACGCCTTGCTGCATGAGCTGGCCGGCGAGACGCTGGCTGTCCAGCTCGTTCATCTGGCAGCCCCACGTCTCGACGAAGAAGCGGCGGGGTCGCGGCGTGCCTTCGGTGCTGCTCATCGTGCCCGCTCAGTCTAAACCGGGGGATCGCCGATCGGCTCGGGATACGGCGGCGGCTCGATCGCCTCGTCACGGTCGCTCTCCGCCTGGTCGCGCTGCCTGGGCTCGAGGTCGAGCCCCTCGCGCAGCCAGCCCGGGAGCGCCCCGGCCCGCCGCCCTTCCTCGAGGTGCGCCGCGAGCTGCTCCCGGCGCCGGGTGGCATCGTCCTTGACCTCGCGGATGCGGTCCAACACGCGGTCCCAGTCCGGCTTGATCCGCGTGTCGCGTACGTAGGGATCGCTCTCGGCGTAGAACCGGCGCCGCAGCCCGTCCGCGTCGCGCTCGAGCTCCGCGATCTGGTCCACGGCTTCCTTCCACTCCAGCCGCAGCTCGCGCGAGCGCGTGCGCCAGTATTCCTCGTCCTTGCCGTCCGGCAGCGCGGACCGCGCGGCGTCCTGCGCCGGCGCCGGCTTGGTCCCCGCCTTGGCGGCGGGCTGCTTGCCCTTCTTGCCGTCGGGCGACTTGACGAGGGTCTTGTTGGTGATGACCCGGCTCACCGGCGGCGCCGACGCCCGGCGCTCCCGCTCGGCACGCGCCGCGGCGACGATGTTCACCTCGCCGTCACCCTCGCCGCCGGGATCGATGACGACCAGGCCCGGGCGCTCGGGGGGTGAAGTCGCCTGCGCGGGTTGAGAAGGCGGCTGGGTAGGGAGGGACTGCGGCGGAGCGCCCTGAACTGGAGCCGCTGGAGGACTGCCGGCGGCGGCCTGAGCGCTGGTCGCCTCGGCGTCGGCGATGGCGGCCTGGGCGGCGGCCTCCGCGGCGTTCGGCTCCGCCGCCTTCACCGGCTGTGGCGTTTGCGAGCAGCCCCCGACGACGAGCGAGACGGTGGCAGCCGTCACGAGCCACCTCAGCTCGCGCCCGAGCTCTCCGCCTTCCGTCTCTTTACCCAGCATCTTTTTCCTTTTCATCCCGCTCAGGCTCAGCGACGAGCTACGCCCGTCCGTACCGGTCCTCGAGCCGCACCACGTCGTCCAGCTCGGGCGTCGATACCTCGATGATGTCGCATCCCTGCTCGCCGGCGATCATGCGGTGGCGGGTGAGGGGCGTGATGCGGTAGGAGTCACCCGCGCGCAGCGTCGTCTGCACCAGCTCGCCGTTCTCCTCCACCACCAGGTTCACTTCCCCTTCCGCCAGGTACAGGGTCTCGTCCTTCACCTCGTGGTACTGCAGCGAGAGCGCCTGGCCCGCGTTGACGTGCAGGACCTTGCCCACGTAGCGCTCGGTGTGGGCGAAGATGAGCTCATGCCCCCAGGGCTTTTCGACGCGCCTTGTCGGCAGCCGCATGCGCCTCCCTCTCCTGAAGTTTGGCCGCCCGCCGGTGCGCGCGGCTCGCCGCCGCGCCGTGCGCCGCCGCCAGGAAGCTCTCGACCTCGTGCTGGACCTCGGCGGCCGTGGCCAGGCCGGCGCAGCGCACCGCCAGCTCCGCGAGCTCAGGCATGGCCAGCTCCCGGAGCTGCGTCTTGATCCCCGGGATGGCTCGCGGGCTCATCGACATCCGCCGCAGCCCGAGGCCGAGCAGCAGCGCGGCGCAGCGCGGATCGGCGGCCATCTCGCCGCACAGGCTGACCTCGATCCTGGCCGCGCGCGCGCTGTCGAGGACGAACCGTAGCATGCGCAGAATGGCGGGATGAAACGGCTGGTAGAGGTCGGCCACGTGCTCGTTGTTGCGGTCGACCGCGAGCGAGTACTGGATGAGGTCGTTGGTGCCGATCGAGAAGAAGTCGACCTCGCGGGCCAGCACGTCGGCGATCATCGCCGCCGCCGGCACTTCGATCATGACGCCGAGCGGCACGTCGCGGCGGAAGGAGACGCCCTCGCACGCCAGCTCCTCCATCACCTCCGACCTGAAGGCGCGGAAGCGGCGCACCTCCTCAACCGTCGAGACCATCGGCAAGAGGATCCACAGCTCGCCGTGCTCGGCGGCGCGCAGCAGCGCCCGGAGCTGGGTGCGGAAGATGTCGGGCCGCGAGAGGGTCAGGCGGATGCCGCGCAGGCCGAGTACCGGGTTGTCCTCGTGCGTGGCCATCAGCTCGCGCGCCAGCTTGCGGCCGCCGAGGTCATAGGTGCGGATGATCGCCGGCTCGGGCGCGGCCGTCTCGACCATGCGCCGATAGATGGCGACGTGCTCGTCCTCGGTGGGCAGCGCCGGGCTCTTCTCGATGTAGAGGAACTCGCTGCGGTAGAGCCCGATGCCGCAGGAACCAAAGCAGGTGACCTCCGCCAGCTCCTCGGGCAGGTCGACGTTGGCCATCAGCGCCACGGCGACGCCGTCGCGGGTTACCGCCTCGAGTGTCGCCGTCGCCAGCAGGTCCCGCTCCTCGCGCGCCAGCTCCGCGGTTCGCTCCCGGTAGCGCGCCAGCACCTCCGACGTCGGGTGGACGATGACCTTCCCCGCCTCGCCGTCGACGATCACCGGCGCGTCGTCGAGCTGCATCTCGGACACCCCGTCGACGCCGGCGACCGCGGCGCGATGAAGCGAGCGGGCGATGATTGCGGTGTGCGAGGTGCGGCCGCCGCTCTCGATGACGAAGCCGACGACGCGCTCGCGCCCCAGGCGCACGGCGTCGGCTGGCGTCAGGTCGTCGGCGACGATGACCACGTCCTCACCCAGCTCCGACAGCTCGTGGTGCGCGATTCCCTGCAGGCTGCGCAGGATGTGGCGGCTGACGTCGGTAAGATCTTCGCTTCGTTCGCGCAAATACGAATCATTGATCGCGGCGAACAGCGTGTCGAGCTCCGTCGCCGTCTTCTGCACCGCCCACTCGGCGTTGACCCGCTTGGTGCGGATGCGGTCGACGATGCGACCGAGGAAGTTGCGGTCGTTCATCAGCAGCACGTGGGCGTCGAAGATCGCCGCCAGCTCCGTGCCCAGCTCCTCGCCCGCCTTCTCGCGGATCCGCCGCAGCTCGCGCTCGGCGTGGCGGACCGCCTCGTAGAGCCGCTCGACCTCGGGCTCGACGTCCTCCTCGGCGAGCGTGAAGCGGTAGGTCTCCCCGAGCCGCGTCTGGATGGACACCACGCGGCCGACGGCGACTCCCGGCGAGACGCCGATGCCGCTCAAGACCTGCATCTCGGGGTTGGCCACTCGTGCCCTCAGCTCTCCTCGTCGAACCGCTTGGCGATCAGCGAGGCGACGGCGTCCAACGCCTCCGCCTCGTCGGGGCCGTCGCAGACCACTCGCAGCCGCGTCCCCTGCGCCGCCGCCAGCAGCAGCAGCCCCAGGATGCTCTTGGCGTCGACCTCTTCGCCGTCCTTCTGCAGCACGACCCGGCTGCGAAAGCCCGAGGCGGTCTGCACCAGCTTTGCCGCTGCGCGCGCGTGCAGGCCGAGGCGGTTGACGATCTCGACCTCGCGCTCAACCACCCGCGGTTTTCCCGGCCCGGTCCTCCGTGACGGCCGGCGCCTCGCCGGCCTCTCCGGTCTCCGGCGCTGCCGCGCCCGGAGGCCTGGTCTCGAGGACGTCGCTGGCCAGGCAGATGCTTCGCTGCCCCTTGACCTGCAGCCACCGCGCCGCCTCGGCGAGCGTCATGCCGCCGTCGCGCAGCCCGGCTAGGCGGAGGACCATCGGCAGGTTCACCCCGCCGATCACCTCGACCTTGTCGGCGCACTGGAACTTGACCGCCAGGTTGCACGGCGTGCCGCCGAACATGTCGGTCAGGATCAGCACGCCCTCGCCCTGGTCGAGGCGCTCGAGGGCACCGCGGATCTTCGTCTGCGCGTCCTCGAAGCAGTCGCCCCAATCGAGCGACAGCGCTTCGAAGGTGGGCATCGGGCCGACGATGACGCGGGCCGCCTCCAGCAGCTCCCGCGCCACGCCGCCGTGGGTCAGGATCAACGTTCCGATCATGGTCGTGGCGGACCGGCGGCTATCGTAGCGCAACGCGCAACCTCCCTCCCTGGGGAGGCCCGAGAGGGGGCGCCGGATCAAGCTATCGCGCTACGTCTCGATGGACCACCCGCGCCGGCCAGCCCGCTTCTTCCAGCCGCGCCCGCAGCCGCTCGCAGACCGCCACCGAGCGATGGCGCCCGCCGGTGCAGCCCACCGCCACGGTGACGTAGCTCCGGTTCTCCTGGCGATAGCGGGGCAGCAGAAAGAGCAGCAGGTCGGTCAGGCGGACCACCACTTCTTCGTAATCGGGCTCGCGGCGGAGATATTCCTCGACCTCGGGGTCCTGGCCGGTGCGCTCGCGCAGCCCGGGGATGAAGTGCGGGTTGCAGAGGAAGCGGACGTCGAAGAGGAGGTCCGTGCCGTACGGAATGCCGTGCTTGAAGCCGAAGGAGACCAGCGACACCACCATCCCCGACGCCTCGCCCGGATGCGCCGCGAACTCGCGGAAGACCTGCGCGCGGATCTCGTGGATCGACCACGCGCTGGTGTCGAGCACCATGTCGGCGCGCGCCCGCAGCTCGGCGAGGAGCTCGCGCTCGCGCTGGATGCCCTCGATGACCGGGCGGTCGGGAGCGAGGGGGTGCGGGCGGCGGGTCTCCGAGAAGCGGCGCACCAACATCTCGTCGGAGGCCTCGAGGAAGAGGAGGGTGAGCTCGATCCGCTCGCGGTCGAGGGTCGCGAGCAGGCGCGGGAACTCCTCGGCGAAGCCGGGCGCGCGCACGTCGGTGACGACGGCGATGCGGTCGAAGCCGGGCGCCAGCTCAAGCGGGCTGTCCAGGAACTGCCGCAGCAGCGGCAGCGGGAGGTTGTCGACGGTGTAGTAGTTGAGGTCCTCGAAGCATTTGGCGACGCTGCTCTTGCCCGACCCCGAGAGGCCGGTGATGAGCACGAGCTTCGCCCGCGAGTCAGCCTTCGAGGAGCTGTCGGCTGCGATTGCGCTCAAGCTGTTCCTCGAGCTTGCGGGCGAACTCGCGGGCGGAGTGGTGGCCCTGGAGCTTCAGCACGTGGTTGCGCGCGGCGATCTCGACCAGGATGCTGATGTTGCGGCCCAGGGCGACCGGCATGCGGATGTAGGGGATCGGGGTGTCGAGGATGTCGAACAGCGTCTCGTCCAGCCCCAGGCGATCGTAAGTCTGCCCCGTCTCCCAGTGCTCGAGCTCGATCACCAGGTCGATCGCCGTCTGCTCGCGCACCGCGGCGAGGCCGAAGAGGTCCTGGACGTTGATGATGCCGATGCCGCGCAGCTCCATGTGGTGGCGCAGCGGCCCCTCGCAGTAGCCCACGAGCTCGCCATTGGGATAGCGCTTGACGGTCACCCGGTCGTCGGCGACCAGGCTGTGGCCGCGCGAGATCAAGTCGAGCGCCGACTCGCTCTTCCCCACCCCGCTCTCGCCGATCAGCAGCACCCCGAGGCCGTAAACCTCGAGCAGCACGCCGTGCAAGGTGGTCGAGGGGACGAGGTGGTCCTCGAGGAAGTAGCTGATGCGCTTGATGACCGTCGAAGAGAGCTCGGGCGAGGAGAGGACCGGCAGCTCGCGCCGCTGGCAGGCGAGGAGGAACCCGGGCAGCGGCTCGATCCCCTTGGTGATCACGAACACCGGCACCGGCAGGCTGGTGATGCGCTCGAAGCGCTCCTGCCGCTCCTCCGGCTCGAGCGTCTTCAGGTACTCGGTCTCGCTCTCGCCGACGATCTGCACGCGTCCCGGCTTGACGTAGGCGTAGTAGCCGGCGAAGGCGAGCCCCGGCTTCTGCACCCGCGGGTTGACGATCCGGTTGTCGAGGTGCGACTCGCCGGAGAGGACGCGCAGGTGGAGGTCCGAGAGCTCTTCGCCCAGCAGCTCTGCGACCGCGACCCAGCGCTCGACGTTCACAGGTACCCCCTCACCGCCCGCCGCCGCCCAGCAGCTCCCAGATCGGCTCGCGCTCGTCAAGCTCGAGCAGGCGCTCTACATGGTGGCCGTCCTTGATCCAGCGCGACACGGCCGAGAGCACCTGCAGGTGCTCGGCCGGCGCGTCGAGCGGCGAGACGACGACGAAGAGGGCCCGCACCGGCTGCGCGTCGGGCGCGTCGAACTCCACCCCCGGCTCGACCCGGCCGATCGCCACCACCGGCTGGCGCAGTCCGCGCAGCTTACAGTGCGGGATCGCCACCCCGCCGCCGACTCCCGTCGAACCCAGCCGCTCGCGCTCCATCAGCTTCTGGTAGAGCTCCTCGGCGTCGGCGACGCGACCGGCCGCCGCGATCTCGCGGGCGCAGGCGCGTAGCGCGTTTTCTGCGTCGGCGGCGTGGATCTCGGGGAAGATCAGCTCCGGCCGCGTCAGGGCCTCGAGGCGCATCGCCAGGGCCGGTCCGCCTTCCTCGCTAGAACTCGGGCGCGATCAGGCCGTAGTTGTCGTCCTTGCGCTTGTAGAGGACGCTGACCCGGTCGCTCGCCGAGTCGCGAAAAACCACGAACTCGTGCTTCGACTCTTCGAGCAGTAGCGCCGCCTCCTCGATCGTCATCGGCTTGATCTGCAGGTGGGTCGTGCGGATGACGCGCGGCTCGCCGCCGCCGGCCAAGCTCTCGCGGTCGAGGATCTCGAGTGGCCAGCGGTGGCCGTTGCGGTCGCCGCGCCGCCGCTTGTCGACCAGCCGCCCGTGGGCGCGGCGGGCCTGCTGCTCGATCTTCTCCGTCGCCAGGTTGATGGCGTCGACCATCGTGCCGTCGGTCTCCTCGGTGGCGGTCAGGACGCCCAGCCGGTGCGTGACGTGGATCTCGGCCCTATGGCGGTGCTTCTCGATCTCGAGCGTCACCCGCCCTTCGATCGGCTCATCGAGGAACTTCGTCAGCTTCTCCAGCTTCTCCGCGGCGTAGGCGCGGACCCGCTCGTCGAGGTGGAAGTTCCTGCCGATGTACTCGATGTTCATGCCTTTGGCCTCCTTCACCGTTGCGCGCCGCCCCGCCTAGAAGATCTGCTTGCGGTCGGTCGAGGACGGGATCGAGAGCTCGTCGCGGTACTTCGCCACCGTGCGGCGAGCGATCTGGATGCCTTCGCGGTTCAAGATGCGCATCAGCTCGCTGTCCGAGAGCGGCCGCTTCGGGTCTTCGGACTGGATGAGCTGCTCGATCTTGCGCTTGACGGTGAGCGACGAGATGTTCTCGCCGTACTCGCGGTCGATGCCGCTGTGGAAGAAGAACTTCATCGGAAACAGGCCGCGCGGCGTGTGCATGTACTTGTTGGACACGACGCGGCTGACCGTCGACTCGTGCATGCTGATGTCCTCGGCCACGTCGCGCAGCACCATGGGCCGCAGGTACTCGATGCCCTGGTCGAGGAACTCCCGCTGCTGGCGGATGATCGAGGCGGCGACCTTGTAAATAGTGCGCTGCCGCTGATCGAGGCTCTTGATGAGCCAGACTGCGGAGCGTATTTTGTCTTTGATGAATTGCTGCGCCTCGCTCTGCTGCCCCTCGCTGCGCATCGTCTGCAGCATGCGGCGATAGGCGCGGGAGACGCGCAGCCGCGGCAGGCCATCGTCGTTCAACTGGATGACGTATTCGTCGCCGACGCGGCGGACGAAGACGTCCGGCTCGATGTAGTGCGCCCGCTCGGTCGAGAACTTCCGTCCCGGCTGGGTCTCGAGGCCGCGGATCAGCTCGACCGCCGGCTCGAGATCGGCCAGCTCGATCCCGAGCTTCTTCGCCACCGCCGGGAACTGGCGGCGCAGGAAGAGGTCCCAGGCCTCGCCGATCACCCGGCGGGCGAGGTGGTCGGCCGGCACCTCGAGGGTGTCGAGCTGCCGCAGCAGGCTCTCCTGGAGGTCGTGGCAGGCGATTCCCGGCGGGTCGAAGCCGCGCACCAGCTCGAGCGCCTCCTCGACCTCGGCGAGCGTGTAGCCGCAGCTCTCCTCGCCGTCGGCCGGCGCGTCGCCCATCGCCCGGATCTCCTCGCAGGTCGCAGCGAGGAAGCCGTCGGGGTTCAGGTTGCCGATGATCAGCTCGGCGATCTCGCGCAGGCGCGGCGGGACCTCGGCCATGTGGAGCTGCCAGAGTAGGTGGTCGTAGAGGTCTGGCTCGCGGGTGAGGCTGTTCTCGATTGGCGGCTCCTCCCGCTCCTCGGCCATCGAGGAGTAGGCGGAGCTCTCCCAGTAGTCGCCGAAGTAGGCGTCGAGGTCGATGTTCTCCATCGACTCGCCGTGGTCGAGGGTTTCGCCGTTGGCGGCCTCCTGCTGGGGCTCCTCCTCCGGCGACGCCTCCTCTTCGGGCGCGGCCTCGGGCTCCTCCAGGACCGGGTTCTCGACCAGCTCCTGGGTGAGCAGCGTCTCGAGCTCCATCCGTGTCATCTGCAGCAGCTTGATCGCCTGCTGCAGCGACGGCGTCATCACCAGTTTCTGCGCCAGCTTCAGCGAGAGTTTCTGCTCTAGTGCCATGCGGGAACGCCCTTACAGCCTGAAGTCCTCACCGAGGTAGATTTTCCGCACCTGCGAGTCCGCGGCCAGTTCGGGGGGGGTGCCGGAACGCAGGATCTCGCCGTTGTTGATGATATAGGCCCGGTCCGTTATCTTCAATGTCTCCCGCACGTTGTGGTCGGTGATCAGGACTCCGATGCCCATCTTCTTGAGGTGCCGGATGATGCCCTGGATGTCCAACACGGCGATCGGGTCGATCCCCGCGAAGGGCTCGTCCAACAGGATATACCAGGGACTGATGACCAGGGCGCGCGCGATCTCGACCCGCCGCCGCTCGCCGCCCGACAGCGAGTAGCCCTTGTTCTTGCGCACGCGGGTCAGCCCGAAGTCGGTGATGAGCTGGTCGATGCGGCGCTCCTGCTCGGCGTGCGAGAGGTCGAGAGTCTCGAAGATCGCCCGCAGGTTGTCCTCGACCGACATCTTGCGGAAGATCGACGGCTCCTGCGGCAGGTAGCTGATGCCGCGCTGTGCGCGCAGGTACATGGGCAGCTCGGTGATGTCCTCGTCGCCGAGGACGACGCTGCCGGCATCCGGCGGCGTCAGGCCGACGACCATGTAGAACGTCGTCGTCTTCCCGGCGCCGTTGGGGCCCAGGAGCCCGACGATCTCCCCCGGCGCGACGTCGATCGAGACGTCCTGCACCACCGCGCGGCCGCGGTACACCTTCTGCAGACTGGTCGTCGCCAGATGCTGCGGCTGCGCCCCGGCGCTCACTGCCCCCCCTCCGCGCTCCGTCCCCGCACCTCGACCCGCCCGTCGTCGACGAAGTAGTCCAGGCGCCGCCCCTGCACGCGGTTGCCGTCGCGGTCGCGCACCGCCACCGGCTCGCCGAACATCTCGATCCGCCGCTCGGCGAGATGGTAGACGGCCTTCTCGCCTTCGATCGTGCGGCCGGCCTGCGGGTCGTTGACCCGTGCGTCGCCGGTGCAGGTCATCCGCTCGGCCTGCCCGTCGTCGTCGAGCTCGACCTCGAGCGTCCGGCAGGCGAGCGTCCGCGCCTGCTGGTCGACGCGCACGCCGCCGGTGTAGGTGAGGAGCTGCGCCGCCTCGCGGTAGAGCAGCCCGTCGGCGGTCACCTCGATCGGCCCCGCGGCGCTCGGTTCTCCCGTGGCGGCCGCGGCTCCGGCCGGCTGCGACGCCGGCCGCGGCCGCGCCTTCGCCTCCTGCGCCGGCACCCACAAGGTCTTGACGCCGCCGCTCGCCGTCAGCTTCTTCTCCTCCCCGGCCTGGTCGCCGCGCACCTCGGCGGCGCGCAGCAGGTTCTTGCCGCGCCAGGCGCGGACGTCGCCGCGGAAGAGAAACCCCTGCGGCTGGTCGCGCCAGAAGGCTTCGCGCGACTCGACGTGGACCGGCCCTTCGCCCTCGCCGAGCGGCGAGGCCGCCAGCTCTGCCGAGTCGGCCTGCTCGAGCACCGCGCGCACGCCGCCGTCGGCCTGCAACAGCCCGTGCTCGCGGGTGTAGACGAGGTGCGGACCGGTCATCCGCCCGCGGTCGCTCTCGGCGTGCACCGGATTGCCGAAGAACTCGCCGCGCCCCTGATCGAGGTCGAGCACGGCGCGGTCGCCCTCGGCCTTGACCCCGGGGTCGTTGAAGCGCACCTGCTCGGAGAGGCTGAGCACCGCGAGCTGGCCGTCGGCGCGGAAGCGGGCCTCGGCGCGCCTCCCCTTGGCGGTGCGCGCGAGCGGCGGCCGCCCGCCCGGGAGCCCGTCGCGCTGGGCGCGCGACGGACGGCGCTCCCAGGATCGATCGGAGCCCGGCGCGAAAGCTTTCGCGCCTGACTCGCTCATCGTCACGCCGCCGTCGGCGTTCGCCTGGACGAGCGCGCCCTGCTCGAGCTGGCCGGAGAGGCGCGGCGTGCGCAGCGTCCGCACCACGCCGTCGGCGCCGGTCGTCTCGATCAGCGCCGGCTGCCGCGGCGGCGCGTTGAGGTCGACATGGCTCGCCACGGCCCCGCCGGGTTGCATGAGGACTGCCAGCTCGTTGCCGCTGAAGCGCAGCGCCGTCGGGGCCGCGCCGGCGCGCAGCGAGCGGGACCTCCCGGCGACTCCCCAGAGGCCGCGCAGGAAGACGAGCGAGCGCTCGTCCTCGGTCAGGAAGGCGGTCACCCGCTGCGCCCGCACCTCCTCCTCGACGCCGCGGCGGAAGGTCACCCGCCGCTCGGCGCGCAGCGTGCGCTTGCCGCGCTCGTAGGTCACCTGGCCCGCGTGCAGGACGACCGGCCGCGGCCGCCCCGGCACGCTCTCTACCGTGACGTTGCCGAACAGCTCGAAGACCTCCTCCTGGAGATGGACGCGCAGCCGCGTCGCCCGCGCCACGTACTCGCCGGCGTAGCGGAGCTGGACCGGCCGCGTGCTCACCAAGAGGCGCCCCTTGTCGCGGAGCTGCAGCACCGGCGTCACGAGCTCGAGGCCGTTCGGCCCGCGCAGGAACACCCGCCCGCGCAGCCGTCCCTCGTTCTGCTCGCGGTTGAAGCTCGCCTCGCGGCTCTGCACTTCGTAGGCCCTGCCCTCGTCGTCGTAGAGCGTCAGGCCGACGCCGTCGAGGAAGATCGTCCCGAAACGGTCGGCGCGAATGCTCTCGCCACGGATGCGGAAGAGCGGCCGCTTGCCCTCGGTGTAGGTGTAGTCGAAGTCCTCGCCGATGAGCGTCACGTCCTCGCCGCGCGCGCCGCCCTCGGCGCCCGGCGCGACCGGCATCGTCTGCACCGGCTGGCGCCCGGCGCGGCCGAAGAGGTAGAGCCCCACCAGCCCCACGACCACCACCAGGAGGGCGACGAGCAGCAGACCGCGGATGGCGCGAACCGGTGGTCGGCGAGGGGCGGGCGCCATCAGGCGGCCATTCTACGTGCCGCTGGCCCGCTTTTTGCCGAGTGCCTTGCCTTCAGACCGCGCGGGCATCCACCAGCCGCAGCACCGGGGCGCCGGTGTAGCTGTCCTCCTCGAGGTGCCCGAGCGCCTCGAAGGGAGCGGCGGCGAGCTCGCTGGCGCGCTTGCCCCAGCCCCAGCCGACGACGTGCAGCGACGCGCCGTCGCCGCCGCGGGTCCGCGCCGCGAGGTGGCCGCGGCCGAAGAGGCGCGGCGTCGAGGCGAGAGTGAGCGGGCCGGTGCGCACCAGCGGCTGGCGGTTCCCTTGGCCGAACGGCTCGAGCCGCTTGAGCCGCGCCAGGAGCCCGGCGTCGAGCGACCCGGGCGGCAGCTCGAGCTCGTATTCGAGCCGCGGCGTGCGCGTGGACTCGGGCCAGGCGGAGGCCGCCTCCTCCCACTCGCGCGCCAGCTCCGGCAGCCGCTCGGCGCGCACCGTCAGCCCGACCGCCTGCGCGTGCCCGCCGAAGCGCTCCAGCCGCTCGCTCCAGCGCACCAGGAAGCCGTGCAGTCCGACTCCCGGCACACTCCGCCCCGAGCCGGTCGCGACCTCGTCGTCGAGCGCCAGCAACACCGCCGGCCGGTGCAGCTCCTGGGCCAGCCGGCCCGCGGCCACGCCCACGACGCCGCGGTGCCAGCCCGCGCTCCAGGCGACCACGATGGCGGGCAACGCACCGCGCTCCTCCACCTGCTGCCGTGCCTCCTCCACCGCTCGCGTTTCCTCGCCCTGGCGGTCGCGGTTGCAGGTCTCGAGCGCCTCCGCCAGCTCGCCCGCCCGGCGCGGGTCGCGGGTCATCAGCAACTCGAGCGCGCGGTCGGCGGTGTCGAGACGGCCGGCGGCGTTGAGGCGCGGCCCCAGCCGGTAGCCCACGTCGGCGGCGCTGAACGGCGGCTTCAAGCCCGCGCGGCCGATCAGCGCCCGCAGGCCCGGCGAGCGCGCGTCGGCGAGCGCCCGCAGCCCGAGCGCCGCGATGACGCGGTTCTCGCCGGTCAGCGGCACGACGTCGGCGATCGTGCCGAGGCAGGCGATGCGCAGCAGGCGCAAGGCGTTGACGTCCCGCCCGCAGCGGCCCGCGAAGGCCAGCGCGAGCTTGAGCGCCAAGCCGGCGCCGCAGAGGTCCGGAAAGGGGTACGAGCACCCCGGCTGCCGCGGGTTGATCACGATCGTGCCCGCGGGCAGCGGTCGTCCCGGCAGGTGATGGTCGGTCACCACCACCTCGAGCCCGGCGCGGGCTGCGCTCTCGACCGCCTCGCCCGCCGAGGCGCCGCAGTCGACGGTGACGACGAGCGTGCACCCCAGCTCCCGGGCGCGCTCGACGTGCACCGTCTGGAAGCCGTACCCCTCGCGCATGCGATGCGGCAGGACGGCGTGGGCGGTGAGGCCGCAAGCGCGAAAGACGGCGAGCAGCAGCGCCGTCCCGGTCACGCCGTCGACGTCGTAGTCGCCGACGATCGCCACCTGCTCGCCGCGCTCGCGAGCGGCGAGCAGGCGCTCGACCGCGGCCTGCATGCCGGCGAGGTGGAACGGGTCGTGGAGCTGATCGAGGGACGGAGCCAGGAACCGACCGGCTCCTTCGGCGTCCACGACCCCGCGGCGCGCGAGCAGCTCAGCCAGCCAGGGTGGATGACCGGCGGCGGCGATCTCCGCGGCGGCGGGAGGGACGGCTGCCGCCATCCATTCCGCGGTGGGTCGAAGAGTGCTGGCTGTCATTTGGCCGGGAGAAGAAGAAAAAGATTCAGGTAGGGAAAGACGGCGTCAACGAACACGCTGGCCCATCCTACTCCATGGGCCGGCCAAGCGCAGGGAAACGGCGCCTGAATCAGCTCTCTTCGTAGACCCCGAGCTGGCGGAACTTCTGATAGCGCTCGGCGAGGAGCTGGTCCACCGGCTTGCGCTCGAGCTCGGCGAGCGCGGCGTGCACCGTCTCGCCGACGCGCCGGCAGGTCTCGGCGGGATCGGTGTGGGCACCGCCCAGCGGCTCGGAGACGATGCCGTCGACGACGCGGAGAGCCAGCAGGTCGGGGGCGGTCAGGCGCATCGCTTCGGCGGCGTCGGCCTTCCGCTCCTGGTCCTTCCACAGGATGGCGGCGCAGCCCTCGGGGGAGATGACCGAGTAGGTGGCGTACTCCAGGATGTAGACGCGATCGCCGATGCCGAGAGCGAGGGCGCCGCCGCTCCCCCCTTCGCCGGTGATGGTGACCACGATCGGCACCCGCAGCGCCGCCATCTCGATGAGGTTGTGGGCGATCGCCTCGGCCTGGCCACGCTCCTCGGCGTCGATGCCCGGGTAGGCGCCCGCGGTGTCGATGAAGGTGAGCACCGGCCGCCCGAAGCGTTCGGCGAGGTGCATGATGCGCAGCGCCTTGCGGTAGCCCTCCGGACGCGGCTGGCCGAAGTTGCGCTGGATGCGCTCCTTGGTGCTGCGCCCCTTTTGGTGGCCGACGACGGCCACGCTCCGGCCGCGGAAGGTCGCGAACCCGGTGACGATGGCCGCGTCGTCAGCGAAGCCGCGGTCGCCGTGCAGCTCCACCCAGTCGGTCATCAGATGGGCGACGAAGTCGAGAGTGTAGGGGCGGTCCTGATGGCGGGCGACGAGCGTCTTCTGCCAGCGCGATAGGCCACCGTAGATGTCGGCGGTCTGCTTGCGCAGCGCCGAGCGCAGCCGCTCGATCTCCTTCTCGTAGCCGCTGCCGGCCGGATACCCCTCCAGCTCCTCGATCTTCCGCCGCAGCTCGGCGAGCACCTCCTCGAACGAGACCTCCTGCGTCGCCATGGGGATTGGCACTATAGAAGTTGCTGGGGGTCGACGTCTACCACGAGACCCTTGAGCGGGGGCGGCGGGAGGACGTCGGCGAGGAGGCGGTGGAGGTCGCGCAGCGCCGCCGAGCGGAGGAGGAGCTGGAAGCGCCATTCGCCGCGCAAACGCTCGAGCGGCGCCGGGGCGGGGCCGGTGACGCGCACGCCGCCGGCGAGGGGGTGGTCCGCCACCCTGGCCGCCAGCTCCCGCACCCGCTCCTCGGCCTTGGCGCGGTTGCGGCCATGAGTGAGGAGCTGCACCATGCGCGTGTAGGGCGGATAGTGGAAGACGCGACGGAAGCGCAGCTCCTCGCGCGCGAAGCTCTCGTCGTCCTGGCGCAGCGCGGCCTGGATGGCGTAGTGGTCGGGGTGATAGGTCTGGATGACGACCTTCCCCGGCCGATCGCCGCGCCCGGCGCGGCCGGCGATCTGGACGAGCAGGTTGTAGGTGCGCTCGACGGCGCGGAAGTCGGGGAAGCCGAGGTAGGTGTCGGCGGCCAGCACCGCGGTCAGCGCCACCGCCGGGAAGTGGTGCCCCTTCGACACCATCTGCGTGCCGATCAGCACCTGCACCTCGCCGCGCGCGAAGCGCTCGAGGATGGCGGCGGGCCCGCCGGCGCGGCGCGCGGTGTCGCGGTCGAGGACGTCCAATGCCACGCCGGGGAACAGCTCGGCGAAGGTCTCCTCAACGCGCTCGGTGCCGGCGCCGATCGGCTCGAGCGCCGTCTCGCCGCAGGTCGGGCAGCGGCTGGGGACGGCCAGCGTCGAGCCGCAGTAGTGGCAGAGCAGGCGCGCGGCGCGGCGGTGGTAGGTGCGCGGCAGGCCACACTCATCGCAGCGCATGTCCTCGCCGCAGGCGCGGCAGAGGAGCAGCGGCGAGTAGCCGCGCCGGTTGCGCAGCAGGATCACCTGGTCGCCGGCGGCCAGCGCGGCGCCGATCTCCTCGCGCAGCCGCGGCGAGAAGTGGACCTCTCCCGGCCGCCGCGTCGCGATGCCGCGCAGGTCGACCAGCACCCCCTCCGGCAACCCGCCCTGCCCCACCCGCTCGGTGAGCTGCAGCAGCCCGAGCTTGCCGCGCGTGGCGTTGTGGCGGCTCTCCATGCTCGGGGTGGCCGAGACGAGGACGGTCACCGCGCCCGTCTCGCGCCCGCGCACCAGGGCGAGGTCGCGCCCGTGGTAGCGCGGCACGCTCTCCTGCTTGTAGGCGGGGTCCTGCTCCTCGTCGACGACGACCAGGCCGAGGTCGGTGAGCGGCGCGAAGAGGGCGGAGCGCGGCCCGAGCACCACCCGCGCCTCGTCGCGCCGCACCCGCTCCCACTCCTGCTGCCGCTCGGGACCGCCGAGGCCGGAGTGCAGGATCGCGAGGTCGGTGCCGAAGCGCTGCTCGGCGGCGCGCGCCAGGGCGGGCACCAGCGCGATCTCCGGCACCAGCAGCAGCACCGAGCGGCCGGCCGCCAGTGCCGTCTCGGCGGCGCGCAGGTAGACCTCGGTCTTCCCCGAGCCGGTCATGCCCTGGAGGAGGAACGGCGCATAGCGCCCCGCGGCGGCCGCATCCGTCAGCCGGCGCAGCGCCGCCTGCTGATCGGCGCGGAGGCGCAGCGGCGCCGGGCCGCGGGCTCCTCCACCGGCCAGATCTGACCCTGAGCCCGGCGCGAACGCTTGAGCGCCGAGCATGTGACGGTCGAGCGGCAGCTTCTCGACCTGGGTGAACTGCCGCAGCACGCCGCGCTGCACCAGGCGCCGCACCACCGCCGGGCTGGCGCCGGTCGCGGCCCCGACCTCGGCGACGGTCGCCGGCCGGCCGACGGCGGCCAGGTACTCGACGACCGCCTGGCCCGGGAGCGAGCGCCCGCACGCCGCCCGCTGCGCCGCGCGATCGCCGGGCGGGAGCTCGACCGCGGCCACGTAGCGCGCCCCGCGCCGCTCCCTCTCCTCGCGTCCGATCCGGCCGGCGGCCGCGAGCCGCTCGAGGACCTCCGGCAGCTCCGGCAGCCGGAGCCGCGCCTGCAGCTCGGCGGCGCTCAGCCGCCCGCCGTCGCGGAGCGCCTCGACGACCGCCGCCTCCGCGCCCGAGCGCGGCGGCGCCAGCGCCCCGGCGTCGGTCAGCCAGACGCGGCGGTCACCCCACGGCGGCAGATCGGGCGGCAGCAGGGCCCGCAGCACCTCGCCGAGCGGCGCCACGTAGTAGTCGGCGACCCAGCGCGCCAGCGCCAGCAGCTCGGGGCCGAGCACCGGCTCGAGATCGACGATCTCCTCGAGCGGCCGCAGCTCGATCCCCTCCGGGCGCTCGGTCCGCACCCCCACGACGACGCCCATGGTGCGCCGCCGCCCCACCAGCACCCGCGCCCGCACGCCTGGTCGAGCCTGGGCGGCGAAGGCATCGGGGACCTCGTACGTGAGCGCCCCAGGGAGAGGCACCGGGACGGCGACCTCGGCGTATGTGGGCATTCGCCCGCTTGGATCGTCCCTGAGCCTTCTGGGCGATCCTCCCCAGAAAGGTCGCAGGGTCTACGCCGCCTTGCGGCGCTGCACCTCGGCTTCGAGCTGCACCACGTCCTGGTTGTCCGGCTGCAGTCGTTTCAGCTCGGCGATGACCGCCTCGGCGGCGGCGTAGTCCTGGAGGTCGAGCGCGAGGACGATGACCTCGTTGAAGCGCGACTGCCAGTGGTCCGGCTGGACCTCCTGCGCGCGGTCGAAGAGCCGCAGCGCCTCCTTCGGCTCGCCCAGCTCGTGGTAGGTCACGCCGAGGTCGGACAGCACGTCCGGCTGGTCGGGGCGGAGCTTCAGGTACTGCGTGTAGAGGTCGCGGGCCCGGGCCCAGTTCTGGATCTGAAAGTTCAGGCCGGCGAGCTGCAGCACGGCCGGGGCGTCGTCCGGGTTGGCGGCGACGTGGTCGCGGAGGCGCTGCACCTGCTCCATGCTGGCGACCCCGGCCTCGCCGCCGGGCGGCGCTTGCGCCGCCTCGCCGCCGGGCATCGCGCCTGACGGCTCGACGGCGGCGCCGGCCAGGCGCCGCGCCGGCTGGCGCACCGCCATGGCCTCGAACATCAGGTAGCTCGAGACGAACCCCAGAAACAGCCCGGCCAGGGCGTACAGCAGGTTGTCCTTGTTCACGGCCTTACGTCGATCCGGCCTCAGCTCGCCTTCGCGCTCTGGCGCTTCTCGAGGCTCGAGGTCAGCGCCTGCTCGACCATCACCTCGGCCTCGCGCTCGGTGAGGTCTCTGACGTGCGCCACCTCGCTGACGATGAAGTACTTGGCCCGCTCGTACATCTTCTTCTCGCGGAACGAGAGGCTCTTGCGCTGGGAGACGAGGCGGAGGTTCTTGAGCACCTCGGCCACCTCGGTCAGCCGCCCGGTCTTCATCTTGTCGAGGTTCTGCTTGTAGCGACCCTTCCAGTCTTTGTACGTGTCGATGTTGCCGTCCTCGAGGATGTCGAAGAGAGCGCGGATCTCCCGCGAGTGGCAGAGCGGACGCAGCCCGACCAGCTCGAGGTTCGTCTTCGGAATCATCACCTTCGAGTTGTTGGACAACAGCCGCAGGTGGTAGTACGTCTGTTCGGTCCCGTCCATCTTCGTCGGCTCGATCTTCTCGACCAAGCTCACGCCGTGGTTGGGGTAAACCACTTTCTGACCGACCTTGAATGTCACGTTCCCAACTCCCTTGGACCTGTGAGGAATATGTTGGACGTACGGCAAGCAAGTCGCTGAAGGACTTACGCTTACGCGCCTATTTATACACCACCGCCGGGGCTTGCGTCAAGGCGGCGGGTTCAGGCTGCTAAGATCGCGGGCCGCCGCGCGCAAGCCGGAGTGGCGGAATGGCAGACGCAGGGGACTCAAAATCCCCCGGGCGCAAGCCCATAAGGGTTCGACTCCCTTCTCCGGCACCAGGTCCCGGCGCCTCTGCGTCCTCTGCAGAGGACAGACTCAGCGAAAGGTGACCTCGGCCGGCAGCCGGCCGACGACGATCTCGCGCGCCGCGGTCCCGGCCGCCGCCGGGTTGCCGTCCACGAGCGCCTCGCGCGTCCGGTCGCCGAGCGGTGACCGCAGGCGGAGGCGGGCGCCGGGCGGGAGGGTGAGCCCGCCGGCGAGGCGCAGGGTGACGGCGCCGCCGGCGAGGCGGGCGCTGAGCGCGAGAGGGCCCCACGGGGTGTGCAGACCGCGGACGGCGACCGGGCCGCTGGCGAGCCAGGCCAGCGGGATGCCGTCGGCGAGGACCACCTCTCCCGGCTCGCTTTCGTACCAGAAGAGGTCGGCGAGGGCGCGCAGGAACTCGGAACCGACCCAAGTGTGGGGCAGGTCGCCGAGGAAGCGCGCGGCGCGCGGCTCGCGGAAGGTCACCTCCGGCCACTGGTTCCACGCCGGCGGGCGGCGGTCGGCAAGGAGGTGCGAGAGGAGGGTCCAGGCCTCCTCGCGCCTGCCGAGGCGCACGAGCGCGCCGACGTTGCGCAGCTCGTACGGCGTGTAGGCATCCCATTGCTTCCCGCCTTGCCAGCGCGCCAGGACGTCCTCCAGATACCGCTCGAAGGTGCGGCGGGTGGCGGCCTGGGGCAGCCGCGCCAGCTCGCCGCCGGGCGCGAGCGCGATCGCCGAGGAGGTCGGGTCGTAGTCGGCCAGCTCCACCGAGCCGGGGAGGACGTCGAGGCCGGCGCGCTCGATCGTTCGCCGGAGCGACGCCTGGACATCGGCGGCGAATTCGTCGCGGCTCGCCGCCCAGCGCCGCGCTGCCTCCGGCCGCCCGAGAGCCGCGGCGAGGAAGACGGCATCCTGCAAGCCGCGGAGCGCCCAGAAGTCGTCCCAGTAGGAGTGCACGGGCTTCGCCGAGTAGCCCTCGTGGCTGATCGACTCCGGCAGCAGGCCGAAGTAAGGGAGCTTGTCCGGCTGCCGGTACGACTCGGTGCGCCGTTGCGCGCGCAGCTCCTCGATGTAGGCCACCGTCCGCTCGACGTGCGGCCAGAGGCGCTCGAGGAACGCGCGGTCGCCGGTGAAGCGGTAGACCTCGGCGGCGAGGAAGAGCAGCTCGCCCGGGCTGTCGTTCTCCGGCACCGGATCGGCGCCGCGGCGGTCGACGCAGCAGGGGACCTTACCGGTCGGAAACTGGAACGGGGCGTACCAGGCGAGGAAATCGCGCGCCACATCGGCGAGACCGAAGCGCAGCAGGGCCGAGGAGGTGAGGGCGCCGTCGCGGATCCAGGAGCGCTCGTACGAGCGCGAGCCGGGTTGGATGGCGGGGCCGTCGCGGTTGATCAGGACGTGAGCGAGCGCCGTGCGGGCGACGGCGGCGATGTCGCCCGCGGCGGGCGGCAGGTCGAAGGTGACGCTCCCCACGCGCTGTTCCCACCAGTCGGCGGTCGCCTGCCAGGCAGCAGCGAATTCGGGTAGGGAAGGGAAAGGACTGGCGCGGCCGGCGGGCGCATCGCCACTCCACGGTGCCGCGAGCATCACCTCGCCCGCCTCGCCGGGCGCCAGCCGGAAGTCCCAGGCGAAGAATCCCGCCGCCAGGCCAGTCGGATCGGCGACAACTCCCCTCTGCGGCAGGTGTCCTTCACGGAAGTGTGCGACGAGAGAGCCGTCGGTGAACGCGAGCGCGCCGGAGGCGATTGGAGCCGGTGACACGGCGAGCGACGGGGCATCGCTCGGCTCCCTACCCGAGTCGTCGGCTGCCGAGGTCTCGCCGCCGATGGACGCCAGCGCGCCGGGGATGAGAGGCGAAGTGGTTGCGATCTCCAGCCGCTCGATCGAGGCGACGCCCCCCGGCTGGTTGAGGAACTGCCACGGCGGGTTGACCTGAAAGGGACGGATTGCCAGTAGCAACCGCGCGGCGCGCGCCGCCGCCGCTTCGTTGACCAGACGGTAGCGCGCGAGGAGCCCGTCGAAGCCCTCCACCGGCACAGCGGCCGCGACCTCCAATCGCCAGCCGCCTGGAAACCGGAGGTTCACGAACGGCAGCGGCAAGTGCCCGCGCGCCAGACCGACCTCGGAGCTGGCGTCGGCCCAGGTGAGGAGGCGCCCGCCGGCGTCGACGAACGGCTCCACCGACGCGCCGCCCCGGCACAGCTCGAGCGCTCCGTCCTCGTTGAGCAGCCCCTCCTCGCTCCCGCCGTCGCGGCCGACGACGGTCCAGAACGCCGTCTCGCCGAGGAAAGCGCGTGGATAGTCGCCGCGCGGCGACTCCTTCGCCACCGCGGCGACGAAGTCGTTCGCGCTCTTCCCTACCGCGAGCGGCAGCAGGCGCAGCTCGCGCAATGCGCCGCCGGCGGCCGGGCCGAGCGCGACCCGGATGAAGCGCGCCTCGCCCTCGGGCACGCGCAGCCAGGCGGTCTCGCCGCCGGCGCGCTCGAACGCCGCGACCGTCCGCCACTCCCTGCCGTCCAGCGACAGCTCGATCCGGTAGTCGGCCGGCCCCTCCCCTCCCCAATCGAGCGCCAGCCCGCCGAGCTCGCGCGGCTCGCCGAAGTCGACCTCCCAGACGGCCCGCGCCTTGCCTGGCCGCCAGGCCGTCGCCGGGTCGCCGTCGACGGCAAGGCTGGCGCTCCCGGCGGGCTGCTCGAAGGTCGCCGTCGCGCGCGGCACCCCGCGATAGGGCCCCTCCTCCGGCAGCGGCTCGAGCGCGAGGTCGTCGAACCAGACGGTTCCCCGTCCCCCCTCCCCTGCCGCCACCGCCAGCTCGATCGCCGCCACCTGCCGCAGCGTGCCGCCGCCCGCCGGCCCCCAGGCGAACTCGACGTCGCGCCGCTTGGTGCGCAGGACCGTCCACTCCTCGGGGAAGGCGAAGCCGCGCCGGTTGTTCCACCAGACGTTCTCGAGCGACGGGTCGATGAGCTTGAGCTCCAGGTTGTTGCGCGGCGCCCGCCCCCGCACCGCGAGCCGCAGGGCGTAGTTGGCCGGCAGCGCGAGCGCCAGCTCGCGGCGCAGCACGACGTAGCCGGCATGGCCGCGGAAGTCGAAGTCGAGGCGCAGCGCGCCGGCGTCGGCGACGACGGTGGCCTCGACGCCGTCGGAGGGGACGAGACGCCAGAGCGCAGGAGCATCGAAGGAATCCAAGAGCTGGGTAGGGAAAATGGTGGTGCTGGATCTCGCCGCCGTCGACGGCTCGCCGGGCACTGTGGCCGCCGAGACCCCTGCGGTCCCGCCGTCGCGCGCCGCCGGGGCCGCGCCGCGCGTGGTCATCGCGCATCCGGCGAGCGCCGCCGCCAGGGCCGCGACGATGGGCCGCGAGGCACGACTCGACGCGCGTCTTTCCCTACCTGGATCCCTTGTTTGCTTCACCGCCGACTCGCGATCACTCCTTCACGCCGCCCAGCAGAATCCCTTCGAGGTAGTACCGCTGCAGCGCGAAGAAGAGCACCAGCGTCGGCAGCACCGTCACCACCGACCCCGCCATCATCAGCTCGGTGTCCTGGACGTGCTCGCCGCTGAGGTTGGCGAGCGCGGCCGGCAGGGTGTAGTTGCGGTCGTCGGTCAGCACGATGAGCGGCCACATGAAATCGTTCCAGACGCCGAGGAAGGTGAACGACGCGAGCGTCACCAGGATGGGGAGGAGGAGCGGCAGCACGACGCTACGGAAGATCCGCGCCTCGCTCGCGCCGTCGGCGCGGGCGGCGTCGAGCAGCTCGTCGGGGATCGCGAGGGCGTACTGGCGGATCAGGAAGATGCCGGCGATGCTGGCGAGGCTCGGGATCATCACGCCGAGATAGGTGTTCACGAGGCCCATCGTCTTGAGCATCAGGAAGAGCGGCAGCATGGCGACCTGGGCGGGGATGACGAGCCCGGAGACGAGCAGCGCGAAGAGGCGGTCGCGGCCGCGGAAGCGGAGCTTGGCGAAGGCGTAGCCGGCGAGGGCGTTGAGGAGCAGCGAGACCGCCGTCGTGGCGGTCGCCAGGAAGGCGCTGTTGAAGACGTTGCGCCCGAGGTTGAGCTGCTCGAAGAGCGCGCGGTATTGGTCGAGCGTCGGCCGGCTCGGCAGCAGCCGCGGCGGCAGCGCGTTGGCCTCGCCCGTCGGCATCAGCGACAGGCTGCCCATCCAGAGGAGGGGCGCCAGCGTGGCCAGGGCCACGAGGCCGAGGAGGGCGTGCAGCAGGACGACTTTCACCGCGCGACTCACACGCCCTCCCGCTGCCGGCGCAGCAGCAGCGTCTGGAGAGCGGTCGCGCCCAGCACCACCAGACAGAGCACGAAGGCGATCGCCGCGGCGTAGCCCATGTTCCACCAGCGGAACCCCTCCTTGAACATGTGCAGAGCGATCGTCAGTGTGCTGTTGAGCGGGTTGCCGCCGCGGGTCATGACGTACGGCTCGGCGAAGATCTGCAGGTTGCCGATGATCGTGATGGTGGCGACGAAGAAGAGCGTCGGCCCGAGCATCGGCAGCGTCACGTGCCGGAAGCGCTGCCAGGCGCCGGCGCCGTCGAGCTCGGCCGCCTCGTAGAGCGAGGCCGGGATGTTGCGCAGCCCGGCCACGAAGAGCACCAGGTTGTAACCGAAGCTCTTCCAGATGGCGAGGAGGATGATCGCCGGCATCGCCCAGCGGGTGCTGCCGAGCCAGTCGACCGCGGGCAGGCCGACCGCCTCGAGAGCGCGGTTGAGCAGGCCGAAGCGCGGCTGGTAGAAGTAGCGCCAGACGACCGCGACGCCGACCAGCGTCGTCACCCAGGGGGCGAAGTAGATGGTGCGGAAGAACCCCTGCGCCCGCGTCAGGCGCGAGTTGACGGCGAGCGCCAGGGCGAGGGCGAGTGCGATCGACGTGGCGCCGGTGCCGAGGGCGAAATAGAAGGTGTTGCCGAGCGCCTTCCAGAACAGCGGATCGGCGAGCAGGCGGCGGTAGTTGGCGAGGCCGATGAAGCGGACCGCCGAGGGGTCGCCGATGCCGTAGAGATCGAAGTCGGTCAAGCTGACGAAGAAGGCCGCGACCGCCGGCAGCGCGAAGAAGGCGCCGAGGATGGTGAGCGCCGGCGCCAGGAACGCCGCGGCGGCGCGCGCCTCGTTTGGATCCCGGCGTGAAAGCCTTCGCGCCTTGGCCGGCCGGTGGCGGACCGTCTCGGCGCGGCTCACCGCTCGTCCCGTCCGGCGCGGCGCGCGGCGAGCGAGCGCCGTTTCTCGAGGATGCGCTCGGCGTCGCGGTCGAGCGCCGCGAGCGTCGCCGCGGGGGAGACGGCGCCGCGGATCGCGGCCTCCGAGCGCTCGCCGATGAGCGTCGCGATCTGCTCCCACTCCGGCACGCGCGGCGTCGGCACCATGGCGCCGAGCTGCTGATAGAACGCGTCGAGGCGGGGCAGCGTGTCCAGCCGGCCCTGGCGCCAGGCCGAGCGGCGCGGCGGCAGGTCGCCGGCGAGCTCGAAGAGGCGGAGCTGCGTGGCGCGCTCGGAGAGGAAGGTGACGAGCTTCCAGGCCGCGTCGGGGTGGCGCGAGCCGCGGAAGACGACCAGGCTCGAGCCGCCGGCGAAGGAGACCCCCGGCCAGCTCGCGGCGTCGTCCGGCGCCGGCAGCGGCGCCGTCGACCAGCGGTCGGCGACCTCCGGCGGCAGCCGCCGCCCGTACTCGCCGAGGTCCCAGGGGCCGGTGATGACGAAGACGAACTCGCCCGCCGCGAACTCGAGGTAGCGATTGGCGATCTGATTGGTCGAGAGCGGCTGCGCCAGGCCGTCGCGGAAGAGGCCGAGGTAGAAAGCGAAGGCGTCGCGGAAGGCGGGCTCGCGGAAGGCGCCGTGGAGGCCCTCGGCGTCGAGGATGGTGGAGCCCTTCTGCAGCGCGAAGATCACGGGCTGGAACCACTCGTCCGCCGGCAGGAGGACCCCGTAGCGCTCCGGCGGCCCGCTGGCGCGGATGCGCTCGAGCGCCCGCCGCCACCCGCTCCAGGTGCGCGGCACCTCGGCGACGCCGGCCGCGGCCAGCAGGTCGTGACGGTAGAAGAGGACGCGCGCGTCGACGTACCAGGGGATGCCCCAGAGGCGCCCGTCGACCCGGTTCATCTCCCAGGCGCCGCCGAAGAAGTCCTCCGGTGCGAACCCGGGCGTCGCCGCCACCCGCGCGTCGAGCGGCAGGACCGCGCGCAGCGCGGCGAACTCCGGCACCCAGGTGTTGCCGATCTGCGCCACGTCGGGTGTGGAGTCGCCGACGTAGGCGGTGAGGAGCTTCTCGTGGGCGGCGGTCCACGGGATCTGCTGCACGGTAAGCTCGATGCCGGGGTGGCGGCGCTCGAACTCGGGGATCAGCTCCCGCGCCACCTCGCCCTCGCGGCCCAGGCCCCAGAGTTCGAGGCGGACGACGCCGCGCTCCTCCTGGCTGCGGCAGGCGGCGAGCAGCGCCGCCGCCACGAGCAGAGCCGCCGCCGCCCACGCTGAAGGACTTCGGCGTGTCTTCCGAAAACGCCCGGGACGTGGCCCGGGCGCTACGGGCACGGCGTGTGACGAAATCCGGTCGGTCTTCCGAAAACGCCCGGGACGTGGCCCGGGCGCTACGGGGGTCGTTCGTAGCGCCCGGCCTACGTGCCGGGCGTTTTCGCGCCTTCGCCCCGATGTCGCGCTCAGAACGGCTGCCCTCCCGTCGCCAGCCACCCGCCGCGGAACCCGGCGCGCTCGAGCCCGCGCCGGATATGCGGATTGCGCCGCATGACCTTCCACACCAGGCCGCTCCTGTAGTTCTCGATCATCACCAGCGAGATCCCCTGATCGATGCCGAGCGCGTCGGTGTCGAACCAGCCGACGCCCGGCACCACCTCGCCGTGCCGCACCGGATGGGGCTCGCGCAGCGTCAGGTTGAAGGCGTCGAAGAACCCCCAGCGGCCCGAGAGGTGCGCGCCGAAGCGCTCGTGCATGGCCGCGAGCGCCGGCAGCGCCGCCTCCGGCGCGAAGGGCAGCGAGCCGGCCGCCGCCGCCGGGGTGATGGTGCCGTCGTCGCGCACCTCGGTGGCCGCCGCGCCGCGCGCCGCATAGGTGAAGAACGTGCGCCGCCTGCCGTCGACGACGAGCGTGGCGTCGAGCGGCCCGTCGCAGGCCGAGAGCCCCCACAGCGCGGCGCCGTAGCCCGTCCAGCCTTCCGGGTTGTCGGCGGCGTAGGCCTGCTGCGCCAGCGCCGCCCGCCGCGAGTTTTCGAAGTAGTCGCTGCCTCGCCCCCGCATCCACTCGTCCTGGATGCCGCGGAAGTCGATCCAGGCGTGCGAGTAGTGGTGGCCGAAGAGCGGCGCGAAGTTGACGTGCTCGTAGCCGTAGAACTCCCGCCACTGGTAGGTGCTGGTGTAGGCCTGCCAGGCCGCCGGCTCGATCCGGCGCTCCGCCGCCGGCGCGCCGAGCGCCAGCACGTAGAGGATCATCGCTTCGTTGTAGCCCCGCCAGTCGTAATCGATGAAGCCGTTCTCCGGCCGCCAGCCCATGGACACCCGCGGCGGACCGCGCTCGGCCGCCCACCGCCAGTCGACGCGGCGGTAGATCTCCTCGGCGGCAGCGCGGATCTCCGTCTCCGCCGCGTCGGGCCGGTCGAAGTAGGACTGCGCGAACAGCATCCCGGCAAGGAGGAGCGTGGTGTCGATCGTCGACAGCTCGACGGTCTCGAAGCGGCGGCCGGTCTCCATGTCGAGGAAGTGGTAGAAGAACCCGCGGTAGCCGGTGCGGCCGGCCGGCTCCGGCCCCTGCGGCGCATCGCGGAAGAAGCGCAGCGTGGTGAGCGTCTTCGCCACCGCCTCCTCGCGCCCGATCCAGCCGCGCTCGACCCCGATCGGCCAGGCGGTGAGCGCGAAGCCCACCGCCGCGACGCTCGAGAACGACGGCGTCGGCGCGCGGTCGGGGACGAGGCCGTTCTGCGGATCGACCAGCTCGTGGAAGTAGGCGAAGGTGCGGCGCTCGAGGTCGTCGAGGAACGCCTCGTGACCGGCCGCCCGCGGCGCTGCCTGCGCCGCCGCGGGCACCGGAGGCGCCGTGGGTCTGCACGCACCGAGAGCGCCGGCCAGCGCGAGGATCGCCAGCCGGCGCCGCGCGACGTCACCCCTCATCCGCCGTTCAGAACCCCACCCGCGCTCCCACCTGGAAGCGCCGCGTGTTGAACTGGCGGTTGCCTTGCCCGAACCGCCGGTTGACCTCGGGCAGCGGCGGCTTGAACGACTCGAAGTCGGCCTCGTTGACGTAGTCGAAGATGTTGAAGGCTTCCCCGATGAGCCCCAGCGTCACCGGCCCGACGTGCGCCTCCCAGTCGAGGCGCAGGTCGACGCTGCGGTACACCCAGTTGTCCCAGCCGAGGAACTCGCGCTCCTCGGCGCGGCCCTCGTTGAAGCGGAGCACGAACTTGTCGAACCCCTGCGAGGCGTCGGCGACGGTGAACGGGAAGCCGGAGCCCAGGGTGATGATGCTCGAGACGCGGAAGTTCGCCGGCAGCCCGACCGTGCCGCTGGCCACGATCCGGTGCCGCTCGTCGAAGTCGCCGGGGTGCTTCTCGAAGTCGTCCGAGCTGCGGAAGTCGAAGGCGCCGAAGCGCACGCCTTCGAAGGAGTCGGTGGGGCCCGTCGCGTCGGCCTCGGCGTAGGTGTAGGCGAGGTTGAAGCCCCACTTGGAGCGGGCGGTGTACGGCTTGTCGACCGTCAAGTAGAGCGCGTCGTACCAGGCGCGCCGCGCGCTCGAGGTGACGAAGATCCGCGAGTAGCCGGGCACACCGACGTTGCCGCCGAAGCGCTCGGAGAAGGGCGTCCCGGGGGGCAGGTCGCCGAAGAACCACGCCATGCCGTTGAAGCTGCGCACGCCGGCGTAGGCGAGGCCGAGGAGCCAGTCGCCGAGCTGCTGGCGCACGCCGAGCGTCCACTGGTTCGAGCGCGGCGGCTTCAGGTCGTTGGCGACCAGGAAGGCCTCGGGGCCGGGGGCCTGGCCGGAGGCGATCAGGTCGTCGAGCCCGCGCTGCGTCAGGTAGGCCGGGTTCCAGACCAGCGGCGTCACCCCGCAGTTGGGACGCGGCGTGCCGTCGGCCGAGAAGCAGAAGGTGTAGACCTTCCAGCTCTGGCGGAACTGCTCGTCGAAGATGTCGTTGAGCAGCACCCGGTCGTAGTACCGCCCCCAGCCGCCGTAGACGACGGTCTTGCCGGTGCCGCGGGCGTCCCACGAGAAGCCGAGGCGCGGCTGCACCATCCCGGTGTAGGGATCGCGCCGGTTGCCGTCGTTGGTGTAGCGGTCGAGGTCGAGGAAGTCGGTCAGACGCCAGGTGGTCTGGCCGCCGACCGGCGCGCCGTAGGTGCGCTGTGCCGCCCGCAGCGCCGCCACCAGCTCGGGCGGCGTCTCGAAGTCGTTGTTGATCATGTTGGACTCGTAGTCCCAGCGCACGCCGAGGTTGACCGTGAGCCGCGGCGTGAGCTGCCAGTCGTCCTGCAGGTAGAGGCCCACCTGGGTGTTGCTGAAGTCGAGCTCGGGATCGCCGAAGCCGTAGCGGGCGAGGAACGGGTACTGCCAGTCCTCGGCGCGGCGGAACTCGAAGAACGGCGTGAAGTTGGCGAGCTTGGTGATCGAGTAGTCCATGAAGTTGACGCTCGCCCCCGCCTTCAGCGTGTGCGCGCCGCGCCAGTCGGCGTAGTAGCCGAGGTCGTCGCGCAGGCCGATGCGCTCCTGCACGAAGTCCTGGTTGAAGTCCTTGCCGCCGACGTCCAGCAGCTCGGTGTAGTTCAGGTGCGGCGTCGCCGGCGCCAGCGCGGTCGGGTTCCAGTTGAGGTTCTGATAGGCGACGATCGCCTCGTTGAAGACCGACGAGCCGAAGACGGCGTTGTGCTTGGCGACCAGCGCCTCGGTCTTGATGCGGAAGCGCTCGGCGCCCTCCTCGACCCGCTGGCCGCCGAAGCCGCGGATCTCGTCCTCGTCGCGGTAGTGGCCCGAGAAGTCCACCGACTGGCCCTGCGATGGCTGCCAGGAGAGCTTGCCGAACCAGAGGTTGGACTCGAACGGCGACTTGATGTTGCCGGTCGGATAGGGGTCGAGGATGGCGCGCACGTTGGCGGGCGCGCTGTCGTACGCCCCGCCGCGGAAGACGAAGTTGAAGCGGTCCTGCTCGTTGCGCTCGAAGGCGGCGAAGAAGTGCAGCTTGTCCTCGACGATCGGCCCGCCGATCGAGAGCGCGCTCTGCGTCCGCTCGTAATCGGGCTTCTCGGCGCCGCGCGATTTGGTGAGGTCGTCCTGCTCGACCATCCCCTTGTCCTGGAACTGGTAGAGGACGTCGCCCTTCCAGTCGTTGCCGCCCGAGCGGGTGACCGCGGTGATGACCGCCGCCGCGGCCTTCTCGTACTCGGCCTTGTAGTTCTGGGTGAGGACCTGGAACTCCTGCACGGCGTTCTGCGGGAAGGGGTTGCCCTTGCTCGCGTCCTGCAGGAACGCGCCCCCTTGCAGGATGTCGTTCTTGTACGACAGCCCGTCGACGAAGACGTTGACCTGCCGCGAGTCGGCGCCGCCCGAGCGGAACTTCTGCGTGTCGTTCTCGTCGAGCGTGACCGCGACGCCCGGTGCGAGGGCGGCGAAGTTGAGGAAGTTGCGCTCGCCCTGCGGCAGGTTCTCGATCTGCTCGGTGGTGATGTTGGTGTTGATCTCCGGCGTGCGGGTGTCGACGAGGAGGTCCCCCACCACCGTGACGTCCTCGGTGAAGACCGCGGTCGGCGACAGCTCGAAGTTGACCGTCACCTCCTGGCCGACGAGCAGCCGCACCGTCTGCGTCAGCTCGTTGGCCCCGGGCGCGGAGATGTTGATCAGGTAGCTCCCGGGGGGCAGGCCGGGAAGGCTGAAGGTGCCGTCCGCGCCGGTCGTCGCGGCGAAGTTGAACCCGTTCTCGGTGCCCACCGCGATCACCTGCGCGCCGGCGACCGGGCCGTTCGCGTCGGTGACGGTGCCGCGGAGGCTGGCCGTCGTCGTCTGCGCGCCGCTCGTGCCGGCGAAGGCGAGCGCGAGCGCGAGGCCGGCGACGAACGGCAGGATCGTCCGGTGTCTCCGCACTGGGTGTCTCATGATCACCTCCTGGGAGTGGTTGCGAGCGTGTCCCGGCGCCGTTCGGGCGCCGAGGCGGTGGTCGAAGTGTCGGCGGCGGGCGCGCAGGAGGCGCGCTCGATCAGCGCCACCGGCAGCCGCTCCTCGGTCTGCTGCCGCGGCGGCCCCGTCCGCACCGCCGCGAGCGCCCGCGCCACCGCCCGCTCGCCGAGCTCGGCGATGGGCACGCGGACGGTGGTCAGGGGCGGCTGGGCCCAGCGCGCCGCCGGAATGTCGTCGAAGCCGACGAGCGAGACGTCCCCGGGCACCGCCAGCCCGTGCTGCCGCAGGGCGTGCAGGCAGCCCAGGGCCATGGCGTCGTTGGCGGCGAAGACGGCGGTCGGCAGATTAGAGCCCGGCGCGAAAGCGTTCGCGCCTTGTTCGGAGCCCGCCGCGGCGAGCAGCCGCTCGCCGGCGCGGAAGCCGGACTCCTCGGTGAAGTCGCCGCGCAGGATAGTGGGCGCGAGCGCGGCCCCCGCCTTCCTGGCGGCGGCCATGAAGCCGCGCCGGCGCTCGGCGGCGTCGAGGTTGCGCGGCGGCCCGGCGACGAAGGCGATCCGCCGGTGGCCGAGGCCGGCGAGGTAGCGCACCACGGCCGCGGCGCCGCCGTAGTTGTCGATACGCAGCGAATGGCAGGGGCGGCCCGCGACCGCGCAGTTGAGGAGCACCGCGGGGACGTCGAGGAGGGGTGGGGCCAGCACCTCCGGCCCGATGTCGGGAAACATGAGGACGAGGGCGTCGACCCGCCCGCGCAGCGCCGCCAGCACCACCTCCACCTCGCGGCGGTCGCTGTGCGACCCGGAGACGAGGACGTGATAGCCCTCGCGCCGCGCGGCGCGGTCGATGCCGCGCAGGAGCTCCGAGTAGAACTCGCCGTGGAGATCGGGCAGGACGACGCCGAGCGTCTCGGTGCGCCGCCCCTTGAGGCTGCGCGCCGCCGGATGGGGGGAGTAGCCCGTGCGCTTGACGACCGCCAGCACCCGGTCGCGGGTCTCCGCCTTGACCGGCGCGCCCCCGCTGAGCACCCGCGAGACGGTGGCGATCGAGACGCCGGCCTGGTCGGCGACCGTCCGCACGTTGACCGGCGGGGCCGCGCGGGCGCGGCGCGACGGACGGCTGGGGTGCGAGGCCGAAGGGGGCATCGAAGATTGTAAACGGTTACATCGGGTAGATGCTAGCCACCCTGGATGGCGCCGTCAAGCGGCGGTTGGAAGGCGGGCCGTTCGCAGCAACCGATGCCTGAGCGGTGCCTCGGAGTTCCGGCTTCACTGCCCGTTTTCTTCCTCGAGCGTGCGCTCCACCCCTGCAGATGTCCCGCTCTCCCATGTGGGAGAGGGGCCAGGGGTGAGGGAGATCGGATCGATGCAGTAAAGGTGGAGAGAGCTGCGAGCCTCGGCTCAGGTCATCGGTCGCCGCGCACGAACAGTGCCTCCCCCTGACTCGCAATAATGCGCGCGTACTCTCTCGCGCTCGCCTTCCAGGTCCGCTTCTGCGTCCCGTAGTCCACGTGGAACAGCCCGAAGCGCTTCGAGTACCCGAGGCTCCACTCGAAGTTGTCGAGCAGCGACCAGGCGCAGTAGCCGCGCACGTCGATCCCCTGCTCGATGGCCTGCAGGACGGCGCGCAGGTGGTCGCGGTAGTAGGCCAGACGCAGCGGGTCCTGGACGGTCTCGCCGTCGGCCACCGGCGGGTCGTAGAAGGCGGCGCCGTTCTCGGTGACGACGAGCGGGATCTCGCCGTAGCGGTCGCGGAGCCAGGCGAGCGTGTCGGTCAGCCCCTGCGGATACACCTCCCAGCCGGTCTCGGTGTAGGTGCTGCGCGGCTGGCACACGCCGCTCGCCCCGACCGGCAGCGCCGCCGGATCGTGGCGCACGACGCTCCGGGTGTAGTAGTTGAGGCCGAGGAAGTCGACCGGGCGGCGGATGCGGTCGAGGTCTTCGTTGCGCGCGTCGGACCACGCCGGGCCGAAGATCTCCCGCATCTCCTCGGGCCAGGCGCCGTGGAAGAGGGGGTCGAGGAACTGCCGGTTCATGTAGGCGTCGGCGCGGCGCGTCGCCGCGACGTCCTCCGGCCGGTCGGAGGCGGGGTACTTCGGCTCGACATTGATGGCGATGCCGATCCGGTGCCTGCCGGCCGCGCGGTAGACCTCGAGCGCGGCGGCGTGCGCCCGCAGCAGGTTGTGCGCCGCGACCGGCGCCTCGAAGAGATTGCGGTGCCCCGGCGCGAGGGCGCCGAGCAGATACCCGCCGTCGGTCACCACCCAAGGCTCGTTGAGCGTGATCCACATCGGCACCCGGTCGTCGAGGGTGCGGAAGACGACGCCGGCGTACTCCGCGAACCAGTCGGCGCTCTCGCGGTTGAGCCAGCCGCCGCGGTCGTCGAGCGCCTCCGGCAGGTCCCAGTGGAAGAGCGTCGCGAGCGGCTGGATCCCGGCGCCGAGGAGCTCGTCGACGAGCCGCGAGTAGAAGTCCAGCCCCTGCGGGTTGACGCGCCCGGTCCCCGCCGGCAGGACGCGCGGCCAGGCGATGCTGAAGCGGTAGGCGTTGAGCCCGAGCGCCCGCATCAGCCCGACGTCCTCGCGGTACCGCCGGTAGTGGTCGCAGGCGACGTCGCCGGTCTCGCCGGCGGCGGTCAGGCCGGGCGAGTGGCTGAAGCGGTGCCAGATGCTCCGCCCGGCGCCGTCGGCGAGCGGGCAGCCCTCGATCTGGTGCGCCGAGGTGGCGGCGCCCCAGAGGAAGCCGGGGGGGAAGCGGGCGCTCGAGTCCATCGCGCCGTCAAGCGGCGAGGCGCAGGTCGGTGTCGGCGTCGAAGAGGTGGATGGCGTCGAGCTCGATCGTCAGCGGGATCTCCGCCCCGCTCGCGGGCGCGCGGTGCGGATCGACCTTGGCGACGATCAGGTCCTCGCCGGCGCGCGCGTGGACGATCGCCTCGTGGCCGAGCGGCTCGACGAACTCGACGCGGGCCAGAAACGGCGGCGCCGCGGCCGCCCGCTCCCCCGCCGCCTCGCGGACGTGCTCGGGACGGACGCCGAGCACCACCCGCCGGCCGGCGCCGCCCGCCGCCGCGGCGCGCCAGCGTGCGGGCAGCGGCAGGCCGAAGCCCGAGGCGGCGAGCGTCGCGCCGTCCGCGCCGACCACCGCCGGGATGAAGCTCATCGGCGGCGTGCCGATGAAGCCGGCGACGAAGCGGTTGGCCGGCTGCTCGTAGACCTCGAGCGGCGTACCCACCTGCTGCAGCGCGCCGGCGCGCATCACCGCGATGCGGTGCCCCATCGTCATCGCCTCGACCTGGTCGTGGGTGACGTAGACCGTCGTGGTCGCGAGCGCCGCCTGGAGCTTCGCGATCTGCGCCCGCATCTGGACGCGCAGCGTGGCGTCGAGGTTCGATAGCGGCTCGTCGAACAGGAAGACCGCCGGCTTGCGGACGATGGCGCGGCCGACCGCCACCCGCTGCCGCTGCCCGCCCGAGAGCTGCCGCGGCCGGCGGTCGAGCAGCTCGCCGAGGCCGAGGATCGCCGCCGCCTCCCCCACCCGAGCGTCCATCTCGGCGCGCGGCGTGCGGCGGATCCTCAGGCCGAACTCGAGGTTCTCGCGCACCGTCATGTGCGGGTAGAGCGCATAGCTCTGGAAGACCATGGCGATGTCCCGGTCCTTGGGGGGCACCTCGTTGACCAGCCGGCCGCCGATGCGGATCGTCCCCGCCGAGACGTCGTCGAGGCCGGCGATCATCCGCAGCGCGGTCGACTTGCCGCACCCCGAGGGTCCGACCAGCACCAGCAGCTCCCGGTCCCGGATCTCCAGGTCCAGGCTCTCGATCACGGCGACCGGACCGAACTCTTTGCGGACTCCCTGGAGGATGACTTCGACCATCGGCTGGCGGGGGCCGATTGTAGGGACCCCGGCGCGAGGGCGTCAACCGTTGCCGCGACCGCTACTGCGCATAGAGGTCGATCACCCGCTCGATCGCCGCGCGGCAGACGGCGCAGAAGGGAACGCGGTTCCTGGTGAACATGACGCAGTCGACCTGCGGGCGGTAGAAGCCGGTCGCCGCGTAGTTCGCGCCCTCGAAGGCTCCCACCCGGCCGGCGTACTTCTCGGCCGCGAGCAGCTTCTCTTCCTCCTCGCGCTGGCGCAGGAAGAGGGCGTCCATCTCCGCCTCGGGCCGGCGCTCGGCGCGGATCTTCCGGCGCTTGGCCTGGATCTCGCGCGAGCGCGCCTCGAAGGCCTCCTTCGCCCACGGCGTCGGCAGCGGCGTGCCGGGCGCGACGAGGTGCCGCCACTTGAGCTTGGCGGGATCGTGGAGCGCGGTGACGTTGGGCTCCCAGGGCTCGCGCCGCTCGGTCGTCGGGGCGTAGGCGACGTCCGAGGTGTAGTACTCGTCGGCGAGCGCCGCGAAGTGGTGGCCGAACTCGTGGACGAAGACGTAGGGCGCCCAGAGGCTGTCCGCCGCCACCGTGCTGTAGAGCCCGAAGATGCCGCCGCCGCCGTAGGTCGCACTGTTGGTGAGGATCTCGACGAACTCGTAGGGCGCCTGCGACGCGAGGTCGCGGAAGGCGCGGTTGTCGAACGACAGCACGTAGCGCTCGGAGCGGAAGGCGTCGTAGGTCGAGCCCGCCGGCGGCCGCTTGTGGATGCCGAGCGAGGGACGGGAGATCCCGGACTCGCTCGCCTTCGGGCAGAGCCCCCAGACGTTGAAGTCGGAGCGCCGCGCCCCGAACGGCTCGACGTCGAAGAGGATCGCCACCAGACGCCGCGCGTCCTGCTCGCACTTGCCGCGCTCGGCGGCCGTGTAGCCGTCCCCCAGGATCAGCAGGTCCACCTTCTCCGGCGGCGGCCCGGATCGCTGGATCTCGAGGAGCGGCCCGGCCGCGGGCGGCCGCGAGCGGTCGACCAGCATGTCGGCCGGATCGATCGCCACCGACCAGACCTGGCGGAAGTCGTTGGTCCAATCGCGCTTCGCGATCACGAGCTGGACCGGCGCCGCCGGCAGCGGGAAGCGCACCGACTCGACGAACGAGCCGTTCCCCTCGACGGCCTCGCCGGTGGTCGCCCACTCGCCGTAGATCGAGGCGAAGCCGCGCGAGTAGAGGACGCGCCGGCTGGCGCGATCGACGACCTCGAAGCGGTAGGCGCCGAGGTTGGTGTCGTCGATCGTCTTCGCCAGGTCGCCGGGCCAGGGCAGCGGCTCGACGACCACGCGCTCGAGCGCGAACCGCTCCTCGATCGCGTTGCCGAAGTGGACGTAGTCGACGCGCAGCGTCGCCGGCGGCTCGGCCGCCACGGCGAGGGCGGGCGCGGCCGTCAGGGCAAGGAAGGCGATGGCGGTTCGCGGGGCTCGGCGCATGGCGGCGCAGTCTAGCGCCGAGGCCGTCGAGTCGCGGTCGTCACTCCAGCCCTTCGACGCACAGGAAGGGCGGCTCGGCGGACGAGCCGTCGCAGGGGGCGAGGTTCGGCGCCCAGGCGGCGGGGTCGGTGGTGAAGACGGTGCCGCGCCAGGTGCCGCCGGTCCCCCGGTCGAGCTCGAGGAAACCGAACTGGATCACTGAGAAGCCGCTGGCCGCGGCGCCGTCGACCGTCTGCTCGAAGCTCCCCTGCGGCGGCCCGCTGTCCTCCTGGACGCCGCTGTTGCCGACCACCAGCGCCGGCGGCCTGCCGGCAGCGGGCGCGAAGGACAGCGACTCGAAGCGGTGCATGTGGCCGGCGAGGAGGAGGTCCAGCTTGGGCAGCAGGGCGGCGCCTGCGTCGCTCGCGAACGCGCACTGCAGCGTGCGATTGAGGACCGCGTAGGGGGCCGCCGGGCCGCTGCCGGGCTGGCCGTCGCAGCCGAAGGGAGGGCCGTCGGCCGCGCCGTCCACCCCCCACACCGGACGGTGTCCGATCAGCCAGGCCGGCGAGCCGTCGAGCCGGGCGGCGACGGCGGCCAGTTGGCCCGCATAGGTGGCGGTGAAGTTGGGCAGCTCGTCGCAGGCGTTGGCCGAGTCGAGCACCGCGACCGTCACACCCCCGAGAGCGACCACCCGCGGCGGCACGAAGGTGAGGTGCGGCAGGGCCGGGCCTTTGCCGTCCTGGGACGGGCAGGCGAGCTGGGCGCCGCCGCCCGCGGGGAGCTGCGAGCTGGCGTCGAGGAAGTAGAACCAGCCCGGCCCGGCGTGGCTGCACAGCTCGTGGTTGCCGCGGGCGAACACCCACGGTGCCGCCGCCAGCAGCTCCGCCGCCGGCTGGAAGAAGTCCAGCCACCAAGCCTGCCAGGCGTCGGCATCCGGATTGCCGGTGCTGTTCTGGCTGTAGTAGGGGCCCGGCGCTTCGCACTGCTCCGAAGGCTCGGCACCGTCGCCGGCGTCGTAATACCACTGCTTGACCTGCTGGCCGCCCACCGTCTGCTCGAAGCTCGACGGCGTGCCGCGGTAGTTGTAGTCCCCGACGTGGAGCACGAGGTCCGGCTTGCGGCCGGCGGCGGCCCGGGCGAGGGTCTGGAAGGGCCACGCCGGATCGTCGAGGCCGCACCCGCTCTGGTCCTTCGGCTTGCACCCCGTGTCCCCCACCACCGCCACCCGCCGCACCTCGCGGCGCGCCACCGGCAACGCCGGCCCGCCCGCGCCCACCGTGAGGGAGCGATCGAACGGCACCACCGCCTCGCAGACGTCGACCTCGAAGCCGTGCGGGTTGAGGCGCTTGCCCATGGCGATGGGGGCGCTGCCGCCGATCAGCGCGGGACAGGCCTGGCCGGTGGCCAGGATCACCCGCGCGAAGGCGACCGGCTCGCCGGCGGGCGACTCCCCCAGCAGCACGTAGGCCGCCAGCGGCGGCGGTGCCGGCGCGGCCCGGGCAATGGGGGCCGGCGCGGGCGTCGATCCCGCCGTGGCACACCCGGCGGCGAGGACTAGGACCGGCAGCGCGAAGCCACGGTGAAGCGTTGTCCTCATCGCACTCTCCTCGGCAAGTTGCAGCGACTGGAAGATCGCACTCTAGCAGGCCGGCACCGTCAGCAGCAGGACCCCGCCTCGGTGCGCTACGGCCGTCGCACGGCCCGAGGCGGCTGTCGGTCCGACAGGCCCGCTCACTCCCGCTCCGGCGTCTGCACGGCCTGCCAGAGCTCCTCGTACTTGCCCCGCACCGAGGCGTCGAGAGACTCGGCCGTTTGGCGCGGGAGGGAGAGCTGCCGGATCAGCTCGAGCACGTCGGCGAGGTCCTTCAAGCGGTGCGGCGCGCTCATGCCCGATGCCAGCTTGAGCTCGATGAGCTGCGGCAACGGCAGAAGCGCCACGCGCCGGCCCCGGACGGCGGCTTGCGCCGGATCGGGAAACACCACCGGTTTCGGTTTGCCGTCCCCCGGGAACTCGCCGGCGAGCACGATAGTGACGTTGACGCCGCCCTCGGTGTCCCGCAGGCTGCGGCTGCCCGGGAACTTCTCGACGTAGCCGCGGCCGAAGACCTCGGCCTTCAGAGCGCGCAGCCCCTCGGGAGCCAGCAGCACGTCCACATCGACGGTGACGCGGCGGTAGCCCCACTCGTTGAGCGCCATGGCGCCGATGACCGCGTAGGGAATGCCCCGCTCATCGAGCAGGCGACAGAGTCGTTTCATGGCCCGTTGAACGGCGGCCTCGCCGGTGAAGAACCTCTCGGCGTCCTCGACACCGGACCAGAAGGCCGCTTCGCGATCGACGGGCAGAATTTCAGCCATCGCTTGGTGGAGATTCTGACAAGTCCGACGAGCGGCTCCCGCAGGTCCCGGGTGGCGGTCGCCCCGGTTGGCCAGCGCCAGCCAGAAACCCGGTATCAGCGATCACCATGCTTGGCCGTAAGGAGTCTGCGGAACTCGTCCTTGTACCGCACGGACAAGTCGGCCGGAGCCTCGCCGGAACCGATGAACCCGGTCTGGGTCAGGACTTCAAAGGGGTGGCGGCGCTCGAGAGTGGTCGTCATGGCTCCTCCTGGCGCCGGTGACCGGTGCCCGCGGTAGGATACCGTCATGTCCCGAGAAACGATCGAGATCCAGGTGGAACCAGAAGCCGCGCGTGCCTACGCCTCCGCCTCTGCAGAGCGGAGAAGGAAGCTCGACTTGCTGCTCAGTCTCCGCCTCCGCGAGGCCACGCGCCCGGGGGCGGACTTGGAAGCCATCATGGACGAGATCTCGAAACGGGCTCAGGAGCGCGGACTGACGCAAGGGACGTTGGACGAACTCCTCCGGGATGGGTAAGAGCCGCTGCGTCTTCGACACCAACGTCCTGGTCAGTGCTCTGCTCTTCAAAGAGTCCCAGCCTGGTCGAGCGTTCCGATTCGCGCTCACCAGTCAGGAGATCCTGGTTTCGTCGGCAACCCTCCATGAGCTCGACGACGTCCTCGCGCGTCCCAAATTCGAGCGCTACGTTCAGAAGGACGAGCGCGAGCTGTTCGTGACGGCTCTCCTCGATCGCGCGGAGTTGATCGAGGTCACGCACAAGGTGGAGGTCTGCCGCGATCCGAGAGACGACAAGATCCTCGAGCTCGCGTTGAGCGGGCATGCAAGCACCATCGTGACCGGAGATCCCGACCTCCTGACTTTGCACCCCTTCCAGGGGATCGACATCGTCAGTCCGAACGATTTCCTCGAGAGCATCGCCGGCACGCGCTGATCCGCAAGCCGGGGCGGCGTCCGCCGCGGCGAACACGACCGGGATGAACTTGGTGTTGTGCAGCGCGGCCTCGTAGAGGGCCTGACCGATGATCGCGCCCTCCCAGCGCGCGCCCAGTCCCTTGCCGGCCTCCTCCAGGCCGCGGCGCCGGCGCTCGTAAGTTGCCGTGGCGACGATCAACACGAAATCCGCCGCCTCGATCTCGTCCTCCATCCAGAGCTTCCAGCCCTTCTCGGGGACGGTCACGTATTGATCGAGCCGGGATTCCAGGCCGTCGTCACGCAAGCGATCCGCCAGGGCGAGCACGCGCTGGCCATGCGCAGGATTCCCTGGCTCGTGGGCGTAGCTGATGAACACCCTCGCGGATCGGGACATGTGCAGGTTTGCCGTGATTGAGCGTAGCACTGACTGCTCGCCCGGCGAGTGGCGCTCAGTCTCTGACACGGGCCCCGATCAGGTCGCGGACTCACCTAACCACAGCTCCAACCGGCCCAACCAGACCGCCGACCGGCCCACTCTAAACGCCGATCGGCCTCACGGAAGCGCCGACCGGGCGGACCAACACGCCGACCGGCCCGATCGAGTCTCGGACCGGGCGCAACAAACTGCCGACCGGCCCGAAAAAAAACGGGAACCGGCCCGGTTCGTGGAGTGAACCGGCCTCATGGGACTGTGGACCGCCCAGGTAAATTCGTGAATCGGCCCGATCGAGCTGTCGATCGGCCTGGTCCGCGTCCCGAGTGGAGCGATCCGGGATTCGATCTGCCTGATCCGGCCGCCGCGCCGGCGGGTTGCCGAGCCGGGCGGCCCGGGCGGCGGCCGGAGCGGAGACCGGCGTCGGCCACCCTACTCGTAGCGCAGCGCTTCGATGGGATCGAGCCGCGCGGCCTTGGCGGCCGGGTAGATGCCGAAGAAGACCCCGACCAGGGTGGAGAACCCGAAGGCCAGGGTGACCGCCCAGAGGGGCACGTGGGCGGGAGGGAAGTCGCCGGGGAGGAGGCTGACGGCGAGGACGCCGAGGCCGTAGCCGAGGAGCAGGCCGATGGCGCCGCCCAGCAGCGACAGGGTCACGGCCTCGATCAGGAACTGCACCAGGACGTCCTGGCGGCGGGCGCCGACCGCCTTGCGGGTGCCGATCTCGCGCGTGCGCTCGGTGACCGAGACCAGCATGATGTTCATGATGCCGATGCCGCCGACCAGGAGCGCGATCCCGACGACACCGCCGACCACCGCCGTCGTGCCGCGCAGGATGGCGCCGGTCGTCTCCAGGATCTCGTCCTGGGTGGCGATCTGGAAGTCGTCGGGCTCGCCGGCCGGGATCTTGTGGCGCTGGCGCAGCAGGGCCTTGATCTGGTCCTTGACCTGCTCGACGTCGGCGGCGGTCTCGGCGTGCAGGCGGAGGCGCACCTGGTTGGCGCTCTCGCGCCCGAAGAGCGTCACCGCCGAGTCGAACGGCAGGTAGACCAGGTCGTCGTAGTCCATCCCCAGCGCCTGCCCCTTGTCCTCCATCACGCCGATGATGGTCGCCGGGTACTTGCCGACGTAGATCTGCTTGCCGAGCGGCTCCTGCCCGAGCTTCAATTCCTTGACCACGTTGGAGCCGACGACCGCCACCTTTTTCCGCCCCTCGAGGTCGAGACGGCTGAAGAAGCGCCCGCGCTCGACCCAGTAGTTGGCGACCTCGGGCCAGTCCTCGTTGGTGCCGAAGATGAAGTCCGGCTCGTGCTGGCGGTCGCGGTACTTGACCGCCTCCTTGCCGATGAGGATCGGGGTGATGAGGCGCACCCCCGGCACCCGCTCGCGGATCGCCAGGCCGTCGTCCCAGGTGAGCTTGATCTGGCGCGCCGCCACCCCCGGCATCCCGCGTCCGTAATCGGGGTCGACGATGATGAAGGTGGCGCCCACCCCCTCGAGCTCGCGCGAGATCATGAACTGCAGCCCCTGGACGATCGAGACCACCGCCACCACCGCCGCGACGCCGATGATGATCCCGAGCGTGGTCAGGATCGAGCGCATCTTGTTGGCGCGCAGCGCCCCGAGAGCGACGCGGAAGTTCTCGACGAAGATCACGCCGCCTCAGCTCCGCGCCGCCGCCACCGCGGCGCGCTCGGTCGGGTGGTCGGAGAGCACACGGCCGTCGCGGAGCTGCACCTGGCGGTGGGCGTGGGCGGCGATGTCGGCCTCGTGGGTGACCAGCACGACCGTGTTGCCGCCGGCGTGCAGCTCGTCGAAGAGCTGCATGATCTCGGCCGAGGTCGTCGTGTCGAGGTTCCCCGTCGGCTCGTCGGCGAGGAGGATCGACGGCTGGTTGACCAGGGCGCGCGCGATCGCCACCCGCTGCCGCTGGCCGCCCGACAGCTCGTTCGGCTGGTGGTGCATGCGGTCGGCGAGGCCCACCCGCTCGAGGGCGCGGCGCGCCCGCTCGCGCCGCTCGCCGCGCGAGAGGCCGGCGTAGATGAGCGGCAGCTCGACGTTGTGCAGCGCGTCGGTGCGGGCCAGCAGGTTGAAGGTCTGGAAGACGAAGCCGATCTCGCGGTTGCGGATGGCGGCGAGGGCGGAGTCGTCCAGCTCCTCGACCGCCACGCCGTTGAGCCGGTAGTGCCCCGAGGACGGGGTGTCGAGGCAGCCGACCAGGTTCATCAGCGTCGACTTGCCGCTCCCCGAGGAGCCCATGATGGCCAGGTACTCGCCGCGCTCCACGTCGAGGTCGACGCCGTTGAGCGCGTGCACCTTCTCCGCCCCCATGTCGTAGACCTTGTGGAGGTCACGCAGCTCGATCAACGCCATCAGCCGCCGTCCTCGTCGTCCTCGTCCTCGTCGTCGCCCGCGCGGTCGCGCCGGCGGTCCTCCGACTCGCTGGTCTTGCTGATCTGCACCGCGTCGCCGTGCTCGAGCTCGCGCAGGATGCGATAGGGGCCGGTGATCACCTGCTCGCCCGGCTTCAGGCCGGAGACGATCTCGACGTGGGTCTCGTCGGAGATGCCGGCCTTGACCGGCCGCTGGCGGGCCTCGCCGTCCGCGACCACGAAGACCACCTTGATCTCCTCGTCGCCGCCGCCGCGGGCGCTCGCGCCGCCCGTGCGGCCGGCGGGGCGCTCGGCCCGCTCCGCCCGCGCCTCCCCCTTGCCCTTCCCCTTCGCCGCCCCTTTCGCGTCCTCGTCCTCCGGGTCGACCGGCGGCCGGTCCACCACCGCCTGGATCGGCACCACCAGCGCCTGCGGATGGGTGGCGGTGTTGATCTCGGCGCGCACCGACATGCCGGGGCGCAGGGACTCGTCCGGCTGGTCGAAGAGGACCTTGACCTCGAAGAAGGTGACGTCGGGCTGCTGCGCCTTGGCGGTGCCGGAGCTGCCGACCTCGACGACGCGGCCGGTGTACTTGCGGTCGGGGATGGCGTCGACCTCGAGCGCCGCCGACTGCCCCGGGCGGACGTGCACGATCTCGGTCTCGTCGACGTCCACCCGCGCCAGGATCGCCGAGAGGTCGGCGATCGTGCCGATGACCGAGGCGGGGTTGTTCATGGTGCCCGAGACGACGACCTCGCCCTCCTCGGCCGAGAGCTTGATGACGCGGCCCGAGAGCGGCGCGTAGATCGTCGTCTTGCCGAGCGCGTCGCGCACCCGGTCGAGGTTGGCCTGCGCCTGGAGCACCGCCTCGCGCGCCTCCTCGAGCCGCAGCCGCGAGGAGCGCTCCTCGACCTCGGCGGCCTCGAGCTGCTCGCGCGACAGCACGCCCTGCTCGTTCAAGGTGCGGGCGCGCTCGGCCTTGCGCCGGGCGTCGGCCAGCGCCACCTCGGCGCGCTGCACGGCGGCGCGCGCGCTCCGCACCTGCGCCGCCCACTGATCCCGCTCGGCGACGAAGGTCTCCTTCTCGAGGTCGAGGAAGGGCCTGCCGGCCTCGATCCAGTCGCCCTCGTCGACGTAGAGCTTCTCGATCTTGCCGATGACGTGGGCGGAGATGTTGACCTTCTCGCGCGGGTCGATCTCGCCGCTCGCCTTGACGGTGCGCGAGATCTCCCGCCGCTCCACCTCCTCGGCGTAGACCTTCTTGCCCGTCTCGCGCCGCGTGCCGCGGACGCTCGCGAAGACCACCGCGCCGAGCACCAGCACGACGCCGAGGATGATCAGGACCTTCTTCACCGCCGCCCCTCCTAACCGAAGGCCGCCGCCCAGCCGATCTTGCCCAGCACCACGACCAGCCAGAGGCCGATGACCGTGCCCGCGGCGGCGGCGGTCGAGACGCGGGCGACGATGCGGTAGCCGATCACCAGCAGGACGATGACCCAGATGCTGAAGACGTCGAGCGAGGCGAGCGCCGCCCGCGTCGCGGCGCCGGCGTCCTCCGGGGCGAGGAACGAGAGGTTGGACATCAGGACGCTCCCGCCCTGGACCTCCTCGATGCTCAGCGACTCGCGCGACAGCATCACCGGCAGGGCGAGCAGCGAGGCCACGATCAAGGGCGCCACGCCGTAGAGGTACGTCGAGAGGCTCTGCTTGAAGGTGAGGTCGCTCCCCAGCAGCTTGAAGATCGCGAGCAGCACGGCGGCCGCGATGACGTACATCACCGACGTGAAGAGCGTGCCGACGATGCCGAAGATCCAGCCGAACTTCTCCATGAACTCGACCTGCTGGTCGATCGCCTCCTGCGGCATCTCGCGCCCGCTCTGCTCGATGCGGGCGCGGACCATCTCGCCCATGTCCGCCTTCTGCATGACCACCGTCGCGACGACGCCGATGAGCAGCACCGAGATCACCATGGGCACCAGCCAGGTGGGCCGCTCGGCGATCGAGCGGAAGGTCCTCCCAGGCGCCACCAAAACAGCCAACAAACGGCCGAAGCTAGAGTCGTGCATTCCTCCCTCCCTCGGATCCCATCTCCCCCAACGAGCTCTGTCCCCCTCTCCCCTGTGGGAGAGGGGCCAGGGGTGAGGGAGATCGGATCAACGCAGTAAAGTTGAATACCTCTTCAAGCCCCCGCAGACCGTCGGCGATTGAGCTCGACGCTCCGGTGCCTTCTTCAGAATTCCTCCTGATCGGCGATCTCGATGCCTTTCTCCTCCAGCAGACGGCCCGTCGCCAGATAGTAATCCGCCAGCGCCCGGCGGTAGGTGGTGACGGCGTCGACCTCGCGGCTGCGCGCCTGGGTCAGGTCCTCCTGGATCTCGTTGATGCGGAAGCTGGTCGACATGCCGTTCTCGTAGCGCTTGCGCTCGGCGTCGAGGTTGCGCTCCTGGAACCGCCGCGAGGCGCGCGCCGCCTCGATCTGCTTGGCGGCGGTGTCGACCGCCCGCGCCGCGGTCCGCACCTCGGCGGCGATCCGCGCCCGCAGGTCCTCGAGCTCGGCGTTCTCCCGCCGGATGGCAAGCTGGGCGCTGGCGCGCTGGGCGCGGGCGGCGCGGTTCTGGAGCGGAAAGCCCAGGGTGAGGGTGGCGAGCAGCGTATCGAAGTTGCGCTCGGTGAGCTGGTCGAAGGCGTCGCCGAAGCCGCCCGGGATGATGCGGATGGGCTGGCCGGTCTCCGGGTCGCGCTCCACCAGCAGGTCGCCGCCGGTCCCCGAGTAGTTGTAGCGCAGGTTGAGATCGAGGCTGGGCAGCGTCTGGTTGCGGAAGAAGGCCTCCTCGATCTCTTCGCGCTGGATCGAGAGCTGCTGCTGGGAAAGCTCCCAGCGGTTGGCGAGCGCGGTCTCGATCGCCTGATTGACGTCGATCTGGACCGGCGGGATCTCGGGCTCCGTCTGCGGCTCGATGGGCAGCTCCCAGAGCTCGCCCGGGGGGAGGTTGAGCAGCAGCCGGAGCTGGTCCGCCGCGTCGGCGACGGCGGCCTGGGCGCGGATGATGTCCTCCTCGCGCACCGCGATCGCGGACTCGCTCTGCACCAGCTCGAGCGGCGCCAGCGTCCCGACCTCCACCTGGATGCGGTTGCGCTCGTGGAGCTCGCGCGCCAGCCCCATGCTCTCCTGCGCCACCACGAGCTGCTCGCGCGCCCCGACGAGGTTCCAGTACGCGGTCTCGACGTCGCGCACCACCTGCGCCACCTGGCGCTCGAACTCCTCGCTGCTGATGCGGTTGTCGACCCGCGCCAGGCGCAGGAAGCGCTCGGTGGGGATGCGGCCGAAGTCGCGCAGCAGCGGCTGCGCGAGGTTCAGCCCCAACTGCGAGTTGAACTGCGGGTTGAGGGTCTGGAAGACGTTGTCCGACGCGAAGCGCGAGTTGTTCCAGAAGACCGAGAGGTCGGTGCCGGCCGGGAAGAGCTGGGCGAGGCTGAAGTTGACGACCTGCTGCTCGCGGCTCGAGGCCTCGAGCTGCGAGCCGGTGGCCGTCGTCTCGTCGAACTCGCGCGCCTCGCCGGCGGCGCGCAGGTCGAAGATGCCGAGGTTCTGCACCACGCCGAAGCGCGAGCGGCTGTGCTCGAGGCGCTGCACGGCGATGGTCAGGTTCTGCCGCAGCGCGGTCGCCACGGCGTCCTCGAGCGTCAACAGGATGCCGTTCTCGCCGCGCACCACCTCCGGCGCCGTCGGGTTCTGCGCGACGTCGGTGCTGACCTCGAGCTTCCCGGGCGCCGGCGCCGCGGTCGGTTCCGGCGCCGGCGCGGTCGGTTCCTGCGCCCACGCGGCGGGGCCGGCGAGCAGCAGAGCGAGCAGACAAGCGGCCGGCCGAAGGCGCGGCGCGAGGAGACGATTCGACGACCAGAGCTGGCGCATGCAATACACCCTCATGGCGAAGTGGGCGATTCTAGTGCGGCCCAAGAGAACCGGACGGGGGGGTGCCCCCGCCAACCATCCTACGTCGCATCGGGGGAAAAGTTCCCCTGTTGATCGGAGCCCGGCGCGAAAGCTTTCGCGGCTTTGAAGCCCGTCGCGCTGGGCGCGCGACGGAAGGCGCTTCCAGCTGTTGATCGGAGCCCGGCGCGAAAGCTTTCGCGCCTTTGGCGGCATCTCCCGGTCACAGCTCGAAGGGGTAAAAGCAGGCCGCCCGCTGGCCGGGGGCGACCTCGGCGAGCGGCGGCACCTCGGCGGCGCAGCGCGGCCGCGCGATCGGGCAGCGCGGGTGGAACGGGCAGCCGGCGGGCGGCGCCATCGGGCTCGGCGGCTCGCCCTCGAGCACGATGCGCTGCCGGCGGCCGCGCGGCACCGGCACCGGCACGGCCGAGAGCAGGCTCGCCGTGTACGGGTGCGCCGGCCGGGCGAAGAGCGCGGCGCGCGGCGCCAGCTCGACGATCCGGCCGAGGTACATGACCGCCACGCGGTCGGCGATCTGCTCCACCACCGCCAGGTCGTGGGCGACGAAGAGCACCGTGAGGTTGAAACGCGCCTGCAGGTCGGCGAGCAGGTTCAGCACCTGGGCGCGCACCGAGACGTCGAGCGCCGAGATCGGCTCGTCGGCGACCAGGAGCTGCGGCCGCGGCGCCAGCGCGCGGGCGATCCCCACCCGCTGGCGCTGGCCGCCCGACAGCTCGTGCGGGTAGCGCTCGGCGAGCGCCGGCGGCAGCCCCACCGTCGCCAGGAGCTCCTCCACCCGCGCCTCGCGGGCGCGGCGCGGCAGCCGCTCGTGGACCTCGATCGGCTCCCCCACCGCCCGGCCGACGGTCAGCCGCGGGTTGAGCGAGCCGTAGGGGTCCTGGAACACCATCTGGAAGTGCCGGCGGCGGCGGCGCAGCGCCTCGGGCGCGAGGTCGAGCAGCTCCTCGCCGTCGAAGCGGATGCGCCCCGCGGTGGGCTCGACGAGGCGGATCAGGCAGCGCCCGAGGGTCGTCTTGCCGCTTCCCGACTCCCCCACCAGCGCCAGGCACTCGCCGCGCTCGACCTCGAGGTCCACGCGGTCGACCGCCCGCACCACGCCCTGCAGCCGCTGCAGCAGGCCGCGGCGGACCGGGAAGTCCTTGGAGACGGCACGGGCTTCGAGGAGGGCGGCCATCAGACGGCCTCCCGCCCCGCGGTGGGGTCGTGGAGGAGGCACCGCGCCGCCCGCCCGTCCCCGAGCGCGAACAGCGGCGGCTCGCGCCGCGAGCAGGCGGCGAAGGCCTCCGGGCAGCGCGGGTGGAAGGCGCAGCCGGCGGGGCGGGCGGCGGGATCCGCCACCTGGCCCGGGATCGCGGGCAGGCGCCCGCGCGCCGCCGGGACCCCGAGCCGCGGCAGCGCCGCCAGCAGCGCCCGCGTGTAGGGGTGGGCGGGAGCCGCGAACAGCTCCTCGACCGCCGCCTCCTCCACCACCTCGCCGCAGTACATGACGATCACCCGCTCGCAGGTCTCCGCCACCACCGCGAGGTCGTGGGTGATGAGCAGCACCGAGAGCCCCAGCTCCGCGCGCAGCCGCTCGAGCAGCTCGAGGATCTGCGCCTGCACCGTGACGTCGAGCGCGGTCGTCGGCTCGTCGGCGAGCAGCAGGTCGGGGCCGGCGGCGAGCGCCATCGCGATCATCACCCGCTGCCGCTGGCCGCCCGAGAGCTGGTGCGGGTAGTCGGCGAGCCGCCGCCGCGCCGCCGGCAGCGCCACGAGGTCGAGCAGGCGCGCCGCCTCCTCGCGCGCGGCGCGGCGCGACAGGCGGCGGTGGGCCCGCACCGCCTCGGCGATCTGGAAGCCGATCGAGTAGACCGGGTTGAGCGCCGTCGCCGGCTCCTGGAAGACCATGGCGATGCGCGCGCCGCGCACCCGGCGGAGGCGCGCCTCGGGGAGGGTGAGCAGGTCTTCGCCCTCGAGCAGCACGCGGCCGGCGGCGATCCGCCCGGGCGGCGGCACCAGGCGCAGCAGCGAGAGGGCGGTCAGCGTCTTGCCCGAGCCGGACTCCCCCACCAGCCCGACGATCTCCCGCCGCCCGACGGCGAACGAGACGTCCCGCACCACCGCCACCCGCCGCTCGCCGGCCGGGAAGTCGACGGTCAAGCGGTCGATCGTCACGAGCGGCGGCGCGCTACTCGCCAACCTTCCCCAGCCAATCCAAGACGCAGGCGACACCGAAGCCGGTGGCCCCCTTGTAGCCCTGGTCCTCGGGGTCCACCCAGGCGACGCCGGCGATGTCGAGGTGCGCCCAGCGGCGCAGCGGGCCCACGAACTGCGCCAGGAACGCGGCGGCGGTGTTGGCGCCCCCCCAGCGCCCGGCCGAGTTCTTGAGGTCGGCGTGGTTGCCGCGCATCTCCTCGAGAAACTCCGGCCAGAGCGGCATCCGCCAGAGGCGCTCGCCGCTCGTCGCCGAGGCGGCGAGCAGCTCGGCCGCCAGCCCGTCGTCCGGGGTATAGAGGCCGGCCGCCAGGTGGCCGAGCGCGACGACGCAGGCGCCGGTCAGGGTCGAGACCTCGAGCAGCGCGTCCGGCCGCTCCTCGGCGGCGAGCGCCAGCGCGTCGGCGAGGATCATCCGCCCCTCGGCGTCGGTGTTGGTGATCTCGACCGTCTTGCCGTTGTAGCAGCGCACGATGTCGCCCGGCCGGTAGGAGCGGCTGTCGAGCATGTTCTCGGCGAGCGGCAGGTAGACGCGCAGCTTGACCGGCAGCCCCAGCTCCGCCGCCGCCCGCGCCGCGCCCATCGCCACGCAGGCGCCGCTCTTGTCGTACTTCATCTCGTCCATGTCCTGGGCGGGCTTGATCGAGATGCCGCCGCTGTCGAAGGTCACCCCCTTGCCGACCAGCGCGACCGCCGGGCCGCTCTCCCCCCAGTCGAGGCGCACCAGGCGGGGCGGCTCGGCCGAGCCGCTGCCCACCGCCAGCAGGCCGCCCATGCCGCGCCGCCCGAGCTCGGCCGCGTCGAGCACCGTCGCCGTCATGCCGTGGCTCGCCGCCAGCTCCCGCGCCCGCTCCTCCATCCAGCCGGGCGTCGCCTCGTTGGCGGGGGCGTTGGCGAGGTCGCGCGACCAGGCGACCGCCGCGGCCACCGGCCCGGCGCGGCGCGCCGCCGCGACGTAGGCGGCCTCCTCGCCGCGCGGCGGCACCACCTGCGCTTGGGCGAGGGCGCCGCGCTTCGCGTTGGCCTCGGTCTGATGGCGGTCGAAGCGGTAGGCGGCTAGGGCGAGGGCGCGCAGCACACGCGCCGCGGCGGCTTCGCCGGCGGTCTCCTCGTGGCGCGGCAGGGCGACGGCGAGGCGGCGGTAGCCGTTGCCGCGCGCGGCGTCGGCCAGCCGCTCGAGCCAGGTGACGAGCCGCCGGTGGGTGAACTCCTCGCGCTTGCCCAGCCCGTAGAGCGCCGCGACCGGCACCCCGCCGTCCGCCGCCGTCTCGCCGCTCTGCTCCTCCGCCCCGTTCCAGCCGGGACGGGCGGCGATCGCCGCGACCGCCCGCCGCACTCCCTCGGGCAGACCGTCGAGCGCCACGGCCTCGCCCTCGAAGCAGGCGGCGGCGAGCAACTCGGTGGCAAGCGGCTCCCCTGCCGCCACCGTCACCGGAATGGTATGACCCATACCCTTATGCTATAACCCTGAGCCAGCTACCAGCGCCCCAGAACCAGACAGGCTAGTTGCCCGGATGACCCCGACGCTCCTCCAGGTCCTGGCCGGACCCTTCAACTTCCTGCGTCCGGATGAGGACGAGGTACGGCGGCTGCTGCCGGAGATCGCCTCCGCCCTGCCCCGGCCGCGCGCGGTCTTCCTCGAGGACGAGGCGGCCACGCCGCTCCAGGGCTTCCCGGTGCTCCTCTCTCCCGGGCTCGAGGAGCTGCACGAGGCGCTGCGCCAGTACATCCTGCAGGAGGAGGCGGTGCAGCTCGCGATCGTCCGCCGCGAGCCCGCCGAGCGCCGCCAGCACGGCAGCGCCTGGGAGCGCTACCGCGCGCTGCTCGGCAAGGCGATCGAGAACGCCACCCTCTCGAGCTACGGCCGGCGCTACCCCGAGATCTTCTGGCTCCATCACTCGCTGGCGCTGGCCCGCCTCCTCAAGGAGACCCCGAAGAGGATGGTGCGCGAGGACCTGGAAGTCGGCCGCCGCCTCGGCGACCAGATCAAGTACCGGGTCTTCGAGCGGGTCATGGACCGGCTGCTGTCGGCGGCTTACGACGCGGCGCAGAACATGGCGCACGCCACCGACCAGCCGGAGGAGGAGCTGTTCTCGCGCCTGCTGACGCGGATGCGCGACAACGTCCTCATCTTCACCGAGGACCGCTTGAGCCGCGACCTGGCCGAGCTCGGCAGCTACTTCTCGGGCGTCCTGCGCATCGACGGCCGCGACTTCCGCGAGCGCTTCGAGCGCACCCAGCGCTGGCACGCCGAGCAGCTCGACGCCGATCGCGACCTGCGCGACGCCGTCGTCAACCTGCTGGGCGCCGACCTCTCGGCGCCGCGCGACGAGCTGTTCAAGCGCCAGGGCTACCTCTCCTACCTCGCCACCCGCCGCACCTACACCCCGGCCAAGCTCCTGCCGCCGCCGCTCATCGCGGTCTGGGAGAGCCTGCTCGTCAAGCTCAAGGAGTTCGAGGCCCTGCACGCCTTCCGGCGCCTGCTGCTGACGGTCGAGCGCCGCGGCGAGCACCTGGTCTGCCGCGACGCCCCGGGGGGGCGCGGGGGGCGCGGTGACGTGCGGCTGTCGCCCTCGACCCGGCCGCTCGACTTCCTCGAGCCCTGGGTGGTCG
>JBIOUG010000115.1:0-5643 GCA_044866775.1 Thermoanaerobaculia bacterium | reverse complement strand
CCGCGCGGCCGGCCGCGTCGGTCGTCACCGCGAGCCGGCGCGTCTCGGCCGCCCCGTCGACGAGCGCGCCGCTGCCGCAGGAGACGCGGAAGGTGACCGTCCTCCCCGCCACCGGCAGGCCCGCCGCGTCGACCAGCCGCACGGCGAGCGGCTGCGGCAGGAGCGCGCCGACCGCGCCGCTCTGACCGTCTCCCGCCAGGCGCTCGATGCGCTGGCCGGCGAGGTCGAGGCGGATCACCGAGCGGGCGGGAGTCTCGGCGTCGTTGCCCGCCGGGTCGGTGGCGGTGCAGCGGATCGCGTTGGCGCCGGGGCGCAGCGGCAGGCCGCGGACGACGAAGGCGCGGTGCTCGACCGCGGCCGGGAGGCCGTTGCACGAGACGGCGACCGCCGTCGAGTCGAAGGCGCCGGCGATCGCGTCGTTGAAGCTGCCGGCGACCGTCACCGCGGGCTCGAAGGTGACCAGGCCGTCGCGCGGCGTCTCGAGCACGATGACGGGAGGGGTGCCGTCGAGGGTGACGACGACGGTGGCCGTCCCGACCGCGCCGCGGGCATCGAGGCCGCGGCAGGTGACGGTGTTGCGGCCGTCGCGCAGGGGCACGGCCGCCACGAAGCGCAGCCCGCCGCCGTCCGGGGTCAGCGTCGCCGGGACGCCGGCGCACTCGACCTCGACCGCCTCGTCGGAGGTCGTGCCGGCGACGGTGACCGGCGAGCGGTCGACGGTGGCGAGGCTCGCCGGCTCGACGATCGTGAGATCGAGCGCGGGGCAGGCGAGGTCCGCGCCGTCGCAGTCCTCGTCCACTCCGTTGCCGCAGACCTCGTCGCCGGGCGGGCCGGGCGCGCAGAGCTGCGGCGCTCCGGACAGGCAGGCCGGGGTGGCGCGCGCGCAGGCGCCGACGCCGCAGCGCAGCTCGCCCAGCTCTTCGTCGGTCGCGCCGTCGCAGTCGTCGTCGAGCCCGTTGCAGCTCTCGGCGCCCGGGAGGCCCGGAACGGCGTCGCAGGTCGTCCCCGCCGCGTCGGGGGTGCAGACCTTCGCGCCCGTCCGCGCGCAGAGCCCGACGCCGGCCGTGCACGGCGTGCCGGCGTCGAAGCCGTCGTCGCGCACGCCGTCGCAGTCGTCGTCCTCGCCGTTGCAGCTCTCCGGCCGGGGCTCGCCCGGCGTGGCGCCGCAGGCGGTGCCGCCGCCGTCGGCCGCGCAGACGGTGACGCCGCCGCGCTCGCAGGCGCCCACCCCGGCCGCGCAGGAAGCGCCGAGCACGAACCCTTCGTCGGTCTCGGCGTCGCAGTCGTCGTCGAAGCCGTTGCAGCGCTCCTCGGCGCCGGGGTGGATCGCCGGCGCCTGGTCGTCACAGTCGTCGGCGTCGCGCAGCGCGCCGTCGTCGTCGGCGTCGCGGTCGGCGCCCGGCGGGAAGCGGAAGACGACCTTCTGCGGCGCGGGGAAGATGCCGAAGTAGCGGCTGCGCGCCGCCGTGTCGTCGCCGATGCGCAGCGCGACCGCGATCGGGTTCGCGGTGCCGGCGAGGTCGACCTTGTGCGCGCCCGCCTGGATCGCCCAGCTCGCGCCGTCGCGGAGGAGCGCCAGGTGGGTGAGGCCGTTCTGGTGACGGTTGTGGATCCAGAGCGTGCCTTCCTCGCCGTCGTCGTCGCGCACGAAGCTGCCCGGCGGCAGGACGACGTGGAAGCGCCCGACCGTGAGCTCCACCGCCTCGCGCGCGGGGTCGGCGCCGTCGCTGCCGGCGCCGAGGCGGAAGCTGCCGTCGAGCGTGAAGCTGTCGTTGGCTCCCGGCGCGGTCGGGAGATCGAGCTTGGCTTTGAAGGTGAAGTCGGCGAACGGCTCGAGCGCGGCGGCAGGGCAGGCGAGCGCGAGCCAGCACAGCGCCGTGAGGGCCACGCCGCGCGCCAGGAGGCGCGGCCGGCCGAGGGCATGGAGGAAGTGAGCTGCGGTCACCCCATAGCTCTTCCCCGGTGCGATCTGGGGGGGAACAAACGACCAGCTTAAGGCTAGTTCAAGCAATTGTCAAGAGCGCAGGTCGGCCCCGACGACCTCGGAGACGCCGCGGAACCCGTCTCGCTCGAGCAGCGCCAGCAGCTCGCGGTTGATCCGCCGCGCCAGTCCGGGGCCCTCGTAGACGAGCGCCGTGTAGAGCTGGACGAGCGAGGCGCCGGCGCGCAGGCGGCGGTAGGCCTCGGCGCCCGAGTCGATGCCGCCGGCGGAGACGAGCACCGCCCGGCCGGCGAGCGCCGGCGCGAGCGCCTGGAGCTGGCGATAGCTCCTCTCGCGCAGCACGCGCCCCGAGAGCCCGCCCACCTCCCGCGATCCAGGCAGAAGGGAGTAGTCGATCGTGGTGTTGCTCGCCACCACGCCTGCCGCGCCGGCGTCGACGGCGGCGAGGGCGAGCGCCACCGCCGCTGCCGCGGGCAGATCGGGTGACAGCTTGACCAGGACCGGCGTGCGCGTGAGCCGCGCGGCCTCGGCGAGCACCGCGCGAACGAACGCCTCGTTCTGCAGGTCGCGGAGCCCCGGGGTGTTCGGCGACGACAGGTTGACGACCAGGTAGTCGGCGAGATCGCCGAGCCCCCGCACCAGCGTGCGGTAGTCGTCGAGCGCGGCCTCCTGCGGCGTCGCCCGGTTCTTGCCCAGGTTGATCCCGACCGGCAGCGGGTGAGGCCGCCGGCGCGCCAGCCGCGCCGCCAGCTCGGCCATGCCGGCGTTGTTGAACCCCAGCGCGTTCTGCAGGCTCGCGGCCGCCGCGTGGCGGAAAAGCCGCGGCCGCGGGTTGCCCGCCTGCGGCAGCGGCGTCACCGTCCCGACCTCGACGAAGCCGAAGCCGAGCGCCGGCATCGCGGCGATCGCCAGCCCGTCCTTGTCGAAGCCGGCGGCGAGCCCGACCGGGTTCGGGAACGTGCGGCCGAACACGGTTTGCGCGAGGCGCGGGTCGTCCACGCGCCGCCGTGCCGCGAGGCTCGGCAGCGCGGCCACGGCGCGCAGCACGCTGAGCGCCAGCACGTGGCTCAGCTCGGGATCGAGCCGGAACAGAAGCCGGCGCAGCAGCGGATAGCCGATCCTCATGCGGCCGAAGATACTGCCTCGCGCGATCTTCTTCTCACCCAGATCTTTTCCGTTTTCAGCAATGCTTGCTCCCCAGCCGCAGGGCAGGCTGGCGGCTGCCGCACGGCCGCCGTGGTATGATCCCCAAGTCCCTCAAGCAGTGGCACTTGAGTGCCAGGGACAAGGAAGCTCGGACGTGGGCACAGGGACTCCGACCAGCACCGCGGTTGAGATCTTTGGCTCGACGTACCACGTGCGCGGCGGCGACGACAGCGCGGACCTCCAGGAGCTCGCCCGGGTCGTAGACGGCAGGATGCGCGAGCTGTCCGAGCACGCGAGCACGGCCGATCCGGCCCGGCTCGCGATCCTCGTGGCGCTCAACCTGGCAAACGAGCTGTCGCGCGCGCGCAAGCAGCAGGAAGGGGACCGGGTCGAGATCAGGGAGAAGGTGGCGGATCTGGCGCGAGAGCTCGAAGAGGCTCTCCAGGAGTGAGTTGCGACGGCGCCGCCGTCTTGGATATCATGAGCGGGTTTGCATCCCCTGTGTGGTTGGTGTGGGTTCAACGGTTGAGAACCAACACAAATCACCCGGGAGTCTTTACCTGCGGGACTGTGCCAGCCTCGCACCGACGAGGACGCTAATGGCTCGTAGAGCGGACACCCACCTGACGCGTTCAGGTTCTAACGCGACAGCCCCCACGGCTGCGCGGGGGATGCCCTAACCCTCACTCGCGCGGGAACGCTCCCGATCCCGGCCGGCCCCTCCTGTTCGTGACTGAACGGGAGGCTACCGGTGAAGAACACCGAGATCATAGTGGCCGCGGCTCTGGTCCTCGCCGGAGTCGTGGTCCTGCTCGTCTGGTGGCTGCTGGCCCGCCGCGCCGCGCGGCGCATCCAGGACGAGGCCAAGCGCCAGGCCGCGAAGCTCCTCGAGGACGCCCAGCGCGAGGGCGAGTCGTACCTGCGCGAGGCCGAGCTCGCCGCCAAGGAGAAGCTCCTCCAGGCGCGGACCGAGTTCGAGAGCGCCTCGCGCAAGCGCCGCAGCGAGCTCGAGGCGACCGAGCGGCGCCTCACCCAGAAGGAAGACAACCTCGATAAGCGGACGAGCGAGCTCGGGCAGCGCGAGAAGGAGCTGAACCAGCAGGAGCGCTTGCTGGTGACGCGCGAGAAGGAGATCGAGCGCCTCGAGGGGGAGCTGTCGGCGGCGGTCGCCGAGGAGCGCACCAAGCTCGAGCAGATCGCCGGCTTGACCTCGCAGCAGGCGCGCGACGAGCTGGTGCGCGGGATGGAGGACGAGGCGCGGGTCGAGGCCGCGCACATCGTCAAGCGCCTCGAGGACGAGGCGCGCGAGCAGGCCACCAAGCAGGCGCAGCGGATCATCGGCATGGCGGTGCAGCGCGCCGCCTCCGACTACGTCTCGGAGACGACGGTGTCGGTCGTCATGCTCCCCTCCGACGAGATGAAGGGGCGGATCATCGGCCGCGAGGGCCGCAACATCCGCGCCCTCGAGATGGCGACCGGCGTCGACCTGATCGTCGACGACACCCCCGAGGCGGTCATCCTCTCCGGCTTCGACCCCTTCCGCCGCGAGGTGGCGCGGGTGGCGCTCGAGCGGCTGATCGCCGACGGCCGCATCCACCCGGCGCGCATCGAGGAGGTGGTGGAGAAGGTCAAGGCCGAGTTCGAGCAGAAGATCCAGGCCGAGGGCGAGGCGGCGCTGCTCGAGCTGTCGATCGCCGGCATGCACCCGGAGCTGGTCAAGCTCCTCGGCCGCCTGCGCTACCGCACCTCCTACGGCCAGAACGTCCTCCAGCACAGCAAGGAGGTCGCCTTCCTGGCCGGCACCATGGCCGCCGAGCTCCGGGCCAACGTCCCGGTGGCGCGCCGCGCCGGCCTGGTGCACGACATCGGCAAGGCGATCGACCGCGAGATGGACGGCACCCACCTGCAGATCGGCATCGACCTGCTGCGCAAGTTCGGCGAGACCGAGGAGGTCGTCCACGCCATGGCCTGCCATCATGGCGACTACGACCCCCAGACGGTGGAGGCCGTGCTGGTGACGGCGGCCGATGCCCTCTCGGCGGCCCGGCCGGGCGCCCGCCGCGAGGTCCTGGAGACCTACGTCAAGCGGCTCGAGAAGCTGGAGGAGATCGCCTCCAACTTCAAGGGGGTGCAGAAGACTTTCGCCATTCAGGCCGGCCGCGAGATCCGCATCATCGTGGACAGCGGCAAGATCGGCGACGAGCAGGCCCTCTGGCTGTCCAAGGACATCGCGCGGAAGATCGAGCAGGAGCTGACCTATCCGGGCCAGATCAAGGTCACGGTGATCCGCGAGACCCGCTCGGTCGAGTACGCCCGCTAGCCATGAAGCTCCTCTTCGTCGGCGACGTCTTCGGCAAGCCGGGCCGAAGGGCTGTCCAGAACCTGCTCCCGCGCCTGATCGATCAGCACCGGGCGGACTACGTCGTCGTGAACGTCGAGAACTCCGCCGGCGGCTTCGGGATCACACCGGATATCTATCGGGAGCTGGAGCCTCTGGGCATTCACTGCTATACGAGCGGCAATCACATCTGGGACAAGAAGGAGGGGGTGGAGCT
>JBIOUG010000114.1:0-19633 GCA_044866775.1 Thermoanaerobaculia bacterium | reverse complement strand
CCGTCGGGGTGATAGAAGCGTCCGTTCTCGAACAGACGGCGCGTTCCCGGATGGCCGATCTCCGGGCACGGCCAGAACACGCCCAGCTCGTCTTCGATCCGTTCCCAGGTGATGCCGTAGTAATCGGCGATACCTCCCTTCGACGCGATGCGCAGCTCGTCGTAGATCTCGCGGGTCGACGGATAGCGGAAGTACTGCCCCTTGCCGAGCCGATCGGCCTGGTCGCAGATGATGAGCGCGTCCGAGCGGGCGTCACCTGGCGGATCGACCGCCTTGTTGATCTTCTGGACGCGTCCCTCGGCGCTGCAGACGACGCCTTCGTCCTCCTCGTGCAGGCTGCCGCAGAACACGAGATCGGCGTGGTGCGCCGTTTCCGACAGGAAGAAATCGATGACCGCGAAGAACTCGAGCCTCGACAGCGCCTCGCGGGTGAAGTTGGCATCGGGCAGCGAGACCAGCGGGTTGAAGCACATCGAGAGCAATCCCTTGATCTCGCCGCGATGGATCGCCTCCATGATCTCGACCGCCGAGAGTCCGGCCCCCGGGATCTCCTCGGGGCCCACCCCCCAGACGCGCGCCACGTGCTCGCGGGCGGCGGGATCCGCGATCGAGCGCTGCCCCGGGAGCTGATCGCACTTCTGACCGTGCTCGCGCCCGCCCTGACCGTTCCCCTGGCCGGTGATCATCGAGCAGCCGGCCCCTGCGCGGCCGATGTGTCCGGTGGCGAGCGCCAGGTTGATGATCGCCAGGCAGTTCTCGACCCCCTTCGACTGGTGCTCGAGGCCGCGCGCGTGGAGGAGGACGGCGCGCTCGGCCTCGCCGATCCAGTGCGCCGCCTTCTCGATCGCGTCCGGCGGCACCCCCGTGACGCCGGCGGCGGTGAGCGGGTCGTAGGCGCGGACGGCCGCGGCCACCTGCTCGAAGCCGGTGGTGTGCGCGGCGATGAACTCCCGGTCTTCGAGGCCGTCGCGTAGCACGACGTGCAGCATGCCCATGAGCAGGGCGAGGTCGGTCCCCGGACGCAGCGGCAGGTAGAGGTCGGCGTTGCGCGTGATCGGGGTCAGGCGCGGGTCGGCGACGATCAACCGCCCGCCGCGGTCGCGGCAACGCCAGAGATACTGGGTGGTGATCGGCGCGCACTCGGCGATGTTGGCGCCGATGACGAACGCCACCTGCGCCTCGGGAATGTCGCTCCAGGGGAGCGGCGAGCGGTCGACGCCGAAGGCGAGCTTGTAGGCGGTGCCCGCCGAGACCATGCAGAGGCGGCCGTTGTAGTCGATGTGCCGCGTCCCCAGGGCGACGCGGGCGAATTTGCCGAGGAGATAGGCCTTCTCGGTGATCAGCGACGCGCCGCCGTAGACCGCGACGGCGTCCTTGCCCCAGCGCTCCTGCACCTCGCGCAGGCGGCGGGCGGTGAGGTCGAGCGCCGCATCCCAGGTGGCGGGGCGGAAGCCCGCGTCGCCGCGCAGCAGCGGCTGGAGGAGCCGGTCGGGGTGCGCGCTCTGCAGGTAGCGCCGCACCCCCTTCGGGCACAGCATCCCCTCGTTGAACGGGAACTCCTCCCAGGGCTCGAAGCCCACCACCTGGTTGTCCCGCACCTTGAGCTGGATGCCGCACTGCTGGCCGCAGAAGCAGCAGTGGGTCTTGACCAGCCGGTCGGGAGGGTTCGCCCGCTGCTCGTCGTAGCCGCCGGGAGGCTCGTAGCTGAGGCGCGGGCCGTAGCGCGCGATGAACTCCGGGACCGTGAGCGGCGGCTCAGCCACGGGCCGCCTCCTTCAAGCGCAGCTGCGCGTTGGCGAGCGTCTTGCGCTTGCAGGCCGGACAGAGCTCCTGCCAATGGCCGCCGCCCGGCAGGGCGTAGTCGAAGCCGAGCTCGCGCAGCGCCTGCGCGAGGTCCTCGACGTGCATGCGCGAGGCGAAGCGCTCGGAGCAGCGGGCGCAGGTCGCCCCCTCGCCCTCCGCTCCCACCTGATGGTAGAGCTTGACGCCGAGCTGGGCGGGCCGCTGGAAGATGTGGAAGAACTTGCCGAACGGCAGGTAGAGGAGGGCGGCGATCACCGTCACCGCGTGGAAAATGGCGAGGAAGCCGTAGAAGCTCCCTGCCAGCCAGAGCGTCGAGGCGGTCAGGGCCAGGCCGCTGACCGCGATCGCGAAGAGCAGGATGAGCGGGAGGAAGTCACGCCCGAAGTTCTGCACCGCCTGTGCGCCACGGTCCCTCATCCGCCGCCAGAGCGCCAGGCCGATGCCGCCCAGCACCAGCAGCGCCGCGATGTCGAGACCGTGGAAGAGGAGCCACGACCAGAGCGTGCGGATGCGGAACGAGCCGGTCGGGAAGCCGAAGAGATAGGTGACGTAGGTCATCTGGTCCTGGCCGGCGCTGCCGAAGTGAATCCAGCCGAAGACCAGCGGGAAGGTGATCGCCGCCGCCAGCAGGCAGCCCCAGAAGAGGAGCTGGTGCATCCACCAGCGGAGGGACGAGCGCTCGCGGATGAAGCTCTGGGCCGCGAGGTGCGACCAGGCCAGAGGCAGCAGGCGGCGGGAGCTGCGGGCCACCCCCAGGCGCCGGACGAGCTGCCAGCCGCGCCGCCAGTAGATCCGGGTCGGCGGCTTCTGCAGCCACACCCAGTAGTGGTAGGTCACGCCCCAGGTCGCGAAGACGACGGCGAAGGTGTAGACCACCAGGGCCGGATCGAAGTTCTGCAGGTTGCGCGAGCCGACGACGATCGCGGCGACGAGAAGCGCGGTCCAGAAGGTGGCCCAGGCGCCGGCGCGCAGGCGGTCGGCGGTGCGCGTCAGCTCGGGCGGCAGCGCGAGCTCGAGCGCCTCCTGGCGCGCCAGGAAGATGCGGCGGGCCAGCCACCAGAGCAGGAGCGAGGTGGCGGCGAGGAGCACGAAGCCGGGCCAGATCGCCCCCAGACGATCGCGGAACAGCCCGAGCAGGAGCGGCGGAAAGAAGCCGCCGAGGCCCCCCATGGCGCCGACCAGGCCGGTGACCGTGGCGGTCTCCCCCGGAAAGTGCTGGGGCACGAGCTTGAAGACGGCGCCGTTGCCGAGGCCGAGAAGCGCCGCGCAGCCGAGCGCGCCGACGGTGAAGGGGAGAATCGCCGGCCAGGTGAGGAGCAGGGCGAAGGGGACCACCCCGAGGAAGACGCCAGCGACGACGCGCGCACCGCCGATCTGGTCCGCGAGCCACCCACCGACCGGGCGCAGCAAGGTGGCGAGCACCACGAAGCCGGCGGCGCGGAAGCCGGCGTCGGCCGGCGCGAGCCCAAACTCGTCGCGCAGCAGGCTCGGCAGGTAGATCGAGAAGGCGACGAAGCCGCCGAAGGTCAGGAAGTAGAAGAGGGCGAGCACCCAGGCCAGCCGCTGGCGCAGGACCCCGAGCAGCGGCGCGAGCCCCTTCGGCCGGGGAGCGGCCGGGGCGTCGCGCGCGAGCAGGGCCCACACGATCCCCCAGGCAACGAGCAGGACGGCGAGGCCGCGGAAGGCCCCCTGCCAGCCGATCGCCGCCGCGGCCAGCGGGCCGAGGAAGACCGCCGCCGACTGCCCGATGTTGCCCAGGCCGTAGACGCCGAGCGCGCCCCCCTGGCGCGCCGGCGGCGTCCAGCGGGAGACGTACCCGACGCCGACGGGGAAGGCGGCGCCGGCGACCCCCAGGCAGAAGGCCACGGCGAGGAGCTCCCGGTAAGTCCCGGCGTGCGGCACCAGCCAGGCCGGCACCGCGGCCAGCGGCAGCAGGACGGCAAAGACCACCCGGCCGCCGAAGCGGTCGGCCAGCATGCCGACCGGCAGCCGCCCGATGGCGCCCAGGAGGACCGGCACGGCGACGAGCAGGGCCGTCTGCGTGGCGCTGAGCGCGAAGAGCTCGCGGAACCGCGGAGCGAAGGCGCCGATCAGCCCCCAGGCGGCGAAGGAGACCGCGAAGGAGATGGTGGCGAGCGCCAGGTGACGGGGAGAGGGAGGGGGCTGCGCGCTGGCGGCAGTCGGCGTCACGGGGCTCCGTGCCTCACCGGAGTTCTACCACAGCGCGCAGCGCAGGCGGTGCACGGCGTCAGAAGGTGAGCTTCAAGTCGAGGAAGAACAGGTCGGCCTGGTAGTCGCCGTTGTCGGCGGCGAGCAGCAGCGCACCCGGCAGGTAGTTGGCGAGCCCCTGCAGGATGAAGCTGTCGATGGTGTAGTCCTCATAGCGATAGCCGAAGCCGGCGGTGGCCCGCTCGGCCAGCCGATACTCGAGCCGTCCGTCGAAGGCGAAGAGCTCGATGTCCTCGTAGTTGTCGAAGTCCTGCGGCTCGGTCCGCGGCGGGCTCGCCAGCGGCAGCCCGCCGGCGAAGGCGACGAAGTCGGCGAAGCCGTCCGAACGGGTCCAGCGCCCGGAGACGTCCGCCGTCCAGTCCGCGGCGAAGCGCGAGGTCAGTCCGAGGCCCCAGGTGTCGTTCTGCTCGTCGAGCGTCAGCTCCCAGTTGTCGAGCGGCCGCGTCGAGACCGTGCCCCCGGACTGGCGGGCGATCTGGAAGCTCTCGCGGTCGGCGCGCTGACCGAAGAGATAGAAGGTCAGGTTCTCGCCCGGAGCGTAGGACAGCTCGGCGTTCCACTGCACCAGCTCGTCGGCGAGCAGCCCGAGCTCGCTCTCGTCGTAGTCCTCGTCACGGCCGGTGACGCCGGTGGTGAAGGTCCAGGCCTCGGCCGGGAAGAAGTCGGCCGTGAGATTGAGCTGGTCGTACTCGCGCGCCGCCTGCGCGAACTTGCGCAGCCCGGCCTGGTTGTTGACTCCCTCGGACTCGAGGAAGCTCTCCTCCTGCGCCTCGACGCGGTAGTCGTCGAGCGAGCGGTCGCCGACCTCGTAGCTCGCCCGCAGGTTGACCCACGGCCGCGGCCGGCTGTCGAAGGAGAGTGTCAGCACGTCCTCGTCCGAGCCCTCCACCTCGCGGAACTCGCGGTCCCAGATCTGGTGCCGGTAGGCGAGACCGAGGCTGCTGTCGGCGAAGAGGTCCCAGTCGAGCTCCGCGCCCAGCTCCTGCCGGGTGTAGGCGTAGGGCACGGTGATGCGCGGGATCTCCTCCCACACCGAGTGGAAGCGCACGTAGCCCGGGAACTCGATGCGCGGCGACTGGTTGTCGTAGTCGTAGTAGCGGTAGCGGAAGGTCAGCACGAGGTCCTCGCCGAAGCGGGTGCCCACGTCGCCGTTGAACGACAGCACCTCGACCTCGGTGTCGGCGTTGCGCACCGGCAGGTTGGCCGGGTCGGTGGGGTCGAAGGTGGCGCCGGTGTGCGGGTCGACGCCGCGGATTGCGGTATTGAGCGTGAACGGCAGCAGCGGCTCGTCCTGGGTCATGACGTTGTAGGAGAGGCTGGCGGTCGCCCGCCAGTCGCCGCCGAAGCGCGTCCGCGCGTCGGCGAAGATCAGGTTGGCGCGGTTGTCCGGCGCCAGGTCGGCGAAGCCGCGTGAGGAGCCGTTCATCGACGAGCTGCTCGGCCCCTGATAGGCGTTGGCGTCGGTCGAGTCGGTGGCGCGGAACGGGTTGTCCCAGAACAGCGTGCTGACGTCGTTCTCGAAGGTCGAGTAGCGGTAGCCGAAGCGCACCCCGCCGCGCTCGCCGTTCCATTCCCCGGCCAGCTCGGCGTCGCTGGTGTCGTACTCGATCGGCTCCGGCAGCTCGGTGACGTTGTTGAACCCGAAGGAGGCGCCGTAGGGGCGGTTGCCGCTGCGGTTCTCGTGCCGGTACTCGAGCCCCCACGACAGCCCGCCCAGGCTGCCGAGGCCGATCCGCGCCAGCGTGCGGTCGCGGCGCAGCCCGAGGTCCACGCGCTGCTCGGCGGCGAGATAGGGGGTGAGCAGGTTGTCGAGGAAGGCGAAGTTGACGCCGGTGCGGTTGGCTGCGAACTGCTGCGCGACGGCGCCCTGGATCTGCGCCTGCACCGGATCGGCGATCTCGTAGACGCCCGGACGCGTCTGCGAGAACAGCATGCGGCCGCCGTTGCCGAAGCGGTGCGGGATCTTGTTGTAGTCGATCAGGATCGCGTAGCGCCCGGAGAGGCCGTAGTCGAGCCGGTAGCGGGCGTCCTCACGGCCGATGCGGTCGGCCGAGAAGTCGAAGACGCGGTTGCCGTCGGCGCTCTCCCCCTCGATGTCGAGGGCGGCGCGGAAGCCGCTGTCGAGGTCGCGGTACTCCTCGAACTTCGCCGACTCGGTGTCGACGTCGGTGTCGAGGATCCCGAGCACCACCGGGTCGACCCGGAAGCGGAACCCCTGACCGCCCTCCTGGGCCGTGGCCGGCGCCAAGCCGGCGAGCGCGAGCAGGCCGGCCAGACCGGCGGTCGCCGCCCACTGTATGGTCTCGCGGGTCTTCATGGCGTCCGCCTCAGTGGGCCAGGTACGGGCTGGAAGGATGGTTGCTGCCGTGGATCGCGGCGTGGCAGTCCAGGCAGGCGCGGTTGAACAGGCGGTTGCTGCCGCGCGCCGGGTCCTCGAGCGTCGGCAACCGCAGGCCGTCGTAGAGCGTCCCCGGATGCCGCGTGTTCGAGTGACACTGCTGGCAGATGAAGGGCACCGAGGTCTTCTGCAGCTTCAAGTGGTTCGAGCCGTGCGGCGTGTGGCAGTTGAGGCAGCTCTCGCGCACCGGCGGGTGCTCCCAGAGGAACGGCCCGCGCTTCTCCGTGTGACAGGAGTAGCACTGGTCGTTGACCGACGCCGCGCGGATCATCTTCGGGGTCGCCGCGCCGTGCGGGTTGTGGCAGTCGGCGCAACTGATCCTCCCCTCGCGGATCGGATGGTGGGAGTTCTTCCAGGTGTCGGCGCGGATGTCCTTGTGGCAGGAGAAGCACTGCTCGGCGTCGGTCCGCGTTTTGAGCTGCGCCGTCTCCGACTTGAACGAGTGCACGCTGTGACACGACAGACAGGACAGCCCGCGGGTCTGGTGCTTGCCGCCATCCCAGAAGAAGTGGGACTTGCCGTCGTGGCAGCTTCTGCACACCGCGCTCTGCGCCGCCACGCTCAGCGTGTCGACGCGCGGCTGGAGCGCCGGGGCGTCGGGGTTCTCGGCATGCGCGCTCCCCGGGCCGTGGCAGGACTCGCACCCCTGCGCCGAGAGCCTCGCGAACGCGGCCTTGCCGTGCGGCGTCTTGGCGAGGTGCTCGGCGACTTCGCCGTGGCAGGCGATGCAGGTGTCGGCGCCGACGAAGGTCGCGGTGCCGGCGGCCGGCGGCGCGGCGTGCGCCGCCTGCAACGACAGCGACGAGCCCGCCGGCCGCGGCGCGGCCCGGCCGGCGGCGGCGAAGGCCAGGAGCAATCCGGTGACCAGCGGAACCACGAGAAGACGAGGAATCTTCATGCGCCCCTCCGCAATGCTCTCTGGTACGCTAAAGTCTACAGCATCGATCGCATTCTCGTGGGCGGCGGCGAGCGCACGACACGACCCACGGGGTGGTTTGGGCGGACGACATCGGGTGGTGGACCGGCTACCCGAAGGGATAGGTCGCGGCGCGGCGCCGCGCCGTCCACCCGGGCGGTGCGGCGCGGAAGCGGCCGGCGTAGAGTCGGCCGCGTGACTGCAAAGGAGCCGGCATGAGAACCGTCCTCACCCTCACCTCCTCACTGCTCGCGGCCTGCCTCCTGCTGGTCGTCGCCTCCTCGGCGCCCGCTCCCGCCGCGGCGCAGGGCGCCAAGCTCGACGGCAAGGCGATCTTCCTCGCCCAGAAGTGCAACCTCTGCCACTCCGTCTCCTCGGCGGCGATCACGGCAACGGTCAAGTCGGAGAAGATGCAGGGCCCCGACCTCGCAGGACCGCCGGCCAAGCGGGACGCCAAGCTGCTCGGCGAGTTCCTGCGCCAGAAGACCAACATCGACAGCAAGAAGCACAAGAAGGCCTTCACCGGCAGCGACGAGGAGCTGGGGGCGCTGATCGCCTGGCTGCAGAAGCAGGAGAAGAAGCCGTAGGCGCGGAGGGCCAACCCGCATGCCCTATCTCGAGTGGGGCCTCGCCGCGATCGTGCTGGCGGCGATCGCGCTCATCGCCCTGGTGGCGCTCCGCCCGTCGCTCAGCGCCGCCCGCGGCGGTAGGATCCTCGCCTTCATCGCCTTCTTCGTGCTCCCGGTCCTGGTCACCTGGCTCGGCGCCTCGGCCCATCTGGAGCAGTCGAAGTCGACGGAGTTCTGCCTCTCCTGCCACGTCATGGAGCCGTACGGCAAGAGCCTCTACGTCGACGATCCGAGCTTCGTGCCGGCGAGCCACTTCCAGAACACCCGCATCGCGCGCGATCACGCCTGCTTCACCTGCCACACCGACTACACGCTGTTCGGCGACTACAAGGCGAAGCTGCGCGGGCTCCGGCACGTCTACGTCTACTACTTGGGCGAGGTCCCCGAGAAGATCGCGCTCTACGAGCCGTACCGCAACCGCGAATGCCTCCACTGCCACGCCGGCGCCCGCAGCTTCGAGGAGAGCGAGCTGCACCTGGAGATCCGCGCCGAGCTGGCGAGCAACGAGACCTCGTGCCTCGAGTGCCACGACACGGTGCACGAGGTGGCGGAGCTCGCCGGCAAGCCACTGTGGAAGGAGCCCCAGCGATGAGCGAGCCCGCCCCGCCCCTGCCGCGCCGCTTCAAGCTCGCCGGCCTGCTGGTGAGCCTCGGCCTTCTGGTCGAGGTGCTCACGCTCTTCTGGCCGCATCCCACGGCCTTCCTCGCCTTCCTCGTCGTCGGCGGCGTGCTGGTGGCGATCGGCGTGCTGCTCTACCTCTACTCGATCGCGACCTACACCCCGCCGCCGGCGCCGCGCTGACACGCTCGGCGGCGGTGTTCACAGCGTGCGCGAGAAGGGCCGCGGCGCGCGCGCCAGGTAGGCGTCGAAGGCCATGCAGACGTTCCGCACCAGGAGGCGGCCGCGCGGCGTGACCTCGAGCCGGTCGGCATGGAGCTCGACCAGACCGTCCTCCGCCATCGGCGCGAGCTCCGCGAGCGCCGCGGCGAAGGTGCGGTCGAAGTCGATCCCGAAGCGCTCCTCGAACGGGCGCTTGCGCACCCGGAACTGCGTCGCCAGCTCCACGATCAGCTCGCGCCGCAACAGATCGTCCTCGCTCATCAGCACGCCGCGCGCGGTGGCGAGCCCGCTCTCCCCTGTCGCCTCGTACGCGGCGAGGCCGCTCGTGTTCTGGGCGTAGCAACGCCCGACGCTTGAGATCGCCGAGACGCCGAAGCCGAGGAGGTCGAGCCCTTTGCAGGTGGTGTAGCCCTGGAAGTTGCGGTGGAGCGCCCCGCTGCGCTGGGCGACGGCGAGCTCGTCGTCGGGCTTGGCGAAGTGGTCGAAGCCGATGTAGACGTACCCGGCCGCGGCGAGGTCCTCGATCACCCGCGCCAGGATGGCCAGCTTCTCTCCCGGCGCCGGGAGGCCGCGGCGGGGAGCAGCCGCTGGTGGCGCAGGCGTTCGGGAAGGTAGGCGAAGCTGTAGCAGGCGAGGCGGTCCGGCGCCAGCGCCAGCACCGTCTCGACGGTGGCCGCGAAGCTCGCGACGCTCTGGTAGGGGAGGCCGTAGATGAGGTCCACGTTGACGCTGCGGAAACCCAGCGCGCGGGCGTCGTCGACGACCCGGCGCGTCACGGCGAAGGGCTGGACGCGGCGGATCGCCTCCTGCACCCGCGCATCGACGTCCTGAACGCCGACGCTGATCCGGTTCCAGCCGTGGGCGGCGAGCACCTCGAGGTGCTCGCGGCGGGTCTCGTTGGGGTGGACCTCGACCCCCAGCTCGGCCCCGGGCGCGAACGAGAACCGCGCCTCGAGCATGGCCACCAGGCGCTCGAGCGCCGCGGGCGAGAGGAAGGTCGGCGTGCCGCCGCCGAAGTGGACCTGCCGCACCCGCCGGCGCCGATCGAGGAGCGGCGCGACCGCGTCCAGCTCGCGCTCCAGCGTGTCGAGGTAGAGGTCACCGCGCGCCCGGTCGCGGCGGACGAACATCGTGCAGCCGCAGAAGGCGCAGAGCTGGCGGCAGAACGGCAGGTGGACGTAGAGGGAGAGGTCGGCGGGCGGGCCGCCGCAGGCGTCGGCGGTGTTGCTCGCCGCGAGCGCTCCGGCGTAGGCCGCCGGCCCGACGGCGGGGGTGAAGTTGGGCGCCGGCGGATACGAGGTGTAGCGCGGCCCCGGCCGGTCGTACTTGCGGACGAGCTCGGGGTCGAAGCGGAGCCGCTGTTCCACGCGCGGCAGCGTAGCCGTGGCGCGGACCGGCACGCACCGCCCGCGGGGTGGGCGGTCCCCACCTCGGCGGCGGTAGCGGCCGCGACCGAACGGGAGCAAGGTGGAGGCGGCTCACGTACCCGGAGGCACGCATGACCGACTCGTCGCCGGCCGACCCGCCACGCCGCGGAGCGCGCTGATGGCGCGCGCCACGCCTCCCACTGACGACCCCCTCGCTGCGCTCGCCGCCACGGTCGACGCCCTCGGCCGCTCGCTTCAGGCGCTCGAACGGCGCGTCGCCGCGCTCGAGCGGAGCGCGCCGTCGGCGCCGGCCGCCCTCGCCGGCGTCGAGCCGCCGCCCCACCCGCTGCCGGCCTCGGTCGCATCACCCGTCGGCTCCGCGGCCGCGGCCCCGCCGCCCGCCACGTCCGCCACCGCGACCCTCGTCCCCGCCCCCGACCTCACCCGCCTGCTGACCCTCACGGGGCGCACTCTCATCATCTTCGGCGGTGGCTACCTGCTGCGGGCCCTGACCGCCGCCGGCGTCCTGGCCGAGGAGGTCGGCGTCCTCCTCGCCTTCCTCTACGCGTTGTCCTGGCTGGCCTTGGCCGATCGTGTCGGCGCCCGGCGCGACACGACCAGCGCCGCCTTCCTCGGCGCCACGGCGGTTCTCCTCGGCCTGCCACTGCTCTGGGAGACGACGGTCCGCTTCCGGTATCTCGGCCCGGCCGCCTGCGGCCTCGCCGTGGCTGCGCTGACCGCCGCGGCGCTCGCCGTCGCCTGGCGGCGGCGGCTGCACGGCCTTGCTTGGGCGGTGACTCTCGCGGTGCCGGTCGCCGCCCTCGCCCTGATCGCGGGCACCCGCGTCGCGACGCCGTTCGGCGCCGACCTCGTGCTGCTCGGACTCGCGGGGATCTTCCTCTGCTACGACCGGGAGTGGCGCGGCCTCGGATGGACGTCTGCCCTCCTCGGCGATCTGGGGGCGCTCGTCGTCCTCCCGGCCGTCTTCGCACAAGGGCGGGAGCCGCTGCCGGCGCTGGCGGTCGGGCTCGCGCTCTGTCTCGGCTATCTGCTGAGCTTCCTCGATCTGGCCCGCCGCCGCGAGATCGGCGTGTTCGTAGTGGTGCAAGCGCCCTTCGCTGCGTTCGTGGGGTACGGCGGGGCGGCGCTGGTGGCGATGCGAGTGGGGGCCCTCGCGCAGACTCTCGTCGGCGTCGTCGGCGTGCTGCTCGCGGCCGCCGCCTACTGGATCGCCTTCGTGCTCACGCCGCGCGAGCGGCGGCGGACGCTGCTGCTGGCGAGCGCCCTCGCCGTCGCCTTCACGCTCGCCGGCAGCGCCATCCTGCTTCCACCTGGCGCCCGCGCCTACGCCTGGTCGGCGCTCGCCGCCGTCTCGGGCTGGCAGGCGGTCCGCCGCCGCCGCGTCACCCTGGCGCTGCACGGCGCCGTCTATGCTCTCGCCGCGGGCGCCGCCTCGGGCCTGCTCACGGCGGCGGCCTACGCCTTCGCCGCCCCGGCGGACAAAGCCTGGCCCCCGGTCGGACTCGCCGCCCTGGTGGCGCTCGCCGCCGCGGCGCTGGTGTGCACGCTCCCGGTGCCGCGCCCGGCGCCTTTCTGGAAACCATACGCGGAGCTCACCAGGACGCTGCAGCTCACCGTCCTGGTCTGGGGAGCGGCCGCTGTGGCCCTCCATCTCCTGCTGCCCCTTGTGCCGCCGCTCGCCGGCGCGCCGCCGGGGACACGCGACCCGGCGATCCTCGCCACGCTGCGGACGGCGGTGATCACCACGGCGGCGCTGCTGCTCGGTTGGCTGGGACGCAGCGCGCGGTTCCGGGAGGCGCGGCGGCTGGTCTACCCCGCCCTCCTCCTGGCGGTGCTCAAGCTGGTGATCGAGGATGCGCGCGTGGGACGGCCGGCGACGCTCTTCGTCTGCCTGGCGCTCTGCGGCGTCGCTCTGATCGTCGCGCCCCGGCTCCGGCGGCGAGGCTCCCTGTAGGAGCGAACGCTCCCAAGGCGCGAAGGCTTTCGCGCCGGGCTCCAATCAATCGCTAGGAGCGCTTTCCGTCGCGCGACCAGCGCGACGGGCTCCTAGCCGGGGAGCTGGCGGATCTTGAGCGCCAGGCCGATCAGCACCAGCACGACGAGGAGCAGCGACACGGCGAGGCCGCGGCGCCGGAAGCCGAGCTCGTCGAGCGCCCGTTGGCTGGCATGGAGGGCGGCGCGCGTGTGCTCTACCCCCTCCTTGTGCTTCTTGGCGAACTCTCCGCCGGGCGCGGTCGAGAAGCCGTGCACCAGGACCTCGAGCTCGATCTGCGCGTCGACCGCGGCGTCGATCTCCGCGAGCGCCTCGCGCGTCTCGACCCCGCCCCGCCGCGCCGCGAGCAGGATGCGCTCGGCGCGCGCGGTGAGCCCGGTCAGCTCGCGCATGCGGGTCAGGAACGCCTCGCCCGTCCGCAGCCCCACCGGCTCGTCCGCCAGCGCCGGGCTCGCGGCATGACAGTCGCCGCAGCGCACCACCTTGGCGCGCGCCGGCTTGCCGGTCACCGGGTCCTGGTAGGTGAAGTGCACCTTGCCGATGCGGAACTTGGTGAACAGCCGCTCGAACTCCGGACGCAGGCGGCTCCCCGCCTCGCCTTCGGCGCCCTCCGGGAGGGTATGCGTAGGGAGCGCCTGCGCGCGCTCGACCAGCCAGTCGAAGCGGTCCTCCCCCTGGAGACCCTCCGCCTTGGCCGCGGCGAGGAGAACGTCGCGCATGCGCCGATAGTTCTCCCGCTTCTGCTCCGGCTCAGGAACGCCCGCGGCGAGCGGGCCGGACCCCTCGTGGCAGAAGGCGCACGGTGTCTCGGGCAGCCGCGGCAGCATGGCGACCGTCGGACGGACGATCGCATGGTTGCCGTGGCAGGCGGTGCACTCGGTCAAGGGGTGCGACGACCTGATCGCCGCCTGCGGCTCCGGTGCCTCGTGGCAGGCGGCGCAGCCCTCCCCGCCGGCGGCGGCCAGCAGCTCGTTGTGGCCCGCGAACGCCGCCTGCTTGGGGCTGGCGCGGAACAGCTCGGCCTCGCGCCCGTGGCACTGGCCGCAGACGAAGGCGACCGAGCCCAGGCCCGGCGGCGCCGCGCCGTGGTTGCCGTGGCAGTCGTTGCACGTCGGGGCCGAGAGGTCGTCGCGCTCGAGCAGCGCCTTGGCGTGGACGCTCTGCCGCCAGTGGGCGTACTGGTCGATCGGGAACGGCCGCCCGCCGGGCCGCGTCGATCCGGCCATGTGCTCGCGGTCGCCGTGGCAGGCGCGGCAGGTCTCGGCGACGCGCTTCGGGTGGACGCTCGAGCGCACGTCGCCGATGCGCCGGATGCCGTGGACGCCGTGGCAATCGACGCAGGTGGCGACGCGGGTGTCGCCCTGCGCCAGCCGCCGGCCGTGGTGGCTCGTCCAATACTCCTTCTCCTGGTCGACGCGCAGATCGGGCCGGAAGCGCTTCATGAACTCGGGGTCCGAGTGGCAGCGGCCGCAGGCCGCCGGGATGGCGGTCCACTCCGGCGCGCCGCGGTAGGGGTTCGGCGCGAAGCCCTCGTCCATCGCCGCCAGGTCGCCGGCCAGCGCCGGATCGGGGTTGCCGCCATGGCAGTGCTGGCAGGAGAGGCCGACCTGAGCGTGGACGTCCTCGCGGAAGGAGGCGACGATGCGCAGCGCCGCCGCGTCGAACAGCTCCGGATCGGAGTGACAGGCGATGCACGAGCTGCGCGCCGCCGCCGGGGCCGCCGCCGCGGCCGGCGCGGCGGCGAGGAGGAGGGCCAGGAGCCCGAGCGCCTTCATCGCCGCGGCCCTCCGCGCTGCGTGCCCAGGCTGAGGACGGCGACGAGGAGGCCGGTGCCCACCACCACCCAGACCGGCACCAGCGAGCGGTAGCCCCAGGCGGTGAAACCCACGATGTAGAGGAGCGCCGCGGCGCCGACGGCGGTGAAGACGGGGCTGCGGCCGCGGCGCACCACGCCGCGGTCGAGGAACGGCACCGCCACCAAGAGCAGCGCCGCCACGCCGGAGAGCAGGACCGGGATGGCCTCGTACTCGACGCCGGCGATCTCGCCTCCGGGCACCAGCTTGAGGGTCTCGAACAGGAACATGAAGTACCACTCGGGGCGGATGTCGCGATAGGCGGGCGCGAACGGGTCCGCCTTCTCCCCCAGCTCCCAGGGGAAGAGCGCGGCGAGGGCGGCGAGCACGGCGAGCGCGACCGTCCAGCCGAACAGCTCGCGCAGCGCGAAGTGCGGAAAGAACCGCATCCGCCGCCGCTCGCCCTCGCGCTCGACCGCCGGCGGCACGCTCATGCCGTGGAGCTGGACGAGGAGCAGGTGGAGTCCGACGACCACCGCCGTCAGCGCCGGCAGCAGCGCCACGTGCCAGCCGTAGAACCGCGACAGCGTGCCGCCGGTGACCCGCTCGCCGCCGCGCAGGAAACGCAGCAGCCACTCGCCGACGAGCGGCAGCGAGCCGGCGATGTCGGTCCCCACCTTGGTGGCGAAGAAGGCGAGCTGGTTCCACGGCAACAGGTACCCCGAGAAGCCGAAGCCCATGGCGAGGAAGAGGAGCAGGCAGCCGCTCACCCAGGTCAGCTCGCGCGGCGGCCGATAGGCCTTGAGGAAGAAGACCGAGGCGAGGTGCGCGAAGGCGAAGAACACCATCAGGTTGGCCGACCAGGAGTGGATGGAGCGCACCAGCCAGCCGAAGGGGACGGTGGTCATCAGGAACTCGACCGACTCGAAGGCCTCCTCCGCCGAAGGGCGGTAGTAGAGCATCAGCAGGATGCCGGTCATGACCTGGACGGCGAAGAAGAAGAGCGTCATGCCGCCGAAGTAGTGGAGCGGCATGTAGCGGTGGACCGGCACCGTCTTGTGGGCGGCGAGCTGCCGCGCCGCCGACAGCGCGAGCCGGTCGTCGAGCCAGGCGCCGAGGCGGGAGCGGAGGGCGGCCACGGCTCAGACCTTCTGCACCACGACGGTCGCCGGCTCGCCGGCGCCCTTGGCGACCAGGTGCACGCGGTAGGCGGCGAGCGGGCGCGGCGGCGGTCCGGCCACGTTGCGGCCGGTCAGGTCGTACTGCCCGTTGTGGCAGTAGCACCAGATCAACTGCTTCTCCGGGCGATAGGCGACGATGCAGTCGAGATGGGTGCAGGTGGCGGAGAAGGCGCGGAAGTCGGTCTCGGAGAGGCGCAGCACGATCACCGGCTCGGCGCCGAAGCGGACGATCTTGAACCCCTTCGCGATCAGCTCCGGGTCGTTGCTCGGTCCGGCCTCGACCTCCGCGGTGGTGGACTCGGCGATCCGCGGCGGGCTGAGGAAGCGCGCCACCGGATAGAGGACCGCCGCCGCCAGGGCCCCGACCGAGGTCCTCAGGAACCAGTTCAAGAGCCGCCGACGCCCGATCGCGGGCATCTCGTCCTTCACCGATACCCCCGCGGGAGAGAATGGAAACCTCGTGCGACGGGAGGCTAACAAAGGTCCCGTGCGCTCCGCCAACTGCCTGCCGGGTGGGGCGCGTCCCGCCCCGGCGGGTAGGGTCGTCGCCTCTCCGCCGGGTGGTGGGGGACGCCGCGAAGGCGGCGAAGATGTTGCGCGTCAGCCGTGTGGAAAGGAGATGCCGTGAAACCGTCAGCAGCGCTGGTCGTCGTGCTCGCGATCGTCCTCGCGATCGCCGTCCTCTCGGCCCCGGGAGCGGCCTCGCCACAAGCCGCCGGCGGCGCGCCGGACGGCAAGGCCGTCTTCCTCGCCAAGAAGTGCAACCTCTGCCACTCGCTCGCGAGCGCCGCGATCGAACGGACCTCGAAGTCGGAGAAGACCAAGGGCCCCGACCTCGGCGGCGTCGGCAAGCGCCACGACGCGGCGTGGATGAAGCGCTGGCTGGCGAAGGAGGAGCAGCTCAACGGCAAGAAGCACCAGCTCGCCTTCAAGGGGACGCCGCAGGAGATGGAGGCGCTGATCGCCTGGCTGAGCAAGCAGTAGCGGCCGGGCGCTCGAGCCCGGTGGCCAGTGGCGAGGAGCCCTACGACGGCAGGCGTCGGGACGCATCATCGACCATGCGACCGGCGGTGCGGGCGGTGGACGGGAACGGCGAGGATTCCCGACCTCCGGCTGTCGGGGTGGTGGCTGCGGGCCGCGGGGTTCGATCTCGGGCAGGCGTGCGAGGTGGAGGTGCTGGCGGGGACGCTGGTCGTCCGGGCGGTCTGAGGGGCGCGATCGCGCCAGATGCGGTCGGAACGGCTGAGGATAAAGGAGCGAGCGTTGCGGACAGATCCTCAGCCGTCGAGGATGTATCCTCACGGCCTCCGGATACATCCTCGGAGCTTCCGGCGGCATCTCTCGAGCGCCGCGGATACATCCTCAGGCGTTCCGGATCTATCCTCGGAGCTTCCGGATAGATCCTCGGCGCTTCCGGATCCATCCTCGGGCGCCGGGGGAATATCCGCGAGCGCGGCGGGAACATCCGCGAGTGCCGCGGGTATATCCGCGGGCGGGTAGTGGGCTAACAAATAGCACCCAGCCCCAGGGCACCCGGCCGGCCTACTCTCCCCTTCGGGGAGCTGATTCCCCTACCTACAGAGGCGCCCCCGGCAGGAGCTTGCGACACCCGCCGGGGACTTGCCACGCACGGGAGCGAACCCCTATGCGCAGCCGAGGGAAGTCTACCGCCCGCCGTCCGCAGCAGCCCGAGCTATTGCCGCCGCCCCGCCCGTTCGATGCATCCGATGGCTGGCGCCGCACCTTCCTGCACCACGTCACCAAGCCGCTGGAACAAGACGCGCTGATCCGTCTCACTCGAATGCTCGACCGCCTGGTGCTGGAAGAGGGGAGCTTCTGGGATGAGCTGGCGGAGTCCTCGACGCGCGCCGAGCTGCGCGCGGCGGCGGAAGACTTGTTCTTCCTGTACGCCTTCCTCGCCAAGCTCGGCCGCGAGCCCGAGAACGTAGCGCTGGACGCGGCAGACACGAAGCTAGCGAAGCTCGCGGCCCGCATGGCGCCCAAGGTGGGCCGGCTCGCCGTGGCGCTGGAAGGGGCGCTCGCGCCGCCTGAGGTGCAGCTGTGAGGGAGCTACAGACCGCGCTCATCGTCCTCCGCCTTGCCCGCGGCATGAAGCAGGCCGACGTAGCCGACAAAGCCGGCCTGACGAAGGGCATGCTCAGTCACTATGAGACGGGCAGACAAGCTCCCAGGATGGACACGCTCTCGAAGCTCCTGGGGGCGCTCGCCTACAGCTACGCGGACCTTGAAGAGGTGGCGCTGTTCATTGCCGAGCTGAAGGAGCGGTAGTGAGCACGCTACGCGTCGCCACCTACTCAGTACGCGCCGACGTGCAGACCTCCGCGCGCTGGCAGCGACACGCGGCGGCGGAAGGATTCCCGTCCGTAGGCGCCTGGCTCGCCGTCGTGGCGGAGCGCTACTTGAAGCTACGGAACCGGCCGGTGCCGCTCCACTGGAGTCCCGGCCGGTTCACTGTGGCATTCGAGCACGGGGAGGCGGAGGTGTCGGGGCTTATCTCCGCGCCGTTCGCCACGTTCCGGGGGACTGCGGCGGGCCAGAAGGTAGGCGGGCGGAGCGTGCATACGCTCGTCCACCTGCCAACGGGGAGAATCCTAGCTACCGTCTCTTACCGCCGCGACGCGCGGGCGTTGGCTTTGGAGTTGGCGCGCGAGTGGCGTCTGGCCTCGACTCCGTCTTAGCTTCGTCTGGCTTCTGAAGAGAGATGTTGACGGGCAGTCGCGCGACCGTTTTCCAAGGGCTATCGTCTCGTTCCCTAAGCCTGACCTCAATCCAATAAAGGCCGACACCCTCGCTAATCGGAAACCCCTCAAAGTGAATCCTGTTCCGGAAGCCGGTCTTCTCTGTTAAGTCAATCGGAAGTTCCGGCAACGGCGCATCCACGTTCGCCTCACCGCCCGATGGAGCAATGATCCGAAAAGAACCCACCGCCCTCTCTGGAATTGCGAAATCAGAACGCGCCCAGAAAGCGACTAAAGTTAGCTTCACATTAACTCCGTGCCTACCAGCTGCAAGCTCGGCGGCCAGTGTCTCCTCGTCTTTGCCAACCAGCATGATCTGGTCAACGGTCAACAGCAGACTGAGCGAGTTGCTAACACTGTCGATAATCGCGTGATTGCACAGGACAGACCAGACATGCTCGACCATGGCTCTATCCTGAAGCAGCTCTCGCTGTTATGGCTATCACATTACTGGAAGGGTTAAACCGGTGTTCGCCGCTCCTGGCTTCAGAGTGCAGGGGTAGCGGCGATGAGACGGCAGATAATTCGCGCTCAGCCAATTCGTCTAGCATGGCAGCCGTCGTGTAGTCTACGACGCGCACAACTTCGTCTTTTTCGTTTACTAACCTAATCTGCACGATCGCATCAATCGCGCGCGCCCACTTCGCCATGGTTTCAAGCTGATAGTTCCCGGCCGGGCTATTGAGAAACTTGGAGACGTAGGCAAGGGTTGTATTGAGTCGCCTTGCGAGTTCCGTCCGCGACATCCCGGCCTTGTCGAAGAGTCGCTGGAAATCGTTTTCAAAGCCCATCCTAGCGACAGCAACCCAGTAGGAAAGCGGGCGGTCTTTCTTGTCGCTCATCGCGCTTCTCCAGGTTTCATGAGTCGTCCAAGCGATTTCGCCATTATGTAATCGTCGCGCATTCGGATCGCCTTCTTGATCTCCTTCTGAAACTCCTTCTTGGCAACCTTCGGTGTGGCATGTGTGCAGACGATGCGCCGTCGTATCTTGGGGTCACCGGCATCATAGAACCACAGGACGCGCCATCCTGGTTCCTTAAACTCATAGATGCCAGCGCCTAAGTCTACACACTTTCTCTTGTTCGTCCGTGGCGGCCCGTTGAGTGGGACGTCTGTCTCAAGGGTGGCCCGCATCGCCTCTGCGGAGTAGTCCCCTGGATCGGCCTGCAACTCTTCCCATACGCTGCCACCCCACCTGTCGGCGATCGCCACCACCTCCCAGACGGCGCGGCCGATCAGGGCTAGACGGACCTTAACTCCAGTGTTAAGCTGTGTCAAGGGTTAACCTGTGGGTTAAGGAACCCACGGGAGAGCAGCGGAGGACGGGCTGCTGGTGCAGCGGGCGGTGTTAGACCCGCCGGGGCCTTGCCGGGCTTGGGGTTCGATTCCCCCGTCCTCCGCCCTTTGAGTCTACCTCTTGGCCTAGCTCCTGGCGAGCCGCCAGGACTAGCACCTCCCGAATCCAATCCGAGAGGGTGCCAGTCCCTCGCCGCTCGGCCGCGTGGTCGGCCGCCCGCTGGAAGAGCTCCGCCTGTTCGGGGAGGACTCGGGCTCGAATCTCTGTGGAGTAGGTCCGGTTCACCATGGCGCCACAGTGTAGCGCCAAGAGTGCGCCAAGTCAAGATGCCGAGGGGCTTGACACGTAGCGCACGTGGCGCTACAATGTTCCACAGCATGAGAGCCCAAAAACAGAAACGGCCCGC
>JBIOUG010000113.1:0-56983 GCA_044866775.1 Thermoanaerobaculia bacterium | reverse complement strand
GGGCCCAGCTCGACCACACGGCACGCGGCGCGGCGAGCGCCAGCGCGACCGGCGCGGACGCCGCCGCCGCCTGGCGCGCCGCCCGCGGCAGCCACCGGCGGGCGGGCACGGGACCGATCCAGGCGCGGCTCCGCAGTACGCTGCGGCTGCTCGCCGGGGGCGATGCGGAGGGCGCCGCCGCGGCGCTGCGCGACCTCGAGGCCACCTGGCTCGGCGGCGCCAAGCCCATCGCGCCCCCGAAGCTGGCGGCGGCCGAGCTCGACGTGGTGACGGAGCTCGCCGAGCGCAACCCCGAGGTCCTGGTGCCGGTCCTCCTGCTCTACCAGCGCCTCTACCAGGAGCACCGCGCCGCGCAGCGGCCGGTGGCCGCCGCCCACACCGGCGAGATGGCGTTCGCCCTCGCCGGGCTCTACGCCGAGCGCGGCGGCGACGGCGTGCGCCCGCTCGCCTCGCGGCTCTACACGGTGCTCGCCTTCGGCGATCCCGATCGCGCCCTTCCCGGGCTCGCGCTGCGGGCGCTCCAGGCCGCCGTCGGGCTCGATCCCGAGAACGACCTGGCGCTCCTCTGCCTCGCCGTCGAGGCCGAGCGGCGCGGTCTCCCCCGCGAAGCGGTGGGGTACCTCGAGCGTCTGCGGCGGCTGCGTCCCGCCGCCCGCGAGGTGCGCCTGCGTCTCGCCCTCGCCCAAGGGCGCCTCGGCGAGCGGCGGGAGGCGCTGCGGCTCCTCGAAGAGCTGACCGGCGACGACGCCGCCGGCGGCGAGGAGCCCTGGGTGCCGGCGGTGGCGCACCACGAGCTGGCGCGCCTGCTGCTCGAGAGCGACCGCGCCGACGCGGCGGAGCGCACGGCGCGCGCCGGGCTCGCCCGTTTCCCCGGCGACGAGAAGCTGGCGCTCCTGCTGGCGCTGGCGCTCGACGTTCAGGGGCAGCCGGGGGCGGCGCGCGCGGCCCTCGCCGCCGTGCCAACCGCCGGGGGCGAGACCGGGCTGGCGCCGCGCCACCGCTACGGCCAGTTGCCGGGGGCGGCCCTCGCCGCCGCCGCCCGCGCGCTCGAGCGCAGCGCCGCCGAGCGGCTGCCGTCGCTGGCGGCGGCGCTGGGGGCCGGTGCGCCGGCCGCGCGTCCCGGCGGCGGATCGGGCCGGTGAGGCCACGGGCGCGCCGTGCGGCCGCCGTGGCCGGCTGCCTTCTTCTCGTCGCCGGCATGGCGGCGCTCGTCGGCGCCGCGCCCGCGAGCGGCCCTACGGTCGCCATCCTGCGGCCGCTGCCAGGACACGCGATCTTCGGCGACGTCGAGGTGGAGCTGGCGGTCGAGCCGGGCGCGGCGCCGGTGCGGAGCGTCGAGATCTACTTTGACGGCGTGCGCGCCGCCGTCCTCGAGCGCCCGCCGTGGCGCGCCGTCCTCCAGGCCGGGCAGCAGAACGTCGAGCACCGTCTCGAGGTGGTGGCGCGCGACGCCGCCGGGCGGACGGCGACGGCGGGCCTCACCACGGCGCGCATCGCGACCGACATGGAGGTGCTGGTCGAGCTGCGCCAGCTCTACGTGCGCGTCGAGCGCAACGGCCGGGCCGTCCTCGACCTCGACCGCGACGACTTCACCGTCCACGACGGCAACGCCGCCCAGCAGCTCACCGCCTTCGCCCGCGGCGACGCCCCCTTCACCACGGCGCTCCTCCTCGACGCCAGCACCAGCATGCGCGGCGAGCGGCTGGCGACCGCCCTGGGCGGCGCCCGCGCCTTCGCGCGCGGCATGCAGCGTCTCGACGAGGCGAAGCTCCTCCTCTTCGCCGACCGCGTGCTGCTCGAGACGCCGTTCACCAACCTCGCGTCGGTGCTGGCGCTGCCGCTCGGCGATGCCGCCGCGGCCGGCGGCACGGCGGTCCACGACGCGCTCTACCTCGCTTTGAAGCGCCTCGAGAGCCGGCCGGGGCGGCGCGTCGTCGTGCTGCTCTCGGACGGCGTCGACGTCGAGAGCGTGGTGCCAATCGAGCGCGTGCAGTGGGCCGCCCGCCGCAGCCAGACGGTGCTCTATTGGCTGCGGCTGCGGCGCGCCGAGGAGGAGCAGCAGCAGGAGGTGCCGCGCAAGGTGTTCCGCACCTCCGCCTGGCGCGACGCCGAAGGGCACCGGCGTGACCTCGAGCTGCTCGAGCGGACGGTCGTCGAGAGCGGCGGCCGCGTCGAGGTGCTCGGCGGCGTCGGCGAGGTGGAGCCGGCCCTGCAGCGGCTGCTGCGCGAGCTGCGGGAGCAGTACCTGTTGGGATATCAGCCGACCGGCGGCCGCGCCGGCAAGGACGGCTGGCGCGAGGTGGAGGTGAGGGTGCGCGGCGAGGGGCTCACCGTCCGCGCTCCGCGAGGGTACCTGCCGTAGCTACCCGCGGATGGCGTGCCGCGTCATCTTGATCGCCAGGCCGTTGCGCGACAGGCCGAGGAGGCGGGCGGCCTGCGACTTGTTGCCGTGGGTGCGGCGCAGCGCCTCGCGGATCGCCGCCTGCTCGCAGGAGGCCACCAGGCGCTCGAGCGCCAGGTCGCTCGTCGCCTCGACCCGCGGCACGGTGTGCGTCGCTCCCCGCCGCACCTTCTCCGGCAGCAGGTTGACGTCGATCGGCCGCCCCGGCGGGCAGAGGTAGACGAGCTGGCGGGCGACGTTGGCCAGCTCCTCGAGGTTCCCCGGGTAGTCGTAGGCGAGGAGGGCCGACATCGCCTTGACCGTGATCCCCTGCATCCGCTTGCCGGTCTCGTGGCAGAACCGGTTGATGTACGACTGCAGGAGCAGCGGCAGGTCCTCCTTGCGCTCGCGCACCGGCGGCACCTCGATGGTCCAGCGCGAGAGGCGGTAGGCCAAGTCGATGCGGAACTCGCCGCGCGTGGCGAGATCTTCGAGCGACTCCAAGCTGGCGGTGATGAGCCGCACGTCGGTTGTCTGCGACGCGTCGCTCCCCGCCGGCTCGACCTCGCCGGTGCGCAGGAACCGCGCGAGGCGCTCCTGCGTCTCCTCGGGCAGCCGCTCGACGTCCTCGATGAACAGCGTGCCGCCGTGGGCGAGCACCAGCTTGCCTTCGCGGCGCACCGGCCCCTCGCGCCCCGGCACCTCGGCGCCGAACAGCTCGGCCTCGAGCTGCGTCTGGCGCGCGCCGGCGCAGCTCGCCACCACGAACGGCCCGTTGCGGCGCGGCCCGGACTGGTGGAGCGAGCGCGCCAGGAGCTCCTTGCCGACCCCGGGCTCGCCGCGCAGCAGCACCGGGACCGCGGGATCGACCGCCGCGCGCAGCTCCTCGACCACGCGCTGCATGCGCGGCGAGGTCCCCACCGCCAGGCCCGGGTCGAGCACCAGGTCCTGCTGGCGCTGCCGTCCTGGCAGGATCGGCTCGTACCAGCCGACGTGGTGCACCAGGCCGAGGATGACCAGGTTGCCGAGCGTGCGCAGGGCCACCATCGGCGACCACTCCTCGGGCGCGAACTGCGGGAAGGCGGCGACCAGGAGGTAGCTGCGCTCGACCGCGGTCAGGGCATGGCAACAGCACCAGGCGGGGGCGCCGGCGAGCATGCCGACGAAGGTCGCGCCCTCCGGACCGCCGGCGCCGGCCTGATGCGCCCGGAGCTGCTCCATCAGCCCCTCGCCGCTCGCCAGCCAGCGCTGCTCGGTGGCGACGGCGAGCTTGACCCCTTCCTGCTCGCCCTCGGTCAGCAGCAGCCAGAGGGCGCCGCCGCCGAAGTCGGCGAGGAGGTTGCGGATCAGCACCTCGGAGGGGGTGCGGCTCTCCGGGTCGGCCATGACCCACTCCGAGAGACGGGCCAGGTGCTCGACCATGCGCTCGGGGGTGATGCACGGCGGACCCGGGATCGGCGGCGCCTCGGGCGGCGGTGCGTGGAGGCCGGCAAGCCGCGCCGGCGCCTCGCGCACGTCCTCGACGAGCAGAGTCACCCCGCCGACGCGGATCTCGTCCAGGACCTCGAGGGCGGTCTCCCGCACCTTGCGGCCCGAGACCACCAGCCCCCGCCGGCTCCCCAGGTCCTCGATGCGCAGCGCGTTGCCGTCGAAGTGGATCCGGGCGTGCTGCTGCGCCACGCCGGCATAGGGCAGGCAGATGTCGCACTCCGGCTTGCTGCCGATCAGCAACTCGTCCTGACCGACGGGGAACCGGCGCACCCCATCCGGAGCGTAGGCTACGAGGCGGAACACCCGCGTAGCATAGGCGCTCGCGCCGGATCGGCCAAACGAACGCGGGGCGTCGGGCGTGACAGCGGCGGCGCTAGCCCAGTAGGTAGAGGGAGAGCGCGCTCGCGGCGGCCTCGGTCTTGGCGACGACGCGCACGTGGTCGACCTTCCGCCCGTCCTTGAAGTCGAGGAGAGCGTAAGTCCCCGGGGCGTGGACTCGGTCGTCGAAGTCGACGACCTGCGCCTCGCCGTTCTCGAAGACGACCTCGGCGAAGCTGATGCGCGCAGGCGCCTGGTCGATCTCCAGCAAAAGGCGGTTACCTCGCCGGTCGACGTTGAGCGTCAGCTCGGTCCAGCCATCGTCGCGGTCGAGCTTCTCCTCGCCAAACCAGATCCCGGCGTCGCGGGCGGGCGCCGCGACGACCACCGTCCCGAAGACCACCGGCGGCAGGAAGAGGCGCGGCGTGGTGCGGACGGCGACGACCGGTGTGCGCACGTAGACGTGCGGCAGCCGGCGATGCAGCGGGAAGCCGCGGTGGACGGTGACCACGGTGCGGCGGCCGGGATGGACCACGCGCCGGCCGGCCGCACCGGCCGGATCGGCTACGGGCAAGGTGGACAGGACCAGCAGGCTCACGGCCAGAAAGCGTCTCATGGCATCTCCTCTCGGCGGGGTCGCCTCCCCGGCTGACGCGAGCGCGTCGGCGCTCGCCTACTGCAACCCGTCGCCCTGCCGATTCCTGCGGCCGGGACCCTACGCGAGCCCCGCCAGATGCGCATCAAGCCCGCCGCGCAGCAGCTCCTCGGCGGCCGCCAGGTCGGGCGCCATCTCGCGGTCCTCGTGCCAGGGGGCGACACGGGACCGCACCGCGGCGTGCAGGCGCTCGAGCGGCGGGCTCGAGGCGAGCGGCCGCAAGAGGTCGATCCCCTGCGCCGCGGCGAGGAGCTCGATCGCCAGCACGCGCCGGACGTTGGCGACCACCACGCCGAGCTTGAGCGCGGCGCCCATCCCCATCGAGACGTGGTCTTCCTTGTCGGCCGAGGTCGGGATGCTGTCGACCGAGGCGGGATGGCAGAGGACCTTGTTCTCCGCCACCAAGGCGGCGGCGGTGACCTGGGCGATCATGAACCCGGAGTTGAGGCCCGCGTCCTCGACCAGGAACGGCGGCAGGCCGGAGAAGGCGGTGTTGGTGAGCTTCTCGATCCGCCGCTCGCTGATCGAACCGAGCTCGGCCAGGGCGATCGCCAGCAGGTCGGCGGCGAAGGCCATCGGCTCGCCGTGGAAGTTGCCGCCCGAGAGCACCTCGTCCTCCTCCGGGAAGACGAGCGGATTGTCGGTGACGGCGTTCATCTCGATCGCCAGCTTGCGCTCGACGTCGGCCAGCAGGTCGCGCACCGCGCCGTGGACCTGTGGCATGCAGCGCAGCGAGTAGGGGTCCTGCACCCGCACGTCGCCGTGGCGATGCGACTCGCGGATCGCCGAGCCGCGGAGCAGGGCGTAGAGGTTGGCGGCGCTCGCTACCTGACCGGGGTGCGGGCGAAGGGCGTGGATGCGCGGGTCGAAGGCGGCGTCGGTGCCGCGCAGGGCATCGGTCGAGGCGGCGCCGATCAGGTCGGCGAGGCGCACCAGGCGCCGCGCCGCGAGCGCCGCGAGGGCGAGCAGCGCCGTCATCCCCTGGGTGCCGTTGATCAGGGCCAGCCCCTCCTTCGGGCCCAGGACGAGCGGCGCGAGCCCGGCCTGACGCAGTCCTTCGGCGGCCGGCATCTCGACGCCCTTGACCCGCACCCGCCCGCGGCCGAGGAGCGGCAGCGCGAGGTGCACGAGCGGCGCCAGGTCGCCGCTCGCGCCGACCGAGCCGCGGCTGGGAACGAGCGGCAGGACGCCGGCCTCGAGGAGGGCGAGGAGCGCCTCGACGAGCGCCGGCCGCACCCCCGAGTGGCCGCACGCCAGGGTGTTGGCGCGCAGCAGCAGCATGGTGCGCACCGCGGCGTCGTCGAGCGGCTCCCCCATCCCGGCGGCGTGCGAGACCAGGAGCCGCTCCTGCAACACCGCCAGGCGGTCGTCCGGGATGCGCACGCACGCCAGGTCGCCGAAGCCGGTGTTGACGCCGTAGATCGCCTCGCCGCGCGCCAGCGCCCGCTCGATCGCCTCACGCCCGGCGCGCACCCGCTCGCGCGCCGCGGCCGACAGCACGCAGCTCTCGCCGCGTAATGCGACCGCCCCCAGCTCCTTGAGCGTCAGGCTGGTACCGTCGATCTCGATCATCAGGAAGCCGCAGTATACGAGCGGAGCCCTTTGTTATCCTGCCGCCGCCATGGACCCGCTCTTCCTCCGCGCCTGCCGCGGCGAGCCGACGGAGCGGCGGCCGGTCTGGATCATGCGCCAGGCGGGGCGCTACCTGCCGCAGTACCGCGCGGTGCGGGAGAAGGCCGACTTCCTGACCCTCTGCAAGACCCCCGAACTGGCGGCCGAGGTCACGCTCCAGCCGGTCGCGGCGCTCGGCGTCGATGCGGCGATCCTCTTCGCCGACATCCTGTTGCCCCTCGAGGCGATGGGCGCGGAGCTGGTGTTCGCCGCCGGCGACGGCCCGGTCTTCCCGCGGCCGGTGCGGCGGCGCGAGGACGTGGCGCGGCTGCGCGCGCCCGAGGTCGAGGAGAGCCTCGGCTACGTCTTCGCGGCGCTGCGGCTGGTGCGCCGCGCGCTCGACGGGCGAGTGCCGGTGATCGGCTTCGGCGGCACGCCGTGGACGCTCGCGGCCTACCTCGTCGAAGGCGGGACCTCGAAGCAGTTCGCCCACCTGCTCGGCTGGAGCTACGGCGATCCCGAAGGCCTCGCCCAGCTCCTCGAGCGGATCGCCGCGACCTCGCTCGCCTACCTCGAGGGCCAGATCGCGGCCGGGGCGCAGGCGGTCCAGCTCTTCGACACCTGGGGCGGCCTCCTGGACCGCGAGCGCTGGGAGAGGCTGGCGCTGCCGCCGCTCCTGACGATCGTCGAGGGCCTGCGCGGGCGGGTGCCGCTCATCTACTACGTGAACGGCGGCGCGCACCTGCTGCCGGCGCTGGCGAAGCTGCCGGTCGACGTGCTGTCGGTGGACTGGCGGCAGCCGCTCTCCGAGGTGCGGCGGGTGGTGGGCGGACGGGCGCTCCAGGGGAACCTCGACCCGGCGGCGCTCCTCGCCCCGCGCGCCACGATCGAGCGCCGCGTGACGGCGCTGCTCGCCGAGGGGCTGGGCGGCCCGCACGTCGTCAACCTCGGGCACGGCATCCTGCCGATGACGCCGGTCGAGAACGCGCGGGCATTCGTCGAGGCGGCACAGCGGCTCTCCGCCGCCGCGGCCGCCTGAGGCGCGACGGCCGCGCGCGCGCCATGCCCGACGCCATCGTCCTCGGCGCGGGAATCAGCGGCCTCGCCGCCGCCCGCGCATTGCGCCGCGGCGGGGCCGAGGTGCTGGTGCTCGAGGCAGGGGCCGCGCCGGGCGGGTCGCTGCGCACCGCCGCCGGCGACGGGTTCACCGCCGAGCTGGGCGCTTCCTCGGTGCAGGAGTCACCGGAGATTATGGCGCTCGCCGAGGACGCGGGATGCGCCGATCGGCTGGTGCCGGCCTCGCCGCTCGCCCGCCGCCGCTTCCTGCTCCACCGCGGGCAGCTCGTCCCGCTCCCCGCCTCGCCGCCGGCGCTCCTCCGGACGCCGCTGCTCTCGGCGCGCGCCAAGCTGCGGCTCGCGGCCGAGCCGCTGCGTCGCCGCCGCGGCGATCCCGGCGAGTCGGTCGCCGCCTTCTTTCGCCGCCGGCTCGGCCCCGAGCCGGTCGGCACCCTCGTCGACGCCCTGGTCCTCGGCATCTACTCCGGCGACCCGGCGGAGCTCGCGATCGGTCACGCCTTCCCGCGCCTCCACGCCATGGAGCGCGAGCACGGCAGCCTCTTCGCCGGTGCGCGGAAGGGCGGCCTCGGGCCGCAGCGCCTGGTCGGCTGCCGCGGCGGGTGGTCGGCGTTCGCGGCGGCGCTCGCCGCCGGGCTCGAGGTCGAGACCGGCGCGCAGGTGGAGACCGTCGTGCGGCACGGGGCGGAGTTCCGAGTGCGGACGCGGCAAAGAGGCGTCGCGCGGGAGCACGCCGCCCCCCGGCTGGTCGTGGCGCTGCCGGCCGCCGAGGCGGCGCGCCGGCTCGCGCCGCTCCATCCCCAGGGCGCGGCCGAGCGCCTCGACGGCCTGCCGCACGCGCCGGTCGCGGTCGCCGCCTTGGGCTACGAGCGCCGCGCCGTGCTCCACCCGCTCGACGGCTTCGGGTTCCTCGCGCCGCATGGCGAGGGGCGGCAGGTGCTCGGCGCGATCTTCACCTCGACCGTCTTCGCCCACACCGCTCCCGCCGGGCACGTGCTGTTGAACGTCATGGCCGGCGGGCGGCGGCGCCCGGAGCTGGTCGACCTCGCCGACCGCGAGCTCCTCGCCCTGGTGCGGAGCGAGCTGAGCGACTTCCTCGGCGCGCGCGGCGAGCCCGCCTTCGTCCGCGTCGCCCGCTGGCGGCCGGGTATACCGCAGCCGACCGCGGCGGCGGCGATGGTGCGCGCCGCGGCCGAGGCCCTGGAGCGCGCCAACCCCGGGCTCACGCTCCTCGGCCACTGGCTGCACGGCGTCGGCGTCCCGGCTTGCGCGAAAGCCGGCTGGGGCGTCAGGACCTAGGCCCGCACGCCCTCACGGTTGACTCCACCGCGGGCTGGCAGTAGCCTCCTGCCGCATCCGCATTCCACCGTAGCGAAGCAGTCGAACGCCATTCGTCCGCAGGGGCCGTCCGCCGGCCCCACGCAAGGAGGGTGAGCATGAACACTGGACGCTTCGTCGGCGCCGGGGTCGCGGTCTTCGTCGTCCGCTTTCTCCTGAACTTCCTCTTCTACGGCGTGCTCGTGCACGGGCAGTACGAGGCGCACGCCGCCACCTACCCCGGGATGTTCCGCGAGGTGATCCCGGCCTACGCCGTGCTCGACCTGATCTCCGCCTTCCTGCTGGTCTACCTCTTCGCCAAGGCCGGCGCCGCCTTCGGCGGCGGGATGAGGGGCGGGGTCTGCGTCGGCATCTTCCTCGCGATCCTCGCGATCATCTGCAACCTGTACTGGTTCTACAGCGTCACGATCTTCCCGATGAACTTGCTGGGGCTGGAAGCGGTTTACATGCTGGTGGCCTTCGCCATCCAGGGGGCGGTCGCGGCCGCCGTCTACAAGACCGCCTAACCGCGAAGCTCAGGAGCCCGTGTCGCGCCGGCGGCACGGGCTCGCGGTTCGCGATGAAGCCTGCGGGCCGCTTGGCGTGCTCGCGCTTCCTTGTCGACGTTCCGGTTGGCCTCGTCCCAGATTCTTCGTGGGACCGTCGGCGACTCGTCGCTGACGGCGGTCCACCGGGTGCGAAAGTCCTCGACCCATTCCTCCCAGTTCGCATCGTTCTTCGGCGGGAAGGCCGTCTTCTGCTCGATCTCCTTGAGCAGGCGGCCGAAACGGGACCCCGCACGCGAGTGCTTCTCGGCGCGTGCCGAGTAGCCGAAGAACGTCTGGACCGAGGCCAGCACGGCGGCGAGGATGCTGATCGTCCCCACGATGGCCGTCGGCACCGGGCCCGGATCCTGGCCGATCGCGGCGAAGACGCTGGTTCCGGCGATGGTCGACAGCATGACCAGGGGGAGCCCGAGGAGGTAATGACTCTGGGAGCATTTCGTCGCGGCGGTGTAGTGCCCGACCATGGCCACCCTGACACCCCGCGTCCACTGCGCGAGGAGATCGGCCTTCGCGTCCCCGGCGTTCCTTGCCATCGCACACTCTCCTGGTTGTCTCTACGTGCCTGGAGCTCCGCTCCGCGGCCGCAGGTCGCGCACGAGCTGCCGCGACCGGCGCGCCCCTTCCAGAAGCGACTCCGGGCTCTTCCCATCGCTGTCGAGCTCGAGGATGATCGTCCCCTCAAATCCGATTTCCGCGAGGAGCGCCAGCGTCCGCCGCCAGTCGATCGTGCCTTCGCCGGGCGGCAGGTGGGCATCGCGGTCGCCACGGTTGTCGTGCGCATGAACCATTCTGATCAGCCCGGAGAACTGCCGGACCATGCCGTTCAGGTCGCCGGAGAGATGCGCGTGACCGGTATCCAGGCAGAAACCCAGATCGCCGGCGTCCAGAGCGCCCGTGAACCAGAGCAGGTCGCCGGCGCTGCCGAAGAGGAGGTGCCGGAGCTGGTTCTCCAGCACGAAGCCGATGCCGAGCTCGGCACAGCGCCGGGAAATCCGCTGCAGGGCGTCGGTGGCGAGGCCGCGCCTCTGGTGGTGCTCCTGGACCGTGCCGTGGAACTCCTCCTCGGGCCCGGGATGCACGACGAAGTAGCGCGCCTGCAGTTGAGCCGCAGCCTCGGCCGCCCGCATCATCTCCTGTAGGGAACGGTTCCTGCCCCCCTCGTCCGGGTCGCTGATGTCGATCCTGTCGGCGAATGGAGCGTGAAAGGAGTAGGCCTCCATCTGCAGATCCCGCAGGCGGCTTGCGGCCGCCGCCACCTCGGCCCTGTCGTGATAGTTCAGGTGGTCGGGATGGGAGCAGACTTCGATGCTGGAGAACCCACTGGCCAGGATCTCCTCCAGATGGACGACGATCTTCTCGCCATAGAAACAACCCGTCGACAGGCCGACGGCCCAATCACCCATGCGCTCTCCTCCTGATCAGTGATTCCCGCAGATCACCGAGGTTGTGCTCGCAAACGGCATGAAAGCAGAACCCCGACTCCTTCGCCGACTGGCAGTTGAAGCTGATCAGATCGTCCTTCCCGGTGGCGAAGAGGCCCGCGAAAAGCCGGGTATAGAACTCGGCCCGGCTCTGGAGGTCATAGCCTGGCCAGCCGTCCGCCCAGCCGCGGGCGCGCTCATACCGCGAGTGGATGAGGCCGGCCACGTGCCGTGGGTGCCAGCCGAGGGCCAGGAGCACGCGCAGCACCCGCTCGATCCCCGAGGGGTTGAGCAGCAGGTGCTCAGGGCTCTCCAAGATGGTCCGCGCGCAAGGTGGCAGAGAGTCCAGGTCCAGCCTGCCATACGTCCCGGCCCAGCGCTCGGGAGGATCCGGCTCCTCGGCGTAGTAGCGATCGTGGAACCGCGCCAGCGAGGAGGCCAGGTAGTCGTCGAGGAGATGTCCCGTCGCGGCCGAGGCTTCCGGAATCTCCAGCGGCATCCCGTTCTCCAGCCGGGCGGCCCGGGCGGGATCGCGCAAGGCCGCGATCCCCTCCTGGATCCCGAGGCCATGGAACGGCACGACGCACATCCTGGGCAGCCCGACCACCACGTGCGGGCCCAGTGTGTCGCGCTCCTGGAGCGGCTTGAGATACGGGCTGAACGGGATCCGAATGGCGCGGGAGCTCAACGGGTCCCCATATTCGGAGATGTCGATCGACACGATCTCCCGGCCGTGCACCTGCGGCCCCACGGCCACCGCCGTGATCTCCACCGGGATCTCACAGTGCGGGGCGGCGGCCTCCTTGATGCGATGAGCGACGTACTCCATGAGCAGTCCGAGGCCCGCGTACGCTGCGCCCATCGCGGGTTCGACCCTCGCGCCGCCGGGTGGCTGGGGCCGCAGGTAGAGCGCTTGGAGCCCCGGCGTGAGGCGTCCGATTCCGGCCAGCCTCGTGAAGGCCGACGATCCGCGGGCGAGCCGCCAGAGAACATGGTAGCCGCGGCCGCTGAGCAGGACGAGCGGGCGGATCCCGTAACCCTCCAGCAGGGTCCGGATCGCCGCCACGACGGGCTGCTGGACCTCGAAGGTACGCCTGGGGAAGAGGTAGGGCTCGGCGGGATAATCGAAGTTGACGTACTCGATGTCCAGATCGCCGATCAGGGACTCGCGGTCCCACAGGGAGCGCCGGACCTCGAGCCCGCGCTCGAGCAGAGACCCCAGCTCGGCCGGTGGGACCGGCCCCGTCCGCTCCGCGGGCGAGGCGCCCGCGCCCAGCAGATAGACACAGGTCGCCTCCGCCAGGGAGGACGCGCCCAGGAACTCGGTCATCCGAGCGCGGATATTCGGCAGGTCCCACATCCGAGCCATGAAGAGGAGTGGCCGGATGAGTGTGTCACATTATCGAAAGCTGTCGTAGACCGTGCCGAGCCACTGGTCGGTCTTGATGAAGCCGCTCCCCCACGCCGCCTACTCCTCCGGCAGCCCTTCCTTGACGACCGCGTCGCGGCTCTTGCCGGCCTCCATCCGCTGGCGGACGATGCCGGAGGTGGCGACCAGCATCTGGTGGTAGCGCTTGAGGTCGAAGTCGCGGTCCTGCGCCGCCGCCGGCGGGCAGAGCGCGAGCAGAGTCAGTGCCGCACCAATGGTGCGCAGCGGCGGTCCTAGAACCATTCCCACGACGTGGCGTTGTCGCCCTGGACGCGATACGACCCCAACTGCCACTTCCGCACCTCGACGCGCCCCGAGGCGGCCGTCGCGATCTTGACCTCCATGTAGTTCTCGCGGCGGTCGGCGAGGCGGATGGCCGGCAGGCCATCGGTGCCGCCTTCGGGAGTCGGGTTCCGCGTCACCGAGCCGTCCGGCTGGAACTCGGCGTACTCGGCCGTCGGGGGGCCGAGCATGTTCCACATCGCGTTGTTGTCGTCCTCGACGCCGACGTTGGCGCGGAAGACGACGCCCTTGGGCAGGGTGAAGCGGCCGATCTCGCGATCGGCCGGGTCGAACGCATTGTCGCCGTTCATGTCGGCGTAGGCGAAGACCTGGTCCCTGCCCTCGTCGGCGACCACCCGGGTCGGGACGTTGCGCTTGATCGCCTCGAAGCGGGCGAGCTGCATCAGCGTCGCGGTCTTGCGCGCCATCCCCTCGATCTTGCCGCGGCGGATGAAGGTGTCGAGCGGGCCGACCGCGATCAGCATCAGCACCGCCATGATGGCCAGGCTGATGAGCAACTCGACCAGCGTGAAACCCGACGTCGAACGCCGTGATTGGGTCATGGCCTCCTCCTGCACCTGCGAGATCCCAGTGTACTCCGGTCTCCGGTCGCGAGGATCTTTACTTATCGCCAAGTCATGATAAAGGCAGCAGGAGGGCCTCGACCTGCTCCAGGTACCCCCGAACCGTCCGCTGCAGGTGACGGTTGACACGGACCGCTTCCTCGAGCGACTCCTGGGAGCGGCGCGCCGCCTCGTAGCGGGCGGTCATCTCGGGCTCGCCGCGCGCCGCCTGGAGCTCGAGAGCCCCCTGCACGGCGAGAGCCTCGCCCCACCCGGGCTGCAGCGCCAGGCTGCGCGCCGCCTCGCGCAGCCCCGCCTCGACGTCCGCCGCCGCCGGCAGCCCCGCCGCCAGCCGCCACTCGGCCCGCCGGCGGCACAGCTCGGCGCGGGCGAAGGCGGCGTCGGCGAGTCGCGGCGCGAGCGCCGACGCCCGCGCGAGCGACGCCTCGGCGCGGGCGAACGTCGACTCCGGCGAGCGCCCCGCGGCGATCTCGCAGGCGGCCCGGGCCAGATCGAGCTCCCCCGCAGCGAGCCACACCGCGGGCGCTGCGGGGGCGCCGCGCCGCGCCGCCTCCGCCGTGGCGGCAGCCGGCGCGAACGCGCGGGCGCACCCGGGTCCCGGCCCAGCCGCCGCTCCCCTGCCGGCCTCGGCGAGCGCGAGCAGGGCCTGGACCTGCACCAGCGCAGCTTGGCTGTCGAGGTCGCGCGGGTCGAGCTCGACCGCCCGGGTATAGGCGGCGACCGCCTGCCGCAGCGGCGTGTGGGCGTCGAGGCCGACCGCGGTCTGATGGCGCGATACCGACCAGTACAGGCGGCCGAGCTCGGCCTGCGGCCGCGCCTCGGCCGGGGCCGCGGCCGCCAGTCTCTGGTACGCGGCAGCCGCACGCAGCGCCGCCGGCCGCGGATCGCGGCCGTGGTCCATCTGCCAGAGCGCCAGCACCTGGAACGCGTCGCCGAGGCTTTGTTGCGCGCCGGAGTGCGCAGGGTTGCGCGCCAGGGCGGCGCGGTAGGCGCCGGTGGCGCGCTCCAGCCAACCGCTCGGATCGCCCCCCAGCGCCGCCTCGAGGCTGGCCCGCTGGCGGTAGAGGTTTCCAAGGTTGTGGTGCGGCGCGGCGTCGCCCGGTCGCAGGTTGGCCGCCGTCGCGAGATGGAGCGCGGCGAGCGTCCAAGCCGGCCGCGGGTCGCGGCCGCGCAAGACGTCGGCCGCTCCGCGCAGCGAGTAGGCGCTGCCGAGATTGACGTGAGCCTCCGCCAGGTGAGGGTGCGCGGCGAGCACCGCCTGGAAGCTCGCCGCCGCCGCCGCCAGCTCGCGCTCGGGATCGCTCTGCTGCGCGTGCACCCAGCGCGCCATCTGCAGATACACGACGCCGGCCGCGAACCGCGCCTGCCGCTCCTCGGAGGTGCCGGCGGCGGCCAGCGCCAGCGCGCGTCCGGCGGCGTGCGCCGCCCGGGTGAGCGCCGGCGTCGGGTCGGCGCGGCGGGCCATGCGGTGCTGGGCCCAGAGCTTGTAGGCGTAGGCAAGGCGCAGATGGATGCCGGCGCGTCCGGCGTCGGCGGTCAGCCCGGCCCGCGACGCCGCCTCGACACGCGCCAGCGCCGGCTCGAACGCGGCCCCCTTCCGGCTGCGCTGGACCGCCTCCAGGATGGACGCCCAGAGACGGGCGAGCTGATCGTGCGTCCGCGGGTCGCTCTGTCCGATCGCGGCCGCCTGGCGCATGGCGGCATCGGCCTGGCGGTAGAGCTCGCTCGCCGCGGTCTCGTCGCCGCCCTCGCGCCGCAGCTTGCCGAGGTGCGCGAGGCTCTCCCCCTCGATCAGCCAGGCGTCGTAGAGCCAGGGCAGCGCCTGGCGCGCCCGGGCCGCGTGCGCCCGGGCGGCGGCGTAGCGCTGCTCGTGGACGGCGATCAGCGCCTGCACCAGCTCGGGGGAGTCGACGCGCACGCCGGCGCTCCCCCGCAGGTGCGCCAGCGCCGGGTCGCGATAGGCGCGCGCCAGCTCGCGCCGGCGCGCGGCCAGCTCCTCGCCGGCCAGCGTCCGCTCCGCCTCCTCGAGCTCGCGCCGGTAGAGGTCGCCGAGCGCCCGCCCCAGAGCGTACTCCACCTCCGGTACCCGATAGCCTCCTTCCCAGGCCCGCTCGAGGTGCCGGTGCGCCCGCCCCGGCTCGTCGAGCGCGAGCAGCGCCCGGCCCAGAGCGTAGTGACCTGGACCGCGCGCCGCCCGCCCTCCGGCCTCGACCGCGCTCGCGATCTCCCGTACCTGGCGGCGCGCGGCCCGCCGCTCGCGTCGCACGTCGTGGAGCGGCGCCGTGTAGGCGCGGCGGAGCATCTCCTCGACGTAGGCGACCTCCTGGCCGAAGAGGCTGGCGTAGCGCCGCTCCTCCCGCGCCCGCCAGGAGGTCGCCACCGCCAGGCCGGCGAAGGCGACGACGGCCGCCGCGGCGACGCCGCCCACCGCCACCAGCGCCCGGTGCTTGCGGGTCTTCTTGAGCAGCCGGTAGGTCATGGTCGGCGCACGCGCCAGGATCGGCTCGCCCTCGGCATAGCGGGCGAGGTCCTCGGCTAGCGATCGTGCCGAGGCATACCGCCGCACCGGATCCTTCTCCAGACACTTGAGGACGATCGTCTCGAGGTCGGGCGGCACCGTGCGGACGATGCTGCGCGGCGGCGGCGGGTCGCGGTCGACGACCTGGCGCAGCACCTCGAGCGGGTTTGCGGCGATGAACGGCGGGCGGCCGGTCAGCAGGACGTAGAGCGTCGCCCCGAGGGCATGGACGTCGGTGCGGCGGTCGAGTCGGCCGGCGCCGCCCCGCGCCTGCTCGGGCGACATGTAGGCCGGCGTCCCCATGACCATGCCGGTCTGGGTCAGCCCGGGCGCCGCCAGCTCGCGCGCCAGGCCGAAGTCGGTGACGTAAGGCCGCAGGCGCCCGTCCTCGCCGCGCTCGACGAGCACGTTGGCCGGCTTGATGTCGCGGTGGACGAGCCCCAGGCGATGCGCGGCGTGCACCCCCTCCGCCACCTGCCGCATCACCTGCACCTTCTCCTCCAAGGTCATCCCGGGCCCCGCCTCTTCCAGCGTCTGCCCACCGATGTACTGCATGGCGATGTAGAGCTTGCCCTGGACGTCCCCGACCTCGTGGATCTTGCAGACGTGCTCGTGCTCGACGCGGGCCTGGGCGCGCGCCTCGGAGAGGAAGCGCTGAGTGCTCTCGGGATCGTCGCCGCGCAGGAACTTGAGCGCGACGTGGCGGCCGAGCCGGCGGTCGTAGGCCTTGTAGACCCGCCCCATGCCGCCGGCGCCGAGGAAGCGCACGAACTCGTAGCGGTCCCATCCCTCGACCGGCCACGGCTCGCGGCCAGGGTCGGGCGCGGCGAAGGTGCGGTAGGGATCCTCCGGTGCTCCGGTCGCAGACGGGGTGAGACGGCGCGTGGGCTGAAGCGCCGGCGAGGCGCCGGCCGCCGGCGCGAAGTCGCCTTGCAGCGACGCGAGCGGATCGACCTCGGGCGGGCGCCTGTCGCGCGGCAACCGCTCCGTGCTCTCTTTCGGCGGGGGATCCTCCGCCTCGTCCCTCCGGTCTGCCATCTCAGGGTTCGATGGGAGAAGGATAGCTGAAAAACGGAACAGCTCCAGGTGGGGCAGATGGCTCGGGTGGCGGCAGGCTCCGCCCTACCCGGCAGGTTTTCTTGGGGAGCGCTGTAGGCTCGCGGCGATGCAGCGGCTGCGGGGACGTCTGGGCTGGTGGGCGGCGCTCGCGGCGCTCGGCCTGCAGCTCGCGACTCCGGTCCCGAACGGCGCCGGCTCCTCCGCCGCCGCCCAGGTGCCGACCTTCCGCGGCGAGGTGCGCGTCGAGGAGAGGCCGATCGTCTTCCAGCCGCCCGCCCCCCGGCTCTGGCGCGACGACGATCCCGATCGCCGCGACCTCCTGGTCAGCGAAGACGGCCTGCTGCGGCGGGTGACGCGGGTCGAGCCGCTCGCCGCCGCCGGCAGGCCGTGGACGCAGGTGGTCTACATCGACCGCCCGCTGGCGCAGCCCGAGACGGTCTTCCTCGCGACCCTGGCGCTCGCCAAGCGGGCCCGCGCGCTGGCGGCGCTCGGCGAGGTGGAGGTCGTGGTCGCCGACCCGGCGCCGCGCACCGTTCTCACCGCCACCCGCGAGGCGCGGCGGATCGAGCTCGTGCTCTCCGACCTCGCCGGCGCGGCCCGGGTCGAGCGCGACCGGGCGGGCGGCCGCCGCCCGGCGGTCGACCCACAGGAGGCGGCCGCGACCGCCGCCCGACAGTCCGACCGCCTGCTGATGAACCTGACCCGCCGTCCCGGCAGTGGCCCGCGCGCGCTCTTCTTGGTCGCCGAGACCGCGCCGCCCGCGACCGCTCCCCTCCTCGCCGGCTACGGCTGGCTCACGCTGCCGATGCCGGTGCGGCGCGGTGACGTCGGCATCCCCGGCCGGCCGGTGAGCGACGACGAGCGCGCGCGCCGCGGCGCGCAGGAGGGGTGGAACGACGCGACCGTCCCGCCGCCGGTCGAGCCGTGGATGGTCTTCCCGCCGCGCAACCGTGGGACCATCGGCTCGCTCGAGATCGTCGCCGGCCTCTACGTCGCGCCGGAGCTCGCACCGCTCCGCGAGCTGGTGGCGCAGACGGGCGGGCACCTCCTCGGCTACGAGGAGCAGCTCGATCCGGCCCTCGCCGCGCTCGCCGACCGCTGGCTCGTCTGGGTCGAGGTCTCCGCCGAGCCGCCGGCGAACCGGCTGCGGCGACTGGAGATCGAGACCATCCGCGGCGAGCCGCTGCGGACCTTCCACTGGACCGCCTCGGGCACACCGCCCGAGCTGGCGGCCGCCCGCGAACGCCTGGCGCGCGCCGGCCTACTCGTACCGTAGGGCTTCGATGGGATCGAGCGCGGCGGCGCGGGTGGCGGGATAGACGCCGGAGGCGAGGCCGACGGCCATGGCGATGCCGGTCGAGAGGAAGATCGAGGGGAAGGTCACCACCGTCTCCCAGGCCGCGTAGGCGGCGATGCCGACCGCGAACGCCACCCCGAGGACGATCCCGGCGACGCCGCCGAGGAGGCTGATGGCGAACGACTCGACCAGGAACTGGAAGCGGATGTCGCCGCGCCGCGCGCCGACGGCGCGGCGGACGCCGATCTCGCGCGTCCGCTCGAGGACGGTGGCGAGGAGGATGTTCATGATCCCGATGCCGCCGACCAGGAGCGAGATGCCGGCGATCGAGCCCATGACCGCGTTGAACAGGCGCTGCGTGCGCTGGCTCTCGGCGAGCAGCGCCTCCGGCACCACCAGCTCGTAGTCGGCGGCGCCGCCGTGCAGGCGCTCGAGCAGGTCGCCGATCTGGCCGGCGCTCGCCGCGGCCGGCGCTCCCGGCGCCAGCCGCACCGCCAGCTCGTCGAGCGGCGAGGCGAGCGGTGAGCGCCGGAACTTCCGCTGCGCCGTCGAGACCGGCAGGTAGATCTCGCGCGCCCGCGAGCCGACCGCCACGCCCTGGAAGTCCTCGCCGTCCCGGCCCGCCGGGGCGAGCACGCCCACCACCTCGAGCCAGGCGTCGCCGACCTTGATCAAGCCGCCGAGGGCCGGCCCGTAGCCGAAGAGGTCGCGCCGCACGCCGGCGCCGACGACGCAGACCTGGGCGTGCGTGCGCTCGTCGACGGCGTCGAGGAACCGCCCTTCGGCGAGCGCGAGCTCGACCAGGCCGGCGTGGCGGTGCGAGACGCCGTAGACCGCCGCCTCGGTCGAAGCGCCGGCGGCGAGGACGCGGCCGGCGTCGATCTTGACCCGCGGCGCCACCAGCTCGACGCCGGGGACCCCTTCGGCGATCGCCACCGCGTCGCGGAAGGAGACGCCGGGCGACTTCTCGCGCACCTCGCGCAGCTCGGCGTCGGGCAGGGTCTTGGCGCGCACCAGGACGTTGCGCAGGCCGAGCCGCTCGACGGTCGCCATCGCCTCGCGCTCGGCGCCGGCGCCGATCGACAGCATGGCGATGACCGCGCCGACGCCGAAGATTATACCGAGCATGGTGAGCGCCGAGCGCAGCTTGTGCGCCGCCAGGCTCTCGAGCGCGCCGCGCAGCGCCTCGCGCGGGCTCACCGGCCGCGGCCCTCCATGGCCGAGGTGCCCGGTCCCGCACCCGCACCCTCTCCCGCCCGGGCCCCCGCACCGCCATCCGCCGCCGCGGCCGCGCGGCTCGGGTCGCGCAGCGCCACCACGTCTCCGGCCGCGATCCCGCCCTCGACGACGACGCGCCCCGCCGCGGCGGGCCCCAACCGCACCGGCACCGGCTCGAACCCGCCCGCCCGCGTGCGCCGGAAGACCACCGACCGCCCCTCGCGCAGGACGACCGCCTGGCGCGGCACGACGAGCGCCGCGGCGCGGTCGTCGAGGTCGATCGTGGCGCGCACCCGCGCTCCTGGCTTCATCCGCCGCCGCTCGGTACGCGCCAACTCGAGGGTGACCGCGAAGTACTGCACCGGCGAGCCGGAGAAGCGCGGCTGGGCGAGGGAGTCGACCCGCGCCACCCGAGCGCGATAGGCGACCTCCGGGAAGGCTTCGAGACGCACCTCGGCCGGCTGCCCGGCGGCCAGGCCGCCGGCGTCGGCCTCGAGCACGAAGACCTCCGCCTCCATGGCGTCGAGCCGGGGGATCTCGGCCAGCGGCTGCCCGCCGCGCACCGAGTCGCCGACGCGCGGCAGGGCGCCGCTCCAGAGGCGCCGCAGCACCAGGATGCCGGCGTGCGGCGCCCGCACCTCGAGCGCCGCAAGCGCCCGGCGGGCGCGGTCGATCTCGAGCGCGGCCTTGCGCACCTCGATGCCGAGCAGCGCGAGGTCGGTCGTCCCCAGCCGCTGCCGCGCCGCCCGCTCCTCGCGCGCGTGCCGCTCCTTCTCGCGCGCCAGGTCGCCGTCGATCTCCGACTCGATGATCTCGGCGCGCGAGAAGATGACCTCGTCCTGCTTCTGGAACTGTTGCGCCGCCGCGAGCTCGCGCTGCGCCACGTCGGCGTCGCGGGCGAGCTTCGCCAGCGCGCCGCCGGCGTTCGCCCGCTCCTTGTCGATCTCGAGCCGCGCGCTCTCGAGCGCCGTCTCGGCGTCGGCGAGCTGCTTCTCGAAGTCGCTCGGGTCGAGGCGCGCCACCAGATCTCCGGCCGCGACCGTGCTGCCGTCCTCGGCGATCCAGGCGAGCCGCTGCGGCCCGCGCGCCTCAACCGGCACCGCCAGCACCGCCGCCTCGACCGCCCGCAGCGTCCCCTCGGCCGGCACGCGCAGGACGAAGCGCTGCGGCTGGACGGTGGCGACCGGCACCTCGGGACCGCCGCGCGCGCCGAGGGCGAGGAGCGCCGCCGCCAGCGCCAGCGCGCCGCCCAGCGCCAATCCCGCCGCCGTCCAGACGCGCCGGCGGCTCACGGCGCCGCCTCCGCGAGCCCCAGGTCGCGCCGCGCCAGGCGGTCGCCCGCCGCCAGCCCCGCCAGCACCTCGACCGCGCGGGCGTTGCGGCGCCCGAGGCGCGGCTGCACCTCCTCGGCGCCGAAGAGCCCGCGCCGCCACACCCGCGGACCGGCGGCGGTGGCGAAGACCGCCTCGGCCGGCGCCAGCAGCGCGCCGCGCACCCGCTCGACCTCGACCGCGCCCTGGAAGCGCATGCCGGGGCGCATCCGCCGGCGGTCGGTCACGTCGAGCGCCACCTCGAGCGCCACCACCTTCTGCGGGTCCTCGGGCGAGCGCCGCTCGACCGTGCTCCGCAGCGACTGCACGCGGCCGGCGAAGAGGAGGTCGGGATGGGCGTCGAGTCGCAGCGTCACCCGCTGGCCGGGGCGCAGGCGCCCGGCCTCGGCTTCCGCCACCTGCCCGTCGGCGCGCATGCGCGCCAGGTCGGGGATCTCGACCACCGTCTCCCCCTTCCACACCGAGTCCCCCACCTGCTTCTTCCGTCCCTGCCAGTCGGCCACATAGATGACGGTCCCCGCACGCGGCGCGCGCACCGTCATCTGGGCGATCTGCTGCTCCATCTCGCGCACCCGCAGCGCGGCGCGGTCGCGCCGCCCGGCGAGCGAGTCGAGCTCGGCCCGGGTCTGCCGCTCGAGCAGTGCCAGCCGCCGCGTCAGGTGGGCGATCTCGGTCTCGGCGAGCGCCAGGTCGCGCCGGGCGCCGGCCAGCTCGTGGGCCGCGAGTAGCTCGGGCGGCACCGCCACCTTGAGCGCCGCGCGGCGCCGCCGCGCCTCGGCCTCGGCCAGGCGGAGGGCGTCCTTGCCGCGGTCCATGGCCAGCTCGGTGACGCGCTTCTCGAGCTCCTTCTCGGCCGTGTCGCGCTCGGCTTGCTTGGCGAGCAGGTCGCGCTCGAGCTCCGTGGCGTCGAGGCCGAGGACCGGCATGCCGGCCTGCCCCTCGGTCCCCTCGGGCGCCAGGAAGGCGAGCTTGAAGTCCCAGATGTTGGGGATCGGCGGCGGGCCGAGCCGCGCCGCGTCGACGGCGGCCAGGGCGCCGGTGACCTCGACGTCGAGCACCAGATCGCCGCGCTGCACCTCCGCCCACTCACCATCGCCCTCGCGTCCCGCCGACCAGCCGAGGACGCCGGCCGGGAGCAAGACGGCCGCGGCGATCAACGCCAGGCGGCGGCGCTGCCGGCGGGCGCGGGGCGCCGTCATCGGATGCTCCGGCGCGGCGTTTCACCGGCGAAAGTCGGGGATGGGATCAACCGCTCGCCGGCGGCGAGACCGCCGAGCACGACGCAGTCGTGCGGCCCGCAGGGCCCGAGGCGGACCACCCGCGTGCCGCCGCCGGCCAGGCGGGCGCGCGGCGGCGACGCCGCGAGGTCGAGCCCGGCGCGCGGCGCCAGCAGTGCCCCGGCGCGGCGCTCGCCGAGCACCTCCACCCGCACCGAGAGCCCCGGCCGCATCCGCTCGCGGTCGATCCGGTCCAGCGCCACGTCGACGCGGAACTGCCGCAGCGGCGAGTCCTGCGCCAGCTCGCGCGCCATCGGCGCCACCGCCGTGACCCGCCCCGGGAACCGCTCGCCGGCGTAGGCGTCGAGCACGCACTCGACCGGCATCCCCGGGCGGACGCGGCCGTCGTCGACGTCGAAGAGCGCCGCCTGGACCGCCATCGACGACAGCTCGGGCAGCGTCATCACCGGCAGCCCGACCCAGACCGTGTCCCCCGGCTGGATCTTGCGCTGCCGCCAGGGATGGGAGCCGACCACTGCCACCCCGGCGCGCGGCGCGCGCAGGGTCAGCCGGCGGATGGCGTCCTCGGCGGCCCCGATCTCGCGCCGCGCCTTGGCGAGCTTGACGCGCTCGAGCACCAGCTCCGCTTCGCCCGCGCGCTGCTGCGCCTCGAGGTCCGCCAGCGCCTTGTCCAGCTCGGCCTGGGCGTGGACGAGGGCGAGGCGTCGCTCCTGGAGCTCGCGCCCGGCGAGGAGGCCCTCCGGAATGGCGGCGGCGAGCTCGGTGCGGGCGACCTCGGAGCGCTGGCGCTCGACCGCGAAGCCTTTCTCGGCGAGCGCCGCCGTGTTCTCCACCTCGCGCCGCGCCAGGTCGTGCGCCGAGCGCTCGGCCTCGAGGCGCTTCTCCTCGAGGTCGGCGACGAAGGAGGCGTTGTCGAACTCGACCAGCTTCTGGCCGGCGGCCACCGCGGCGCCGTCGCGCTCCATCCAGCGGATCTGCACCTGCCACGAGCTGGTGCGCGGCACCGAGAGCACCTCGGCGCGGCGGGCCACCAGCTCGCCGGTCAGGAGATGGCGCTGCTGGAAGTCGCCGCGGCGGACGACGAGGTCGGCGCCGGCGGGGCCGCGGGTGGCGCCGCCCTCGGCGGCCGAGCCGCCAGCGCAGGCGAGGATCAAAGGCAGGGAGACTAGAAAAAGACTCAGGTAGGGCGCCGCCTGGGCGCGCCAAGGCGTCCGCCCGACATCTGCACGCCCGGTGCTGCAAACCAGCATCTACGACATTCTTACGCAAACCGCCGCCGGCGCGTCACGCGGCCACCGCCGACAGCCCATTTCCCCCACCCGGAAACTCTTCTTCTTCGCTTCGCCGCCAGCGCGTTCGCCGGACCTAGAACTTGACGCGCGGCGCCGTCTCGGCTCCCGGCGCGGCCGTGAAGTAAGCCTTCCTCTCGAAGCCCATCATCCCGGCGAAGAAGCGGGCCGGGATGCGCAGCAGCTTCGTGTTGTAGGCCTGGGCCGCCTGGTTGTAGCGCCGGCGCTCGACGGCGATGCGGTTCTCGGTGCCTTCGAGCTGCACCATGAGGTTGCTGAAGTTGCCGACCGAGCGCAGCTCGGGGTAGCGCTCGACGACGACGAGGAGGCGCGACAGGGCCGAAGAGAGCTGGTCCTGGGCGGCCTGGAACTGCGCGAAGCGCTGCGGGTCGTCGAGGATCTCGGCCGTGGCGCCGGCCGAGACCTGCCCGACGCGGCTCCGCGCCTCGACCACCTGCGCCAGCGTCTCGCGCTCGAAGGCGGCCGATCCCTTGACCGTCGCCACCAGGTTGGGCACCAGGTCGGCGCGCCGCTGGTAGACGTTCTGCACCTGCGCCCACGTCTGCTCGACCTCCTGCTGCGCCGCCACGAGACCGTTGTAGAGGCTCACCAGGTACAGGCCGCCGATGACGACGGCCACCACGACGGCGACGAGACATCCGGTCTTCTTCATCGGCTCTCCCCCTGGTTCCGCCGGTCACCGGCCACGGCGGCGGCGAGAGGATCATAGCGTTTCGGGGCGTTGCCGCTCGCGGTGGCTGGGCGTAGAATCCGCTCGTATACCGCACATTTCACGGATTGGTGGCGCCCGGCGGCAGCTCGGGATCCGCTGGGAGTCCCACCTCGGGAGGGAACCATGAACGGACTGCAACGGTGCCTCGCTTGCGCAGCGCTCGCGTTCTCCGTCCAGCTCGCCGTGCCCGCCGCCCCGGTCGCCGCGGCCAACACCTCGGCGGCCAAGACGATGGGCGAGCCCAAGGAAGACCAGGCGCTCGTCTACTTCATCCGCGAGGGGCGTTTCCAGGGCGGCGGCAGGACGATGTTCCTGTACGCCGACGACGTCTTCCTGGGAACGCTCGACAACAACTCTTACACCTTCGCCCACGTGGCGCCCGGCAAGCGCCTCCTCTGGCTCAACTGGGCGCGCATCAACGCCGAGGTCGAGCTCGAGGCGGGGAAGATCTACTACTTCAACGTCTGGGACAAGATCCGTGATATCGACGAGGAGTACGGCAAGACCCTGGTCGCCGCGGTCGAGTCCTACTCGACGCCGACGCCCAAGGAGCAGCAAACCTCGGCCGAGCACATCCGCGAGCGCTACGGCAAAGCGCAGCAGGTGGCGGCGAAGAAACCCGCCGCCGAGCCCGATGTCGCGGGACCGAAGAAGGCGCGCGAGGAGCACATCGCGAAGTGGCCGCGGGTGGACCTCGCCGCGTACACCGTGCTGGTGATCGAGGACTTCGAGATGGCGGACCCCAAGGCGGGCGACCGCGCCAAGGAGTACCTGGTGCAGTCGGCGCCGCGCCGCCTCCCCGACCAGATCGCCAAGAACGTCGGCGAGGGCGCCTTCGCCGAGGTGCGTCGCGGCGCCGCCGGCGAGCCCGCCCCCGGCGCGGTCGTCCTCAAGGCGAAGATCACGCAGTACAAGCCGGGCAGCGAGACCGCGCGCCTGATGCTGGCCGGCGCCGGCAGCGCGCAGCTCGAGCTCGAGGCCCAGCTCGTCGACGCCGCGACCGGCGAGGAGATCGCCCGCTTCGCCGCCGACCGCACCTGGGCCTGGGGCGGCGTCGTCGGCGCCAGCCGCGGCATCGAGGAGATGGAGCGCAACCTGGCCTACGAGATGGCGGTCTACCTGCGGCGGAGCAAGGGCGCGCCGGAGCTGGGGGAGCCGGCGGGCGGCACACGGTAACGCACCGAACAGCAGGTGTCTTGACAAGGTAGCTTCCAGAGGCTACCTTCGCGTCATGCGCGCCGTCGGCCTCAAGATCCTCAAGAACAAGCTCAGCGAGTACGTGCGGCTGGCGGCGAACGGCGAGACCGTGCTGGTCACCGATCGTGACCGCGTGGTGGCCCAGCTCACACCGCCCGGCGAGAGCCGAAGCCCGCTCCTGGCTGACGCTCTCCTCGCCGAGGCAGTCCGCAAGGGTTGGCTCTCACCGCCTTTGGGCGCCTCTAGTCCGCTGCCTCCGCGTCAGCCGGTGGCGCCGCTCGCCACGATCTTGGGTGAGCTCGACGCCGACCGCGAGGATCGTTGATCTACCTGGATACCTCGGTCGCGCTCGCACGACTCCTGGCGGAGGATCGCTGTCCGCCCGAGGAGATCTGGCAGGAGACGCTCGTCGCGAGCCGCCTGCTCGAGTACGAGACCTGGACGCGCCTCCACGCCCGCAGGCTTGCCCGCACCCACGGCGAGGCGGCGCGCCTGCTGCTTGGCCACGTGGCGATGCTGGAGATGACCCCGCCCGTGCTTGCCAGAGCGCTCGAGCCCTTCCCCCTGCCGGTGAGGACCCTCGACGCCCTTCACCTCGCCTCCGCGGACTTCCTCAGGAGGCAGGGGCAGTCCTTGCGTGTGGCGACCTACGACCAGCGCCTCCGGGACGCAGCCGAGGCTCTGGACTTCCCGCTCTACCCGCTCTGAGGGCCACACTCACCAGCGGCTAGACGAGGCGGGGGCCACCGAACGCGACCCGCAGCACCGCCGTTACTCGCTAGAATCTGTCGATGATCCCGTCCTATCGAGGGTTGCGCCCGACTCCGTACCCGCTGCTCCTCATCGCGACGGTCCTCGCTGTAGGTTCCTCCCCCGCCCTCGCCTGGGACTACTTCGGCCATCAGGTCGTCGCGCGGATCGCCTGGAACGAGCTGCGGCCGGAGACGCGGGAGGCGGCGGTGGCGCTGCTCATGGCGGCGCCGGACGACGCGCACCTCGCCTGCCTGCTGCCGCCGGGGATCGATCCCCTCGCCGAGCGCCAGCGGACGCTCTTCGACCGCGCCGCGACCTGGCCGGACGTGGTTCGCGACGACGCCTTCCCAGCGCGCCAGGCGAAGTATCACCATGGCGCGTGGCACTACCGGGACCGCTTCTGGGAGCAGCCCGATCCGGCGCAGCCGCCGCGCGAGCGGCTGGACATCCCGCGGGGGCCGCAGAGCGTGGTCGAGCGGCTGCGGGTGTTCTCGGCGTCGGTCGGCGACACGGCGCGGCCGGCGGCGGAGCGCGCGATCGAGCTGGCCTGGATCCTCCACCTGGCCGGCGACATCCACCAGCCGCTCCACACCACCTCGCGCGTCACGCCGAGCGAGCCGAACGGCGACCGCGGCGCCAACCTGTTCCTGCTCGACGAGGAGCACGAGAACCTTCATTGGTACTGGGACAGCGCGATCTCCCGGTCGCTGCGGCTGCCCCACGAGCCGGAGGAGGAGGCGGTGCCGCGGGTGGCCGCCCAGCTCGCCCTCGATTTCCCGCGCGCCGCGTTCGCCGCTGGCCTCGCGCCGGGGGATTTCGAGCGCTGGGCCGAGGAGGGGTACCTGGCCAGCACGACGGTCGTCTACCCGCCCACCCTGCAGCGCGGGCAGCGCCCGCCGGGAAGCTATCGGCAGACTGTAGAGCGGGTCGCCCAGCCGGCGGCGGCGCTCGCCGGCTATCGCCTGGCGGCGCTGCTGGAGGAAGTGCTCGGGCCGTAGAGGCCTGGGCTCCGCCGCTCCGCGCGATCCTGGAGCGGCACTTAACTGCCCCTCGCGGGCGGGCATGCGGCCGTATAGTCGCGGGCACGTCCCGTGCGCGTCCTCGTCCTCGACAACCGCGACTCCTTCACCTGGAACCTGGTGCAGGCCCTGGAGGGCCTCGGCGCGCGGTGTACCGTGCGGCGCTCGGACGCGCTGGACCTCGCCGGCGTCCAGGCGCTGGCGCCGGAGCGGATCGTCCTCTCGCCGGGGCCGCTCGGGCCGGAGAGCACGGGCATCTGCCCGGAGGTGGTGCGGGCGCTCGCCGGGCGCGTGCCGATCCTCGGCGTCTGCCTCGGCATGCAGGTGATCGCCTCGGCGTACGGCGCGCGGGTCGAGCCCTCGGGGCGTCCCGTGCACGGCAAGACCTCCGAGGTACATCACGATGGGCGCGGGCTCTTCACGGGCCTGCCGAGCCCGCTCACCGCGGCGCGCTACCACTCGCTGGTGGTGGTGCCCGACAGCCTGCCGCCGGCGCTCGAGGTCTCCGCCTGGACCGCCGAGCGGACCATCATGGGGTTTCGCCTTGCGAGCCTGCCGAGCGCCGCGGCAATGGCCGATAGCGCAGGAGGATCCTCGCTCCCGCTCGGGATGACCCGAGGGGGCGGTGGCGCCGCGCCGCCGGCGCCGGTCGAGGGCGTCATGTTCCACCCGGAGTCTTTTCTCACCCCGCACGGCACCGATCTCCTGCGCAATTTCCTTGCGCCGGCGCCCGTACGCGCGCCCACACCGGCCGCCGCCGGACCCGTCCCCGATGTGGGCTGACCGCCTCTCGCCCATCCGGCGCGCCCGGCTGGTCGAGCGGCTGCATACCGTCCTGCCGCCGCCGCACCCGGCCGCGCGCGGCGCCCGGACGCCGCTCGCCGGCGCGCCGGCGGCCGAGCAGGTGGCCGAGGAGCTGCGCGCCGAGCCCGGGCTCGCCTGGCTGGACGGCTCCGGCTGGGGGGGCACGCGACTCCACACACGGCCCCTCGCCCTGCTGACCGTCCGCGGCAGGCGGGCGCGGGTCGTCGGCCCGGGGGGCCGGACCGCCTTCGCCGCCGGCGGTCTCGATCTTCTCGCAGCCGCACTCGCGGCCTGGGGCGGCGCCGGCGGCGAGCTGGTGGGGTTCTTCGGTTACGAGCTGGCGTGGGAGCTCGAAGACCTGCCGCCGCCGCCGGAGGACGACCTCGGCCTCCCCGACCTCCACCTCGCCCTCTACGCGACCGGCCTGGTGCGCGACGAGCGCGGCTGGGCGCTCGCCAGCACCGACGCCTGGAAGAGCCCGGGCGGCGACCCGCGGAGCGACGCCGAGCGGCTCCTCAAGCGCGCCGCCCGGCGGCCGGCGGAGGCCGCCGCCGCGGAGGGCGCCCCACCCGGCCGCGCGCTCGCCCGCCCGCCGGTCCGCAGCCGCCCGGACCCCGCCGCCTTCACCGACGCCGTCGCCCGCGCCGTCGCCCGCATCCACGACGGCGAGATCTTCCAGGTCAACCTCTGCCGCCGCCTCGAGGCCGGCCTCGCCCGCGGCGCCGTCTGGCCGCTCTGGCAGCGGCTGCGCGCCGCGAGCCCGGCCGACTACGCCGCCTTCCTCGACCTCTCGGCCGCCGGCCACCGCCGCGCGCTCCTCTCGGTCTCCCCCGAGCGCTTCCTCGCCGTCCGCGACCGGGTCGTCACCTCGCGGCCGATCAAGGGGACCCGCCCGCGCGGCGCCGACCGGCGCGCCGACCAGGCGCTCGCCCGCGAGCTGGTCGCGAGCGCCAAGGACCGCGCCGAGCTGGCGATGATCGTCGACGTCGTGCGCAACGACCTCGGGCGGGTGGCCGCGACCGGCAGCGTCGAAGTGGTGCGCCACGCCGAGCTGGTGACCCTGCCGACGGTCCACCACACCGTCTCGACCGTGCGCGCGCGCCTGGCGCCCGGCACCACTGCCGCCGACCTCCTGCGCGCCGCCTTCCCGCCCGCCTCGATCAGCGGCGCGCCGAAGATCCAGGCCGTCGCGGTCGCCGCCGCCGAGGAGGAGCGCCGGCGCGGCCCGGCGATGGGCGCCATCGGCCGCCTCTCGCTCTCCCCCACCGGCGATCTCGACCTCGCCGTCGCCATCCGCACCGCCGTCGTGGCGCGCGGCCGCGTCGCCTACCACGCCGGCTGCGGCGTGGTCGCCGACTCCGACCCCGAGGCCGAGCTGGAGGAGACGCGGGTCAAGGCGCGGGCGTTCCTGGCGGCGCTCGGGTTCCCGGAGGGACGGTGAGACCTGCCCCTTGGGCGGAGACAAGCTCCGCCCTGCACACGAGAAGTGAAAATTCGATCCACGCGGCAGGATTGCCAGTGAGAGCGACAGGACTGCTCTGTGAGTAAGGACATCGCGTGGTGGAACGGCCGGCTGGTCGACCCCGCCGGCATCACCCTCGCCCCCGAAGACGCCGGCCTCCTGGGCGACGGCCTCTTCGAGACGCTGCGGGTGGACGACGGCTTCGCGCGCGACGTCGAGGCCCACCTCGACCGTCTCTTCGCGTCCCTGCCGCGCATCGACCTGGAGATCCCCGAGAGCCGCGACGAGCTGGCGTCCGCCGTCGCCGCCGTCGCCGAGGCGGCCCCACGCCCCGCGGCCCGCCTCCGCATCACCGTCACCCGCGGCGTCGCCAGCGTCCCCACCTGCCTCATCACCACCGCGCCCTCTCAGCCGCTGCCCGCTCTCGCCTACCGCGACGGAGTGCCGGCCATCCTCCTCCCCGACCTCCGCCTCGACTCCCGCTCCCCCCTCGCCGGCCTCAAGACCCTCTCGTACGGCGTCAACGCCCTAGCCCTCCGCCGCTCCGCCGCCACCGGCGCCTGGGAAGCCCTCCTCGCGAACGAGCGAGGCCACCTAGTCGAAGGCTCGCGCACCAACCTCATCGTCGTCCTCGAGAACGACGCCTACACTCCCCCCCTGACGGACGGCTGCCTCCCCGGCACCATCCGCCGCCGCCTGCTCGAGGCCGGCGCCGTCGCCGAACGCCCCCTCACCCCAGCCGACCTCGACGCCGCAAGCGAGATCATCCTCACCAACAGCCTGGTAGGAGTCCTGCCCGTGGGCCGCCTCGACGCCCGCCGTCTCGCCCCGGGAGAGCATGCGGCCCGTTTCCGCGAAGTGATCGGTTTCTGACGTTAGGTCCACGCCGCCCGACGTCGCCGGCGCCGCCTCGAGTCATGCGGCCGCGTGGGGCACCGGTCCGGAGGGACCGGAACCGGCGCGCGCCCCCCTCAGTCACCACGACCGTCGTGATGCACTCCGCGCAGCGGAGTGCGAGCCGCAGGCCACCACCGTCTTGGAGCAGCACCGCGAAGCGGCGCGCCTGTGGAGGTCCTCCGGACCGGCGCCCCACGCGGCCACTGTCCGCCCCGCGCGGGGCCGCCGCCCTTCTTGGCTAGTTGATCGCGAACGCCGGCAGGGTGAAGAAGAGCAGCGCGTACCCGACGAGGAAGAACCGCATCGTGCCGCAGAGCAGCACCAACCCGGGGTCGCGCAAGAACCTGTAGCGGCGAGCGAAGAGGAAGCGCAGCAGGCCGAGCTCGCTCTTGCCACCGCCAGCCAGCGCGAGCGACGGCCGCCCGAGCGACTCGTAGAGCATCGGATGCCGGGTCCTCAGGCTGTGGCAGAGCCGCGCCACGAGCAGCGACCAGCCGAGGACCGACAACCAGTAAACGACGAAGAGAATCGGCACGAGCTTCATACGTTCACCTGCATTCACCTGCGTCGACCCACGGATTGGTCGCCAGACCATACACGCCCGCGGCGCGCCGCTCAAGAGCCCCGGCCGCCCGCCGCTTGACCGCCACCTGACAGCGCGCCGGCCAGGCGCTATGCTGCGGCGGCGATGAAGATCCCAGCCCTCATCCTCAAGCAGCTCTATACCTTGGGCAGCCTCGAGAACGTCGAGGACGGCGTCCAGTTCAGCTTGAAGAACCGCCTCTCCGACGCCACCGTCACCCGCGTCACCGAGGTGCGCGTCGACGGCCGCGCCATCCCGGCCGGCGAGCTGACGCTCCAGTTCGACGGCCAGGCCCTCCCGGCCGCCCAGGTAACCCCCGACAACCCGATCCCCTTCCCGCTGGCGCGCGTCGTCCGCATCCACGCCGGCATCGACCCGCTCCCCCAGGGCCCGCACGAGATCGCCCTCGCCGTCGAGGCCAAGCCGTTCGGCGAGCTGGCCTTCCGGGTCAAGGACGCGATCGCCGCCGAGGCGCTCAAGCGCACCACCGTCCCCTACAGCAAGGAGGACAACTACAGCCGCGAGATCGTCGGCCGCCGCCAGCGCTTCGTCGAGGAGTACGCCGGGGTCAAGCTCCAGCACATCGACAAGTTCTCCTTCGAGCCGGGGGCGACCAAGGGCAACATCGAGAACTTCACCGGCGTCGCCCAGGTGCCGCTCGGCTTCGCCGGGCCGCTCAAGGTCAACGGCGAGCACGCGCAGGGCGAGTTCCTGATCCCGCTCGCCACCGCCGAGGGGACGCTCGTCGCCTCCTACAACCGCGGCATCAAAGTGCTCAACCTCGCGGGCGGCGTCATGTGCACCGTGGTCGGCGACAAGATGCAGCGGGCGCCGGTCTTCGTCTTCGACGACGCGCGCAAGGGGCGCGACTTCGGGCGCTGGATCGACGAGCACATCGGCGAGATCCGCGAGCAGGCCGAGGCCACCTCGAGCGTCGCCAAGCTCACCTACATCGACCGCTACCTCGCCAACCGCTTCGTCTTCCTGCGCTTCAACTACACGACCGGCGACGCCGCCGGCCAGAACATGGTCGGCCGCGCCACCTTCGCCGCCTGCTCCTGGATCCTCGAGAACGCGCCGGACATCCGCCACTTCTACCTCGAGTCGAACTTCGCGACCGACAAGAAGGCGTCGCAGGTCAACATCATGCGCACGCGCGGCAAGCGCGTCACCGCCGAGTGCGTCATCCCGCGCGACGTCCTCGTCCAGCACATGCGCGTCGACCCCGAGACGCTCCACTTCCACTCCAACGTCGCCAACGTCGGCGCGTTCATGTCCGGCGCCAACAACAACGGCTGCCACTCCCCGAACGGCATCACCGCGATGTTCATCGCCACCGGCCAGGATGTGGCCAACGTCTCCGAGTCCTCGGCCGGCGTCCTCTACACCGAGGTGACGCCGGCGGGCGACTTCTACATCTCGCTCACCATCCCCTCGCTCATCGTCGCCACCCACGGCGGCGGCACCGCCCTCCCCACCCAGCGCGAGTGCCTGGACATCCTGGGCTGCGTCGGCAAGGGCAAGGTCAAGAAGTTCGCCGAGATCGTCGCCGGCGTCGCCCTCGCCGGCGAGATCTCCCTCGGCGCCGCGATCTCGTCGCTCGACTGGGTGTCGAGCCACGAGCAGTACGGGCGGAATCGGTAGGGCGCGCCTCAGCGCCGGTCGTGCCAGCGGCGCGGATCGCGGCTGCCGTGGAAGCAGGCCACCACGATGGCGGCTTCGGGCTCGGCGATCACCCGCCCCGCTTCCTGATCTGTTGCAACGCGGCCCTCCAGGGCTCTCCCGGGTCGCTGTCTTCCCGATAGGCGTCGAGGCGCCGGTCCAGCTCCTCGGCCTGTGCCTGGGTCAGGGGCACCACCTCAGGCTCATCGAGAAGGCTGTTCCAGAGCTCCTCGGCAAGGCGAATGCGCTCCTCGGGGGTCAGGCGGTTGATATCGAGCTGGACACTCGCCATGTGGTCCTCCACCAGCATGATGACCATCCATGATGGTCGCGAAACAGAGTCTACTCCTTTCCTATGACAGCGCCGGATCCGCCAGGCGCGCCGCGAGCGCATCGGCCTCTCGCTTGTGTTGCGTTGCCTTCTGCGGGTTCCCGAGCACGTGCCAGGTCTCGGCCAGCAGCGCGAGCGCGTCGCGCTCGGCCCAGGCGTAGCCGCAGTCCCGCGCGAGCCGCAGGCCGGCCTCCGCGTCGTCCTGAGCGTGCTGCGCGGCCTCCTTCAGAACATCTGTCGGGGCGCGCTCCGAGCGCGCTCGATCGAGGCGGATCCGCGCGCGCAACACGAGGCCGATCACGGCCGGGGACCGGACACCCGTGGCCCTGCCTCACCCGGTCACGGGTGTGGACCGCGCCGCCGCGCGACCCGCCCCGGCGATCGCGGCCGACACGCAGCGCAGTCCCCACCGCCGGCTGCCTGACCGCGGTCGCGTGCTCTCCGCGCGCCGTTCTCGCCCGTGGCTTGACCGGGCGCCGCCGCCGCACCATGCTTCGCGCGCCCATGGCCAAGCTCCAGTTCCTCGGCGCCGCCGGCACCGTGACCGGGTCGAAGCACCTGGTCGAGGCCGGGGGCACGCAGGTGCTCGTCGACTGCGGGCTCTTCCAGGGGCTGCCGGAGCTGCGCGAGCGCAACTGGGAGCGGCTGCCGGTCGCGCCGGAGTCGATCGACGCCGTCGTCCTGACCCACGCCCACCTCGACCACTCCGGGTACCTTCCCCGCCTCTTGCGCGACGGCTTTCGCGGCCGGGTGATCGGCACGCCGGCCACCGCCGAGCTGGTGGCCATACTCCTTGCCGACGCCGGGCGGCTGCAGGAGGAAGAGGCCTCCTATCGCAACGAGACCGGCGCCACGCGCCACCGGCCGGCGCTGCCGCTGTTCACCGAGGAGGAGGGGATCGCCGCCGCCCAGCGGGTGCAGAAGGTCGACTTCGACGAGCCGTTCGCGCCGGCGCCCGGCTTCACCGCCACCTACCGCACGGCCGGCCACCTGCTCGGCGCCGCGCACCTGGAGCTGGTGGCCGGCGACGGCGGCCGCCGCACGCGGCTCCTCTTCTCGGGCGACGTCGGGCGCTACGGCGCGCCGATCCTCGACGACCCGAGCCCGATCGGCCGCGCGCCCCGCGCGCTGGTCGTCGAGTCCACCTACGGCGACCGCCTGCACTCGACGGAGCCGATCGGCGACCAGCTCGAGCGCGTGGTGCGCGAGGCGGTCGAGCGCCGCGGCGCCATCGTGGTGCCGGCCTTCTCGGTCGGGCGCACGCAGGACCTCATGTACCACCTGACCCAGCTCGAGCGCGCCGGCCGCATCCCGCCGCTCCCGGTCTACATCGACAGCCCGATGGGGATCGCCGCCACCAAGGTCTATCGCCGCCACCCCGAGGAGTTCGACGACGCCATGGAGGACCTGGTGGCCGGCGGCGACTCGCCGCTCAAGGGCGGGCGCTTCCGCTTCGCCAGGAGCCGCGCCGAGTCGAAGGCGATCAACGTCATGCCGGGGCCGCTCGTCGTCATCGCCGGCAGCGGCATGCTGACCGGCGGGCGGGTGCTCCATCACCTCCTCCGCCGCCTGCCGGACCCGACCAGCACGATCCTCTTCGTCGGCTATCAGTCGGAAGGCACGCGCGGCCGCGAGCTGCTCGACGGCGCGGTCACGCTGCGCGTCTTCGGCCGCAACGTGCCGGTGCGGGCGCGCGTCGTGCGCGTCGACGGCCTCTCGGGCCACGCCGACGCGGGTGAGCTGATGCGCTGGCTCGGCACCGCCGAAGGCGCTCCCGAGCGCGCCTTCGTGGTCCACGGCGAGCCGGGGCCGGCGGCGGTGCTGGCGGCGCGGATGCGCGGCGAGCTGGGATGGCGGGTGAGCGTGCCGCGCCACCTCGAGGCCTACGATCTGGATCGCGGTTGATCAGCCCGGCCCCGCCGACCGCAGCCAGTCGGCGGTCTCGCGCCACAGCGAGTCCCGGAAGGTGGGCTTGAAGAAGCCCAGGTGGCCGATCGCTCGCACGCCGAGGTCGCCGGGGGCGAGGTGGATGTGCTCGCGCGGGGCGTTCTCGTAGAAGGACAGCAGCTCCTCGACCGCCCGGCGCGGCGCGTACGGGTCGTCGGCGAAGCTGTAGGCCCGGATCGGCGCCGTGAAGGCCCGGAAGTAGCGGCGGATGGGCTCGCCCCGCTCGTCGACGATGTAGGCGGGATGGCGGCCCCAGCGCGCCCAGTTGAGCGCCACCCCGGCGGGCAGGTCCGCGCCCAGCCCGAGACGCCGGCCCGGGAAATAGCCGTAGAGACGGCTCGCGGCAGGGAACAGGACGTGCCACAGGAGGGCAAGGCGGAGCTTGTGCCTCCCCTGCCACAGGCCCCAGTAGCCGCTGGGGGCGGCGACGCAGAGCATGGCGGCCACCCGGCCGCTGTTCTCCGCCAGGCCCAGGAGCTGGGCGCCGGCGCTGTGGGCGGCATAGAGTAGGCGGGCCTCGGGGTACCGCTGGACGATCCAGCCGATCAGGCCCGCGAGATCCTTCTCTCCCCAGTCCCGGAGGTCGGCGCGGAAGCCGCGCAGCCGCGACGGGGCGGAGGCGCCGACGCCGCGATAGTCGAAGGTGACGACCTGGAAACCCTCCTCGGCCAGGAACTCGGCGTAGGCGGCGTAGTGGGTTTGCCGCACGCCGATGGCGCCGGCCAGCAGCACGACCGACGACCTTGGGCCGCCGCGAGGGGGCGCGAAGAGCATGGCGCCGAGCGGGCAGCCGTCCGCGGCGGGGACCTGGATCCGTTGCGCTGGCATCGCTCGCTTGACGTTATCGACCAGGAGACGGTACCATTTTAGAACTCTCGATGCAGCGCTCCAACGCTAGCTCCGACCTCCGGGATCCGGTTCGCCGTGGCGGCGGCGCATCGCTTGCCGCGCCGGAGGAACACGCGGCGCGGCCGCCGGTGCAGCCGTCCGCGGACGGCTACTTGGAGCTCAAGCGGCGCATCAAGGAGCGCGGTCTGCTCGAGCGGCGGCCCCGGCGCTACATCTGGACGGGCGCGTGGATCGCCCTGGCGGGCGCCGCCTGTGTCGCGATCCTGGCCGCGTCGGACAGCATCGCCGTGCAGCTCGTCAACGGCGCCTTCCTCGCCTTCGTCTTCACCCAGATCGGCTTCGTGATGCACGACGCCGGCCACCGGCAGATCATGCGCACGCCGGGAGCCAACGACGTCGTCGGGATGATCTGCGCCAATCTGCTGATCGGCCTCAGCTACGGCTGGTGGACGGACAAGCACAACCGCCATCACGCCAACCCGAACCAGCTCGACCTCGACCCGGACATCGACTTCCCGGTCGTGGCGTTCTCGGAAGAGCAGGCGCTGGCCAAGGGGGCGGTCTGGAAGCTGATCGTCAGGTATCAGGGCATCCTCTTCTTCCCGCTGCTGCTGCTCGAGGCGTTCAACTTGCGCTGGGGCGCCGTCGAGCACCTGCTGCGCGGCAGGAGCGAGCGTCCCTGGCTGGAGGGCGCGCTGCTCGCCGGCCATTACGCTGTCTATCTGACGCTCGTCTTCGGCCTGCTCGAGGTGGGCCCCGCCCTCGCCTTCATCGCCACCAGCCAGGCGCTCGCGGGCCTCTACACCGGGGCCGTGTTCGCGCCGAACCACAAGGGGATGCCGCTGGTGGCCGCAGCCAGCCGGCTGAGCTTCCTCGAGCAGCAGGTGCTCACCGCGCGCAACGTCCGGCCGAGCCCGGTCGCCGACTTCCTCTACGGCGGCCTCAACTATCAGATCGAGCACCACCTGTTCCCCGCCCTGCCGCGCCACCGTTTCCGGGCGGCGCGCGGGATCGTCAAGGAGTTCTGCCGCGAGTGCGGCCTCGCCTACCACGAGGCGGGGGTCGTTCAGTCCTATGGCGAGATCGTCAGCCATCTGCACCGGGTGAGCGCGCCGCTGCGGGCGAAACGGAGCTCCGCGCAGACCCCGGATGGAGGAGAGACGGCATGACAACCACGGAAGTGACCAGCGGGACGGCCGGCGCCCCGGAGGCCGCGACCCGCACCTGCGAGGTGGCGGTCGTCGGCGGCGGGATCGGCGGGCTGGCCGCCTGCATCCACCTCCGGCGGGCGGGAGTCGATGTCGTCTGCATCGAGCCGGATCCCTTCCCTCATGACCGTGTCGGGGAGTCGCTCGATTGGTCGTCGCCGCGGCTGCTCGCTCAGCTCGGCGTGCCGCGCGAGTCGCTGCTCGCGGACGAAGTCGCCACCTTGAAGCGCAACATCCAGATCGTGGCCACCGACCGGCCGCCCTTCATGGGGCAGCCGGAGCCCTGGTTCGCGCGCCGGCCGCTGGGTTTCGAGACCGTCACCCTGCATGTCGACCGGGTGGAGATGGACCGCCGGCTCTACGAGCTGGCGTGCAGCCTGGGGACCGAGTTCCTGTGGGAGCGCGTGAACGAGATCGAGGCCGAGGAGGGGCGGGTGACGGCCGTGCGCACGACGAGCGGGAGCCGGATCGAGGCCCGCTGGTTCTTCGACGCCTCGGGCCGCGGCGCGCGTCTGTTCGCCCGCAAGTTCGAGATCCCGCGCCACGACTACGGGCGCGACAAGGTGTGCTTCTGGACCTACTTCGAGACCCCGCCCATCTCCGAGGGGACGACCTTCTACGGCGACCCCTCCGGCGACGAGTACCTGACCTGGATCTGGGAGATCCCGATCAGCCCGCGGACGGCGAGCATCGGCTGCGTGATGCCGGCCGAGTTCGTGCGCGACCAGCGCCGCATGGGCCACCGGGTGGACGAGATCCTGCGCGATCGGCTGGTCCGCTTCCCGCGCTTCGCCGAACTGCTCGAGCGGCAGCCGGAGATCGAGGTGCGCTCGACCTCCTATCGCTCCTATGTCTACGCGCACGCCAGCGGGCCCAACTGGCTCATCCTCGGCGAGGCCGCTTCCCTGCCCGACCCGCTCACCGCCAACGGGGTGACCGCCGCCTTCCGCCACGCCTGGGAGGGGACGAGCTTCCTGCTCGAGTCGCGCCACCTGGGGAGCTTCACCGCCCGGCAGCGGCGGATCTACGACGCCAACCTGACCCGCATGGGGCACGTCTTCAACCACAGCATCGAGGGCGCCATCTACGACTGGCCGATCCGTTGGGGGCTGGGAGTCATGCCGGCGCAGAAGGTCTACACCGCCTTCTCCTACACCATCAACGCCCTCTACTCGAAGTACCGGCCGAAGGGCCGGGCGGCGATGCTCGCCTTCGGCCTGATGCTGCGCGGCGTCTGGCTGTGGATCGAGACCTGGTCGTTCCTCGGCCGGGTCGTGGTGCAGGCGCAGTCGGTCCGCCGCCCGCGCCGCCTGCAGACGGTGAGGACCGGCTAGGGGCGCGGCGGCCGGCGCCGTTCGGCATCGCGACGGGATGCACCACCGCGTCCAGGGCAGCGGTCCGCCGGTCCTCTTCCTCCACGGCATCCCGACCTGCGGCCGGCTGTGGGACCCCGTGGTCGCGCGCCTCGCGGCCCGCCACGCCTGCGTGACCGTGGACCTCCCCGGCTTCGGGGAGTCGCCGCCCCTGGCGGACGACTCACGCGCCCCGCGCCGCCTGGCGGCGGAGCTCGAGGCGCTGCGCGACGGACTCGGCCTGGCGGACTGGCACCTGGTGGGACACGACGCCGGCGCCGCCCTCGCGGTCCACTACGCGGCCCGCTACCCGGACCGGGTCCGGCGTCTGGCGCTGCTCTCGCCGCCGGTCTTCCCCGACTTCACTCCGCCCTGGTTCTTCCGCCTCCTGCGCCGGCGCCTGGTCGGCGATCTCGTGGCGCCGCTCGCCGTCTTCGCGATCTGGAACGGCGGCATCCAGGCGCTGATCGAACGGCCGGACCCGGCGATGGACGAGATCCTCGCCGCCTTCCGGCGCCCCTTCCGCGGCCTCGGCGGCGCCCGCCGTCTAACCTGGCTGCTGCGCTGGGGGGAGCCCGCCGAGGTGCTCGGCGAAACCGCCGCCCTGCTGCCGCAGGTCGCGGCGCCGACTCTCGTCTTCCACGGGCGGCGGGACGGCGCGATTCCGACGCGCTTCGCCGAGCGGGCCGCCGAGACCATCCCGGACGCCCGCCTGCTGCTCTTCGACAGCGGCCATTTCCTGCCGCTCAACCTGCCCGACGTGGTGGCGGACCACCTCGAGCGCTTCTTCGCCGGCGAGCCTGGTGGCGGTAGGCCGGAGCTCAGCCGCTAGCGCGCGGCGCGGCGGCCTCGACGCGGACCGGCACCCCGTTGAGGCCGGCGTTGCCGGTCAGCTCGTCGAAGAACTCCTCGTCGGTCAGGTCGTTGATGCTCACTCCGGGGTGGCGTGCCGCCACCCCCAGGCGGACGCCGGGGCGGTGGTGCCCGTAGCCGTGCGGCAGGCTCACCACGCCCGGCATCACGCCGGCGTCGAGCTCGAGCGGCACCTCGACGGCGCCCGCCCGCGAGCGGACCCGCACCCGGTCGCCCGCGCCGAGGTCGCGGGCGGCCGCGTCGCTCGGGTGCATGCGGAGCTGGCAGCGATCGCGGCCCGCCATCAGGCGCGGGCTGTTGTGCAGCCACGAGTTGTTGTCGCGCACGTGCCGCCGGCCGATCAGCCGCAGCTCCCCCGGCTCCGGCGGCTGCGCCAGCTCCACCTCGAGCCGCGCGAGGTCGCGGCGCAGCAGCTCTGGGACGAGCGGGATGCGCCGGTCCGGGGTGGCGAGCCGCTGCGGCAGGCGCGGCTCGAGGGCGCCGAGGTCGATGCCGTGCGGGTGCTGCCGCAGGCGCTCGAGGGAGAGCCCGCGCGCCAGCGGGTTCCAGCGGTCGCCGTACGGGCCGAGGCGCAGCGCGAGGTCGAGGAGCCCGCTCGGTCCGAGCCGGCGCAGCAGCCGCCACTTGCCGGCCGCGACCCGCGCCGCAAGGCCGGCGCCGCCCGGCTCCAGGCGAGCCGCCAGCTCGAGGAAGATCTCCCAGCTCCGCCGGCTGTCGGGCGCCGGCGCGAAGAGCGGCGGCGAGTACTTGGCGGTGTTGCGGACCGCCACGAGGTGCAGCGCCAGGTCGTAGTGGTCCTGCTCCAGCGCGTGACAGGGGGGCAGGATGAGGTTCGCGTGCCGGGTGGTCTCGTTGAGGTAGAGGTCGATCGAGACCATGAACTCGAGACCCGCGAGGGCCCGCTCCAGCCGCCCGCCGTTGGGCAGCGAGAGGGCCGGATTGCCGGCCGCCGTCACCAGCGCCCGCACGCGGCCCGGGCCGGGCGTGTCGATCTCCTCGGCCAGCGCCACCGCCGGGAACTGGCCGTCGAAGCTGGGCAGGCCGCGCACCCGGGTGCGGCGGCGGGCGATGGCGCCGCGCGGCAGCCCGAGGCGGGGGCCGAGACCGACGAGGTCGACCGCCGGCCGGGGAAACATCAGCCCGCCCGGCCGGTCCAGGTTGCCGGTGACGATGGCGAGCGCGTCGAGCAGCCAGGTCGTGAGCCCGCCGAAGCGCTGCGTGCACGCTCCGACCCGGCCGTAGGGCGCCGCGCTGGGGGCGGCGGCGAGCTCCCGCGCCAGCCGCCCGATCGTGGCGGCGGAGATGCCGGTCGCAACCGCGGCGCGCTCGGGAGGGAAGGGCTCGACGAGGCGGCGCAGCTCCTCGAGCCCGTCGCTGCAGGCGGCCAGCCGCCCCGGCCGCTCGCGCCCCTCGCCGAGGATCACCTGGAGCATGGCCAGGAGCAGCACGGCGTCGGTGCCGGGGCGGATGAAGTGGTGCTCGTCGGCGGCGGCCGCGGTCTCGGTGCGCCGCGGATCGACGACCACCAGCTTGCCGCCGCGCCGCCGCAGGGCGCGCAGCCGGCGGCCGATGCCGGGGGCGCTCATCAGGCTGCCGTTGGAGGCCAGCGGGTTCGCGCCCAGCACCAGGAAGTAGTCGGTACGGTCCACGTCCGGCACCGGCAGCAGCGCCTGGTGGCCGTAGAGCAACCGCGACACGAACATGCGCGGCAACTGGTCCACCGAGCTGGCCGAGTAGTGATTGGCCGTGCCCAGGGCGGCGCCGAACAGGGTGCCGAAGATCATCGCGCCGTAGTCGTGGACCGTGGGGTTGCCGACGTAGAGCGCGACGGCGCTCCGCCCATGCCGCGCCTGGACGTCGCGCAGGCGGGAGGCGACCTCGTCGAAAGCCTCCTCCCACCCGATCTCCTCCCAGTCGCCGCCGCGCCGGCGCAAGGGGCGGCGCAGCCGGTCGGGGTCTTCGTAGACCTCGCGCAGCGCCAGCGCCTTGGCGCAGAGGTAGCCTTGGCTCAGCGGATCCTCGCGGTCGCCGCGGATCGCCAGGACCCGCTCGCCGTCGTGCTCGATGCGCAGGCCGCACATCGCCTCGCACAGGTTGCAGGCGCGATGGTGGATCATCGTCGTCAATGGCTGTAGTAAACTAACTCAACAAGAGCCCAAACTGCGTGACCGAGCTTTCGACCGCACCCGTCGCGACGTCGCAGGACACCCTGCTGCGCATCCTCCACGAGTTCCTGGCCGAGCTCGGCGACTCGCCGGCGCCGGTCTCCCTGGGAGTCGATCTCGAGCGCCAGCTCGGGCTCGGCAGCCTCGAGCGGGCGGAGCTGCTGGCGCGGGTCGAGCAGGCGTTCAAGATCCGCCTGCCGGATTCCGCGCTGACCGACGCGCACACGCCGGGGGCGCTGCTGCGCCTGGTGGAGCGGGCGCACAGCGGGCCGGTGCGGCTGGTCGAGAGGGACGGCGCCGTCGTCGAACAACCCCTGCCCGCGACCGCGTGGAGCCTGCCGGAGACCGCCCAGACGCTGGTCGATGTCGCCCGCTTCCGCGCCCAGCACGACGGCGAGCTGCGCCATCTGCGGGTGCTCGACGAGAGCGGCCGCGAGACCGCGCTGCGCTTCTCCGACCTCTGGCAGCGCGCCCTGGGCGTGGCGGCGGGGCTGGGGTCGCTGCGGCTGCAGGCGGAGGACCGCGTGGCGCTGGTCCTGCCGACCAGCGCCGACTTCTTCATCGCCTTCTTGGGCGTGCTGTGCGCCGGCTGCGTGCCGGTCCCGATCTACCCGCCGGTGCGCCGGGCCGGGCTGGGCTCCTATCTGGAGCGTCAGGCGCGCCTGCTCGCCAACGCCGGCGCGCGCGCCGTGCTGACCGACGGCGAGCTGCGCCAGGTCGGTCTCCTGCTGCGCGAGCGGGTGCCGACCGTGCGCGCGGTGGAGAGCGTCGAGGCCCTGGCTGCGACCCCGGGGACCGCCGGGGCGCGCGTCGCGCCCGAGGCCCTCGGCGTGATCCAGTACACCTCCGGCAGCACGGGAGACCCGAAGGGCGTGGCGCTCTCGCACCGCGCCATCCTCGCCAACATCCGGGCAATCGGCGAGGCGCTCGCGGTCACGCACCGGGACGTGGCGGTCAACTGGCTCCCCTTCTACCACGACATGGGTCTCATCGGCTCCTGGCTGACGTCGCTCTACTACGGCATCCCGGTGGTGGCGATGTCGCCGCTGCAGTTCCTCAACCGTCCCGAGAGCTGGCTGTGGGCCTTTCACCGCTTCCGCGGCACCGCCTCCCCGGCCCCCAACTTCGCCTTGGACCTCTGCTGCCGCAAGATCAGCGACGAGGCGATCGAGGGGCTCGACCTGTCGTCGTGGCGCGCCGCCCTGGTCGGCGCCGAGCCGGTGCGGCCCGAGACGCTCGAGCGCTTCATCGCCCGCTTCGCGCCCTACGGCTTCCGGCGCGAGGCGCTGCTGCCGGTGTACGGCATGGCCGAGACCTCGGTCGCCCTCACCATGACCCCGCTCGGCCGCGGGCCCCGGTACGACCGCGTGGACCGCGAGAGCCTCGCCGCCGCGCGGCGCGCCGAGCCCAGCGCCGACCCGGCGGCGATGACGCTGGTGTCGAGCGGCCGGCCGGTCCCCCGCCACGAGGTGCGCGTGATCGAGGCCGAGGGCGGCGCCGCACGGACCCTGCCCGAGCGCCACGAGGGACGCATCCTGTTCCGCGGCCCCTCGACGATGGAAGGCTACTTCGGCCGCCCGGAGGCCACCGCCGCGGTGCGCCGCGGCGACTGGATCGACACCGGAGACCTGGGCTACCTGGCCGACGGCGAGCTGTACGTGACCGGCCGCATGAAGGACCTGGTCATCAAGGGGGGTCGCAAGTACCACCCGCAGGACATCGAGCGCGCGGCGCAGCGGGTCCAGGGCATCCGCCAGGGCTGCGTCGTGGCCTTCGACGTCCCGGCGCCGGAGGGTGAGGCGATCGTGGTGCTCGCCGAGACCGCTCAGCCGCCGGAGCGCCACGCCGAGCTCTCCCAGGCCGTCCGCGAGGCGGTCACCGACGAGATCGGCACCCCGCCGGACCGGGTCGTGCTGGTGCCGCCGCGGACCGTTCCCAAGACCTCGAGCGGCAAGCTGATGCGGCACGAGAGCCGCGCCCGGTTCCTGGCCGGCAGCCTGCTCCGGCGCGGCCGTCCGGCGTGGCTGGAGCTGGCGGCGGTGGCGGTCCCGAGCCTCGCCCGGCGGCTGCTCGCGGTGCTGCGCGGCGCCGGCCATCTCCTCTATGCCGTCTACGCCTCGCTCATCGGCCTGGTGATCGTCAGCCTGGGCTCGGTGGCGATCCTCGCCACCTGCCGCACCGAGCGGACCTGCTGGCGGGCCTCGCATGGGCTGCTCCTCCTGTGGGGCAAGCTGACCGGGCTCGCGCCGCGCGTCAGCGGACGCGAGCTGCCCGCCGAGGGAGCGGTCCTGGTGAGCAACCACGCCAGCTACCTCGACGCCCCGGTGCTCATCATGGCGAGCCGGCGCCCCATCCGGTTCACCTCCAAGCGGGAGGTCTTCAGTTGGCCGGGGGTCGGCCGCATCATGCAGCGGATGGGACATCTGCCGATCGACCGCGACTCGGCCGAAGAGCGGCTCGCGAGCTACCGCCGGGTCGCCGCCAGCCTCGAGGCGGGCCGGCTGGTGCACCTCTTCCCCGAGGGGACCTTCCAGCGGGTGGCCGGCATCCGCCCCTTGCGCCTGGGCGCCTTCTACTTCGCCGCCGAGACCGGGCTGCCGGTCGTGCCGGTGGCGCTGCGCGGCACGCGCACCGCGCTCGGCGACCGCAGCCGGCTGCTGCGACCGGCGCGGATCGAGGTCGAGGTGCTCGATCCGATCTACCCTCCCCCCGAGGCCGGGTTCCGCGAGGTGACGCGGCTGCGCGACCAGGCGCAGCGCGCGCTGGCCCGCGCGGTGCGGGAGCCGCTGCTCGAGACGGCCGGCAACTCGACCGCGACCGATTCCTGAGGCCACCCGGCGCGCGCGAGGCCGCCGGGCGCTCAGGCGGTGAGCACCACCTTGCCGAAGTTCCTGTGCTCCTGGAGATAGGTGTGCGCCGCGCCCACCTGCTCGAGAGGGAAGGTGCGGTCCACCACCGGCGCCAGGACCCCTTCGCCGACCAGCCCGACGATCTCGTCGAGCATCCCGCGGATCAGCGCCGACTCCTGCCAGAGGTGCCCGATGTTCAAGCCGAAGACGCCGCGGTTCTTGTTGATCAGCGACAGCGGATGGAAGCGCGGGGTCTGGAGGAGCCCGCGGACGACCGAGAGCAGGCGCCGCCGCCGCGCCGGGGCGAAGCTCGACATGCCGAACACCATCAGGCGGCCGAGCGGCGCCAGACAGCGATAGCTCTGCGCGAACGAGCGGCCGCCGACCGCGTCGAGCACGATGCCGACGCCGCGGCCGCCGGTCAACCGCCGCACCTCGCTCAGGAAGTCCTGCCGGTGGTAGTCGATCACGTGGCTGACGCCCATCTGCCGCAAGCGCTCGTGCTTCCCCGCGCTGGCGGTGCCGATGACCGCGGCGCCGCGCCAGCGGCAGATCTGCACCGCCGCCTGGCCGACGCCGCCGGCCACCGCGTGCACCAGGACCGTCTCGCCCGCGCGCACGTTGCCCATCCAGACGAGCAGCAGCCAGGCGGTGAGGTAGGTGACCGGGATCGCCGCGGCGCTCTCGAAGCTCAGGCCCGGCGGCAGGGCGACCACCTGGAGGGGCGGCACGGTGACGGTGGAGGCGTAGCCGCCGAAGCGGGTGATCGCCAGCACGCGATCGCCGACGCGGAACTCGCCGGCGCCGCGCCCGACCGCGTCGACCTCTCCCGCCACCTCGTAGCCGAGGACGCACGGCGGCGGCGGCGCGTCCGGGTAGAGGCCGATGCGGGCGAGGACGTCGGCGAAGTTGACGCCCGCCGCGCGCACCCGGATCCGGACGCTGCCCGCCTCCGGCTCCGGGTCGGGCGCTTCGCGAATCTCGAACACCTCCGGCCCGCCGTGGCGGGTGATCCACGCCTGTCGCATACCGCGCGAGGTTAGCGCAGCGGCAGCCGGCTGACCAAGCCGGCCGCCACTGCCGCTCGCGCGACGAAACGCGATAGCCTCGCTCGCGCCATGCCCGCCGAGCCAGAACGCGCGGCGGCCGTCGCGGAGCCCTCTCCGCCGCCGGCCGCTCCCGCCGCCGACCTCGCCGGCTTCGAGCTCATGCTCGACCGCCCGCCGTCCGGGCTGGTGCGCCGCTTCTTCACCACCCAGCGTCACCTGATCGGCCTGCTCTTCGGCTGGCTCGTCGCCCACCGCCGCGAGCGCGCCGCGATCGCCGCGAGCGGCAGCCGGCGCTCCCGTCTGGCCGGCGCGCTCGTCGCGCTCTGCGGCTCGGCGGCCTACCCGTTGCTCGACAAGTCGCTGCGCGACCAGGCGTTCCCGGTGCAGCTCCGGCGGCGGCTCGAGATCCTCGGCCCCACCTACATCAAGCTCGGGCAGATCTTGGCGCTGCGGCAGGACATCCTGCCGGCGGCGGTCACCGAGGAGCTCAAGAACCTCCTCGACCGCTTGCCGGTCGTGCCCTTCCCGCGCTACCTGCAGCTCGTCGCCGACGACCTCCGGCGGCCGGTCGCCGAGATGTTCACCTGGGTCGACCCGACGCCCCTCGGCTCGGCGTCGATCGCGCAGATCCACCGCGCCACGACGCGGGAGGGCGACGCGGTGATCCTCAAGGTGGTCAAGCCCGGGATCCGCGAGACGCTGACCCGGGACGCCAAGCTCCTGCGCGTCCTCGGCGCCCTCCTCCAGCTCGTCTTGCCCCGCTACCGGCCGCGGCAGGTGATCGCCGAGTTCGTCGAGTACACCCGGCGCGAGGTCGACCTGCGGCGCGAAGCCGACAACGCCGAGACCTTCGCCGCCAACTTCAAGGACGTGCCGGACATCGTCTTCCCGCGCATCGACCGCCAGTACAGCGGTCGCGGCGTGCTGTGCATGGAGTTTCTCGACGGCTTCAAGCCCAACGACCCGCGGGCGGCCGAGCTGACCGACGAGGAGCGCGACCGGCTGGTCGACCTGGGCGCCGCCGGGATCATCCGCATGCTCTACAAGGACGGCTTCTTCCACGCCGACCTGCACCCGGGGAACCTCCTGGTGCTGCGCGACCAACGGAAGGGGGCGGTGCGCGTCGGCTTCATCGATCTCGGCATGGTCGGCCGCTTCGACGGCGACCTGCGCCGCACGCTGCTCTACTACTACTACACGCTGGTGCTGGGCGACGCCGAGAACGCCGCGCGCTACCTCGCCGCCGTGGCCCAGCCCGGCCCCGGCGCCGACCCGGTCGGCTTCCGCCGCGAAGTCACCGAGATCCTGGTGCGCTGGCACCGCAGCGCCTCGTTCCGCGACTTCTCGCTCGGCCAGCTCATCCTGCAGTCGGTCAACCAGGGGGCGCAGCACGGGATGTACTTCCCGGTCGAGATGGTGCTCATGGTCAAAGCCCTGGTCACCTTCGAGGGCGTGGGGCAGATCCTGAAGCCGGGGCTCGACATCGCCGCCGTCTCGCAGAGCCACATCCACCGTCTCTTCCTCGACCAGTTCAACCCGCTGCGCATCGGCCGCGAGAGCCTGCGCGGCGCTCCGGAGCTGCTCGACGCCATCGTCAAGGCGCCGATGCTGGTGACCGAGGGTCTGCGCCTCCTCCAGCAGGCCACCCAGCGCCACCCCGAGAACCCCCTCGCCGGCCTGCGCGGCACGCTCTTCGGCGGCTTCTGCCTGATCGCCGGCGCCGTGCTCGCCGGGGCCGACGGCCCGTGGCCGATCTGGGTGACCCTCTTCGCGGTCGGCATCCTGACCGCGCTGCGGCGGAAATGAGCGCGCCCTACGAGCCGTTCGATCCGGATTACACCGCCGCCGTCATCCGCGAGATCTTCGACCCGATCGTCCGTCACTACTTCCGCGCCGAGCTGATCGGCGGCGAGCGGATCCCGCCCGAGGGGCCGCTGATCCTGGCCCCCAACCACAGCGGCAACTCCTTCCCCTACGACGGCATGGTGCTCGACGGCCTGCTCTGGGAGCGCGACGGCCTGCGCCCGGAGCGGAAGTTCCGCTCGGTATTCGAGAAGGAGCTGGCGGTCACCTGGTGGATGCGCCCCTTCGGCATCGACAACTTCTGGCGGCGCGGCGGCGGCATCGACCTGACCTTCGACAACTTCGACCGCCTGCTCGCCCGCGGCGAGCGCCTCATCTACTACCCGGAGGGGGTGCCGGGGATCGGCAAGGGCTTCTTCCGCCGCTACCAGCTCCAGCGCTTCTCGACCAGCTTCGTCATCCTGGCGGCGCGCAACCAAGCGCCGGTCTACCCGCTCTACATCGTCAACGCCGAGTGGGCGATCCCGTTCTGCTTCACCATCCCGCTCGTCGACGGCCTCATGCAGCGCTTCTTCAAGGTGCCCTTTCTGCCCTTGCCGGCGGCGCCGCTCGGCTTCCTCTTCCCCTGGATGTGGTACCTGACGCTGCCGGCGCACATGGTGTTCGTGGTCGGCGAGCCGATCGACATGGCGAAGCGGCTGCACGTCGCCGGGTTGACCGACCTCGAGGATCCCGACCGCGATCTCCTGCGCCGGGTCGCCAACGAGATCCGCGACGAGTGCCAGACCGAGCTCGACCGCCACGTCGCCGCGCACGGCCGCCGCCCCTACGACGCGCCGTCGCTCGGGCGCGCCCTGCGCCGCGGCCGCCGGCGCCTCTTCTCGCTCATCCCGCTCGGCTGGCCGGTGGTGTTCGTCCGTCACGAGCGCGACCGCCGCCGCCCGCCGGCGCGCCACCGCCTCCACCGCCTGCTGCGCGACTGGGACCTGCTCTTCTTCTACCTCCCGTTCGGCTGGCCCTTCCTCTCGCTCGCCCGCCGGCTGCGCCGCCCGCCCTGCGGCTACCGCGGCCTCTCGCCTGCCGAGCGCCGCGAGCAGGAAGGGGTGTTCCATTGGCACCTCGAACGGCGGCCGCTGCCGGAGCGGGTCAAGTAAGATCCGAAGCCTGCCGAACGTCAGTGGTCCGCGGCCGGCCGCTGCGCGACGATGGAGCGATGATCATGGACGCCCCGCACCCGATGCCCCAGGCTGCCGCCGCTCCCGATACGGCAACCTCGCCGGTCACCGCCGCTCCGGCGGCGTCCGCGGCCGAGGCGCGCGCCGAATCCACCGGCGCCGAGCTCCTCCGCCGAGTCCTCCGCGTGGCCTGACTGTCGATCGGCCTCGGCATGATCGCCCGTCGCCTTCACTACCGCCAAGTCGCTGCACAAAGGCGTCGCGCAGGCCATGGGAATGGTCGGCAGCGCCGCGGTCGGCGTAGGCTGCCGCCCTACACGGGAAGTCGCCGCTCCGCGTCGTCGAGCAGCTTCTCCAGCCGTCCGAGCGCGTCGTCCAGCCGGTTGACCGCCGCCGGACGGCGCGCCCGCCGCCGCGCTTCCCGTTGGGCCCGCCGCCCCGGCGCCATGTCGAGCCCGACTCCCCGCCAGAGGTCGCGGTCCGCGTCCGCGAGGACGTCGCGGCGCAGCGTCACGCCGTGGCGGGCGAGCAGCGGCGCCAGCTCGTCGTAGCGCGCCAGCAGGTCGCGGCGGGTGGCGCGGTAGGCGTGCTCGGCCACCGCCCGCCGCTCGGCGAAGCCGAAGATGTTGGTGAAGAACATCTCGTAGTCGTCCCGCCGCGGCTCGATCAGCACCACGTCGGCGTGCGCGAACTTCGTCCGGTAGGCCGCCATCCCCGCCTCGAGGCGGGAGCGGACGACGGTGCGGAAGGTCTGTGACAGCACGGTCGGCAGGCCGCGGTCGACGAGCTTGTCGCGCTTCATCACGCCGGCTGCGACGGCGCCCGCCGTGTCGACCGGCACGAGCGGATTGATGCAGAGGAGAAGCTCGGCGCCGGCCTCGAGCGCCACCGAGGCGTGCAGGGTCTTGAGCAGCACGCCGTCGACGTAGTGGCGGCCTTCGACCTCGACCGGCGGATAGAGGCCGGGCAAGGCGCTCGACGCCTGCACGGCCCGCGAGATCGGGACGTGGTCGAACGGCGGCTCGCCGAAACGCACCGCCTGTCCGGAGTCGAGGTCGGAAGCCACCACGACCAGGTGCTTGCCGAGGCGGCGGAAATCGTCGCTCCGCCCCTTCATGGTGAAGATCTTCTCGAGATAGGCGCGGATCGGCTCGTTGTCGAAGAGGCCGACCGGCAGGGCGCGCGACAGGTAGGTGAGCACCTCGACCAGACGGCGGTCCACCGGCGCCGCGAGGTAGTCGCGCAGCGCTTCCCAGACGAGACCCGGGACCTGCCGGCCGCTGCGCGCCCAGAGGCCGGCGGCCGGGGTCAGAAAGGTCTCGGGGACGAAAGGGTGCTCGCCCGGCTCGGGCGAGACGATGGCGCGGCACATCTGCGCCGTGGTCAGGTCGTTGGCGAGACAGGCGGTCAAGAAGGCGCCGGCGCTCACGCCGACGTAGACGTGGAGGTGGTTCAGGTCGAGGCCGTCGAGCGCCTCGTCGAGGGCGCGCAGGGCGCCGATCTCGTAGATCGCCCCCTCGGGGGCGCCGCTGGCGAGCGCGAGCCCCACGCGGCGAGCGCTGCCGCCGCGTGGGGCCTTCATGACGTCACTCTCGGTTGTGCCGCGCCGTGCACCCGCCATTCAGGGGTCGTACTAGACGCTGTTCTTCCGCGGCTTCGTCACCTTCTCCCCGACGCCCGGACCGGGCACCGGGTTGCCCGCGGCGTCGACGACCACGTGCTCGCCCTCCTGGGCCGTCGTCGCCGTCGCGGCGCGCGCCCGGAGCTGCTCGATCTTGCCCGACAGCTCCTCGACCCGCTGCGTCAGGTTGCGGATCTCGTCGCGCGTCGGCACGCCGAGGCGGTGCAGCGCCGCGGTCAGGGTCTCGTCGAGCGCGCCGCCGAGGTCCTTCCAGGTGCTCTGCGCCGCTTCCTTCGCCCGCTCGTAGCTCTTGCCGACGGTGTCCTTGCTCTGCCCCTCCACCTCGCGGCCGCGCTCCACCATGCGGTTGAACACCCGCGTCCCCTCGTCGCCGGCGACCGCCATGGCCCCCAGCCCCGCCAGCCAGATGCGCCGCGCGCTCTCCAACAGCTCGTCCTGAAGCTTCTTCTGCTCCGCCCGCTGCGTCGTGGTCTCGGTCGCCATCGTCACTGCCCTCCTCGGTTTCAAGGCGCGAAAGCTTTCGCGCCGGGTTCTAGTCAGTCCTGAGAGCGCTTTCCGCCGCGCGACCAGCGCGGCGGGCTCTCAGGGCGGCTGCCCGGCGCCGCCGAGCCGCCGCCGCTGTGCGTGGTTGGCTCCTGGCCCTCGAACCCGGCGAGCGAAGCCTCGAGCTCGTCGAGCCGCGCCCGCAGGCGCGCCATCTCCTCGCGCGCCCGGCGCACCGGCGCCAGCCGATCGATGGACGCCTGCATGAGGCGGTCCACGCCGTGCTGCACCTGCTCGACGCCGCTGCTCACCGCCTGCTGGCCCACCCGCACGAGGTCGTGCAACAGCTCGCTCGAAAGGCAGCTCGTGCCGCGGCGCCCCTCCTCGAGGATGATCTGGGCCAGGGTCTGGCCGGTGACGTCGGCGGCGGTGGCGTTGTCCTGCACGCGCACCTCCTGCCCGGCCCGGATCCAGCCCGCGATCTCCTCGAGCGAGACGTAGCGGCTCTCCTCGGTGTCGTACAGCTTCCGGCTCTCGTAGCGCTTGATGAGGCGGATCATGGAGGTCTCCGCATGCCGTGTTCGGTCCAGGTTCGAAGCGACGGCAGGCTCGTCGAGCCCCTCTCCGCCGCACGACGGCAAATTACCGCAGTGCGGCATAGATGTCAAGCCCCTACGCCGCACCGCGGCAGAAGATTGTCCCGTGGAGCGCTGCTGCGGGCTGGGCGGTCAGCGCCGGCGGCGACGCGGCGGCCGCGGCCTGGCGGCGGCGGCCGGACTCTTGGCTTCGTCCCGGAGCTCCGAGAGTGGCACCGTCCGCTCGCCGCGCCGTGCTTGGATGAGATCCCAGAAGGCCTCATTCGTCTCGAGCACGACGCTCTCCCACTCCTCCCCTTCGACGCCGACCAGAATGGCCGCCGGCCGCCCGTGCCGGGTGATCACCACGCGCTCGGTCTGCGACGCCTCGACGCAGTCGCGGATCTTCTTCTGCAGGTCGCGGACGCTGACCGTCTTCATAGGATCTCCTCGGTCGTCTTGTGCGGCGGCTTCTCGCGCACGGCGCGGACGTACACAGTCTTCGTCTCGCGGTCCACGTCGTAGAACACCCGGTAAGCACCCACTCTGAGCTACCAGACGGGAGGCATCGCCTCCCATGGCGTGGCCAACTTCCGCAGCATCTTGCGATCTCAACTCGCCTGCTCGGGCTGATCCCCGAGCTGGCGCTCGATGGCATCCAGGAGTCATCTGCGCTGGTGCGCCGAAACCTCGGAGAGGTCTTCCTTGACCCCTTCCGAGATCAGGATCCGGAAGCGCACGACCAGACAATTGCATATGCAATCGGCCGTCGTCAAGGAGCCCTGAGATTGTGGCCCTAAGAAGTAAGGAAGCGGAGGAGCGTGGGATTCTGCAACGCCTTCGCCTATGGACGCGCGCTGCTGGCCTACTGGACCCGTAGACGGTGAGCACACATGTACGTAGTCCCTATCTCGCTTTAGAGCCGCCCCCCTCCCCTTAGACCCAGCTTAGGACCAGGGCCGGGAGCCATGGGGCCCGGAACTGGCTTGAAAGGGTTCCCCCGTCTCAGGGTGCTTGGAGACCGTCCGCACGGCTTCTGGAACGAACTGCACAAGGCGCCCGAGCGACGTGGAACCGGATCTACGCGTACACGAACCCGATTAGCTGGTGCCGCGCGATGCCTCCGCATCGACAAGTGGTTTGAACCAGTCTTGCAATTCGGCCAGCGCGATGTCTCTGGGAGGGCGGTTCTCCGCCGATAGTCGCAACATCATGAATTGGTTCCATATCGCTTCGCAGCTACGCCGGGGATACTCGAAGATGGTGGAATCGAAGAAACCTGGATAAATGCGGTAGTGCGTCCGAACGATGAAAGGCTCCCATCTTTGGTGCAACTCGTCATCTGGCCGAATGTCGATGAGCTCGATCTCCTCTAACTCCCGGTTGCCGGGCCGGCGCCACGCGGTCTGCATGATCTCTACGGCCTTCGCGTCCGTAGCAGGCGCGCCAAAGCCGAAGATCGTAAATAGATAAGCCGACTCTAGGGCCTCCTCGAAGCCCTTCCACTCAGCGAGCAAGAAGGGGTCGGCAGCATAGTTCTTATCCGTGACCGGATACAGCAACCGAGTTCTGACAAAGGGGCGGCCACATGTCGCGCACCGGCCAGCCGCTGGGCCCTTGACATGGTCCTCCGCGCAATAGCCGATCGCGACATTCCCATGCAGAAATAGCATTCGAGGCAAGGGCGCAAGCTGCCAATTGCGCAGAGCAGCTTGAAACAGGAGCGGATCCCAGTTGAAGGTGGCGATGACATCCTTCTCGCAAAGGCAAAGGAGTAGATAATCGTACAGTGTCGGCTCGTCCGGCAGCCGAAGCGACCAGAAGTAGTCTTCCACGGCGGCCTCTAGGCGTGCGCGCAGCCCGTCGTGGCGGCAGTTTCCAGCGAGCTGACTGTAAAGAAGCTCAAAATCGGCGATCTTCTCAGTCACACCGTGGGCCTGCAAGACCGAGTCAAGACCTAGTGTCTCGGTGAAATCTAGCATGAGGGGGAGCCGCCGACCGTTCCGGTCGCCGTTGGGGAAGGCCGCGCGGCTTGCGCCTGCACCGAGAATCACGAGGTGAGGGCGGCCGGCAAGAGGTTTCGCTACCTGCTCAGCTACGGAGATCAGTTCCATGGTTGCTCGTGATTCAACAGCAGTCTATATCGTCCTCATGGGACTCAGAATACGATTGCGGTCACGACGTTCGACTGACATACCGCGACAGCGGGCGAGGCGATTGCCGAGGAGATCCCCGATGGCGGCCAAGGAGGGGAGGTCGGTGGGCTCGTCGGGGGAGGAGGGGCAGGTCGGCGCAGGGCTGCTCGCGCGGCAGGAGCTTCGCCAGCTCGGCCAAGCCGCGGCGGCGCGGTGGCCGAGCCAGAGGAGGAGCTGGCGGCCGTCGGCGGCCGCCTCGGGGTGCGGCGCGGGCGGCGGGGTCTCGGCTCGCCAGGGGTGGGCGCGATTGACCACGATCGCCGCCAGGTGGTAGCCGGCCTGCTCGAGGCGGCGGACGAAGAGGGTGTCGGCGATGCGCTCCTCGCCCGGACCGGCCAGCCCGACGACCTCGTCGAGGAAGCGCTCGGCGCGCGGCGGGGACGGTCACTCTCCTGCATCGTCCGTTGGATCGACGATCTGGAGAAACGGGAACACTGCGAAGTCCCGTCCATTGAGGGTGGCGAGGCGGGTGATACCGGCGGCTTCGAGAGTCACTGCCAGCGACGTGTCCAGGATCCGGCGGCGTCCGAGCCGCAGGCGCTCCATCAGCTCGCAGAGCCGATCGTGGGCTCTCGCCGTAGGCACGAGGCGCTCGACCTCCTTCGCGGTCCACAGCTCGAGGCTGAGTCGCAGGGCTTCCGTCATCGAGAGGGGGTGCTCGAAGCGACGGGGGTCGGTCGTCACGTGGAGGAACTCCTGGAGGACCTGCAGCGTCAGTCCCAGGCGGCCGCCCTGCCGGATCTCCTCCGCGAAGCAGCGACGGATTCTCTGGTGATGGGGCGCATCTGCCATCGCCCAGTGCACCAGGGCGTCCGTGTCGATGCCCAAGACGGCCTGCCCGGATGTCTCGGCCGGAGCGACGTCGCTACCCTCGCCCATCAAGCATCTCGTCGTAGAGCTCGTCGCGGGTCCAGCCGCGCAGCAGCTTGCCGCCCTTGCGGGCCGGGATCTCCAGAATCGATCGACCTCCCCTGCCCTCTCGCTCCAGGTAGTCGGTCATCGCCTGCCGAATCAGCACCGCCACGGGTCGGCCTTCCTGAGCCGCGAGGGACTTGAGCCGCTCGTAATCCTCCTCAGCCACGTGCACCGAGATCGCTCTCATGGAGCCATCCTATATCGGCATATATCGGGATGGCCAGAGTCTACGCTCACGACGTCCGGCTGACGTACCGTGACCAGGCGGCGAGGCGCTCGCCGAGGAGGTCGCCGACTGCGGCGAGGGACGGGAGGTCGGTGGGCTCGTCGGGGAGGAGGGGGAGGTCGACGCAGGGCTGCTCGCGCGGCAGGAGCTTCGCCAGCTCGGCGAGGCCGCGGCGGTCGCGATGGCCGAGCCAGAGGAGGAGCTGGCGGCCGTCGAGCGCCGTCTCCGAGCGCAGCGCGGGCGGCGGCGCGTCGCTCCCCCACGGATGGACGCGGTTGACCACGATCGCCGCCAGGTGGTAGCCGGCCTGCTCGAGGCGGCGGGCGAAGAAGAGGGTGTCGGGGATGCGCTCCTCACCCGGCCCGGCGACCAGGAGGAACCGCGTGCGCGGCGACCGCAGGAGCTCCTGGACGGCGGCGGCGCGCGCGCGGAAGCCTTCGTAGAGCGGCGCGAAGGCCTGGAAGAACTCCCACATGTCGCGCAGCAGGTCGAGGCCGACCATCTCGTCGAGGAAGCGCGCCGCCCGCCGCCCGAGCGCCCCGAAGCGGGAGGCGGCGGAGAGGCGCCCTTCCTCGTCGAACCACTGGCGGAGCGCGAGGCGCAGGACGCCGCTGTCGAGGAAGCCGACGATGCGCGCCGGCGCTTCCAGGAAGTCGAGGGCCTGGCGCGTCGGCGGCGTGTCGAGCACCACCTGGGCGTAGCGCGGCGCGCCACCGCCGTTCGGAGCCACTACCTCGTAAAGGCGCTCGACCGCCATGTACTCGAGGATGCCGCCGAGCGAGCCGGCGAGGTGGTGATAGAAGCGGTTGTCGAGGATGCGCCGGCGCGCCGCCGCGTCGGGGGCGTAGCGCTCGACCAGGCGGTCGAAGGTGCGGCGGGCGTCGAGAAGGCTGGCGGAGAGGGAGCCGGCCGCGCCGAGCGGCACCTCGACCTCGCCGTCGCGCGCGACCGATTCCATGCCGGGCGTCACGCCGAGGGCGTCCTTGAGACGCAGGGCGGGGTCGAAGGTCATGACCAGCGTGTCGTGGCCGGCGCGCGCCGCCACCACGCCGAGAGCGGCGGCCAGGGTCGTCTTGCCGACGCCGCCCGAACCGACGACGATGGTCAACGGCCGCGCCGTCGAGATCAGCTCCACGCCATCCCTTCGACTCCGGCGGGGGTCGGATCGAGGCGCATGGCGAGCGCCGAGACGAGCCGCGGCCCACGCTCGAGCGGCAGCAGCGGCAGCTCCACCCGCGGCCCGTCCCAGGCGGCGGCGAGGCGCGCGAGCTGCCGCTCGTTGAGGGCCCGGCGGCGGCGCCAGAGGCGGGTGATCGGATCGGGGTCGGCGGCGGGCGGAGGCGGCGGCAACGGTGGGTAGAGCCCGTTGACCACCAGCAGGTCGGGCCGGCGGCCGAGCTGCGCGCGGAGAGCCGCCCGCAGCTCGAGCGCCTCCTCGACCGGCATCTCCTCGGCTTGCGTCACCACCACGACGCCGCACCGCTCCGGGCTCGCGACCAGCCGGCGCACCTCCTCCGCCATGCGGCCGAACGGGCCGCCCGCGATGACTTCGGAGACGACGAGCGGCGCGGTGAGCTGGAGCAGGCCGTGTCCGGTCGCCGGCGCGTCGAGGACGACGGTGTCGAGGGCGGGTGCGCCGGGGTGGGGGCTTCTGCCCAAGGCCGGCTTAGCCAAGCCGGCCGATCCGATACCCCGCAGCAGCCGCAGCGCGTGCCCGAGGACCGCCATCTCCTTGAGGCCCGGCGCGGCCGGCGCGAAGTGCTGGTAGACGGGGCTCTCGAGCACCCGCCGGACGAGGAGCTCGACCTTGACCCGCTCGCGCACCAGCGCGTCGAGCACCTCGACTGGCTTCAAGTTTTGCACCCAGAGCCGGGGCTCGACGGCGACGATGTCGCCCGCCGACGGCGGCAACCCGAACATCTGGTGCAGGCTCTCGCGCGGGTCGACCTCGAGCACCAGGGTACGGCGCCCGGCGGCGGCGAGCGCGCGGCCGAGCGTGGCGGCGATCGCCGTCTTTCCCACGCCGCCCTTGCCGGTCACCACCAGCAGGTCGCGGCGGCGGAGGTCGTCGAGGGCGCTCACGGCGCGGATCTTATGCACGCGCGCCCCCGCCGCTCGCCTTGTGGTACAAACCGCGGCTGCCATGGCCTTCCCCGAGACCCGCCTGCGCCGCCTGCGGCGCACCCCTGCCCTGCGCGCGCTGGTGCGCGAGACGCGGCTCGCGGTCGACGACCTCGTGCTCCCCCTCTTCGCCTGCCCCGGCGAAGGCGTGGCGCGGCCGGTGGGCTCGATGCCGGGAGTCTTCCAGCAGTCGGTCGACCGCCTGGTCGAGACCTGCGCCGCCGCGCACGCCGAAGGCATCCGCGCCGTCCTCCTCTTCGGGCTGCCGGAGTCGAAGGATGCGGTAGGCAGCGCCGCCTGGTCGGAGGAGGGGATCGTGCAGCGGGCGCTCCAGGCGATCAAGCGCCAGGTACCCGAGCTGGTGACGATCGCCGACGTCTGCTTCTGCGAGTACACCGACCACGGCCACTGCGGCGTGCTCGCCGGCGAGACGGTGGCCAATGACCCGACGCTCGAGAACCTCGCCCGCCAGGCGGTGTCGCTGGCGCGCGCCGGCGCCGACATCGTGGCGCCCTCCGACATGATGGACGGGCGGGTCGCGGCGATCCGGCGAGCGCTGGACGCGGCGGGCCTCGAGGAGACGCCGATCCTCTCCTATGCCGTCAAGTTCGCGAGCGCCTTCTACGGCCCGTTCCGCGAGGCCGCCGAGTCCGCCCCCGCCTTCGGCGACCGGCGGTCCTATCAGATGGATCCGGCCAACGGCCGCGAGGCGCTGCGCGAGGCGGCGCTCGACGTCGAGGAGGGAGCGGACCTGCTGATGGTCAAGCCCGCGCTCCCCTACCTCGACATCCTCGCCGCCCTCCGCCGGCGCTTCGACCTGCCGCTCGCCGCCTACCACGTCTCCGGCGAGTACGCGATGCTCAAGGCCGCCGCCGAGCGGGGCTGGATCGACCACGACCGCGTGATGATGGAGACGCTGCTGGCGATCCGGCGTGCCGGCGCAGATCTCATCTTGACCTACTGCGCGCGCGACGCTGCCCGCTTGATCAAGGAAGGATGGACCCCGTAGCGCCCGGGCCACGTCCCGGGCGTTTTGG
>JBIOUG010000112.1:0-13525 GCA_044866775.1 Thermoanaerobaculia bacterium | reverse complement strand
GAGCGCCAAGCGTTCCGCGCCCAGGACCGCGAGGCCGTGGACGGCCTGCTGGCCGCGACGGAGCGGCGCTATCGAGCCGGCGAGGCGACGGCCCTCGAGCGCAACCGGGCGCGCACGGCCGCGGCCGCGGCGCGGGCCGAGGAGCTGGTGGCGGCCGCCGATCGGACGGCTGCCAAGGCGCGCTTGAAGGCCCTGGCCGGGGTCGCGCCCGAGGCGGAGATCGAGCCCTCCGGCGGCCCGCTGCCGGCCGCGCCGCCCCCGCTCGCCGCGCTCCTCGCGCGGCTCGACGAGCGGCCCGACTTGCGGACGCTGGCCGCCGAGCTGCGCGAGGCCGAGGCCGAGGTGGCGCTGGGGCGCGCGCTCGCCCGGCCGGCCTACGGGGTGCGCGGCGGCTACGAGCGCGAGGAAGACGCGGACGTGGTGATGGCAGGGGTGGCCGTCGCCCTGCCCTGGGTCGACCGCGGGCAGACCGTGGCGGCGGCCGGGCGGGCGCGTGCCGAGGCGCTGCGCCGGGCGGTCGCCGCCGCCCGCGCCCAGGCCGAGACCGAGCTGCGCAACGCCGCGGCGGCGCTCGCGGCGCGCCTCGACGCGGTGCGCGAGCTGGAGCAGACGGCGCTGCCGGGGCTCGCCGACAGCGCGGAGCTGGCGGCGAAGAGCCTCGACGCGGGAGAGATCGACCTCGGCGAGTTCCTGCTCCTGCGGCGCGAGATCCTGGAGATCCGACTCATCCATCTGGACCGGCTGCGGGACGCGGCGCTGGCGGGCGCCGACCTCGCGGCGGCCGCTGGAGGCATGCCATGAGATTGCAGCCCTGGTCGACGCTCCTCGCCGCCTTCCTCCTCCTCGCCGGCTGCGGCGGCGGCGGGAGCGAGGTGGCCGAGGAAGAGGAGGGCGCCGGGCACGCGGAGGAGACCCACGCCGCGGAGCCGGGGTCAGCGGGCGAGGAGCTCCTGGTGCTCGATCCCGAGATGCTGCGCGATCTGAAGCTGACGACCTTCGCTGCCGAGCTGCGCCCGGGAGGGGAGGGGGTGACGGCCTTGGGCGAGCTGCGGGTCGACGAGCGCGCCTACGCCGAGGTGGGATCGCCGATTCCGGCCCGGGTGCTGCGCCTGCTCGTCGAGCCGGGCGCCGCGGTCGGCCGCGGCACCCCGCTCGCCGAGCTGCAGAGCGCCGAGCTGGGACGCGCCCGCGCCGACCACGCGGCGGCCCGCGCCCGCGCCGAGCTGGCGCGCCAGACCGTCGAGCGCAAGCGGGGCCTGGCGGAGGAGCGGATCGTCTCCCGCGGCGAGCTCGAGCGGGCCGAGGCCGAGCTCGCCGCGAGCGAGGCCGAGGTGCAGGCGACGCGTGCCGGCCTCGCCGCCCTCGGCGTCGGCGGCGAGGCAGCGCTGCCGGCGGGCTTCGATCTCTCGCGTTTCCTGCTGCGCGCGCCGCTCGCCGGCACGGTGCTGGAGCGCAAGGCGGTCCGCGGTCAGAGCGTCGACCCCGCGCAGACCCTCTTCCGCATCGCCGAGCTGTCGAGCCTCTGGCTGGTGGTGCAGGCCGCCGAGCAACACGCGGTCCACCTGCGCGAAGGCGCCGGCGCGCAGGTCACGCTCGCGGCGCTCCCGGGGCAGCGCTTTACGGGTGAGATCGCCTGGATCGGGCGCGAGGTCGACCCGCACTCGCGCACCGTGCCGGTGCGCATCGTGCTGCCGAATCCCGGCCGGCTCAAACCGGGGATGTTCGCCACGGCGTGGCTGGAGACGGGCGCGGCCGGCGACCAGGTGGTGGCGGTCCCCGCCTCGGCGCTGCAACGGCTGGAGGACCGCTGGGTCGTCTTCCTGCCGCGCGGGCGCGGGCGCTTCGCGGTGCGCCCGGTGGGCCGCGGGCGCGACCTGGGAGGCGAGGTGGCGATCCTCTCCGGGCTGGCGCCGGAGGAGCTGGTGATCGACGAGGGGGCCTTCCTCCTGCGCGCCGAGGCCGAGAAGCGTGCGGGCGGCGGCGCCGAGCACCACCACTGAGCGACGATGCCATGATCGAGCGGCTCATCCGCGCCTCCTTCGCCCGTCCGGGGCTGACCGTGCTGCTCGTGCTGGCGGCGGCGACGCTCGGCGCCACCCGCCTGCGCGAGCTCGAGCGCGACGTCTTCCCCGACCTCGCGACCCCGGTCTTCAGCGTCTTCGTGCAGAACCCGGCGATGAGCACGGAGGAGCTGGAGACCGGCGTCGCCATCCCGCTCGAGGTGGCGCTGGCCGGCCTGCCCGAGGTGCGCCGCATCCGCTCGAGCGCCCAGGCCGGGGTGGCGCAGGTGCGCATCGAGTTCGAGCCCGACGCCGACTACTACCTGTCGCGCCAGCTCGTCGCCGAGCGGGTCAACCAGGCCGCCCGGGAGCTGCCGCCGGGGACCGAGCCGCCGCTCGTCTCCAGCCTGACCGGGCGCTTGAACGAGGTCATGGAGCTCACCCTGGCCGCCGCACTCGGGGCGGCGGGGCTGATGGAGCTGCGCGAGCTCGCCGACTTCGAGGTGCGCAACCGCCTGCTCAGCGTGCCCGGCGTGGCGGCGGTCGAGACCCTCGGCGGACATCTGCGCCAGTTCCAGGTCCAGCTCGATCCCGAGCGCATGGCCGCCCTGGGAGTGACGCTCGGCGAGCTGCTGGCGGCGGTCGAGCGCGCCAACGAGAACGCGGCGGGCGGCTTCCTCGTCCAGGGACCGATCGAGTGGACGGTGCGGGCGGTGGGGCGCGTCGGGACGGTGGCCGATCTGCGCGCCACGGTCGTCGCGGTGCGCGACACGACGCCGGTGATGCTCGGGGACGTGGCCGAGGTGCGCGAAGCGCCGGCGGTGCGCCGGGGGCTCGCCCACGCGCTCGGGGCCGAGATCGTCAACTGCCGCGTCGTCAAGCAGTTCGGGGCCGACACGGTGACCGTCTCCCGCGGCGTGCGGGCGGCGGTCGCCGGCCTGCAGGAGGGGCTGCCGCCGGGGGTCACCCTGCGGGTGACCTACGACCAGGCCGCGCTCGTGGGCGCGGCGCTGGGCGGGGTCGGCCGGGCGGTGCTGCTGGGGGCGTTCCTGGTCGTCGGCGTGCTCTTCGCTCTCCTCGGCAACGTTCGCGCGGCGCTCATCGTCACCCTGACGCTGCCGCTCTCGATCGCTCTCGCCGGGCTGCTGCTCGAGCCCGCCGGGGTCGGCCTCAACACCATGACCCTGGGCGGCCTCGCCATCGCCATCGGCCTGCTGGTGGACGCGGCGATCATCGTCGTCGAGAACGTCTACCACCGGCTGACCGAGGCGGCGCGGTCGGGGAGACCGGCGGAACCCCGGCAGCGCATCGCGCTCGCCGCCGCGGCGGAGGTCGCGCGGCCGATCGCCTTCGCCACCTTGATCGTGATCGCCGTCTTCATGCCGCTCTTCGCCATGACCGGGATCGAGGGGCGCATGTACCGGCCGCTGGCCGCCGCGGTGGTCGCCGCCATGGCTGCCTCGCTCCTCCTCGCCCTGACGCTCGTGCCGGTGCTCTCCGGCTTCCTTCTGCGCCCGGCGCGCCCCGGCGTCCCCGAGGACGTGGCGCTGCTGCGGCGCCTGAAGAGCGTCTACGCGCCGGCCCTCGCCTGGTCGATGCGCCGCGCCGGGCTGGTGAGCGCCCTCTCGCTCGCCGTCACCGTGCCGGCGCTGCTGCTCGCGCTGCGCATCGGCACCGACTTCATGCCGCAGCTCGACGAGGGGGCGCTGCTCCTCCAGACGCTCCTGCCGCCCGAGACGGCGCTCGACGAGGTGGACCGGCGCAACCATCGGGTGGAGGACATCCTGCGCGGGTTCCCGGAGGTGGCGGAGGTGGTGCGGCGGACCGGCCGCGCCGAGCGCACCGAGGACCCGATGCCGCACGTGCTCTCGGACGTCCTGGTGGTCCTGAAGCCCGAGCGCCGCCGCTCGCTCGCGGAGCTGGAGGAGGCGATGCGCGAGCGCCTGGAGAAGGTGCCCGGGGTGACGGTGCTCTTCACGACGCCGCTCGGCATGCGCATCGACGAGGGGCTGGGAGGGACGCCCGCGGATCTTCAGGTGCGCATCTACGGTCCGGAGCTCGAGCGGCTGGCGGCGCTGGCGCAGCGGGCGCGCGACCTGATGGCGGGCGTGCGCGGCGTGGCCGACCTGCGCGCCGAGAGCCTGGTCGGGCTGCCGCAGGTGCGAATCACCGTCGACCGCGAGGCGGTGGCGCGGGTGGGCCTCACGCCGGCCGACGTGGTGGGCGCGGTCCGCGTCGCGCTGGCCGGCGAGGAGGTGTCGCAGGTCTGGGTCGGGCAGCGCCGCTTCGACCTCGTCGTCCGCCTCGCCGACGCCCGCCGCAACGACCTCGCCGGCCTGCGCAGCCTGCTCATCGACGGCAGCCAAGGCAGCCGCATCCCGCTCGGGCAGCTCGCCCGCATCGAGGAGACCTTCGGCCCGGCGTCGATCCAGCGCGAGGCCGGAAGCCGCCGGGTGGCGGTCGAGGCGAGCGTCGCCGGCCGCGATCTCGGAAGCACCGCCGCCGCCGTGCGCGAGCGGCTGGCGGCGGCGCTCGAGCTGCCGGCGGGGTACTACTTCGACGTCGGCGGCCGGGTCGAGAGCCAGGCGCGGGCGATGCGCTCTCTCACGGTGGCGATCACGGTGGCGCTGTTCGCGGTCCTGGTGCTGCTCTATCTCGCGCTCGGCTCCTTCGCCGAGACGCTGATCATCCTCGCCACGCTGCCCCAGGCCTTCGTCGGCGGCATCGTCGCCCTCTGGCTCGCCGGCGAGACCTGGAACGTCTCGTCGCTGGTCGGGCTGATCGGCCTCTTCGGCATCGCGGTCCAGAACAGCCTCGTGCTGGTCACCCAGACCCGCGGCCTGCTGGCCGAGGGCAAGCCGTTCCGCGAGGCGCTGCACGAGGCCGCGATCGGCCGCGTCCGCCCCAAGCTGATGACCGCCGGCTGCGCCATCCTCGGCCTCCTGCCGCTCCTGGTGCTCCGCCTCCACGGCGCGGAGATCGAGCGGCCGCTCGCCGTCGTCATGGTCGGCGGCCTCGTCACCTCGACGCTCTTCACCCTGCTCGTCCTGCCCACCGTCTACCAGCTCGTCGCCCAATGGCGCGAGCGGTGGCAAGGCCGCCAAGAGCGGCGGCGCGCCGCCGGCGGCGAGCTCGCAGGGTGAGTGACAGGCGACGCTTCCGCGTCCGCGGCATGAATTGCGCCGCAAGCCGCGCTCACGTTGACTGGCGCGCGGCGCTCCATCAGACTCCGTGCATGGCCCGCGCGCGACACTTCCCCGCCGTCCTCGCGCTTCTGAGCAGCTTCGCGCTGCCGGGCATGGCGTGGGTGGCGGCGCTCGCTCCGGGCGATCACCACCACCCCACAGGCGGCGGCGCCGTGCACCATCACCGCGACGAGCCCGCATGGGCGCGCGTCCTCCTGCACGGGCACGCACACCCTGACGGAGTGCCCGACCACGATCACCGAATGCTGCCTTCGCCGCCGTTGCGCCTGGCGGCACCGCCGCCGCTCGCTGTTCCGCCGGCCGTGACGGCGTTCCCTGCGGGAGCGCTGGCGACCCGGCCGATCTCATGGCGTGGCGGCAGCCCCGCCCGGCTAGCCCGCGGCGCGGGCCCACCTCCAGACATCACGTCCGCCATCCTCCGCATCTGATCCCCCTGCCTGACCTTCCGGCGCGCCCGCCGGAGGCGTCCCGCCGCGGCTCCCTGACAGCGGGACGCCGCGGCTCCGTTCAACTCGTTTCGGATCGGAGTCGTGATGAGACACGCACGTTGCGTGGTGCTCGGACTGCTGCTCGCCGCCGAGCTGCGAGCGCAGGAGCCGACATTGACCGAAGAGTCCTTCCTCGCGGCCGTCGCGGAAGGACCCGCCCTCGCCATCCTCGCCGAGGAGCGCGCACGCGCCCAGGCCGAGCAGCTGCGCGCCGGTCTGCTCGCCAATCCTGGCCTGGAGGTCGCGCGCGAGGCGCCGGACGGCGCCGCCCGCGAGACGATCGCGGCCCTCACCTGGACGCCGCCGATCGGCGGCCGCCGGGCCCTGCGGCGGGAAGCGGCCGAGCACGGGCTCGCCGCCGCCGAGCGCCGCCTGGATGTAGAGCGCCTGCGGCTGCGCCTCGTGCTGCGCGAGGCGTATGCCGGCTGGGCGCTCGCCGCCGAGCGCCGCGACCTGGCCGCGGCGCGGCTCGGGCGCGTCGGCCAGCTCGCGGCGCGAGAGCGGCGGCGGGCCGAGGCCGGCGAGGTGCCGGGCCTCGCCGCCCGCCGCCTGGCGCTCGAGGAAGCCGAGGCGCAGGCCGACCTCGGGCTCGCCGAAGCGGAGCTGGCGCGCTGGCGCGCCGAGGTCACAGCCTGGGCGCCCGAGCTCTCCGCCGGCGCGCGGCCGGCGCTGCCGCAGCCACCACCGATCCCCGGCGCACTCGTTCTCGCCGCCGCGCCGCCCGCGGTCGAGGCGCGGCGGCTGGAGGCCGAGCGCGCCGAGACGCTGCGGCGCCTGGCCGGGCGGGTGTTCGAGGCGCCGGAGCTGGGGCTGGGCTGGAAGCGGATCGAGGAGCAGCGGGCCGGCGAAGCGTCCGGGCCGGTCGTCTCCGCCGTCTGGACGCTGCCGCTCTTCGATCGCCGCCAGGCCGACCGCCTGGAGGCCGAGGCGCGCCTCGCGGCCGCGCGGGCCGAGCTCGCGCTCGCCACGCGCCGCGCCGCGGCCGAGCGCGCCGGGGCCCTGGCCGCCTACGAGCGCTTGGCGCGCGAGGCCGTGCAGGCGGCCGCGGCGGCCGGCGCCGCCGGCGCGGTCGAGGCCGGTGCCGAGGCCGCCTTCCGGCTCGGCGAGAGCGGCGTCACCGACCTGCTCGACGCGCTCCGCGCCGCCGCCGCCGCGCGGACCACCGCCCGTGAGCTGCGCGCCGCCGCTTTGGCGGCCCACCGCGCCCTGGAAGCCGCCGCCGGCCGGCCGCTGCCGCTGGCCCCGGCCGCTGGAGACCAGCCATGAACCGGATCGCCCTCTACCTCCTCCTGTCGCTCCTCGCCATGCTCCCCGCCTGCCGTGAGGCGCCGCGCGACGGCGAGGCCGCGCTCGGTGGCGAGGCGGCCGGCGGCGAGCCCGATCCCTGGGCGGTCACCGCCTGGAGCGCGAGCTACGAGCTGTTCGCCGAGACCGAGCCGCTGGTCGCCGGCCGCGAGGCGCCCTCGCACGCCCACTTGACGGTGCTCGCCGACTTCTCGCCGCTCGACCGCGGGGCGGTGACCGGCATCCTGCGCGACGCCGCCGGCAGCGAGGAGCGGTTCCGCGCCGACCGGCCGCTCCGCGCCGGCATTTTCCGGGTGCCCTTCCGCCCGGCACGGCAGGGAGAGTTCGCGCTGCTCTTCCGCGTCGAGACCGGCGGCCGGGTCGAGGACGTCGACGCCGGCCGGGTGCGGGTCGGGAGCGCCGAGCATCCGGGCGGAGCGATCGCGCCTCCTCCCTCGGCGCCGCCGGCCGCGCCCGCCGGCCAGCCGGTCGGCTTCCTCAAGGAGCAGCAGTGGCGGACGGAGTTTGCGACCGCCTGGGCCGTCAGCGGCGCCCTGCGGCGGAGCCTCCGCGCCCCGGCGCGCGTCGTCCCGCCGGCCGGCGGCGAGGCGACGCTCACCGCGCCGATCGACGGCCGCGTCACCGCCGCCGCCTGGCCGCACGTCGGCCGGGACGTGCGGCGCGGGGCGCCGGTCTTCACCCTGGTCCCCAAGGTCACGGAGGGGAAGAGCCTGGGCTCGCTCGAGGCCGAGGTGCAGGAGGTCGCGGCGGAGCTCGCCGCGGCGCGGGCGCGGCACGAGCGGTTGCGCGAGCTGGCCGCGGTCGAGGCCGCCAGCCGGCGCGAGGTCGAGGAGGCCGAGACCCGCGTCGCCGTGCTCACGAGCCGCCTCCGCGCGGCGCAGAGCGAGCGGGCCGCCGCGGCGGCGCTGCGCGGTCGCGGGGCGGGGCCGGAGAGCTTCCTCGTCACCGCGCCGATCGCAGGCCGGGTGGCGGAGGTGACGGTGGGGCCGGGGCAGTTCGTGACCGCCGGCTCCCCCCTCGCGCGGCTGGTGCGGCCGGCCCCGGTGTGGCTCGAGCTGGCGCTCCAGCCGCGGCAGGCGGCGGCGCTGGTGGCGCCGCCTGCCGGTCTCCACGTCCGCCGCTGGGCCGGCGAGGAGCCCTTCCCCGTGCCGGCGCCGCAGGTGCGGCTGGTGGCGCGGTCACCATCCGTCTCCGGCGCCACCGGCACCGTGCCGGTGGTGCTCGAAGTGGACCGCGGGGTGGACGTGCTGCGGCTCGGCAGCCGCGTCGAGGTGGAAGTGCTGCTGCCCGAGGAGGTGCGCGGCGTGGTCCTCCCCGCCGCGGCGCTGATCGACGACGCCGGGGTCGAGGTGGTCTACGTGCAGCTCGCGGGGGAGAGCTTCGACCGGCGCGAGGTCGAGGTGGAGGTCCGCCAGGGGCCGTACGCCCTGGTGCGCGGGATCGCCCCCGGGGAGCGGGTGGTCATCCGCGGCGGCAACGCGATCCGGCGCAGCGAGCTGCTCGGCGCCGGCGCCGTCGAAGGGCACGTCCACTAGGGAGCCGCCCATGCTCAACGCCGTCATCCGCTTCTCCCTCCGCTACCCCGGCCTGGTGCTGCTCGCTGCCGGGCTCCTCCTTGTCCTGGGCTCCCTCTACGCCGCCCGCCTGCCGCTCGACGTCTTCCCCGACGTCAGCGCCCCGGCGGTGACCGTGGTCACCGAGGCGCGGGGCATGGCGCCGGAGGAAGTGGAGCTACAGGTCACCTTCCCGGTCGAGTCGGTGCTCAACGGCGCCTCCGGCGTGCGCCGCGTGCGCTCGGTGTCGGCAGCCGGCATCTCGGTCGTCTGGGTGGAGTTCGACTGGGGCGAGGACGTATACCGGGCCCGCCAGGTGGTCTCGGAGCGGCTGCAAGGGGTGGCGCTGCCGGCGGCGGTGGACGCGCCGCAGCTCGGGCCCGTCAGCTCGGTCATGGGGGAGATCACCTTCCTCGCCATGACCGCGGACACCCTCTCGCCCATGGACCTGCGCCACCTGGCCGAGACGACGGTGCGGCGGGCGCTGCTCGGCATCCCCGGCATCTCGCAGGCGGTGCCGATCGGCGGCGACGTGCGGCAGTTCCGCGTCGAGGCCGACCCGCTCGCCCTCGCCCGCCACGGCGTGACGGTGGACGAGCTGGCGGCAGCGCTCTCCGAGGGCAGCAGCAGCCCGGCCGCCGGCTTCCACGTCGACCGCGGCCAGGAGTACCTGGTGCGCGGCCTCGGGCGGGCGCGCGGCGCGGCGGACCTGGCTACCGTCGTCGTCCGGCTGGAGGAGGGCGTGCCGGTGACCGTCGGAGACCTCGCGGCAGTCGCCGAGGCGCCGGAACCCAAGCGCGGCACCGCCGCCTATCGCACCAAGCCCGCCGTCGTCCTGTCGATCCAGAAGCAGCCGGACGCCAACACCCTGGAGCTCACCCGGCGGATCGACGCCTTGCTCGCCGAGCTCGCCAAGACCCTGCCGCGCGGCGTCACGATCGAGAGCGAGAACTTCCGCCAGGCCGACTTCATCGAGGTCGCGATCCACAACGTCACCGTGGCGCTGCGCGACGGCGCCATTCTGGTCGTCGTGGTGCTGTTCCTCTTCCTCGGCAACCTGCGGGCGACGCTCATCTCGGCGCTCGCGATCCCGCTCTCGGTCGTGGCCGGCCTGCTGGTCTTGGCCGCCTTCGGCCAGAGCGTCAACACGATGACCTTGGGGGGGCTCACCATCGCCATCGGCGCCTTGGTCGACGACGCCATCATCGGCGTCGAGAACGTCTTCCGGCGCCTGCGCCAGGAGCGGGCGCGGCCGGAGGAGGAGCGCCGGCGCCCGCTCGAGGTGATCTTCCGCGCCTCCTCGGAAGTGCGGGGAGCGATCTTCTTCGCGACGCTCATCATCGTCCTCGTCTTCCTCCCACTCTTCGTGCTGCCGGGCATCGAGGGCCGGCTCCTCCGTCCGCTGGGCCTCTCCTACGTGGCGGCGCTCGCCGCCTCGCTCCTGGTCTCGCTCACCGTGACGCCGGTCCTCTGCGCCCTCCTGCTGCCGGGGTCGCGGGTCCTCGAGCGCCCCGAGCCCTGGCTGCTCCGCACCTTCCACCGGCTCTACCGGCCGGCCCTCGACTGGTCGCTCAGCCACCGGCGGGCGGTGCTGTGGGGTGCCGTCCTGGTCTCGGCCGCGGCGCTCGCCGTCCTGCCGTTTCTCGGGCGGAGCTTCCTGCCCGCCTTCAACGAGGGGGCGCTCACGGTCTCGGTCGTGAGTCCGCCGGGCATCACCCTCGAGGAAGGGGACGCCCTGGGGCGCCAGGTCGAGCGGGCGCTGCTGGACTTCCCGGAGGTCGTCTCGACCAGCCGCCGCACCGGCCGCGCCGAGCGCGACGAGCACGTGCAGGGAGTCAATGCCTCGGAGATGGAGGTCGTGCTGCGGGAGGGACGGCCGAAGGACGAGCTGCTCGGCGCGATGCGCCGGGCGGTGGCGACGATCCCGGGCGTGAGCGTCACGTTCGGCCAGCCGATCAGCCACCGCATCGACCACATGATCTCCGGCAGCAAGACGAACCTGGCGGTCAAGCTCTTCGGCCCCGACCTGGCGGTGCTGCGGCGGCTGGCGGCGCGCGCCGAGGCGCTGATGCGCGCGGTGCCGGGGATCGTCGACGTCTCGAACCAGGAGCAGGCGAGCGTGCCGGAGCTGGCGATCGAGTACGACCGGCCGGCGATGACCCTGCACGGCCTGACGCCGGGGTCGCTCTCGCGCACCATCGAGGCGCTCTTCCAGGGGACCGAGGCCGGCGAGGTGCTGCACGAGGGGATCGCGGCGCGGGTGGTGGTCGCCCTGCCCGAGCGCCTGCGTGCCCGCCGCGAAGACCTGGACGCCCTGCCGGTCCCCACCCCGGCCGGGAACACCGTCCGGCTGGGCGAGGTGGCCCGGCCGCGCTTCGATCTCGGGCCCGGCATGGTGCGGCGGGAGAACGTCGAGCGGGTGGCGATGGTCACCGCCAACGTCAGCGGCGGCGACCTCGCCGGCCGGGTCGAGGCGGTGCAGCGGGCGCTCGCCGGCGGCCTCGCGCTGCCGGTCGGCTACCGCGTCGCCTACGGCGGGCAGTTCGAGGAGGCGGCGCGGAGCCTGCGCAATCTCGCCCTCCTCTCGAGCCTCGTGCTGCTCGGCATGTACGGCCTCCTCTTCGCCGCCTTCCGCAGCCACCGCGACGCCCTGATCGTGCTCGTCAACCTGCCACTGGCGCTGGTGGGCGGGGTGTTCGCCCTGCTGCTCAGCGGCGGCGTGCTGTCGGTCGCCTCGCTCGTCGGCTTCATCACCCTCTTCGGCATCGCCACGCGCAACGGCGTGCTGCTGGTCTCGCACTACCAGCATCTGATGGCCGAGGAGGGACGGCCGCTCGCCGACGCCGTCGTCCAGGGCTCGCGCGAGCGCCTCGCTCCCGTGCTGATGACCGCGCTCACCGCCGGCCTCGCCCTCATTCCGCTGGTCCTCGCCGGCGGCCGCCCGGGCAACGAGATCCAGAGCCCCATGGCGCAGGTCATCCTCGGCGGGCTCTTGAGCTCGACGTTCCTCAACCTGGTCCTGGTGCCCGTGCTCTTCGCGCGCTGGGGCCGGGAGCGCGACGGCAGGGGCGCGGCGCCGCCGGCGGCCGGTGGCTAGCGGGCGCCCCTCACGCCGGCGCCTTTGCCGTGAAGAACGCGAGCGTGCCGAAGGGAGTCGCCTCGTGATGCGTCTCGTGTGGATCGAGCAGCCCCGCGTCCTGCATGAGCGGTAGGAGCCGGCCGCGGGCGTTGTCCCGCGTCGTCTCGAAGCCGTCGAAGAAGCGGGCGCCGAAGGCGATGGCTCTCATCCAGACGTTGTGCCCCCGGCTCCAGTCGGCGACGTGGAGCTCACCGCCGGGCGTGAGCAACGCGCGGATCGCGGCAAACGTGCGCTGCTTCTCCGCTGTGGTCAGATGGTGAAATAGGAGGCTGGACAGCACGCGGTCGAAGCTGCCGGGACGGAACGGAGGCAGCGGGGCCGTGGCAAGAGCCCAGCCCACGCGGGTGCCTGCGCCCACGGCCTTGCGCAGCGCAAGGCGGAGGATCTCGGGGTCGCGATCGAGCCCGACCACGTTCACGCCGGACGCAGCGCCCGCGATCAGCAGGGTCAGCGTGCCGGTGCCGCAGCCGAGGTCGAGGACGCGGTGGCCGGGCCGGATAGCAGCCCGTTCGACTAGCTTCCGCTTGAAGCGCTCCTCGCGCAGCACGAGGCGGATGAGTGGATCGTAGAGGCGCGTGAGGCCGTGGAATCGGAGCGCGGGGATGTAGCCGGCGGTGCAGGACATGGTGTTCCTCTGCGTCAAGCGTACTCGCCGAGCCGCGACGGCGCGAGGGAACCGGCGGCAGCAGGCGGGCGAGTCTCATGCGGCCGCTCCGCCGAGGACTGTTCCAGCGGCATCATGCGTGCGCGCATCTGCTACTGTCGCGCGCCATGAAATGGGTCACCCGCGAGCGCGTCAAGGTCGACCGCGTCGCCTGCCCCTGGCTGATCCGCAAGTTCGTGGACCCTGCGGCCGAGTTCCACTTCGTCGCCGCGGACCGGGTGATGGAGGTCGCCGAGCGCGAAGGCGCCATCCCCTACGACGCCCCCGGCGTCGAGCTGGGGCACCACGGCGGCGAGTGCTCCTTCGAGGCGATCTTGCGGAAGTACGCGTTGACCGGCGATCCGGCGCTGGCGCTTCTCGGCAAGATCGTCAACGGCGCGGACACCGACAACTCCCTCTGGCGGCAGCCGGAGGGCCCCGGCCTCGAGGCGATCGCCGAGGGCTTCCGTCACCTCGGCCTCGCCGACGACCAGGCGATCAACCGTGCCGAGTGGATCGTCTACGACGCCCTCTACGCCTACTGCCGCGAGATGGTCCGGCGCGGACTGCCGGACGGGCTGTTCAAGAAGGCGTGACGCTCTTCACCGATCCGAGGCGGTCGAGGCCGGCTTTGAGAGCGCGCGCCAGCGCCTCCACCGGACCCACGCCCCAGAAGTGGAGGAAGACGATCCGCGGCTCCTCGCCGACCATGTGATTGTGGACGGCCACGACCTCGAGGCCGTGGCTGATGAGGGCCGCGATGACCGGCGCCACCTCCGGCTCGAGCATCGCGAAGTCGCCGGCGACCGCCGCCCGCTCGGCCGTCCCCTGGAAGGCCATCCAGGTGTTGAAGCCGAGGAAGCTGCTCACTTCGACGCCGTGGTGGACGAGGCGGACGTCAGGGCGCCCGAGCGTCACCTTGTAGACGCCCCCCTGCGAGGTGCCGCGCTGGTCGTCGCGCAAATCGAGGATGCGGTCGATGGTGCGCGGGTCGAAGGTGCTCTCGACGCTCCCCGGGCCGCCGGCCGCGCCGCCGCCCCGCTCGCGCCGCACGGCATCGAGCGTCGCGCGCACGCCGCGCGCCAGCTCCGCGAGCGGCCCCGCGCCGTGGACGTGCATGAACGCCACCTTCGGGCGGTCGCGCGCGAAGTGGTGATGGAGCGCGGTGACGGCGAAGCCGCTCTCGACCGC
>JBIOUG010000111.1:0-34453 GCA_044866775.1 Thermoanaerobaculia bacterium | reverse complement strand
CGCGCCGGTTCCGCTCCCTCCGGGCCGGCACCCCACACGGCTGCACGATCCTAGGAGTTCGCGTGACGTCCGGACGCCACTGCGGGGCTAAACTCACGGTGCGTGCGCGATCCGCAGCTTTCCTTCTTACCCAGAAGTTCCTCTTCCGAGCCTGCGGAGGCGCCTGAGAACAAGCCCGTAACACTCCTCGAAGGGACGCTGGAGCGGATCGTCTACGCCAATCCTGAGAGCGCCTGGAGCGTGGTGCGGCTCGCGGTGGCGGGCGAGGTCGAGCTCGTCACCGCGGTCGGCAACCTCCTGGCCGTGCAGCCGGGCGAGAGCCTGCGCCTCTCCGGGGCCTGGGAGAAGGACGCCCGCTACGGGCGGCAGTTCCGGGTCGCCTCGTACCAGACGATCACGCCGGCGACCGTCGTCGGGATCGAGCGCTACCTCGGCTCGGGGCTGATCCGCGGCATCGGCAAGGAGCTGGCGCGCCGGCTGGTGGCGCGCTTCGGGCTGGCGACGCTGGAAGTCATCGACCAGAGCCCCGAGCGGGTGGCCGAGGTGCGGGGGATCGGCGCGAAGCGGAGCCGCGAGATTCAGCGCGCCTTCCGCGAGCAGCGCGGCATCCAGGAGCTGATGGTGTTTCTGCAGGCGCACGGGGTGCCGACCGGCCTGGCGATCAAGATCCACAAGCGCTACGGCGAGGACGCGATGGCGGTGGTGCGGGCGACGCCGTACCGCCTGGCCGCGGAGGTCTTCGGCATCGGCTTCGCCAGCGCCGACCGCATCGCCGCCTCGCTCGGGCTGCCGAAGGACGCGCCGCAGCGGCTGGAGGCGGGAGTGCTCCATCTGCTGGCCGAGGCGGCCGGCGCCGGGCATCTCTTCCTCCCCCGCCGCGCGCTGGTCGAGGCGGCGGTGGCGCTGCTCGGCGTCGAGGCGGCGCCCGTCGAGGCGGCCGCGGCGGCGCTCGCCGCGACCGGCGAGGTGGTGGTCGAGACGGCTGCCGACCCGCGATTCCAAGGCGAGGCGACTGCCGAGCCGTTATCCAATACCGAGCCGCTATCCAATCCCGAAGCGGCCGTCTACCTGCCCGCGCTCCACGCCGCCGAGAGCGAGATCGCCGCGCGCCTCGCGGCGCTCGCCCGCCAGCCCCCGCCGCCCCTCCAGCTCGACGTCGAGAAGGCGCTCGCCTGGGTCGAGCAGCGGGAACGCATCGCCCTCGCGCCCGAGCAGCGCGAGGCCGTGCGCCTGGGGCTCACGCGCAAGGTGCTGGTGGTGACCGGCGGCCCGGGGACCGGCAAGACGACGCTGGTGCGCGGCATCGTCGCCGTGCTCGAGCGCAAGGGGCTGCGCGTCCTCCTCGCCGCGCCCACCGGCCGCGCCGCCAAGCGCCTCGCCGAGGCGACCGGGCGCGAGGCCGCCACCCTCCACCGCCTGCTCGAGTGGAACGCGCGCAGCCACGCCTTCGAGCGCGGACGCGAGCGGCCGCTCGAGGGCGACCTGCTGATCGTCGACGAGGCCTCGATGCTCGACGCGCCGCTCGCCGCCCAGGTGCTGCGCGCCGTCCCGGACACGGCCCGCCTCATCCTGGTCGGCGACGTCGACCAGCTCCCGTCGGTCGGGCCGGGACGGGTGCTCGCCGATCTCATCCGCTCAGGAGCGGTCGAGGTGGCGCGCCTGACCGCCATCTTCCGCCAGGCCGAGCGCAGCCTCATCGTCGCCAACGCCCACCGCGTGCAGCGGGGCGACATGCCGCTGCTCGCCCCGCCCGCGGGCGAGGATCCCGACTTCTTCTTCCTCGAGCGCGAGACGCCGGAGGAGGTGCTCGAGACGCTGCGCGAGCTCGTGGCGCACCGCATCCCGCAGCGCTTCGGCTTCGATCCGGTCGAGGCGGTGCAGGTGCTGACGCCGATGAACCGCGGCCTCCTCGGCACCGCCAACCTGAACCGCGAGCTGCGCGAGCTGCTCAACCCGGGGCCGCCCGCTCCCGGCCTGCGGGCGGGCGACAAGGTGATGCAGATCCGCAACGACTACGACCTCGAGGTCTTCAACGGCGACCTCGGGCGGGTGGTCGCCGTCGCCGCCGAGGGGCAGGGCGTCGAAGTGAGCTTCGACGGCCGGCGCGTCGGCTACGACGCCGCCGCGCTCGACGAGCTGGTCCTCGCCTACGCCTGCTCGATCCACAAGTCGCAGGGCAGCGAGTACCCGTGCGTGGTGGTGCCGCTCCACACGCAACACTACGTCATGCTGCAGCGGAACCTCCTCTACACCGCGCTCACCCGCGCCCGCCGGCTGGCGATCCTGGTCGGCGAGAAGCGGGCGCTGCGGGTGGCGGTACGCAACGCGCGCACCCGCGAGCGCTACACACGGCTGGCCGAGCGGCTGATGGCGCGCTAGCGCTCCGGCGCCGGCTCAGGCCACGGCGGCGGCTCGGGGCTCTCCAGCCGCTCGGGCCCCGGCTCTGGAACCGGTGGCGGCGGTGGCGGCGCGGCGGGGCGGCTCCGCTCGCGCCGGCTCGCCGACCAGGCGAGGAGCGAGGCGCCGAGGCCCATCGTCCAGGCGATGTACTGCACGACGAAGCCGAAGAGCAGCGTCAGTCCCGCGATCGGGCCGAGGAAGCCGCCCGGGATCTCGAGCAGCCGCCCGCCGGTCCACCAGACCTGGATCAGCACGATCCCGGCGAGCACCGCGAAGTAGGGGCTCACGAAGGCGCGGCGGGCGCGCCCCTCGAGCCAGCGCCCGAGCCGCAGCGCCACGCCGACGTAGCCCAGGAAGGCGGCCGCGATCAGCCCCAGGGCCACGAACGGATAGAGCAGGAAGAGCGGCCAGCCGATGATCGAGATGAGCAGCACCATCGTCACCACGAAGACCATCGGCACCAGCAGCACCTGCACCAGGAAGCCGACGGCCGCCGAGCGCCAGGGGTCTTCGGCCACCTGCCGCTCCACCCGCTCGACCGGCCCGCGGGCGATGAGCAGCGCCACCGACGCCACGACCCAGAGGAAGATCACCCAGACGATCGAGGACAGGAACTCGCCGACGTCGCCGTCGCCCCAGTCGGGGTCCGGGTCGAAGTCCCAGCCGCGGCGCCCGCGCCAATGGCGTGAGCCGCCCCAGAGCGAGACCTCGTTGACGGCGCCGTGGACGCGGGCGCCCGGCGCGCGGTACACCCGGCCGCCGACGCTCGTGACCTCGCGCATGACCTCGGCCTCGGGGCCCATGCGGACGCTGCCGCCGACCGCGGTCACCTCACCGTCGACGCGGCCGTTGATGGTCACCGAGCCGCCGACGGCGACGACGTCGCCGCGCACCTCGCCGTCCACCCGCACCGAGCCGGCAACCGCCACGGCCTCGGCCGCGACCTCCCCCTTCTCCACCACCACGTTCTGCGTGATGCTGACGCGCGAGCCGGAGCGGCGGCGCGGCAGATCGGGCATGTCCGGCATGGGCGGCATCGGCGGCGCCGGCGGGATGCCGAGCCCCTGCTCCTCGCCCTCGCCTTGAGGCGCGGTCGTCGTTCCGGGCGCCGCGGCACCTGGCGGCGCTTCGGCCGTCGCCTCCACGAGCGGCGCGGCGGCCCCGGGCTCCGACGGCAGACCGAAGAGGGCGCGCCGCTCGCGCGGCGGCAGGCGGTGGAGACGCAGCACCGGCTCGGCGTCCTCGGCCAGCCAGGCACGCAGGACCTCGGGCGACAGCCGCTCGCCGTTGACCGCCAGCGAGTCGCCGGCGAGCTCGATCGAGCGCACTCCCAACCGCTCGACGCGCGGCTGGAGCAGCACGCCGTCGCGGATCGGCAGCACCTCGTAGCGCTGCTCGATGGCGCGGCGCAGGTCGGGACCGTCCTGCGCGGCGGCGGTGCCCGGCACGAGCGCCAGGGCGAGCAGCACGAAGGCGCAAAGGCTTTCGCGGGCGGCGCGGCGCCGTCGCCGGCCGGCCGGACTATCCATGGACGTCCACATAGGACCAACTCCTGTCGGTTGCGATGAGATGGTGGAGCAGACGGAGCGCCGCCGCCGCCACCAGCAGCGCCGCGAGCGACGCCGCGGCGCCGGAGGGCGACGCGAAGGGAGCGGCGAGGACGCGCGCGACCTCGACCAGCTTGAGGAGCAGCTCGAGGAAGCGCACGAAATGCTCGGTCGCCGCCGCCAGCAGGCGAGGACCGGTCGCGAGCAGCGCCGCCGGATCGAGGATCGCGGCGAGGCCGCCAAGGAGCTTGGGAGCGATCGCGGCCGCGACGCCGGCGCCGGCCAGCGCGAGGCCGAGGGTGAGCCGTACCCAGAGACGGGACAGCAGATCGTGCCGCGGCGCCAGTCCGGCCCGCGCCAGCACACGCCCGGCGAAGCCCGCCGGTGGCGCCGTGAGCGGCAGGGTGGCGACCAACGCCGCCAGCGCCGCCTCGGCGCGCTCGGCGTCCGCCACCTCTTCGGCGGCGAGCCAGCGCGCGAGCTCCTGGGTCGGAATAGGCTTCACCTTGACCTCCAGACCCGCCCTACGGGTCTTCCGGCGAAGTGGTTTCGCCTCACGCCTCCGGCCCCCAGCCGAGGCCGGTCATCATCCCCGCCAGCGCCTTGCGCGCGCGGTGGAGGTTGGTCTTCACGGTCCCGATCGGCTGCCCCAGCTCCTCGGCGATCTCCTGGTAGGACAGTCCCTCCTGGAAGCGCAGCACGATCGCCGCCCGGTACTCCGGCCGCAGGCGGGCGATCGCCGCCTCGAGCGCGCGCGCCAGGTCGCGGCGGCCGGCGGCGGCCTCGGGGTCCTCGGCGCCGGCGTCCACCAGCACCTCGGCCCAGTCGCGCCGGTCGTCGGCCCCCTCCGCGAGGGGGACGGTCGGCAGCTCCCCCCGCCGCAGGTGGTCGAGCGCCGTGTTGTGCGCAATCTTGAACAGCCAGCTCGCGAACTTGCGCCCGGAATCGTAGCTCGCCAGCGCCCGGTAGGCCTTGACGAAGACCTCCTGCGCCAGGTCCTCGGCGAGGAGCGGCTCGCGCACCATGCGCAGGACGAGGGTGTACACCGGCCGCTCGAAGCGCCGCACGAGGTCGTGGAAGGCGCGCTCGGAGCCGGCGAGGGTGCTCGCCACGAGCTGGGCGTCGGTGCTCATCGGAGGGGTGGCGGCCGGGGGTGCGCCCCGCGGCTCAGTGCCAGGTACGGCGGGACCGGTCTGCGGTTTCGGCTACACTTGCGCTCTCCTCAGGAGGACACGATGCGCACTCTGCTCACCATCCTGGTCGCGCTCTCTCTCGCCGTGCCCGCGACGGCCGGCACGCTCGCCGGCGTGACGCTCCCCGACAAGGCCGAAGTCAAGGGGCAGACCCTGGTGCTCAACGGCATGGGCCTGCGCAAGAAGTTCATCATCAAGGTCTACGTCGGCGGGCTCTACCTGCCGCAGAAGGAGAAGTCGGCGCAGAAGGTCCTGGCGGCCGACGCCCCGTTGCGCATGGTCCTGCACTTCATCTACGACGTCAGCAAGGACCAGATGTGCGAGGCCTGGCACGAGGGGCTCGAAGCCAATACGCCGAAGGCCTCGGCGGAGGTGAAGAAGGCGTTCGACACCCTCTGCGGCTGGATGGACGGCGTCGGCGAGGGGCAGCGGCTGGTGCTGACCTACGTCCCCGGCGAGGGGACGCACGTCGAGGTGGCCGGCAAGGCCAAGGGGACGCTCCCCGGCGCGGCCACGGCCGACGCCATCCTCGCCACCTGGATCGGACCCGATCCCGCCCCGGGCGAGGACTTCAAGAAGGCGGTGCTGGGAGGCTGACGAGGTAAAAAAAGGGAGGAGCGTTTTTTCGCTCCTCCTTCGGGAGGGATGAGAGGAGGGTTTCTACCTCCCCGCAGTCCGTACCCTAATGCCTTCATAGCCACTTGTCAATAAGAAGGCCGGGAGAGCTACCCGCGCCAAGCGAGGGCGAGAATCGCCACCCCGAGCAGCAGCCGGTAGACGACGAACGGCAGCAGGCTCGCGCGCCGCAGCCAGGCGAGGAGCCAGGCGATGACCAGGTAGCCGGTCACCGCCGAGACGGCGATCCCCACCGCCATCAGCGCGAGCTCCCCGGCCGGCACCGCGGCCCTGGCGAGGTCCGCTGCCTCGACGGCCGCGGCGGCGAGGAGCGCCGGCACCGATAGCAGGAAGGAGAAACGTGCGGCCGCCGGGCGGGTGAAGCCGAGGAGGAGTGCCGCGGTGATCGTCGCTCCCGAGCGCGAGGTGCCCGGCACCAGGGCGAGCGCCTGGGCGCAGCCGATGACGAGCGCCGCCCCGAGCCCGATCTGGGCGATCTCCCGCCGCCGCGCGCCCACCCGATCGGCGATCCCGAGCAGCAGCCCGTAGCCGATCGCCGTGCCGGCGATCAGGAGCGGGTTCCGGGCCTGGGTGGCGATGAGGTCCTTGACCAGAAGCCCCACCACGGCGACCGGCACCGTCCCCAGCACGATCGCCCAGGCCAGCCGCCGCGGGTCGTAGTCGGCCGCCGGCGCGGCGGCGGCGCCGCGGAAGAACCCGACGATCAGATCGCGCAGGTCGCGGCGGAAGTAGAGGAGGACGGCGAGCAGCGTGCCGACGTGCGTCGCGACGTCGAAGGCCAGCCCCTGATCCGGCCAGCCGAAGACGTACGGCACCAGGATCAGGTGCCCCGAGGAGCTGATGGGCAGGAACTCCGTCACCCCCTGGACGACGGCGAGGACGACGGCCTGGGTGAGGGTCACGGGACCGGGATTCTAGTCGCTAGCCGATATACTCCGGCCGGCTCATGGAAACGTGGATCGTCACCGGCGGCGCCGGCTTCATCGGCTGCAACTTCGTCCGTCTCGCCCTTGCCGAGACCGCGGCGCGCGTCGTCGTCCTCGACAAGCTGACCTACGCCGGCCGGCTCGAGAACCTCGCCGACCTGCTCGACGACGACCACCTGCGCCCGCGCCTGCGCTTCGTCCAGGAGGACATCGCCGACCGTGGGGCGGTGCGCCGTCTGGTCGCCGAGGAGCGGCCCGCCGCCATCTTGAACTTCGCCGCCGAGAGCCATGTCGACCGCTCGATCGACGACCCCGGCGCCTTCGTGCAGACCAACGTCGTCGGCACCTTCGAGCTGCTCGAGGCGGCGCGCCGGCACGTCGCCGGCCTGCCGCCCGAGGAGCGCCAGGGCTTCCGCTTTCTCCATGTCTCGACGGACGAGGTGTACGGCAGCCTGGGCAAGAAGGGGGCGTTCTCGGAGACGACCCGCTACGCCCCGAACTCGCCCTACGCCGCCTCGAAGGCGGGCGCCGATCACCTGGTGCGCGCCTATCACGAGACCTACCGCCTGCCGATCCTGCTCACCAACTGCTCGAACAACTACGGCCCGCACCAGTACCCGGAGAAGCTGATCCCGCTGATGATCCTGAACGCCCTCGAGGGCAAGCCGCTGCCGATCTACGGCGACGGCGGCAACGTCCGCGACTGGCTGTACGTCGAGGACCACTGCCGGGGCCTCCTCACCGTTCTCGCGCAGGGGCGCCCGGGGGAGAAATACAACCTGGGCGGCCGCAGCGAGAAGACGAACCTCGAGATCGTGGACCTCCTCTGCGACGCCCTCGAGCGCGAGCGGCCGGCGGCGGCGAACCCCGCTCTCGCCCGCCGCGGCATCGCGTCCTACCGCGATCTCAAGACGCACGTCGCCGACCGCCCGGGGCACGACCGGCGCTACGCGATCGACGACCGGAAGATCCGGCGCCGGCTCGCCTGGGAGCCGCGGCACGACCTCGCGGCCGGCCTCACGGCCACCGTGCGCTGGTATCTCGATCACCGCGCCTGGTGCGAGGCGGTGCAGGACGGCTACCGCCGCGAGCGGCTCGGGCTGCTCGAGCCGGCCGTGGGCACTCCGGCGCCGTGAGCGGCGCGGGCGGGCGGGCGGCGGCCGAACCCTCGGGCGCGCAGCAGCAGACACCGCGCTTCGTCGCGACCGAGATCCCGGACGTCCTGATCGTCGAGCCCGTCGTCCACCGCGACGCGCGCGGCTTCTTCCTCGAGACCTACCACGAGGAGAAGTACCGCCAGGGCGGCATCGCCGCGCGCTTCGTGCAGGACAACCACTCGCGCTCGGCGCGAGGTACCCTGCGCGGCCTCCACGCCCAGCGCACCAAGCCGCAGGGCAAGCTGGTGCGGGCGATCGAGGGGGCGATCTGGGACGTGGCGGTCGACATCCGGCGCGGCTCCCCCACCTTCGGCCGCTGGGTGGCGGCCGAGCTCACGGCCGACAACTTCCGCCAGCTCTGGATCCCGGCCGGCTTCGCGCACGGCTTCTGCGTGCTCTCGGAGAGCGCGCAGGTCGAGTACAAGTGCACGGCGCTCTACGACCAGGTCGACGAGATCACGATCGCCTGGGACGATCCCGACATCGCCGTCGCCTGGCCGGTGACTCACCCGCTCGTCTCGCCGCGAGACCGCGCCGGGCGGCGATTGGCCGAGATTCTGCACGACCTGCCGGCCTACGGCGGGGGCTGAGTGCCACTGTTCACCGCCCGCGATCTCGAGCAGATGCGCGCTCTGGGTATCGTCCCCGAGGAGGCAGCACGGCAGGTCGAGCTCTTTCGCCACCCACCGCCCCCGACGCGCATCGTGCGGCCCTGCACGGTGGGGGACGGCATCCGCGTGCTCGACGCGAGCGAGCACGCGAGGCTGACCGCCGCCTGCGGCCGCGCGGTCACCGCCGGCCGGATCGGGCGCTTCGTGCCCGCCTCCGGCGCGGCCACCCGGATGTTCAAGGACCTCCTCTCCTTCCAGGCCACGGGCGAGGAGAACGACGAGGTCCGTAAGTTCTTCGCCGAGCTGCCGCGCTTCCCCTTCTACGCGGCGCTCGAGGACGCGGCGCGCGGGCGGGGGATCGATCTCGACGGCCCGCTGCCGCTCGCGGAGCGGCGCCGGGTCGTCGCCCTGCTGCTCGACGCCGACGGCCTAGGGTACGGCGAGCTGCCCAAGGGGCTGATCCCGTTCCATCACACCCCGGCCGGGCCGCGCACGCCGGTCGAGGAGCACCTCGCCGAGGCGGCGCTCACCACCGGCATCGCGGACGGAAGCTGCCGCGTTCACTTCACCGTCGCGCCCGAGCACGAAGAGCGGTTCCGGTGGCTGATCGCCCGCGCGGGGCCGCAGCTCGAGCGCCGCTACGAGACCCGCTTCGAGATCGGGTTCTCCCACCAGAGCCGCTCCACCGACACCCTGGCGGTCGACCTCGACAACCGCCCCTTCCGCCTCGCCGACGGCTCGCTGCTCTTCCGCCCGGCCGGGCACGGCGCCCTCCTCGGCAACCTGCAGGCTCTCGCCGACGCCGGGTGGGACCGCGTGCAGATCAAGAACATCGACAACGTGGTGCCCGACGCCGGCAAGGTCCCGGTGGTGCGCTGGAAGCGGCTGCTGACCGGCCTCCTCGTCGAGCTTCAGGAAGGGGCGGTGGAGGCCGCGGCAGGGCTGGAGCGGCAGGCTGCGGGAGAGGCGGAGCTCGCCGCCGCGCAGCGGTTCGTGACCGAGGCGCTCTCGCGCCCGCTACCCGAAAGCTTTGCCCGGCAGCCGCTCACCGAACGGCGGCGCTCCCTCCTCGAATCCCTCGACCGCCCGCTCCGTATCTGCGGCGTGGTGCGCAACCAGGGTGAGCCCGGCGGCGGGCCGTTCTGGGTGGAGGCGCCGGACGGCGAGGTCTCGGCGCAGATCGTCGAGACCTCACAGACCGATCTCTCCGACCCCGCCCAGCGCGCGGCGCACGCCGCCGCGACGCACTTCAACCCGGTGGACCTTCACTGCGCGCTGCGCGACCGGGACGGACGCCCGCACGACCTCGCGCGCTGGGTCGACCCGGCGACCGTCTTCATCGCCAGGAAGTCGCACGAGGGGCGGCCGCTCAAGGCCCTCGAGCGCCCCGGCCTCTGGAACGGCGCCATGGCCGGCTGGAACACCGTCTTCGTCGAGGTGCCGGTCGAGACCTTCGCGCCGGTGAAGACCGTGCTCGACCTCCTCCGCCCCGAGCATCAGGCCTAGAGGCGCGAAGGCTTTCGCGCCGGGCTCTAATCAAACCGCCCAGCCGCCGTCTAGCGGCAGGTCTTCACTCCCGCCTTGCCCCGGCACTTCAGCGAGCAGCAGTCGACATCGGCCGTGCAGGGCTGCCCCTGCGGCGCGCAGACCGGCCCGCCGCTGCAGTTGGGGTCGGTGCCGGAGAGCGAATAGACCAGCTTGTTGGGCGTGCCGGTGCCCGGGCTGCTGATCTTGTTGCACGTCGCCCGCGCGGTGATCTCCTGCTTGACCTGGCTGACGGTGAAGCCCGGGAACTCGTCGCGCACGAGGGCGGCGACGCCAGCCACGTGCGGCGACGCCATCGAGGTGCCGCTGATCGTGTTGGTGGCCGTGTCGGAGGTGTTCCAGGCCGAGGTGATGCTGCTCCCCGGGCCGAAGATCTCGACGCAGGTGCCAAAGTTGGAGAACGAGGAGCGCGCATCGCTGATCGTGCTGGAAGCCACCGTGTACGCCTGCGCGGCGCGCGCCGGCGAGGCGGTGCAGGCGTCGGTGGCGCTGTTGCCCGCCGCCACGACATGGACGACCCCGGCCGCCGAGGAGTTGTTGAGCGCGTCGTCGACCGACTGGTTGGCGCCGCCGCCGAGGCTCATGTTGGCCACCGACAGCGGGTGGGTCGGGGCCTGCTGGGTGACGTAGTCGATGCCGGCGATGACGCCGGCCCAGGTTCCCGACCCCGAGCAGTTGAGGACCCGCACGGCGTGGATGCGGGCGTTCTTGGCGACGCCGAAGGAGCTGCCCGCCGCCGTGCCGGCCACGTGCGTGCCGTGGCCGTTGCAGTCGTTGCCGTTCTGGCCGTCACCGACCGAGTCGAAGTCGCGGCTCGCCCGGCCGCCGAAGTCGACGTGGGTCTGGCGGATGCCGGTGTCGATGATCCAGACGTCCACCCCGGTGCCGTCGAAGTTGTAGGTGTAGCTGTTGTCGAGCGGCAGGGCCCGCTGGTCGATGCGGTCGAGGCCCCAGGAGGGGGGATTGGTCTGCGTCGCGACCAGCCCGACGAGGCCGTCCTCCTCGACCCAGCGGACGTTCGGGTTGTTGGCCAGGGCGCGGGCGGCGGCGTCCGAAAGGCCGACGAACAGAGCGCCGTTCAGCGCATGGCTGTACGTCCTTCCAACCGCCGCGCCGTGCGCGGCGGCGAGGCCCTGGGCCACCTCGCTCGCGCGCACGCCGCCCTGGAACACCACGATGTGTTGGCCGGGCACGCGGTCTGTCGGCGCGGGGATGAACTCTCCCGCGACCGCGGCCGTCGCCAGCAGCGCCAGCAGCAAGCCGATCAGCGTTGATCTCATGGCATTCTCCTATGGAATGAAGTAGCCATAGCAATAACGGAGAACGCCTGTCAATCTGATAACAACGATCAACACCCCTCGAAAAGCTCGGGGCGGCGCTCGCTCGGCTCCCCGACCTGGGCGAGCAGCGAGTCAAGCAGCGACGTCGCGCCGGTGTGGCTGCGCAGCACGCTCGCGGCGTCGCCGAAGCGTCGCTCGGCGCGCCGGCGCAGGCGGCGCATCGCCCAGGACGAGAGCGGCCAGCGGCGCGCGAGCCTACGGCGGAAGCGGCGGCTGAAGCGGCGCGGCTGCTCGGCGACGGCGCCGACCAGGAGGGCGCGACAGTTGCGGCGGATGAGGTCGATGCGGTCGGCGAGCTCGGGGCCGGTGAAGGTCCCGGCCTCGTCGAGCGCGCGGTCGATGAAGCGCGCGAGGCGCGCCGCCGGTGCGTCGAGCGGGCCGCGCCGGGCGGCGCGCGTGAAGAGGGTCTCGTGCCCGGCGGTGAGGTCGCGCTCGACGTCCTGGAGGTCGTCGAGGAGCTGCAAAGCAACGCCGTAGCCGAAGGCGAAGCGCTCTTCGGCCGCGGTCGCCGATCCGGCCACCAGGTAGAGATCGGCGAGGACGGAGGTGCCGCCCTTCTCGCAACTGATGGCGAGGATCTCGGCGTCGGTCAGGGCGGGATCGTCCTGCTGCGTGAGGCTCAGCACTTGGCCGTGGTGGATCGCCAGCAGGCTCGCGTGGACGTCGGCGCACCGGCGGCGCGGGAACTCCTCCTCGATCCGCGCCACCAGCCGGAAGACGGCCGCCTCGGCCGCACCCGCCGCGTGCACCGGCAGCCCCGCGAGCCGCCGTCCGAAGCGCTCGTTGAAGGAGCGCTTGTCGCCGGCCGGCACCTGCGGGTCGTCAAGCAGGTTGTCGGTCAGCGGATAGAGCATGGAGTAGGCGAAGAGGCCGTCGCCGAGCGCCACCGGCAGCTCGAGCAGCATCTGCAGGCTGTTGCCGATCCAGACGTTGCGCAGCGCTTGCCAGAGGTCGTTGAGAGGGATCTCCGAGTCGAAGGCGCACGCCTCGCGCGCGAAGGCGACCGAGGCGGCGAAGAACGCGTCGGCGAAGACCAGGCGCCGATACCCGGCGGGCCAGCCCAGCCGCGCGTCCCCGAACGACTGCAGGCGCTCGCGCACCGACTCGCGCCAGGCGCGGCGTTCCTCCTCGCCCGCGGGCACGCAGACCGCCTCCGCCGCCAGCTCGTCGATCAGCCGCCGCGCCGCGCGGGCGTTGGCGAAGTGCCGGCGCAATCCGGTCGCCGGCCCGAGGACCGGCAGCTCGGCCGGCGTCGCGACCCACAGCGCCGCGTGCTCGTCGCGCAACGCGGCAACGCGAGCCCGGAGTCCCCCTTCCTCGACAGCGGCCCGAAGCGGCTCGGCAGCCATGCCCGCCTCCTCGGACCCGCACTACGCGGCGGCGCGCCGGCGGGTTGCAGCCGCCGGCGCCTAGTACTCCGCGAGGTACCGCTGCTGCTCCCAGGGATGGACGTGGGAGATGTACTCCTCCCATTCAGAGCGCTTGGCCTGCAGGTAGTGCTCGAAGATGTGCGGCCCGAGGGCCGCGGTGACGACGGCGTCCTTCTCCAGCGCCTCGAGCGCTTCCCAGAGGTTGGCCGGGAGCTGGCCGATGCGCAGGCGGCGCTTCTCGCGGTGGCTCATCTCGAAGATGTTCTTGTTGACCGGCTCGCCCGGATCGAGGGCGCGCTCGACGCCGTCGAGGCCGGCGGCGAGCATCACGGCGAGCGCCAGGTACGGATTGCACGCCGGGTCGGGCATGCGCACCTCGCAGCGGGTCGACATGCCGCGCTTGGCCGGCACCCGCACCAGCGGGCTCCGGTTCTTCTCCGACCAGGCGATGTTGACCGGCGCCTCGTAGCCCGGCACCAGGCGCTTGTAGGAGTTGACGAGCGGATTGGTGACCGCGGCGAAGGCGGCGGCGTGCTCGAGGATGCCGCCGATGTAGCCGAGCGCGGTCTTCGAGAGCTGCCAGCTCCCCTGCGGGTCGAAGAAGGCGTTGTTGCCGTTGCGGTCGAGCAGGCTCTGATGGCAGTGCATGCCCGAGCCGTTGACGCCGAAGATCGGCTTGGGCATGAAGGTGGCGTGCAGGTTGTGGTCGAGCGCCACCTTCTTGACCACGAAGCGGAAGGTGGTCACGTTGTCGGCGCAGGCGACCGCGTCGGCGTACTTGAAGTCGATCTCGTGCTGCCCGGGAGCCACCTCGTGGTGGGCCGCCTCGACCTCGAACCCCATCGCCTCGAGGACGATGACGATGTCGCGCCGGCACTCCTCGCCGCGGTCGACCGGCGTCAGGTCGAAGTAGCCGCCGGCGTCGTGGGTGGCGACGAGTGGCTCTCCCCTCTCGTCGCGCTGGAAGAGGAAGAACTCCGCCTCCGGCCCCGCGACCATCGTGTAGCCCATCGACTCGGCCTTCTCGACCTGACGCTTCAGGGTCGTCCGCGGGCAGCCGGGGAACGGTGAGCCGTCCGGGAGATAGATGTCGCAGATCATCCGCGCGACCTTCGAGCCGTCCGGGTTCACCCACGGGTTGATGCGGAAGGTCTCCGGGTCGGGGACCAGCAGCATGTCGGACTCCTCGATGCGGGTGAAGCCCTCGATCGAGGAGCCGTCGAACATGATCTGCCCGTCGAGCGCCTTCTCGAACTGGCTGCGCGGGATCTCGACGTTCTTGATCACCCCGAGGATGTCCGTGAACTGCAGGCGCATGAAGCGGACGCCCTCGCCGTCGGCGCTGCGGAGGATCTCTTCTCTCGTCATCCTGATCTCCTGGTTCGGTCGGTTCGGCGCATCATAGGGGATGGAAGAGGGGCTCGCAACCTCGTTTCGTGCGCGGTGACACGGAAAATGTGCACAATCTGCACAGTTCTCGTGTCACCGCGCCCGGCCGACTCGGCCCCTTCCGCCCCCGGGCGCTGTGCTATCCTTCGCGCCGTTTCAGGTCACTTGCTCAGGAGGATGGAGCCCCATGGGAGGTGAGGCGTTGAAGCTGCCCGTGCCCCGGTTGCCCTCGCTGCAGGCGTTGAAGGCGCTCCGGCCGCCGCGGCCGGCGCGCTGGGACTGGGTGGCGATCGCGATCCTGGTGGCGGGCGCCGTGCTGGTCGCGGCCAACCTCCTGATCGCGCGCGGCGGCGAGCCGGGCGCGCCCGCCCCGGCCGCGCTGACCATGCTCTTCGTCTTCGTCCAGCTCGCCATCGCGACCGGCGGGCTGCTGGTCCTCGGCAAGACGGCCAAGGAGGGGACCGGCCTCGGGAACTTCGCCGCCATCGCCGCCATGCTGCTCGGCATCGGCGGCGTCATGCTGGCGGCGGCGCTCTGGGCGATGGCGTGATGGCGCGAGCGGCTCGCGCGCCCTCCGATCTGATCTGATGGACCATCCGGCGGCGCTCTCTGCCGCGTAGTGAAGTCCGTGGCCGGCGACTCTCCGCGCTCGAAGAAGAAGCTGCTCCTCACGGTCCTCGCCGCCGTGGCGGCGGTCGCCGTGCTCGTCCTCGTCGGCCGCGAGCTCCAGAGATACCTCGAGAGCTTCACCGAGTGGGTGCAGGGGATGGGGGTCTGGGGGCCGGTCGCCTACATCGCCGGCTACAGCTTGGCCACCGTCGCCTTCGTGCCCGGGCTCCTGTTGACCCTCGCCTCGGGGGTCATCTTCGGCATCTTCTGGGGCACGGTCTACACCTTCATCGGGGCGACGATCGGCTCCGCCCTCGCCTTCCTCGTCGCCCGCTACGTCATCCGGCGGGCGGTCGAGCGCAGGCTCGCCGGGCAGCCGCGGTTCCAGGCGATCGACCGCGCGGTCGGCCGGCAGGGGCTGAAGATCGTCTTCCTGATGCGCCTGTCGCCGATCTTTCCCTACAACCTCCTCAACTACGCCTGCGGCGTCACCCGCGTCCGCTTCCGCGACTACCTGCTCGCCTCCTTCGGCATGATTCCGGGCACGCTCCTCTACGTCTACTACGGCAAGGCGCTCGGCAGCCTCGCCGCGGTGTTCGCGGGCGCGGAGGTCGAGAAGGGGACCGAGTTCTGGGTCTTCATGGCGCTGGGGCTCGTCGCCACGATCGCCGTCACCACCTACATCACCCGCCTGGCCGGCCGGGCGCTGCGCCAGGAGATCGACCAGCCGGCCGGCCCCCAGGAAGCCGCGCCATGACGCAACCGCTCCCCCACCGCGGGCCGCCGCTCGTCGAGCCTGCGGACGAGCACAACCTGAAGCTGATCGAGAACGTCCATCCGCCGGCGTGGGTCAACCCGCAGCCGGCCGGCCGCTACCACCTCGTCGTGGTCGGCGCCGGCACCGCCGGGCTGGTGTCGGCCGCCGGCGCCGCCGGGCTCGGGGCGCGCGTGGCGCTCGTCGAGCGCCACCTCATGGGCGGCGACTGCTTGAACGTCGGCTGCGTGCCGTCGAAGGGCGTCATCCGCGCCGCCCGCGCCTGGAAGGAGGCGCGCGACGCGGCGGAGCGCTTCGGCGGCCCTCCGGTGGCTGGGACCGGGAGCTTCGCGGCCGCCATGGAGCGTATGCGGCGGCTGCGGGCGGGCATCAGCGTCCACGACAGCGCCCGGCGCTTCCAGAGCCTCGGCGTCGACGTCTTCCTGGGCGAGGGGCGCTTCGTCTCCCCCGCGGAGGTCGAGGTCGACGGGGCGCGCCTCCGCTTCCGCCGCGCCGTCGTCGCGACCGGGGCACGCGCCGCCGTGCCGCCGGTTCCGGGGCTGGCCGAGGCCGGCTACCTCACCAACGAGACCGTCTTCGGCCTGACCGAGCTGCCGGCGCGCCTGGTGGTCATCGGCGGCGGTCCGATCGGCTGCGAGCTGGCGCAGGCCTTCGCGCGCTTCGGCAGCCGCGTGACGGTCGTCGACATCGCCCCCAAGCTCCTGCCGCGCGAGGACGCCGACGCCGCCGAGCTGGTGCGCCGGGCGCTCGCGGCCGACGGCGTCGCCTTCGAGCTGCCGGTCAAGATCGTCGAGGTGCGCGGGCACGGCGGGGAGAAGACGCTGGTCCTCGAGCGCAGCGGCGGCGAGCGGGTGGAGGTCGCCGCCGACCAGATCCTGGTCTCGGCCGGGCGCGCCCCAAACGTCGAGGGGCTGGGCCTCGAGGCCGCCGGCGTGCGCTACGGCAAGAAGGGCGTCGAGGTGGACGACCGCCTGCGCACCAGCAACTCGCGGATCTACGCCGCCGGCGACGTGGCGTCGAAGTACCAGTTCACGCACGTCGCCGACGCCAACGCCCGCATCGTGCTGCAGAACGCCCTCTTTTACGGCCGCGCCAAGGCGAGCGCGCTGGTCGTGCCGTGGTGCACCTACACCAGCCCCGAGGTGGCGCACGTCGGGCTCACCGAGCAGGAGGCGAAGGAGGCGGGACACGAGGTCGAGACGCTGACGCAGCCGCTCGCCGCCGTCGATCGCGCGATCCTCGACGGCGCGGACGAGGGCTTCCTGCGCCTCCATCTCCAGCGGGGCACCGACCGCATCCTCGGTGCGACGATCGTCGCCGAGCACGCCGGCGACCTCCTGGGCGAGCTCTGCCTCGCGGTCACCCACGGCATCGGCCTGGGCACGATCGCCGCGGTCATCCACCCCTACCCCACCCAGGTCGAGGTGGTGAAGAAGGCCGCCGACGCCTGGCGCCGCGGCAAGCTGACGCCGCGGGTCAAGAAGCTCTTCGCAGCCTGGTTCCGGCTCCTCGCGCCCTAGGAGCCCGTCGCGCTGGTCGCGCGACGGACAGCGCTCCTAGGGATTGATCGGATGCGGCGCGAAAGCTTTCGCGCCTTGGGCCTACTTCAGCGCCTGCGCGGGCGGGATCTCCCGCTGGCCGCGGAAGAACCTGGCCCGCACCTCGAGCAGCAGCACTACCCGCTCGGTGAGCGGCAGGCGCTCGTACTCGGACCGCGAGAAGTCCCGCACCACTCCGTCGGGCGCCGTGACGATCACCCGGTCGAAGCCGCCGTTGTCGAAAGCGTCGGAGAAGATGCTCATGGCCGCGGCGCTACGACGCCGCCTCCGCGGCCACCCGGTCGAGCACGGAGCTCTGCCGCCACTCGCTCTCGGCCAGCGCCTCGAGCTGGGCGCCGCCGTCGGCGATCTCCCGCATGTCCTTGAGGCTCTTGCGGCAGGCGCGGGCGAGGAATCCCACCGCGAACACCACCCAGAAGGCGTGCTCGAGGAAGCGCCACCACTCCGGGTTGAGGATGCCGTAGACCGACTCCGGCCACAGGATGCCGCGCGCCAGGTGGTCGATCGCCACCACCACCGCGGCGGTGACGAGCACCGGCCAGTCGCGGTAGAAGGCGAGGATGCCGAGCGAGCCGAAGACGTGGAAGTGCGTCTCGATGCGCCCGCCCGAGAGGTGGATGAGCATGGCCGACCAGAGCATCTGCGAGGCCGCGATCGTGTGCCGCGTCACCACCCACCCCGGGCGAAGGAGCGCCAGCGCGATCGGCAGGCTGCTCAGCACGCCGCCGAGGAAGAGCGCGATCCAGACGTGCATGTGGACGTTGCTGACCTTCCCCTCCCAGCCGTAGGGCGAGAAGAAGACGGCCACCAGGATGCCGAAGACCCACTGCAGGGCCATCAGGACGGCGAACATGCGGTCGGTGTCCTTGAGGACTTGGAAGCGGTGCGCCGCGAAGCGGGCGTCGGCGCGCCGCACGATCGCGTCCGCGGCGGCGGCGGCCCAGTTAGGTCCCTTCATGATTCATTCCTCCCTCGTGCGCGGGCGCCGGGCGCGCCGCGGGTCGACTGAGAAGTGAGCAGCCGAAGACCGGCGCGTGCGGCCGGTCGGCGGCGCCGGTGGTCAGCAAGGAGACGATCCGACGCTGGCCGAAGCTCTGGCCTTCGTGGCCGCGGCTGGCGGTGAGGCCGCCGCTGAACCGCAGGCGGCCGCCGGCGTCGTAGAGCAGGGTGAGGCCGGAGGTCGTGGCGCCGAAGCGGGCAGCTTCCACGCCGCCGCGGTCGGCGAGCATGGTCACCCCCGGGATGCGCGCCGCGCTGTCCCCCAGCCCGCCTGCCGCCCACGCGTCGTCGGTTCCCGGCGGCTGGACCACGAGGACATAGGCCGTCAGGCGCTCGTCGAAGCGCGCCATGAGCCGCGCCAGCTCGGCGAGGCTGGCGCGCGTGCAGGGGCAGTGCGGGTGGGCGAACATCACGAGCGTCGACTGGGCGGGGTCGCGCGCGAGCTGCGCCGCTGCCGGCCAGCGCGCCGGATGGCCTCCCGGCTCAGCGGCCGGGGTGCTGGAATAGCGCAGGAGGATCGCGAAGCCCGTGGCCACGGCCGCGATCCAGACCAGCCCGGCCACGACCCAGAGACGGGACGACGGCCGCGCCCGCGGCACTCCGCGGGCTGCCACGCCGGCAGCGTGTGTCGCGATGTTCATGGGTCGCAGAACCGAGGCGGGACCGTAGCACCGAGAACGGGAGATGTAAACTGTTGTTGTCACACATCATCGCATGTAAATTGACGATTCGCGCACGCGCATTCTCAACTTTCGAATCGGGCGGAAAAAAAAGGCCGCCCGGGGCACACAGGTCCCCGGGCGGCTCGGGCCGCGGCCCGAGTGCCGCTGGTTACGGCACCCGGACCGTTCGGGCGATGCTGACGTCTACGGTGCCGACGAGGCCCAGCGGGTTGAGCACCTGGACCTTGTAGGTCCCGGCCTGGGCGACCGCCGCGTCCAGCCCCGACGCGGGGAGGCCGGCGATCAGCGCCTGGCCGGTGGCGACCACCAGGCCGAGCGGGTCGAGGAGACGCACCGTGAGCGGCTGCGCCATGCCCTCCACCACCACGGACACCAGCTCGTCGTTGGTGCCGACGGTGAGCGTCCGCGTCACCAGCGGCGACAACGAGTGGTGGCTCACCTGGGTCTCGGAGCGGTACTCGACCGCCGCCGGGTTGGCCCCGCCGCCCGAACAGAACTCGAACGAGTCGACGTAGACCGCGCCCGCCACGTGGACGATCTTGAGCTCGTGACTGCCGGCGCCGAGGCCGCCGTAGGTCACGGCGTGCCCGAAGGTGGGCGTCGCGCTCGGCGCGTTGTACGACAGCGTCTGGCGCAGCACGCCGTCGAGGTAGACGTTGGCCGTGCCGCCGGCGGAGGACTTGGCGTAGAAGTAGGTGACCTCGTTGCCGGTGAAGACCACCGTCGCGGCCGGCGTCGCGCCGACGTTGGTGGTGCCCATGCGCCGGTGGTAGCTGCCGCCGATGGCGTTCGGGTCGTCCTTGCTGTGCCAGCCGTTGCGGTAGCCCACCGCCGGATCGTCGTCATCGACGGTCGTGCAGCTCCGGCAGACGTCGTTCTGGCCGTCCGGCCCCGGCTCCTCGAAGTTGGTGAGGGTCACCTCGTCGAACTGGAACCCGGCGAGCGAGACCAGCGGATCGGTGCCGTACCCCACCTCGAGGTTCACCACCTGGCCGCTCAGTGAGCCGCCCGGGTTGAGCGCCCCGGCGCTCCAAGTGCTCTCCATGAACAGCGGCCCGGCGCCGGCCCATCCCTGCTGCCCGTTGGTGACGCAGACGCCGTTCGGACCCGAGGCGTTGTAGAGCCGCCCGCCGTCGGGCACCACCGTCGAGCGGCCGCCGCTCTGGCGGACGCGCACGCCGACGTTGGCGCGATCGAAGAAGGTGAGGACGTCGGGGTCCCCGAGCTCGGTCAGGAACTGGTTGTAGAGCGACAGCGTCGAGCTGCCGGTCAGCCGGACCGCCGGCGACTGGATGACGTCGCACTGGTCGTCGATGAGCTGCGACGACTGCAGGAACCCGTTGCTGAGGTTCGCCCCCAGGTTCGGGTTGTGATCGAAGGTGCCGGTCACCACCTGCCAGCCCTCGCGGTCGGCGGCGAAGCTCCAGGTGCGTGAGGCGACCGGAGTGAAGTCGCTCTCCGTGGCGACGAAGTGGGCCGTCTTCGAGATGACGTTCCCCCCGAGCTCGTCGGCGGTGACGTCGATCCGGAACTCGATCGTGTCGTCGTGCGCGAGGCCACCGGCGGTGAAGCGGAAGGTCCCCGACGTCGCGTCGCAGGCGGCGAGCGAGGCGGCGAAGGTCGGGGTGTCGACGATGGTCGTCTCCGGGTGCGACACCGCCTCGACGTGCGCCACGCGGACGTTGGTGAGCGGCACCTCGCCGTTGTTGCGGACGTCGAAGGCGACCGTCCAGGTCTCGCAGTTGTCGATCGATCCGTCGCCGTCGCCGCCGGCGGCGCCGGTGAGCCGCGCCGGCGCATCGGTGAAGGCGAGCGCGGCGCCGCTCGCGCCCGGGACGACCGTGCTGCAGGCGCTCATCGGTCCCATGCAGGCATCGCTCGCGCCGGCCGCGATGACGCCGTAGGAGTACTCCCGCCCGTTGGCGAGGCCGGTGTCGAAGTAGTGCGCCTCGGCGGTCTCGGCGACCCGTGCCTTGCCGAAGGCGCAGCCCATCACGCCCTCGGTGCGATAGACCCAGTAGCGGGTCGCGCCGGCGACCGGCGTCCAGGAGAGCACCGCTCCCTTGTGCGCCGGGGTGACGGTCACGACCGGCGCCGCCGCCGGCGCGCCGGCGCAGCCGGAGTCGACCCGCGCCGGGGCCGGGCAGGCGATCTGGTGGCGATCGAAGGCGTCGAAGATCGCCTGCATGTGCGGCGTGCCGTCGCCGAGGTCGCCGTTGTCGTCGTCGAGCGCCAGGAAGTTCAGGTACGCGCCGTCCGCGTTGCAGCCGTCGCCGTAGCTGCCGGCGGGGCCAACGGGGTTGCAGTTGTACCAGTTGCCCAGCATGCCGCCGCCGACGTAGTAGAGGCGCACCATGATCTCGAGGGCGGTGTTGTCGTCGATCGAGGGCGAGGCGCCGCCCGTGCACTGGCCGGTCGTGATGTCCCAGCCGTTGCCGTGGCAGGGGAGGTCGCGCTTGAGCAGGTCCCAGATGACCTCGGAAGCCATCGACCCCTCGCAGTGCGTGCCGTTGTTGCAGGGGCCGAAGGAGGTCGAGCCGACGCCGTGGATGCGGCAGCCGCCGCGGATGCCGTTGGGATCGAGCGGGTCCTCCTGGTTCCAGTCGAGGTTGTGCGGCACGCCCGAGGCGCGCTTCATCCAGTCCACCTCGCGCACGCCCGAGCAGACGGTGCAGGCGTCGCCGTTGCCGCCGCAGGGAAGATCGGCGTCGTCGAAGCCGCGGCCGATGCACGAGGTGTTGAGGCGCAGGATGGCGGCGACGTCGGCGTAGGCCTCGCCGGGCGCCGAGATCGACGGGTTGGCGTCGTTGTTGTCCATCCCGTGGCCCCACTCGTGGTCGAACACCGCGGCGATCTCGCCGGTGTTGCGGCAGCCGCCGCCCGAGCGGTAGAAGTTGATCGTGCTGCCGTTCCAGAAGGCGTTGCAGGTGTCCTCGATGTTCATGTTGGCGGTGATCTGCGCGTTGAGCCAGGCGTTGTCCGGCAGCCATCCCTTGGCCTGCTCGACGATGCGGTTGACCTCGTAGAAGCCGGTGCGCGAGGCGTGGGTGTCGCCGGCCGAGTGGCCGGGGGGCACCGTGCAGTCGGTCCCCGGGCCCGCGCCGAGGTCGAGGTCGCCCGGGTCGGCGGCGGTCTCACTGATCGCGCCGCAGTTGTCGTTGATGCGTACGTAGCGGCCGCTCAAGGTGGTGCGGATCGAGGAGCCCTGCGCCGCGCACACCAGGTCGCCGGCGCCGTCGGTGAAGAAGAGGTTGTTGCCCGCGTCGCGGATGTCGGCCCACGGCATCGGCTGGCCCGCCTGCTCGGTGCCCTCGGGACCGATGCCGTCGTTGCTCACCGGGAAGGCCCCGCCGCGCACGTTCTTCAGGTACTGGTTGGTGTCGCGGAAGGCGAGCACCTGGCCGCTGTGGGCGTCGACCAGCGCCTCCCACGAGCCGCGGTCACCGGCGAAGTTGGGGCCCATCGCCCACACCAGCCGGTGGCGCAAGCCGCCGCCGATCGGCAGCGCCGTCGCGTCGCGCCCGGCCGAGGTGGGGACGATCTCGAGGCGCGGCGCGCTCCAGTAGCCGCCCGAGAAGCTCCGCCCGGCGTGCGCCTCGGCGGCGGCCACCGCCGCCGCGCGCGACACCGTGGGCGAGCCGGCGACGTCGACGACGCCCCAGTTGCGCAGCCCGAAGAGGACGAGGTTGCCGCCGCTCAGCACCGCGGAGAGAAAGCTGTCGCGCACCGGCACGCCGCCGTGCTGGCGGCGCACGCTTATCTGCACGTACTGGCCGCCGCCGTGCACGGTGACGGTGCGCGCGCCGAGCTCGCCCGGCAAGACCCCGAGCGCCGCCTGGTTGAGCGTCAGGTACCGGGTGAAGGCGGTCCAGGCCGCCTCTTTCAGACCGTCGCGGCCGGCCGGCGGCGCGAGACCGAGCCCGCTCCAGGCGAGCGCGTTGCCGGCGCCGCTGCCGGGGATGATCGGCCGGCGCAGGATCAACGTCCCCCAGGCGCCGGAGCGCAGATCGACGAAGCCGCGGTCGGGGGCGACCCCGAGCGCCGCCAAGTCGGCGGCGAGCGCGCCGGCGAGCGGTCCGCTGAGCTGCGCCACGGGCCGGTAGACCGAGGAGACGTAGAGATCGGGATAGGCGTAGGCCTTGTCGGCCAGCGGCGAGCTGCCGTCGGGCGGCGCGACGGCGAGAGCGGCGCCAGCCGAGAGCAGACAAATGGCGGCGGCGAGCATCGCGCGAGTGTCCCGCCGAGAGTGCGATCGCGAGTTGCGGATCATGTCCCCCTCCAGGTTGTGGGTCCGGGTGGATCCGGGCGACAGCACCAGCACGCCCGGTCGGGCCCGGCTGAACCGACTCTTTGTCGGATGGGGAGAGGGAACAATCGGGAAAAGCCCTCAGCGGGCACGGGGGCTTCCCCCTACTCTCGAAGCGAGGCCGGGATTGCACAAATAGACAGCAGCGGATGAGTCGCTCCGGTACGCCCCGCGCCGGCATCGGCGCACCTCGTCGACGGTGACCGCGAAGATCGCCGAGGAGGTGTCTGCCGCCGACTCTCGCAGCACCGCAGTACAGGCGGGTGAGGGAACAGCAGTAGCGTCAACGTTGCCAAGGATAGGAAAGGCGCAGGCGGATGGCCGGATGGACCCGGTACGCGACATGCCATGGTGGCAAGATTTGTATTTGTCTGAACGCTGATTGCGCACGTAGACTGGTGGTTTGATCTGAACGGAGGATCGTCATGCAACGCCACATGCCTCAACGCCTCGCAATTCTTCTCGTTCTCGCTCTGGACCTCGTCGGGCTGGCCGCTTCGCAAGGAGAGGCGGCCGCAGCAGAGCCGTATCTGTTCTGGAAGCAGGACGCTCGAGCCACACTGGAGTTCTGGACACCGGAGAAGCTCGCCGCGGCCCGGCCGGTGCCGTTTCCCCGAGTCTCGTTCGAGGGTCTCGCCGCCACGCAAGAGGAAATCGCCATCCAACCGACGGCTGACGCGCCGCGAGGCTTTGCCGCGCGGGCGCCCCGGGTCGCGGTGGCGCCGGACACCGACAACGTCTTGTACTCCCCCCTGGCCGGGGGCGCTCTCCACCGGGTCGTAGAGCCGTCGCTGGATTACATCGATGGCCGGGACTACGGTACCGGCAAGGCGTTCTATTCGAGCTCGCGTCTCATCCCGCTGACCGCCGATCTCTCCTATCCCTACTCCACCATTGGTGTCCTGGTCTTCGAGGCTCCCGGTGTCGGGCCCGGCTACTGCAGCGCGGCCGTCATCGAGTCGCGCCTCGTGCTCACCGCCGGGCACTGTATCCACAGCGGGACGGTGGACCCGGGCGCCTACACCGACTTTCTCTTCATCCCCGCGTTCCGCGACCAGACGGCACCGTTCAGGATCTGGCCGGTGACAGCCGTGCTGGTCACCGCCACGTGGGCCAATGGGCGCGGGCGCGTTCCGAACGCCTCGGACTTCGCGGTGCTCGAGGTAGACGACGTGACTTTCCAAGGCACCCCGCGGCGAATCGGCGAGGTAGTCGGAACGCTCGGCCTTCTCACGCGCAGCCTTTTCCCCAATCACGTGCACATGCTGGGATACCCGTTCGCGTTCGACGGCGCGCAGAAGATGCACCAAGTGACCGCCGAGAGCCTGCGTCTCGACAAACGAGGCAACGTCGTGCTGTACGGCTCCGACCTGACCGAGGGAGCTAGCGGAGGCCCCTGGATCCAGAACTTTGGGGAGGCGGCCGAAGGTCAGATCGGCGGCGCCAGCGGCGCCTTCAATCAGGTCGTGGGCGTCAGCTCGTTCAAGACCGGCACTGCGGCCACCCGTGTGATTGGCAGCTCGATCCCCGACAACCGGGTGCTCGCGATGATCTCCGAGCTGTGCGCGAGGCGACCAGGGAACTGCGGATGAATGGGGTGGGATGGTCGGGAAGGCTTGGCCGCGTGGGTGCTGAGGGGTCCGACCAAGTCGGCGGCGTGCATTATTGGGCGTTCATCAGCTACACCTACCGGGATCGGGCGTGGGGCGAGTGGCTCCATCGGACGCTCGAGACGTGGCGCGTTCCCAAGCCGTTCGTGGGGCGCCCCTTCCGCGACGGGACCGCCCCCTCGCGTCTCTACCCCGTCTTCCGCGACCGTGATGAGCTGCCAGCGAGCGCCGACCTGGGCGACAGCATCTCCGACGCCCTGGCGCAGTCGCGCTATCTCGTCGTCGTTTGCTCGCCCTCAGCCGCGACTTCGCGGTGGGTCAACGAGGAGGTCCGCCTGTTCAAGGCTCTAGGGAAGCAGGACCGGATCCTCTGCTTGATCGTGGACGGCGAGCCCAATGCCACGACGAAGCCGGACTGCGGTCTCCCCGAGTGCTTCCCCCCGGCGCTGCGCGTGCGCGCGAGTCCCGACGGGCGCCTTACCGAGGAGCCCATGGAGCCGGTCGCGGCCGATGTGCGTCCCGGCCACGACGACCGCCCGACGGCGGCTCTCCGGCTGTTCGCCGGTCTTCTGGGCTTGAGCTTCGACGAGCTCCGGCAGCGCGAGCGCCGACGCCGTCGTGCACGCGCGGCACGGCTCCTCGTGCTCGTCGCGGCGCTCATGGGCGTGGGCGCCCTCTTCTGGTTCTCGAAGGAACGCGAGACGGAGGCTCGCCAGCGCGAGGCGGCGGCCCGCGCCCGCCTCGCCGCGTCGCGCGAGGAAACCGAGCGAGCGGATCGGCGCTGGGAGGAAGGCCGACCGCGGGAGGCGGCGGCGTGGCTCGCAACGGCGTTGCGAAAGGACCCCTCCAACGTGTGGGCCGCTAATCGCCTCGCCTCCTTCCTCGTGCACCGAAGCCACGCCCTGCCCCTGGCGCTAATCATGGGCCAGGCCGATGCGATCTCGAACATCCTCGTCGCGCCCGACGGCTCATTCTTTCTCGCGGTCGATTCGCGCCACCAGATCCGAGCTTTTGATTTGCGCACGGGCCGCGCCCTCGGCAACGGCAGAGCGCTGGGCGGCCTCCTCCGAGGCTGGGTCATGAGGCCCGATGGCGATGTGGTGGCCGTGCTCAGCGAGGAGGAGAGCGGCATTCGCGGCTTGGCGAGCGGGCGGCAGTGGTTCGCGATCTTCGAATCCCGCACGGGTCGGCCCCTCCGCGGCCCGGAGCGGATCGAGGCATTCGATCTCGTCGGCGACACCGATGGGGCGAGTGTGCTGGTCGTCGACGAGCAGACGGTGGAGTGCTGGGACCTCACGACGGCTCGGCGCGTCGGTGAGCGCCTCAAGATCGCGGGGACCATCCGGGCGGCTGCACTAGGTGCGAGCGGCACCGTCATCGCTCTCGCGACCGCACAGGGGACGGCGCTCCTTCGTGACGCCGTTACCGGCGAAGGCATCGGGGTGCCGATGCAACACGAGGAAGACGTCGTCGCCATCGCGCTCGGCCCGAGAGGGCGGACCGTGGCCACGGGCTCCGAGGACGGAACGGCGCGCGTCTGGGATGGCTCGACGGGAGCTCCCGTCACGCCCCCGCTCCGCCACGGGAGCCCCGTGCTCATCGTGCAACTGAGCCCGGACGGAACGCGCCTGGCGACTGTGGCGAAGGACCGGTCGCTGAGGCTGTTCGACGCGGCGACCGGCGCTCTGGTCGCCGGACCCTTCTCCCATGGCGGCACCTGGGTCGGCGTCGCTTTCTCCCCCGGCGGAGACGCGCTACTCGCGGCCGCGCATGGCGAGACGGTCCGGGTGCTTGATGCTGTTACCGGCCGACCGCGAAGCGATCCGATCGAGGTCGGCTCGGGAGTCGGAGACGCGGCGTGGACGGGCTCGAGAGACCGCATCCTCACCGTCTCGCGGGAGCACGCCGTGCACCTGTGGGACATCTCGCCGGGAGCCGCGCGACCCGTCGAGTTCGCCCATGGAGGCGTTCTCCTCGATTTCGATCTTAGCCCCTCCGGCAGACGCCTAGTCACCGCTGGCACGGACAACGTCGCCCGCGTGTGGGATGTCGCGACGGGCGACGCGGTGGTCTCCATCGAAGCTCCCGGCGGGCCGTTCGAGGAAGTCAGGTTTCTCGATGAGGAAAGGATCCAGACCTTCACGGATGAGGGTACGCTCCTCTGGAAGGCGAGCACTGGCGCATCGCTCGGGGAGGGCTCCATTTCCGCTGCCTCGTACATCGACCTGCTAGAGACGTGGTCGAAGCGCTCGCCGGATGGAAAGCTCGTTCTCTCGGCGACAACGGACAACCTGGTGACCGTCGTGGAGCCGTGGAGCGGCGAGCCCGTTGCCCCGCCGATCGTCCTCGCCAGCACACCGGTCGACGGAGAGATCAGCCCCGACTCGTCGCGCGTCGTGACGGCCTCGGCGGAGGGAATCGTGCAGCTCTGGGACGCACGGACCTCGCAGCCCGTGGGCCGGCCCATGCAACACTCCGCGCAGGTCCGTGGGCTCGCCTTCAGCGCGGACGGCGCGCGCGTCGCGACGGCCTGCGACAACGCAACAGCGCGCCTTTGGGACGCCGCCTCCGGTGCTCCGCTACTCGAGCCCTTGGTACACCCTGCTCCGGTAACGAAAATCCGCTTAACACCCGATCGCCTGCGGCTCGTGACCGCCTCGGGCGACGCGGCCTACGCGTGGGACCTCCCCGTGCTTACGCTCCCCGTCCCCTCCTGGCTCCCCGACTTCGCCGAGGCCGTGGCGTTACGCTCCGTCGCTGCCAATGGTACGGTCTCCCCTCTCCCCCGCGACCCCCTCGATGCTCTTTCCGCGGTCAAACGGGCTCTCCCATCGGGGCCCGGCCCCGACGTGTGGTCGCGGCTGGCGGCCTGGTTCTTCGCCGACCGCGCCCATCGTCCGCGTTCTCCCTTCGCTACCGCATCGCGTCTCCGCGCCCCTCTGTGAATGCTCAGCAAGCGTATCCTCCGCAAGCACGGCTACCCGCCCGCAAAGCAGGAAAAAGGTGAGGCCAACAGCGCCGGAGCAGGTGAAAGTCATTTCAGGGGATGGGCGGCAGGAAAACCCGCCGCAACATCCCGGCGGGACTATTACCAGTCCGGGGTCCAGATCCTTGCGAGCTCGAGGCGGAAGCCGGAGAGGATCGGGTTGCCGGTCACCGAGGCAGGGTGCTCTAGCACCTCGACGTGACCTCCCTCTCGGTAGACGTGGACCTGCCGCTCTTCCGGGTCGATGAGGAAGCCTAATCGCGCGCCGTTGCCCATGTACTCGTCGAGCTTGGCTTGCAGCAGCGGCAGGGGATCGGAAGTCGATCTGAGCTCGACTACGAAGTCGGGGCACAGAGGCAAGAACCTGGCTTTCTCCTCCGGGCTGAGCAGCGCCAGCCGCTCCCGCCGCACCCATGCGGCGTCTGGCGAGCGCACGGCGCCGTTTGGGAGTCTGAAGCCCGTCGAGGACTCGAACGTCACACCCGTGCCGTCACGCCTCGCCCAGGTGGTGAGCTGGAACATCAACTCCGCGCTTCGGTCCCCTGTCACTCCTCCTGTCGGAGTCATGATCACCAGCTCCCGACGGGCCGTGCGCTCGATGCGCAGGTCCCGATTGATCCGGCTGAGATCGAACAGCTCGTCGTCCGAGAGGTGGAGGACCGGCTCCAGCTGAACCGTGAGCGGCTGGGGCGTCGGCTGGGCTGCTGCTCGAGCCACGGAAGATCCTCCACCGGGCAGTGTAGCCGGTCAACACAGCAAGCGCTACGCCTACTCCGCCCGCTGCCCGACGGCGCGGAGCTTGGCCTTCAGGTAGTCGCGGTTCATGCGGGCGATGAAGTCGATCGAGATCCCCTTCGGGCAGACCGCCTCGCACTCGGCGAAGTTCGAGCAGGCGCCGAAGCCCTGGGCCTCCATCGCCTCGACCATCGCGACCGCGCGCTGCCAGCGCTCGGGCTGGCCCTGCGGCAGGAGGCCGAGGTGGGAGACCTTGGCCGAGGTGAAGAGCTGCGCCGCGCCGTTCGGGCACTGGGCGACGCAGGCGCCGCAGCCGATGCACTCGGCGGCGTCGAAGGCATGGTCGGCCACGGCCTTTGAGACCGGGACGATGTTGGCCTCCGGCGCGCTGCCGGTCGCGACCGAGATGAACCCGCCGGCCTGGATCACGCGGTCGAAGGCGCCGCGGTCGACCACCAGGTCGCGCAGCACCGGGAAGGCGCGCGCCCGCCAGGGCTCGAGGGTCAGCACGTCGCCGTCCCTGAAATGTCGCATATGGAGCTGGCAGACCGTCGTCTTCGGCAGTGGCCCGTGCGCTTGCCCGTTGATCAGGAACCCGCAGGAGCCGCAGATCCCCTCCCGGCAGTCGTGGTCGAAGGCGATCGGCGCCTCGCCGCGCGCGGCGAGCTGCTCGTTCAAGACGTCGAGCATCTCGAGGAAGGAGCTCTCGGCGTTGATGCCCCGCGCCTCGTAGGTGACCATCCGCCCGGGCGCGTCGGGCCCTGGCTGCCGCCAGACGTGGAGGGTGAGATCCATCAGGTATAGCTCCGCCGCGAGGGCTCGACGAACTCGAAGCGCAGCGGCTCCTTGTGTAGCGCCGGCTCCTTGCCCTCGCCAGTCCACTCCCAGGCGGCGACGTAGGTGTAGTGCTCGTCGTCGCGCAGCGCCTCGCCTTCCGGGGTCTGGTGCTCCTCGCGGAAGTGGCCGCCGCAGGACTCGTCGCGCTCGAGGGCGTCCAAACACATCAGGTCGGCGAGCTCGAAGTAGTCGGCCACCCGGCCGGCGCGCTCGAGCTCCTGGTTGAGCTCCTCGCCGCTGCCCTGGATGCGCACGTTCCGCCAGTACTCGTCGCGCAGCGCCGCCACTTTCTCGCGCCCGGCGCGCAGCCCCTCGGCGGTGCGCGAGATGCCGCAGTGGTCCCAGACGATCCGCCCCAGCTCGCGGTGGAAGGAGTCGACGCTCCGCTCGCCCTTGGCGGCGAGGAGGCGCCCGATGCGCCCGCGCGCTTCGGCCTCGGCGGCGGCGAAGGCGTCGGTCTCGGTCGAGAGCTTCTCGCCGAGGCGCCCGGCGAGGTCGTCGCCGATCGTGTAGGGGATGACGAAGTAGCCGTCGGCCAGCCCCTGCATCAGCGCCGAGGCGCCGAGGCGGTTGGCGCCGTGGTCGGAGAAGTTGGCCTCGCCCAGGACGTAGAGCCCCGGCAGGTTGCTCATCAGGTTGTAGTCCACCCAGAGGCCGCCCATCGTGTAGTGGGGCGCCGGGTAGATGCGCATCGGCACCGTGTAGGGGTCCTCGCCGGTGATCTTCGCGTACATCTCGAAGAGGTTCCCGTAACGCTCCTCGATGGTGCGGCGGCCGAGGCGGCGGATGGCGTCGGCGAAGTCGAGGTAGACGCCGTTCTTCTGCGGACCGACGCCGCGCCCTTCGTCCACCACCCGCTTGGCGTTGCGCGCCGCGACGTCGCGCGGCACGAGGTTGCCGAAGGCCGGGTAGCGGCGCTCGAGGAAGTAGTCGCGCTCCGCCTCGGGGATCTGCGCCGGCGGCCGGGCGTCGGCCGGGTCGACCGGCACCCAGATGCGGCCGTCGTTGCGCAGCGACTCGCTCATCAGCGTCAGCTTCGACTGGTAGTCGCCCGAGGCGGGGATGCAGGTCGGGTGGATCTGCGTGAAGCACGGGTTGGCGAAGAGCGCGCCCTTCCTGTGGGCGCGCCAGGCGGCGGTGACGTTCGAGCCCTTGGCGTTGGTCGAGAGGTAGTAGACGTTGCCGTAGCCGCCGGTCGCGAGCACCACGGCGTGCCCGGCATGGCGCTCGATCGCGCCGCTCACAAGGTCGCGGGTGACGATGCCGCGCGCCCGCCCGCCGCCGTCGACCACCAGCTCCAGCATCTCGCAGCGCGGGTGCATGACCACCCGCCCGCCGGCGATCTCCTTGGCCAGCGCCTGGTAGGCGCCCAAGAGGAGCTGCTGGCCGGTCTGGCCGCGGGCGTAGAAGGTGCGCGCCACCTGCGCGCCGCCGAAGGAGCGGTTGTCGAGCAGGCCCCCGTACTCGCGCGCGAAGGGCACCCCCTGCGCCACGCACTGGTCGATGATCTCGACCGACAGCTCGGCCAGCCGGTAGACGTTGGCCTCGCGGGCGCGGAAGTCGCCGCCCTTGATCGTGTCGTAGAAGAGCCGGAAGATGCTGTCGCCGTCGTTGTGGTAGTTCTTGGCGGCGTTGATCCCGCCCTGGGCGGCGATCGAGTGGGCGCGGCGCGGGCTGTCCTGAAAGCAGAAGCAGTGGACGTTGTAACCGAGCTCCGAGAGGCTCGCGGCCGCCGAGGCGCCGGCGAGGCCCGAGCCCACGACCAGCACCGTGAACCGCCGCTTGTTGTTGGGGTTGACGAGACGCAGGTGGTTGCGGTGCGACAGCCACTTCGTCTCGAGCGGCCCTCCCGGGATCCTGGCGTCGAGCTTCATCGGCTAAAGGGTGATGATCCCGCTCAGCACCGCAAGCGGAAAGGAGACGTTCCCGAGCGTGACGACCCAGGCGAAGGCCTGCGCGAACCACTTGCGCCAGGCGTTGTAGCGCGGGTGGTTCCAGCCCAGCGTCTGGAACATGCTCCAGAGGCCGTGGTAGAGGTGGAAGCCGAGCGCCACCTGGGCGACGATGTAGACGAGCGACACCCACCAGACGCGGAAGCCGGTCACCACGTTGTGGTAGACGTCGCCGCGCACGAAGTCGCCGTGCGCGGTGCCGGTCGTCAGGTGGAGCAGGTGGTAGACGACGAAGAGGAGGAGAACGACGCCCCCCCAGCGCATGGTGCGCGAGGCGTAGCTCATCGCCACCGCCTCGCGCCGCTCGTAGGCGCGCGGCCGCGCCGCGCGGCTCATGCGGGTGAGCGACCAGGCGGCCCAGACGTGCAGGACGAGCGCCGCGAGGAGCACCGCGCGGACGACCCAGAGCAGCCCCTCCGGCGGCACCAGGGGCGACCCCACCTCGCGCAGGAAACCGGCGTAGTCGTTGAGCTTCTGCGGTCCCTCGTAGAGCTTCAGGTTCCCCAGCATGTGCAGCAGCACGTAGCCGAAGAGCACGATGCCGGAGACGGCCATCATCGCCTTCTTGCCGACGGCGGAGGCCGTGATCTCGCCGAACCAGGACATGCGGGCGGGAATTCTATGTGAAGGCGGCGCCGTCCTGTCGCTGCGACCTTCTTGGGCCAGCGGACGGTACGAGCTGGACCCACCTTTTCTGCATTGACCCGATCTCCCTCACCCCTGGCCCCTCTCCCACATCGGAGAGGGGGACGCCTTCGATGTCGGCTTCGATGACCCGCTGTGCCACTACTCGGGCGGGGTGAAGGTGCGGCGGGGGCCCGGCCGCCGGCGCCGGCGGCGGCGGCGCGGCCGCGTCTCGTCCTCGCCCGCCTCGGGCTCGGCGCTGCGCCGGCGCGCGGCCGCTTGCCACTGCCCGAGCGCCTCCTCGCCCTCGCCGGTGGCGCGCACCAGGAGCTCCATCAGGAGGAGGCTGTCCTCGAAGTACGGCCGGCGGGTGAAACGCAGCCGCTCGGGCAGCTTCCAGCGCGGCTCGCATAGGCGCTGGAAGCCGGAGAGCGCCTGCACGACCTGCTGCGCGCGGACGTTCGAGATCGGCAGGCGGCGGAAGAAGGGCGCGGCCACCTCGCGGATGAGCGACTCGACCGCGACGCGGGTCATCGGCCGGCGGTCGATCGCCTCGACGTCGTAGCGCCGCAGCAGCACCTGCGGCAGCAGGAGCGCGCCGAGCAGCACGGTGTCCGAGAGCTGCCGCTCCTCGGCAATCAGGGCGTCGATCGCCGGCAGGATCTGGCCGAAGTCGCCGAGCCCCCGCTCCGCCGCCGTTACCATGGCGTAGGCCTCGGGCAGCAGCACCTCGAGGAGGCCCAGCTCGAGCATCCACTGCATCGCCGTGCCGGCGTGGCCACAGCGCAGGAGCTGCGCGATCTCCTCGGTCAGCCGCGCCGGCGAGGCACGCTCGAGGTCGCGCCGGTGGCGGTGGAGCGCCTCCTGGGTCGCCGTCTCGATGCCGAAGCTGAGCCGGGCGGCGAACTCGCAGGCGCGCAGCATCCGCACCGGGTCCTCGCGGAAACGCACGTCGGGATCGCCGATCGTGTGCACCAACCGCCGCTCGAGGTCCTGGATCCCGCCCGTGTAGTCGATGACGCTGAAGTCGGCGACGTCGTAGAAGAGCGCGTTGATCGTGAAGTCGCGGCGGAAGGCGTCCTCGCGCGGCGTGCCGTAGAGGTTGTCGCTGGTGATCAGGAGGTCGGTCTCCTCCCCCGCCGCCGCCTCCGGGGCGCGGCGGAAGGTCGAGACCTCGACCGTCTCGCCGTCGTGGAAGTAGACGTGCACCAGCCGGAAGCGGCGGCCGATGATGCGCGAGTTGCCGAACAGGCGCCGCACCTCGTTGGGCCGCGCGTCGGTGCCGACGTCGAAGTCCTTGGGGTGGCGCCCGAGCATCAGATCGCGCACGCTCCCCCCCACCATGTAGGCCTTGTAGCCGGCGCCGTGCAGCCGGTACATCACCTTCAGGGCGTTCTTGCTGACGTTCTTGCGGGAGATCGGGTGGTCCTGCCGCGGCAAGACCAGCGGCGGCGCCACCCCACTACGGTCACGCACGGAGGCATTGTAGCGGACCGGCGCGCCGGCCGCCGAGCCACCGCGCGGACGGTCCGTCCCCCGGAGCATCTGCTACTGTCGGCGCGATGAAGTGGATCACCCGCGAGCGCGTCAAGGTCGACCGCGTCGCCTGCCCCTGGCTGATCCGCAAGTTCGTGGACCCCGAGGCCGAGTTCCTCTTCGTCGCCGCGGACCAGGTGACGGAGGCCGCCGAGCGCGAAGGCGCCATCCCCTACGACGTCCCGGGCGTCGAGCTGGGGCACCACGGCGGCGAGTGCTCCTTCGAGGCGATCCTGCGGAAGTACGCGTTGACCGGCGATCCGGCGCTGGCGCTCCTCGGCAAGATCGTCAACGGCGCGGACACCGACAACTCCCTCTGGCGGCAGCCGGAGGGCCCCGGCCTCGAGGCCATCGCCGAAGGCTTCCGCCACCTCGGCCTCGCCGACGACCAGGCGATCAACCGCGCCGAGTGGATCGTCTACGACGCCCTCCACGCCTACTGCCGCGAGATGGTCCGGCGCGGGCTGCCGGACGGGCTGTTCAAGAAGGCGTGACGCTCACCCGAGGCCGGCCGCGGCGAACCTACGGCCGCGGCGTGCCCAGTCCGAGGCGGTCGAGGCCGGCTTTGAGCGCGCGCGCCAGCGCCTCCACAGGACCCACACCCCAGAAGTGGAGGAAGACGATCCGCGGCTCCTCGCCGGCCATGTGGTTGTGGACGGCCACGACCTCGAGGCCGTGGCCGATGAGGGCCGCGATGACCGGCGCCACCTCCGGCTCGAGCATCGCGAAGTCGCCGGCCACCGCTGCCCGCTCGGCCGTCCCCTGGAAGGCCATCCAGGTGTTGAAGCCGAGGAAGCTGCTCACTTCGACGCCGTGGTGGACGAGCCGGACGTCCGGGCGCCCGAGCGTCACCTTGTAGACACCGGCCTGCGAAGCGCCGCGCTGGTCGTCACGCAAACCGAGGATGCGGTCGATCAGGCGCAGATCAAAGGTGCTCTCGACGCTTTCCGGGCCGCCGGGCGCACCACCGCCCTGACGCTCGCGCCGCACGGCGTCGAGCATCGCGCGCACGCCGCGCGCCAGCTCCGCGAGCGGCCCCGCGCCGTGGACGTGCATGAACGCCACCTTCGGGCGGTCGCGCGCGAAGTGGTGATGGAGCGCGGTGACGGCGAAGCCGCTCTCGACCGC
>JBIOUG010000110.1:0-2945 GCA_044866775.1 Thermoanaerobaculia bacterium | reverse complement strand
CGCTCCAGCGTCGCGCCCGAGATCCCTCCGTCGTCGTACCGGTCCGGGACGAGCAGCCATCCCTCTGCGCTCTGGCTTGCGACGAAGGCCTCGCCAGCCGCGCGCTGAGCGTCCAAACTATTGAAATCCTGCGCTAAACGCTCATCCGTACTGACCCGCGTATAGACGGCGGCGCGGACCTTGAGCTTGACCGCGGGTCGGCTCATGCGGCCTTCCCGGTCTTGCGCAGGCCGAAGAAGAGCGGGCCCGACCACGCCGTGCCGGTGATGCTGCGCGCGACCGCCGACAGGCTCCGATAGCGCTTCCCCTGGTGCTCGTACCCGCCGTCGATGACCGTGACCTCGTGGGTGTGTCAATCGGCACGGAATCGGGACCCTGGATCGGCTTGCAATCGGGACCCCTCTGCGGGTGAGGTGGGGGGCGCGCGGGCGTAGTCGACGCGGAGCCGTAGGCGGAGCGACGAGTTCGCCCGCGCGGCCGCTTTGGGAGGGGGCCGGATCAGGCGCGGTGCTTGAAGCGCCAGCTCTCGTTGCCGGTCTCGACGATGTCGCAGTGGTGGGTCAGCCGGTCGAGCAGGGCGGTGGTCATCTTGGCGTCACCGAAGACAGAGGGCCACTCGCCGAAGGTGAGATTGGTGGTGACGATCACCGAGCTGCGCTCGTAGAGCCGGCTGACGAGGTGGAAGAGCAGCTGGCCGCCGGTCTGGGCGAAGGGCAGGTAGCCGAGCTCGTCGAGGATCACGAAGTCGAGGCGGCAGAGACGGTCGGCAAGGCGGCCCTGGTAGCCGTTGCGGGCTTCGCCGTCGAGCCGGTTGACCAGGTCGACGACGTTGAAGAAGCGGCCGCGGGCGCCGCTGCGGATGCAAGCGCGAGCGATGCCGACAGCGAGGTGCGTCTTGCCCGAGCCCGTGCCGCCGACCAGGACCAGATTGCGCTGCTGTGCCAGGAAGCTGCCGCCGGCAAGGTCGCGCACCAGCGTCTGGTTGACCGGCGTGTCGGCGAAGGCAAACTCGTCGATCTCCTTGGCGAAGGGCAGCTTGGCGATCGTGAGCTGGGACCTCATCGAGCGCGCCTGCTTTTCGCTCAGCTCGGCGGCGAGCAGCTCGCCGACGATCCGCTGCGGCTCGTGCTGGCGCTTCACCGCGGTGGCGACGACCTCGTCGTCGGCGGCCTTCATGCCGAACAGCTTGAGGCCACTCATTGCGGCCAGGATCTCGGAACGCTCCATCAGATGGCCCTCCTGAGGCGATCGTAGCGCGCGCAGTCGGCCGCCGGCTCGCAGCACAGCCGGAGCGCGTCCGGCGTGGTGATGGTGAGCGGCGGCCCGAGCTCGCGGCGCCGGGCGAGGATGTTGAGGACGACGTCGGCCGAGTGGACGCCTGCGGCGAGCGCTTCGGCGCAGGCGGCCTCGACGGCGGCGAGGCCGTCGGTCAACACGGCGCTCAGGATGGCCACCATCTGGCGGTCACCCCCGGGCGTCCTTGCGAGCTTGCGACGCACCCGCTCGAGCGCCGCCGGCAGCAGCCAGGCCTTGAAGGGGGCGCCGTTCCTGAGCGCGCCCGGCTTGCGGGCGAGCACCGGCACGTAGTGCCAGGGATCATACACGGTCTGGCCGCGGCCGAAGACGCGGCGGTGCTCGCCGACCACGCGGCCATCCTGGCGCAGCTCGATCCGGTCAGCGTAGGCCCGGATCTCGACCGGCCGGCCGACGGCACCCGCCGCGACCGAGTACTTGTTGTTGTCGAAGCGGACCAGGCAGGTCTTGGAGACCGTGGCGGGCACCGCGTGAAAGCCGTCGAACGGTCCGGCATAGGGCACCAGGCTCGCCCGCTCGGCCTCGAACATCTCCCAGATCGTCCGGTCGCGAACCTCGGGATGCGGCTGCGCCTTGGCCCAGGCGATGCAGCGGTCGAGCAGCCAGGCGTTGAGCTCGTCGTAGCTCTCGAAGCGCAGGCGCGGTGTGAACATTCGCCGCCGGACGACGCCGACCTGGTTCTCGACCTGGCCCTTCTCCCAGCCGGCGCCCGGGGTACAGGCGACCGGCTCCACCAGGTAGTGCCCGCACATCTGCAGGAACCGGCGATTGTAGGCACGCTCCTTGCCGACGAAGACGGTGTCCACCGCGGTCTTCAGGTTGTCGTAGATCCCGCGCGTGCAGGTCCCCTTGAAGAACGCGAAGGCCCGATCGTGGCCGTCGAACACCATCTCCTGGCTCTCGCGCGGATACGCCCGCACGAACGGCATCCGGCTGTGGCAGAGCCGCAGGTGCGCCACCTTCACGGTCGTCGTCACGCCCTTGAGCACGACGATCTCGTGGCTCCAGTCGAACTGGCAGGCCTCGCCGGGCGCGAAGCTCAGCGGCACGAAGGCTGAGGTCGGCGCGCTCTGCTGACGCCGCCATCGGGCCGCATAGCGCCGCACCGCATCGTAGCCGCCGCAGTAGCCGAGAGCGCGCAACTCCTCGAACAACCGCACGAGCGTCAGCCGTTCCCGGTTCGCCCGCGCCGCGTTCGCCGCCAGAAGCCGTTCCAGCTCCTCGCGCCACGGACCCAACTTCGGCTGCGGCTGCACCCTCCGCTCGTAGACGAATGCGGTTTCGCCCGAGCGGATCACTCTCCGCACGACCTTGCGCGAGACCTTCAGCTCCCGGCTGATCGCCTTGATCGCCTTACCCTGGACGAAGTACCCGCGACGAATCTTCGCGATCGTCTCCACGACCAGCATCCTGAACCCGGCTCCCGTGATCACGGGAGCACTCTGGGACCCGATGCCGACGGGGTCCCGATTGGACGCCGATCACCCCTTCAGCGGGGTCCTTATTTCACGCCGATCCACACCGGGGCGGCCGTCCGGCCCAGGGACGCCATCGGCGTTCAGCCGCTTGGCGATCGCCCGCGGGCTTGTTCCGGCGGCGAACAGCTCGAAGATGAGCCGGATCATGGCCGC
>JBIOUG010000109.1:0-3178 GCA_044866775.1 Thermoanaerobaculia bacterium | reverse complement strand
GGGCCGGCGTGGGGGGCGCTGGGGCGAGCGGAGCGGGTGGGTGGGGTGCCGCTGTCGTTCGCCCAGGAGCGGCTCTGGTTCCTCGACCAGCTCGAGCCCGGCGGCGCGGTCTACAACCTGCCGGCGGCCTTCTGTCTGACGGGGCCGCTCACGGTTGGCGCTCTCGCGGCGTCGCTGCGGGAGATCGAGCGGCGCCACGAGATCCTGCGCGCCCGCTTCCGTGTGGAGGCAGGTGAACCGCGCCTGGAGATCGCACCGCTGCCCGCTGTGCTGGAGATGCCGCCCCTGGCGGACCTCTCCGCACTGCCCGCGGCGATGCGTGAGCGGGAGCTGTCGCGTCTGGCGCGCGAGGAGTCGCGGCGCCCGTTCGACCTCGCGCGGGGACCGCTCCTGCGCGTTCGCCTGCTGCGGGTCGAGGCCGGGCGGCACGCGGTGCTGGCGACGCTCCACCACATCGTCGCCGATGGCTGGTCGCTGGGCGTCATCCTGCGCGAGCTCGCGGGCCTGTACCCGGCTACGGTTGCCGGCGAACCCTCGCCGCTTCCCGAGCTGCCGATTCAGTACCCCGATTTCGCGCGCTGGCAGCGTGAGTGGCTGCGGGAGGGCGAGTTGGAGCGGCAGCTCGCCGTTTGGCGCGAGCGGTTGGCAGGAGCTCCGGCGGTGCTCGAGATGCCCACGGACCGGCCGCGGCCAGCGCTGAGAAAGGGACGGGGTGCCCTCGAGGCCGTGTCCTTGCCCGGGAGCCTGCGGGAGCGGCTCGAAGCGGTCGGGCGGAGCGAGGGCGCGACGCTCTTCATGGTTCTGCTGGCGGGTTTCCAGGCGCTGCTCCAGCGGTACACCGGCCAGAGCGACCTCCTGGTTGGCACGCCGATCGCCAACCGCCGCCGGGCTGAGGTACAGAACCTCGTGGGCCTCTTCGCCAACACGCTGGCCTTGCGCGGCGATCTCGCGGGCGACCCGAGCTTCGCCGAGCTGCTGGCGCGCACCCGGCAGACGGCCTTGGCTGCCTACGAGAACCAGGATCTGCCGTTCGAAAAGTTGGTCGAGGCGCTGCAGCCGGATCGTGACCTGGCGCGTCCGCCCCTGGTGCAGGCGCTGTTGGTACTGCAAGCCGGTCTGCTGCCGAGAATGCGGGTGGGCGAGTTGGCATTGACCCCGCTCGAGGTGGACACGGGGACCGCCAAGTTCGACCTCTGCCTGGCGCTGGGCGAGTGGGAGGAGGGGCTCGCGGGGACGCTGCAGTACGACTGCGACCTCTTCGCGCGGGCGACCGTCCAGCGCCTGCTCGGCCACCTGCGGAACCTGCTGCAAGCCGCCGCTGAGGGGCCGGCGCGGCGTCTCTCCGAGCTGGCGCTGCTCAGCGCCGGCGAGGCGATGCAACTGGTGATCGAATGGAACGACACGGCGGATCCCTACCCGCGGGAGACCGGCCTGGCGGAGCTGTTCGAGGCGGTGGCGGAGCGGTTTCCGGAGGCACCGGCCCTCGCCTTCCTCGACCGCACGCTGGCGTACCGCGAGCTCGACCGCGCGGCGAACCGGCTCGCCCATCGCCTGCTCGCCTTGGGGGCTCGTCCCGAGTCGCGGATCGGGCTCTGCGGCGAGCGCTCCCTCGAGCTGGTCGTCGCGATCCTCGCCGTGCTCAAGGCGGGCGGTGCCTACGTCCCCCTCGACCCCTCCTACCCGGAGGAGCGGCTGCGGCTGATGCTGGCGAGCGCCGGCGCCGAGGGGCTGATCAGCTTCGGCGGCGCCTCCATCGTCTGGTTCCAGGGCTGGACCGTGGATCTCGGTCGCGACGATCTGACGGGGGAGAGTGAGGCCTGCCTGCCGCGACGCACGCCGGCGGCCGGGCTGGCCTACGTGATGTTCACCTCCGGCTCGACGGGCGAGCCGAAGGGTGTGGAAGTCCCCCACCGCGCCGTCGCACGGCTCATCCACCAGGACCGCTTCGCCCGCTTCGGCCCCGAAGAGGTGTTCCTGCAACTGGCGCCCACCTCCTTCGACGCCTCCACCCTCGAGATCTGGGGCGCGTTGCTCCATGGCGGCCTGCTGGTGATCGCGCCGCCAGGCGCGGTCTCCCTCGAGCAACTGGCGGGGTTGATCCGCCGCCACGACGTGAGCACGTTGTGGCTGACGGCCGGCCTCTTCCATCTCATGGTCGAGGAGCGGCCCGGCGAGCTGGCAGGGCTGCGGCAGCTCCTGGCGGGCGGCGAACCGCTGTCGGCGCCGCACGTGCGCCGTCTGCTCGAGGGGAAGCGGCCGGGACGCCTCGTCAACGGCTATGGCCCGACCGAGAACACGACCTTCACCACCTGCCACGTGCTGCGCTCGGCCGACGAGCTGGGAGCCGACTGGGTCACGAGCGTGCCGATCGGGCGGCCGATCGCCGGAACGCAGGTCTACGTGCTCGACGCAGACCTGCGCCCGGCCCCCATTGGTGCCGTCGGCGAGCTCTTCACGGGCGGCGACGGCCTGGCGCGCGGCTACGCGGGGCGGCCCGACTGGACGGCCGAGCGCTTCCTGCCGGATCCCTTCGGCGGCGAGCCGGGAGGGCGCCTCTATCGCACCGGCGACCGCGCGCGCTTCCTGGCGGACGGTCGCCTGGAGTGCCTGGGTCGCCTGGACCAGCAGGTCAAGATCCGGGGCTTTCGCATCGAGCTCGGGGAGATCGAGACCCTGCTCGCTCAGCACCCGGCGGTCGAGGAGGCGGTGGTGCTGGCTCGGCAGGACGGCAGCGAGGACCGCCGCCTGGTGGCGTACGTCACCTCCCGGGGAGAGCGTCCCGATCCGGCGGCGCTGCGCGAGCATCTACGGGCGCAGCTACCGGAGTACATGCTCCCGTCCGCGTTCGTGAGGCTCCCGGCGCTGCCCCTGACCCCGAACGGCAAGGTCGACCGCCGTGCGCTCCCTGCCCCGGCGGCGGAGCAGGTGAGCGCGACCTCGAGTGCGCCGCCGGAGGGCCCCATCGCAGAGCTCGTGGCGGCGATCTGGGGCGCGCTCCTGGGGCGCGAACGCATCGGGGCCGACGAGGACTTCTTCCAGCTGGGAGGTCACTCCCTGCTGGCGACCCGGCTCGTCTCGCGCATCCGCGAGGCGTGCGGGGTGGAGATTGCCTTGCGCGAGGTCTTCGAGGCGCCGACGGTCTCCCGCCTGGCCGCGCGCATCGCGGCCGCGCGCGGCG
>JBIOUG010000108.1:0-14376 GCA_044866775.1 Thermoanaerobaculia bacterium | reverse complement strand
TCGTCGACGAGGTGGCCGGGGGCGATCTGGTTCAGCGCCGTCTTCGACATCTTCTCGCCTCCGATGACTCGCCTCGTCGGGGATCTCCGGCGTGAAGCAGCAGAGGTTCAACGCGAAGAGCGGCCGGCCGCCCATGGCGTAGACGTCCGAGAGCGAGTTGCAGGCGGCGATGCGGCCGAAGAGGCGCGGGTCGTCGCAGACCGGGGTGATGAAGTCCGCGGTCGCGACCAACGCGTGGCCGTCGAGCAGGTACACGCCCGCATCGTCGGCCGTCTCGGGGCCGACCAGCACCCGCTCGTCCCGCCCGGTGAGGCGGGTCAAGGGGGCGAGCAGCTCGGCGAGGTCCCCCGGACCGACCTTGGCGGCTCAGCCGCCGGTCGTGGCGCAGGCGGTCAGGCGGAATTTCTTTCGAAAGAGGGCCATGGGGGAGGATTCTAAGTCAGTACCTTGGTGCGGGAGTGGAGTTGCTCTTGACTGCGTTGACCCGATCTCCCTCACCCCTGGCCCCTCTCCCACATGGGAGAGGAGAACACCTGCGACTGAAACCTGGGCGGCTCGGGAGCGTAGATCCTGACACCCGGGCAGGAGATCCTGATGTCGCGCAGCACCCCCCTCGCCGTCGCCGCCCTCGTCGTCTGTGCGCTGTATGCCAGCGCCGCCTGCGCGGCAGACCCGCCGGCACAGAAGCGCCGCGGCGCCGCCAAGCTTCACCCCTGCACCCGGGAGGGCCTGCCGGCCGACGCGCTCTGCGGGCGCTACCGGGTGTGGGAGGAGCGGCCGAGCATGACCGGGCGCAAGGTGCCGCTCGAGATCGTGCTGCTGCCGGCGACCGGCCCTTCGCCCGCCCCCGACCCGCTGCTCTTCCTCGCCGGCGGGCCCGGCGACGCCGCGACCGGCTCGGCCCAGGGGCTGGCCGGGCTGACCGAGGTGCGGACCCGGCGCGACCTGCTCTTCATCGACCAGCGCGGCAGCCGCACCTCGAACCCGCTGATGTGCTCGTTCGGCGGCACCGATGCCGACCTCCAGACCTATCTCGGCGAGCAGTTCCCGCTCGCGGAGGTGCGCCGCTGCCGCGAACAGCTCGAGCCGCGCGCCAACCTGCGCCTCTACACCACCGCCATTGCGGTCGACGACTTCGCCGAGGTCATCGCCTGGCTCGGCTACGAGCAGGTGAACCTCTTCGGCGGCTCCTACGGCACGCGCGCCGCCCAGGTCTTCATCCGCCGCCACCCGGAGCTCGTGCGGAGCGCGATCCTGCTCGGCGTGACGCCGGTCGACGAGACGCTCCCCATCTCGCACGCCCAGGGAGCGCAGCGGGCGCTCGACCTGGTCTTCGCAGCCTGCGCCGCCGAGCCCGCCTGCGGCAAGGCCTTCCCGCACCTGCCGGCGGAATTCCAGGCGGTGCGCGAGCGGCTGGTGAAGGAGCCGGCCACGGCCGACGTGACCCATCCGGAGACCGGCCAGCCCGCGACCGTGCGGCTCTCGGGCCCCGACTTCGCCGAGGCGGTGCGGTGGCTGATGTACGACGTCGAGAGCGCGCGGCTGGTGCCGCTCGTCGTCCACGAGAGCTTCCAGGGCGACTTCCGCCGCATCGCGGACCTCGCGGTGCGCAACCGGCGCGGCATCGTCCGGCAGCTTGCCTTGGGCATGATGCTTTCGGTGACCTGCGCCGAGGACCTGCCGTTCCTCGATCCCGCCACGGTCCCGGAGCGCACCCGCGGCTCGTTCCTCGGCGACGACCGGGTGCGCCAGCAGCTCCGCGCCTGCGGCGAGTGGCCGCACGGCGAGGTGCCGCCGGACCACATGGCGTTGGTGCGCACCGACAAGCCGGTGCTGATGCTGGTCGGCGAGATGGACCCCGTGACTCCGCCGGACTTCGCGATGCGGGTGGCCGCCGGTCTGACGCAGGGCCTCCTGGTGACCATCCCCGGCGGCGCCCACAGCAACTTCGAGCCCTGCCTCACCCGGCTCATGCACGACTTCCTCGAGCGCGGGTCGGCGCGCGGCGTCGATACCTCCTGCGCCGCCAAGATCCAGCACCCGCCTTTCCTCACCGCGCCTACGCAACCCGCGCTCCGATCAAATGCCTGCTCCGGCAGGCGACCTCTCGGGTAGCCGAGCCCATCAACGGGCTCGGCAATAATCGCCGCCGAAACCTGGTTGTGCACAGCCGCGTGTGCTACACTCCGCGGCCGGCTCAACGCTCTTAGATTTCGAGAAGTGCCGCAACCCGATGGGCTTCTCGCTGAGAAGGAGTTCCCTGATCAGCCCATGCGGACCGTCAGCCGCCCCCCCGCGTCGATCGCCCCCGGGCGCGCTCTGCCGCGCCTGCTGCTCGCCGTCTCCGCGCTCCTGGCGGTGATCGGCGCCGCCGCGCCGGCCCAGGCGGCGAGCCTCCGCGGCTCGCGCGCCTCGCTCCTCCTCCAGCAACGGGCGGCGCGCCGCCACGAGTTCACCTACCTGCGCACCGGCGCGCAGGTCAACCGCTTCGCCGCCGGCGGCTACGTGGTCGAGCTGCGCGGCAACGCCGACTACAAGCTGGCCGGCGTGTCCTTCCCCTACGCCCGGCCCGAGGTCAAGACCTTCGTCGAGCGCCTGGCCAAGCAGTACCGCGACGCCTGCGGCGAGCCGCTCGTCGTGACCAGCCTGACCCGCCCCAAGTCGCGCCAGCCGTACAACGCCTCCAACCTCTCCGTGCACCCCACCGGCATGGCGGTCGACCTGCGCCGCAGCAACCGCGCCGCCTGCCGGGCCTGGCTCGAGGACACCCTCCTCGAGCTCGAGCGCCGCGACCTCGTCGAGGCGACGCGCGAGCGCCACCCGCCGCACTACCACGTGGCGGTCTTCCCCGGCCCCTACCGGCGCTACGTGGCGGGGCTGGGTGGGGACGTCGAGGACGCGCCCGTCAAGGTGGCCAAGGCGGCGGACGGAACGGCCAAGGCGTCCGCCAGCCAGCGCCACCGCGTGCGGCGCGGCGACACCCTCTGGGAGATCGCCCGCCGCTACCGCACGAGCGTCGCGGCGCTGCAGCGCGCCAACGGCGTGCGAGCGCGCAGCTTGAAGCCGGGCCAGGTGCTCGCCATCCCCGCCCGCTGATCCCGCCGCGCGGGTTCCGTTGTATCCTCCTCGGCGCTCCCGCAGCCGACGTAAGTCCGAGAGGAGGGACGACGTGAGAACGAAGTCGACCGCATTCGCGTTCGCCATGCTGCTCGCGGTCCTCCCGGCCTGCGCGCCGAAGGAGGAGGCGAACTCCACCGACGTCAACGGCCAGGTGACCGACGCCGCGGGCGCCACCGCCGCCACGCCCGACGGCACGGCCGCGACCGGTGCCGGCGCCGCGGCCGCGCCGGAGACGGCCGCTGCCCCCGGCCAAGCGCCGGCGGCCGGCGGCGCGGTCCTCGCGAGCCAGGAGACCAACTGGGCCGGGGTCGTCGTCGAGGTGACCGAGTTCCGGCGCAAGGGCAACACGCTGACCGCCAAGTTCCGGGTCCGCAATCAGGGGGACGGCGAGGTCGAGCCCGACTTCTACTACAGCCAGATCTACGTCATGGACGCCGCGGCGGGGAAGAAGTACGAGGCGCTCAAGGACGAGGAGGGCAACTACATCGCGGCCCTCCGCTCGGGCTGGCGCGACCGCTGGTACGACAAGCTCCAGCCCGGGCAGAGCGCGCTGCTGTGGGTGAAGTTCCCGGCGCCGCCGCCCGACGTCACTACGGTGACGCTCCAGATCCCCAACACGCCGCCGTTCGACGAGCTGGCGATCCAGGACTCCTAGAGGCCGCCCGGTGAGACCGCGGCTCAGCCTCGGGGTCGCCCTCTGCGCGCTGGCGGTGGCCGGCGCCGCCGCCGGCGCCGCGGCGGCCCAGGATCTCCCGTACCCCGATCCGTGGCACCCACGCACCCAGGCTGCGGCCGAGGCGGCGGTCGCCCGCCTGGGCGCCAAGCGGGCGCTCGCCGTCGAGCGCAGCGTGCTCGAGATCGTCGGCCTCGCGCGCGGCGTCGCCGGCGGCGGGCGGGGCATCGTCGCCACCGTCCAGGAGACGCGGCGCGCCATGACCGCGCTCGGCGCCCGCGAGAGCGCGCTCGAAGTGGTGGTCGAGCTGCCCGCGGACGTCCTCTTCGACTTCGACCAGGCCGACATCCGCGCCGATGCGGCCGGCGCGCTCTCCCAGCTCGCCACCGTGCTGCGCGGGTTCCCCAACGGCACGGCGCGTCTCGAGGGGCACACCGACGCCAAGGGTGACGACGCCTACAACCAGCGCTTGTCGCAACGCCGCGCCGCGGCGGTCAAGCGGTGGCTGGTCGAGCGCGAGGGGATCGACGCCGGGCGGCTGACCACGCACGGCCTGGGCGAGGGACGGCCGGTGGCGGGCAACGACGACGAGGCCGGGCGGCAGCGGAACCGGCGCGTCGAGGTCATCATCCGCAAGCAGTGAGGGAGGAGGGATCCATCATGAACAGGCTCATGCCCGCGCTCGTCGCGGAGTTCATCGGCACCTTTGCTCTGATCCTGATCGGCGCCGGCGCCGGTGCCATCGGGCTGGGCGGCCTGGTCGGGGTGGCGCTCGCCCACGGCCTCGTGATCGTCGCCTTCGCCTACGCCTACGGCCATATCTCGGGCACGCACATCAACCCGGCGGTGACGATCGCGGTGTTGCTCGCCGGCAAGATCGACGCCACCCGCGCCGCGGCCTACGTCGTCGTCCAGCTCCTGGGCGGCATCGCCGGCGCCTTCACGCTCTGCTGGCTGCTCGGCGGACCCGAAAGCGGGCTCGGCGCGACCATCCTGGCGCAAGCGCTGCCGATCGGCGGCATGGTCGTCCGCGTGACGCCCGCGGCCGGCGTCGCGCTCGAGGCGATCCTCACCTTCTTCCTGGTCAACACGATCATGAACGCCGGCGTCAGCGGCAAGGCGACGCCGCTCGACGGCCTGGCCATCGGCTTGACCCTGACCTTCGACATCCTCATGGGCGGACCGCTGACCGGCGCCAGCATGAACCCGGCGCGCAGCCTCGGGCCGGCGATCGCCTCCGGCAACTACGCCGACCTCTGGGTCTACTTCGTCGGGCCGATCCTCGGCGGGGCGGCGGCGGCGCTGCTCTACAGAGGCTTCCTGGCCGAGAGGTCCGAACGGTAGTCCGGGAACGATCGAGCGGGGGCTAGCCGCTTCTGGTCGCGACGGCGAGCAGAGAGTCGCCGAGGACGGGCGTGGTGACGACGCGGCCGATGCGGCGAAGGGGTTTCAGCGCGGGGTTGCCTTCGCCGACGTTGCAGAAGTTGGAGATGGTCGTCATGGTCGTCGGCTCGAGGCCGGCTGCGGTGAGGGCGCGGCGGAGCATGCCGGCGGAGAACATGTGGACGTGCGTCGGGTCGAGGTGCCAGCTCCAGCGGCGGCCGAGGAGGGGGCGGGCGAGGCTGCCGGCGTTGAGGGTGATGACGACGAGCTTGCCACCGGGGGCGAGCACGCGGCGGCAGCTCGCGAGGGCCGCCGGGTAGTCCTGCAGGTGCTCGATGACGTCGAGCATGGTCACCGCGGCGAAATGGCCGTCGGCAAAGGGGAAGGGGGCCTCGGCGCTGCCGGTCGCGATGACCGCGGTCGTACGCTCCCGCGCCCGCTCGGCGGCGTGGGGCGAGAGCTCGAGGCCGTACGGCTCGTAGCCGGCTTGCTCGAGCGCCGCGAGGAAGAAGCCGTAGCCCGAGCCGACGTCGAGCACCCGCCCGCCGGCGACACCGTGCTCCCGCAGCAGCGAGATCAGGTACTCGAGATAGCGGATCTTCCCGGGGTGGAGCTCGAAGTACTCGCGCTCGAAGTAGTCCTCGGCCTGATGCACCGGCGAATCCTACCCCTGCCGTGAGGTCGACCGACGTCGCCGGCGCCGGTTCGAGTCACGCGGCCGCGCGGGGACTGCACGTAGCGCCTGCGCTGCGCCTGCTAGAGAATCCGCCCGTGCCGCTCCTGGACATCCTGGGCGCCCTGGCGACGCTGGCCGTCCTGCTCCTGCTCTTCGCCTGCGGCGGCCTCGCGGCGTTGCGGCTCCTCGGCGCGCGGGCGGCGCGCGATCGGCTCGCCTTCGCGATCGCGGCCCTCCTCGCAGCGAACGCGATCGCCGTCGGCGTCGGCCTCTTTCTCGGCGCGCTCGGCATCCTCCGCCTCGAGTTGGCCCTGCCGCTGGTCGGTGTCTGCACCGCCGCGCTCCTCCTCGTCCCGCGCCGCCTCACCGGCGACGAGTTGCTCACGCCCCTCGCGCTCCTCGCCCGCCGCACCGGCGAGCAGCTCGCGGCCTATCCGGCGCTCGCCATCGTCGCCGTCCATGCCGTCGCCAGCGAGGCGCTGCGCGGCCTGCTGCGCCCGCCGCTCTCCTGGGATGCGCTCATGTATCACCTCCTCCTCGCCGCGCGCTGGCTGCAGCAAGGGGACCTCGCGCCGGTGCTCGGACCGGTGCCGCTCAACTTCTACGGCTACGCGCCCGGCAACGGCGCGGTCTGGCTCTGGTGGTGGATGGCGCCCTCGCACGGCGAGCTCTACGTCAACCTCGCCTTCCTGCCGCAGTGGCTGCTGCTCGGGCTCGCGGCGGGCGGCGTGGCGCGGCAGCTCGGCGCGCGGCGCTGGTGGCCGCTGGCGTCGTTCCTCGTGGCGACGACGCCGGCCGTGGTCCGCTTCGCCGCGACGCCGTACGTCGACATCCCGACCGCCGCCTGTCTCCTCGCCGCCGCGTTCTTCGCCCTCCTCTGGCTCGAGGAGCCGCGCTGGCCCGCGGCAGTCCTCGCCGGCGCCGGCCTGGGGCTCGCCGCCGGCACCAAGGTGCTCGGGCTGGCCTATGCCGCGGCGCTGGCCGCCGCCGCGCTGTTGCTCGCCCGCGGCGGCTGGCGGCGCCGGCTGCCGCAGGCGGCGGCCGCGCTCGCCATCGCCGCCCTCCTCGGCGGGTTCTTCTACCTCCGCAACGCCGCCCTCGGCACCGATCCGCTCGCCGCCCGCTGCGAGAGCACGGCGCGCGGCGATCCACCAGGGGTGGTGGCGCGCCTGCCGCGCGCCGGGTCGATGGCCGATCTGCCGCGGGCGATGCTCGGCGAGGGCCAGCTTCTCGACTCGCTGCTTGGCACCTCGCAGCCGGTGGCCCTCGAGCTGGGCTTCGGGCCGCAGGCCCTGCTCCTCCTCGTGGCCGTGGCGGCGCTGCCGTGGGGGCTCGAGCGGGCGCGGCGGCGCGCCGGGCTCTTCGTGTGGCTCCAGGTGCTCGCCCACCTCGCCTTCTGGCTCGTCGTGCCGTACGCCGGTAACCGCCACGTCTATGCGAACCCGCGCTACCTCCTCGCGACGCTCGGCCTCGCCGCCGCCGGCGGCGTCGCGCTGGCAGAGGCCCGCCGCGGCGCACGCGACACCGAGCGGCGATGGCTCGAGCTCCTGGTGCTCGCGCTCCTCGCCCAGGATCTCCTGCAGCTCGCGGCGCGGATGCCGCGCGGCGTGCGCCTGGCGCTCGCCGCGGCCGACCTCGCCGCGCTCGTCCTCGTCCTCTCGCCGCGCCTCCGCAGGCTGCTGCGCGCGCGCTGGCGGCTCGCCGCGGCGGCCGCGCTCGCAGCGGCACTCGTCGCCACGCCGGCCTGGGCGCGCTTCCGCCTGCGCGACCGCCCGCGGGCGCTGCGCCAGGAGTTCACCGCCCACGCCACGGATGCCCGCCTCTGGGCGCCCGCCTGGACATGGCTCGACCGCCACGGCGGTACGGGGACGGTGGCGGTCGTCGGCTCGCCGCGGACCTCCTTCGTCTACCCGGCGATGGGGCCGCGGCTCGAGCGCCGGACGGTCTACGTCAACGTCAATCGCGCCAATCATCGCCTCGCGTCGGCGTACCCGCGGTGTGACCCGCGCGTCGATCACGACGCGACGGCCTGGATCGCCAATCTGTACCGGGACGGCGTTCGCTGGGTTCACGTGCAGCGGCACATTCGCAACCCGTTCCCGCCCGAGGCGGCGTGGGCGGCGGGCCGGCCCGATCTCTTTCGGCTGCGCTTCGCGGACGCGCACAATCGAATCTACGAGGTGCCTGCTGCGGGAGCGTCTTCCGAAAACGCCCGGGACGTGGCCCGGGCGCTACAATGACGCCCGGTTGCCCACCGCGCTAGAGGACGTTTCGATTTGACCGGGAGCAGCGTTTCTGTGTCGCCGCAGCCGGCGGCGATCGCCGCCGCCGGGGAGCCCCTCGTCTCGGTCGTCATGCCTTGCCTCAACGAGGCGGAGGCGGTCGGCGCCTGCGTCGCCAAGGCGCTCGGGACCTTCGCCGCCCTCGGCATCCCCGGCGAGGTGGTGGTGGTCGACAACGGTTCGACCGACGGCTCGGCGGCGATCGCCGCCGCCGCCGGGGCGCGCGTCGTCGAGGAGCGGCGGCGCGGCTACGGGTCGGCCTACCTGCGCGGCTTCGCCGAGGCGCGCGGACGCTACATCGTGATGGGCGACGCCGACGACAGCTACGACTTCGCCGAGCTCGGCCGCTTCCTCGAGCCGTTGCGCGCCGGCGACTGCGACCTGGTCATGGGCGACCGCCTCGGCGGCACGATCCTCCCCGGCGCGATGTCCTGGTCGCACCGCTGGATCGGCAACCCGATCCTCTCGGGCATGCTGCGCCTCCTCTTCAAGACCCGCATCGCCGACTCCCATTGCGGCATGCGCGCCTTGACCCGCGAGGCCGCCGGGCGCCTCCACCTGCGCACCACCGGCATGGAGTTCGCCTCGGAGATGGTGGTCAACGCGCTGCGCGAGCGGCTGCGCGTCCAAGAGATCCCGATCACCTATCATCCGCGCGCCGGCACGTCGAAGCTCGCCGGAGTGCGCGACGCCTGGCGGCACGTGCGCTTCATGCTGCTGTTCTCGCCGTCGTACCTCTTCCAGCTCCCGGGCCTGCTGCTCATGCTGGTCGGCGCGGCGCTCGTCGCGGCGCTCGCCGGCGGCCCGCGCGAATTCTTCGGCCAGCGTTGGGACTACCACCCCCTGCTCTTCGGCGTCGCCGCTCTCATCATGGGTTACAACCTGGTGCTCTTCGACCTCTTCGCCAAGACCTTCTCGATGGGCGCCGGCTTCGCCCGCCCCAACCAGTGGCTGCGGCAGTGGCTACCGCTCTTCAGCCTCGAGCAGGGGCTCCTCGGCGGCGCGCTGCTGCTCCTCGCCGGCCTCGGGCTGGAGGTCAAGATCGTGCTCGACTGGGTCAGCAATCCCGGCGACCTCATGGCGGTGCGCGGCATCGTCATCGGCATGGCGGCGATGGTGCTCGGGGCGCAGACTGTCTTCGCCTCGTTCCTGCTCGATCTGATGCTCATCCCGCGGCGCTGACGGCCGTGGCGGCGGGACCGACCGCGGAAGCCGGGGCGAGGGGCCGGCCGCGCACGGCGCGGCGCCTGCTGCCGTGGATCGCGGCGATCGCCCTGCTCGGGTACCTGGCGTGGCGTGTGCCGCTCGCGGAGCTGCGCCGCGCCTTGACAGCGGGGCCCTGGCTGGCGCTGGTGCTCTACACGCTGCCGCTCGCCACGCTGACGCTCGCGGCGGACGTCTGGGCGACTCGCGCCGGCCTCGCAGCGGCGGGGCTGCGCCTCCCGCTGCGTGAGCTCGCGCTCGCCCGCGGCGCCACCTACCTCGCCGGCTTGGTGAGCTACGCGGCCGGGCAGGGAGGGCTCGGCGTGTACTTCCACCGGCGCGGCGTGCCCGGCCGGCGCGCCGCCGGGTACGTGCTCTTCCTGCTCGGGATCAACGTAGCGGCGCTGGTGGCGGCGGCGTGGAGCGGACGCGGGATGCGCGCCACGGTCGGCGGTGGGGGCAGCGGGGGACCGGCCGGCGTCACGGCAGCGGCCACGCCGGCGCTCGTCGCCGCCGGCGTCGCCGTGCTCGGCTATCTGGGACTCGTCGCCCTCCGGCCGCGACGGCTTGCCGGCAGGCCGATCCTCGCGCCGCTCTTCGAGGCAGGGGTCGGCGGGCACTTCGTCGCGCTCGCCGCGCGCCTGCCGCACGTCGCGGTGCTCACGCTCGGGCAGTGGGGGGCGCTCTGGATCTGGGGCGTGCGTCTCCCCCTGCCGGCCGCTCTCGAGCTGCTCCCCTTCGTCCTCTTCGTCGGCGCGCTGCCGATCGCGCCGGCCGGGCTGGGAACGACGCAGGCGGCGCAGGTGCTGCTCCTCTCGCCGTTCGCCGTCGGAGCCACCGCCGCGGCGCGCGAGGCTACGGCGCTCGGGTTCGGGCTCGCCTTCACTGCCCTCGGGCTGGTCTTCCAGGCGGCCACCGGCGGGCTCTGCCTCGCGCTCCTCGCCCGCTGCGACCGCCGGGGCGAGGACTCCGCCGCGTGAGAGTGCTGCTCCTCTACGACGTCGTCTACCCCGAGCACGTCGGCGGGGTCGAGCATCGCAACTTCGAGCTGGCGCGGGCTCTCGCCGGGCGCGGGCACGAGGTGACGCTGGGCGGCCTCTGCGCGGCGAGCGGCGAGGCGGCGCCGGAGGTCCGCTACCTGCCGCTCGGCCCCGACGCCGCGCTGTACACGCGCGAAGGGCGGCGGAGCACTCGGCGGGCGATCACCTACGCCGCACGCACGGCCGGTCTCGACCTCGCTCCGTACGATCTCGTCGAGACCGCCAACGTCCCCTACCTCCACCTCTTCCCGCTCGCCTGGCGCTGCCGCCGCGCCGGCAAGCCGCTGGTGGTCAACTGGCACGCGCATTGGGGTCCGTACTGGCGGAGCTATCTCGGCGGCTGGCACTGGCCGGCCTACCGGCTGCTCGAGCGGCTGGCGGCCCGGTGCGGCGCCGCGGTCACCGCAGTCAGCCGGCTGACCGCCGCGCGGGTCGCCGCCGACCGCGGCGGCGAGGACGTGCAGGTGCTGCCGAACGGCATCCCGTTCGCCGCGATCCGCCGTGCCGCAGCCGAGGCCGCCGAGGGCGGTCCGCCGCTCCTCTTCGCCGGCCGCCTGACGCGCGAGCGGCGGCTCGACCTGCTGCTCGAGGCGCTGGCGCGGCTGACCGCCAGGCATCCCGGCCCGTTGCTCACGATCGCCGGCGACGGCCCCGGACGCGCCGATCTCGAGCGGCAGGCGGCGGCGCTCGGGCTCACCGCCGCCGTGCGCTTCACCGGCAAGCTCCCGAGCAACGCGCTCTGGCGAGAGATGGGCCGAGCGCTGGTCGCCGTCCAGCCCTCGTCGCAGGACAGCTTCGGGATGTTCCCGCTCGAGGCCATGGCTGCCGGGCTTCCGGTCGTCTACTGCCACGCCCCGGCGAGCGCCGTTCCCGAGCTGGTGCGCGACGGCGTGGAGGGCCTGGCCGCCGACCCCGAGCCGGAGGCGCTCGCCGCCGCGCTCGGCCGCCTCCTCGACGACGACGAGGCGCGGGCGCGGCTCGCCGCCGCGGCGCTCGCGCGGGCGCGGGAGTTCGACTGGGACGTCCTCGCGGCGCGCGTCGAGAGCCTCTACGAGGAGGTGCGAGCGAGGCTCCGCTGCTAGACTGCCGCGCGATCTCCCCAGCCGACGGGGCGTCTCCCATGGAAGAGCCGCAGAGCTACCTCTTCAGGGTGTTCCGCGCCACCGAGCGGCTCAACCGCGAGGAGATCCTGGCCCTGCTCGACGAGCGCCCCGGAGGCGCCCTGCTCGACTGCGGCTGCGGCGACGGCGGCTTCACCCGCGAGCTGGCCGACCGCGCGCGGATGCGGCCGCACGGCATCGAGGCGATGCCCGCGCGGGCGCGCGCCGCGACGGAGCGCGGCGTGCGGGTCGCGGTCGCCGACTTGAACGCCCGCTTCCCCTTCGCCGCGGCGAGCTTCGACCTCGTGCACGCCAACCAGGTCATCGAGCACCTGCGCTCGACCGACCACTTCCTGCGCGAGGTGCGGCGCGTCCTGCGGCCGGACGGCGCCGCTCTGCTCTCGACCAACAACCTCGCGAGCTGGCACAACGTCGTCTCGCTCGCCCTGGGCTTCCAGCCGCCGCCGGCGCACGTCTCCTCGGAGGTGCTGGTCGGCAACCCGCTCGACCCGCTCTGCGGCCAGCGCATCGATCACCCGGAAGACAGCCATCTGCGCCTCTTCAGCGGGCGCGCCCTGGCCGAGCTCTGCCGCCACCACGGCTTCCGCGTCGAGACGCTCCGCACCGTCGGCTTCTATCCCCTTCCACCGCGGCTCGCGCGCTGGGCCACGCGCCTCGACCGGCGGCACGGGGCCTTCCTGGTCGCGAAGCTCGCGGCCGCCTGAGGAGCGCCCGGCACCATGATCGATCTCCTGGGGGCGGCGCTCACCCTCGTCTCGCTGGCGCTCGTCGGCCTCGTGGGCTTCCTCCTCGCGGTGCGCCTGCTCGGCCGGCGCGCCGCCGAGGAGCCGCTGGCGCTCGCCATCGCCGCGCTCCTTGCCGCGACCGCGCAGGCGATCGCCGTCGCCTTCGTGCTCGGCGCGCTCGGCGCGCTGCGCCTCGAGCTGGCGCTGGCGCTCGAGGCCCTGGCCGCCGTCGCACTCCTGCGCTGGCCGCGCCGGCTCGCGACCGGAGAGCTGCGCGGCCTGGCGGCCGGTCTCGCCGCGGCCTCCTGGCGCCAGCTCCGGGCCCATCCCGCGCTCTCGCTCGCCGTCCTTCACGGCGTCGGGAGCGAGGCGCTGCGCGGCCTGCTGCGGCCGCCGCTCTCCTGGGACGCCCTGCACTACCACCTGCTGCTCACCGCGACCTGGCTGCAGGAGGGCGACATCCGTCCGGTCTTCGGCGCCTTTCCCGTCAACTACTACGGCTACGCGCCGGCGAACGGCTCGCTCTGGCTCTGGTGGTGGATGGCGCCGTCGCACGGCGAGCTCTACGTCAACCTGGCGTTCCTGCCGCAGTGGGCGTTGCTCGGCCTGGCCGCGGCCGGCGTCGCCCGGCGGCTGGGCGCCGAGCGCCACTGGCCGCTCGCCGGCTTCGCCGTCGTGGCGACGCCAGCGGTGCTCCGCTTCGCGGCCACGCCGTACGTCGACATCCTGACCGCGGCGAGCCTGCTGGCCGCCGCCTACCTCGGGCTGCGCTGGCTGCGGGCGCCGGTGGGAGGGGCGGCGCTGCTTGCCGGCGCGGGGCTCGGGATCGCGGCCGGCACCAAGGTGCTCGGCATCCCGTACGCGCTCACCCTCGGCGTCGCGGTCGCGGCGCTGGCATGGGGGAACTGGCGTCGGCGCCTGCCGCAGCTCGCCGCCGCCCTCTTGGCCGCGGCGGCGCTCGGCGGCGGCTTCTACCTGCGCAACGTCGCGCTCGGGGTGGATCCGCTGGCCCTCGAGTGCGAGGCGACGGGCCGCAGTGAGCCGCGCGCGGAGACCCACCGCTTGCCGCGGCACGGGTCGGTGGCCGACCTGCCGCGCGCGATGTGGCTCGAAGGCGAGGCGGTGCGCGCGCTCCTCGGCTCGACCGAGCCGGCGCTCCTCGAGATGGGGGTGGGGCCGGCGCTGCTGCTGCTCGTGCCGGCGGTGCTCCTCCTGCCGTTCGCAGCGGCGGCGGCGCGTCGGCGCGAGGCCTGGGTGGTGTGGATCCAGATCGTCCTCGAGGTCGCCTTCTGGGCCGTCGTGCCCTACGCCGGCATCGGCCACGTCTATGCCAACACGCGCTACCTGCTGCCGGCGGTCGGCCTGGCCTTCGCCGCCGCGGTCGCGCTGGCCGAGACCCGCGGCGCCCGCGATGCACTGCTGCGCGGCCTCGCCCTCGCGGTCGTCCTCCAAGGGCTGCTGATGCTTCATGCCGAGATGCCGCTGGGCGTGCGCGTCGCCGCCGGGCTCGCCGACCTCGCGGCGGCGGTCCTCGTCCTCTCCGAGAGAGCGCGCGCCACGGTACGCGCGCGGTGGCGCGTCCTGGCCGCCGGCGCGCTTCTGCTGGCGATCGCCGGCGCTCCGCTCCTCGCCCGCTACCGCCGGCTCGACCGCGGGCGGGCGCTGCGCGAGGAATTCACGGTCCACGTTACGCCGGCGCCACTTTACGCCGCGGCCTGGGGGTACCTGGACGCGCACGGCAGCGGTACGGTGGCGGTCGCCAGCTCGGCGGTCAACGGCTTCCGCTTTCCGGCGATGGGGCCGCGGCTCGAGCGCCGGGCGATCTACGTCAACTTGAACGCCGAGGACCGGCGCGCGGCCGCGGAGTACCCCGGCTGCAACCCGCGCGTGCGGCCCGACGTGGCGGCTTGGCTCGCGAATCTGCGGGAGGCGCGCGTGCGGTGGGTGCATCTGATCCGCGATCCGCGGACGCCGTGGCCGATCGAGGCGAAGTGGATCTACGAGCGGCCGGAGCGGTTCGCGGTGCGGCAGGCCGACGAGCTTGGTGCGCTGTTCGAGGTGCTACCGGAGGAGTGAGAGCGAGAGACGGATGGCGCCGCGCGGCACCGCTAGTCGCCGCGTGGGGTGCCGGTCCTCCGGTCGCTCCCTGCGGA
>JBIOUG010000107.1:0-25849 GCA_044866775.1 Thermoanaerobaculia bacterium | reverse complement strand
CGGTCTGCCCAGCCTGGTGAACGGTTAACGGGAGATTGACTGAATCAGCCGAACCGCCGTGTACGTGACCCGTACGCACGGTGGTGTGGGAGGAGGGGCGCTGCGAGGCGCCCCCCTATCCCGATTGTGCGGCAAGGAGGGTGCCGCCCTGAAAACCCTAAGACCGATTGAACGGCTCAGAGGTCATGGAATGCTCTCCGGGGAAAAGTCTGAACCAATCCCTATTGCGTACGAAATTGTCGTACGGCAGTGGATCCATAGATTTTGCGACCACCGATGGATTATCTGAGAACCAGGGCACCTATCGGATTGAGGCATATCTATCGGTATCTTCCTCTGCCACCTCAGGAATGCTAAGCCTTTTCAGGCAAGATGCGGATGCCGAACTCGTCCTTGAAGATGGGCGGAAGGCCGCGCCTCGTCATACACGATCTTGGAAATTTGATCGGCAGCCACAGGGGTGGTCGTATTCATTGTCATGTGAACTTCCTCGAGGGGTACGCAGGCAACCATGGCGACTAAGATTGCAAGAGCAGGCGCACAACTTCTCGGACGAGCGGGCGGCTGGCGCCGCCGCTCACCTCAAAGGCTGTTGGCCGGAAAGCTTGTGCAACGCGCCGGAGACCTGTAGGATCGCTCGGCAATGGCAAACATTTCTTTCGGCGAACGGATGCGGCGTGGTCGCATAAAAAACGCGTGGTCACAGTCCGAGCTTGCCGAGAAGCTCGGGGTGGCTCAAGGGACCATCTCGAACTGGGAGAATGGGAGAGGCGCGCCGGACCGCAACCAGAAAACTCGTCTGCGAGAGCTCCTTGGTCTCCAGCAGACAGAAAACAAGGGTGCTTCCGAAGGCTCTTTCAATGAACGAACCGAGCAGGCCGAAGAGGTTGAACAGGCGGGACCCTCGGCCTTTGGTAGCTGGCTGAACCGCGTAAGGAACGAGCGAGATTTGTCGGTCGCGGAGCTTGCCTCCAAAGCGGGCGTGTCAGTCCCAGCGATCTACAACATCGAATCAGGACGTATCGAGAATCCCAGGGCCCGAACGGTTCGCCGTCTTGAACAGGCGCTGGGGAAAGAGCTACCCGCCGAAGCCAAGAAGGAGATCAAGGAGGAGGCGACGATTGGAGGCGTTGGAGAGTTCTTTGCATTCGATCCCCATGACAAGAACGACTGGCCGGAAGATCCAGGGATCTACGTCCTCTACGATATCTCCGAGCGGCCCATATACGTCGGGCAGGGTTCTAACATTCGAAAGAGGATCCAGGAACACGAAGAGAAGTTTTGGTTCAAGACGCCGATCGTCGATACCGCTGCGTACATCAAGATTGACGATGGCGTGCTCAGAAAGAAGATCGAAACAATTCTGATTCGTTTCTTGAAGCGCAACGCGGTGATCAACAAGCAAAATGTGGAGCGATGACTCCGGCTAACCCCGCGATGAAGCGAGCGGGCTTCGCCCGCCGCTTATCGCGATGACGTTCGACCGGCGACACCGGGACGCTATAGAGCCCTGGTCGAGCTTGTGGAGGCGCGATAGTGGCTTCGGGCGATAGGAGCAAGACCTGGTTTCCCGAGATGGTGGAAGGGCTGTGGCAGAGCTGGCGTGGCGACGTTGATATCGATGAGCTGATCGCCCTGGCGCAGAGGCTCGATTGCTTGCTGCATGACATCCGCACCCAGCGGGGAATCAGGCCGCCGACGATCTTCTGTCCGAAGTGCGGTCAACGTGGCCCGGCGGCTGAACCACGCGTCTCGGTGCGTGCCACGATCCTGGCTGCGGGCCGGTTCGGAATCGCAGCGGAGGCGGATGTGAAACGCCTCGAGCGTCTCTGGGAGCATCATCGTTCCAGGCAGCATCTCGATCTGTACGGGAGGCCCGAGGTGACGGGCAGCAGGAAGAATGCCACAGGAGCCAACGGCTGTACCGTTCACGCCCCGCGTGCCGCTGAGCCGTAAGGCCGTTCTTCACTCGGCCATGCCGGATCGTTCCGCGTCGCTACGCGCCACCGCGGGCGTGCGGCTCCGCGCGGCCGTCGCCGACCGACAGGAGCTTCATCTCTATCTCTGCGACGAGACGGTGGCCTGAGGGCGAGTAGCCGCCTCGCACATTTCAGGCGCGGGCGGCTTGTTCCGTGGGGTGCAGGGACAGGTACTCCCGCACCTCCAACTGCATCCGGTCGATCTCCGCCAGGAACCCCGATGCCGACAGGCGGTAATTCACCGGGTTGGTCTCCACCTTCCGAAGCTGGGCCACCTGGGCCTGGAAGCGCCGTATCCTTTCCAGCGTCGCCTCCATCTCCTGGTCGCTGCTAGTCATCACTCCTCCTGAAGGATGTCTACGATACCACGCCGCCCGCCGCCGCGCTTGACCTGCCAGTATTCCACGGCCGCGTCCTCACCTTCCCAAGCGGCCAAGCGGCGCAGCCAAAGACGCTACTGCCGAAATGGGCTTGAGCCGCTCCGTGGTCGAACAACAGCCGTGCCTCGCCGGCCAGTGCACCAGCGTCGAAGGTGTCCTCCATCAGGAGAAAGACATCGACGTCATTGGGGTCGCGAGCATTGGTGACGAACGATCCGAAAACGATGAACCGAGACACGTGACCGCCAGCGTGTGCCAACTCGTAGATGCGCACGAGGCGGAGAGCCACTGCCCTTCGTTGTGGGCTCCCGCCGCCGAAGCGGTCGAGGACCTCGCGCAGGGGCGCTGCAAGCACGCCGACGGGCAAGTCGCCGCTGTCCGTGAACGGTGGTAGTGGCACGCGCGTCTCCAGTCTAGAAGAAGAGAGCAAGGCCTTCCAGCGGCCGATGCAGGACGGCGTCGAGCTGCTCAACGCCATCCAGGACGTCTACCTCTGCGACGAGGTGACGGTGGCGTAGGAGTCGGCTGCGACACACCTCGCGCTGCCGCGAGATCGCGCCGCCGGGGCGTCGCGCCGCGCACCCCGGCCGCGGAACCCGCCGCCGCAGGCCTCGAGGCGGGAGAATCCGCCGCGAAATCGAGGTGCAACGCCGCGGAGTCAAGGCACTCCGCGGCGTTGTCTCTCTCCCCAGCCGCTGCGCCAGGGCAACTGGCGGCTGATCTAACGGAGTTCGCGGCTTATCGGCGGTGGATGGGGAGTGCGGCGAGCAACTTTACGGCACATAGAACTAGATCCGCGGCAGAATGTCGAGAGCGCACCGCCAATTCGGGTCTAAGAACCGCTAGTTGTCGGATTTCAGGTGCTGGATCGAGTGACTCCGCGGCAGAGTGAGAGGACCTCGCGCTGGAAACGAAGGATTTCGCGGCGCTGGCTGGCGTTCCGAGAGCCGGGCCTTGCGCGCCCATTTCGTGCGCGGCTGGGCGCGCCGATGGCTGGGCGAGATGGCGACGGCGAGAAGGAAAAGACCGTCGCGCTCTGGCTCGAGCAGAACCCGTCCAAGCTCGTGCAGACAGCAGCAGGGAACTGAGCCCGCTTTTCCGTGAGGCTCAGGCGACGGTCACGCCGCCGACCAGCGTCCGGATCTCCGGCAGCCGCGCCTCGGCGTCCTTCTCGCCCAGCTCCATCAGGCGCTGCAGGTAGTCGGGCTGGAAGGCGAGGAAGGAGAGGAAGTCCGATCCCTGGGCCTCGCGGGTTCCCAGGCTCCGCGTCAGGTAACGGAAGGCGGGCGGCAGGCGCGGCTCGAACTCCGTCACCAAGTCCCCCAGGTCCTCGCTCGGCCGCAGCACCAGCAGCTCGACCGGCCGCAGCCCCTCCCGCGCCTCGTCGGGGACGTAGGGCAGCAGGCGGTTGAGGCGCTGCATCTGCTGGCTGTCGTAGTCCAGCATGTCGAGGAAGACGGCGTCGAGCAGGTGCGTCAGGATCGCCGCCGGCTCCGGGTATCCCTTGTCCTCGCGGCGCTCGGCCTCGGCGAGCGTCGGGTGGTAGCGCGGCGAGACCGCGAGGATGCGGGTGGCGCCCAGGTGCAGCGCCGGAGCGAGCGGGGTCGACAGGCGCACGCCGCCGTCGCCGTACCAGGCCTCGCCGACACGGACGGCGGGGAAGAAGATCGGCAGCGCCGAGGAGGCCATGACGTGCTCGACGCCGATCCGCGCCTTGACGCTGCGCCGCTGCGGCCGCTCCCAGGTCGCGAGGTCGGCGCCTTGGAGCCAGGTGACGGTCTGGCCGGTCGAGTAGTTGAGGCCGGTCAGGGCGAGCGCCTTCAAGGCGCCGCGCTCGAGGTTGCGCTCGACGCCGATGATCTCGCCGTCGACCGTCGCCACGGAGCGCTGGATGAGGGCGCGCAGCGGCTGGGTGTCGACGAGGCCGCGCACCGCCGGAGCGATCGGGCCGCCCCCCGAGACCAGCCGCGTCCCCCAGCGCACCAGGTTGCGCGCCAGGAAGCCGACGTCGACGCGGAAGATGTCGTCGACCGTGAGGCGCGCCCAGATCTCCGACAGCGCCAGCGACGCCTCGGCGATCGTGCCGGGGTGGGCGGCGAGGAAGGTGGCGTTGATCGCCCCGGCCGAGACGCCGGTGATGACCGGGGCGCGCAGCGCCGGGAACGTGCGGGCGAGCCAGCGGAGGAGCCCGACCTGATAGGCGGCGCGGGCGCCGCCGCCGGTCAGCACGATCGCCAGCTCGCCCGCCGGGGCGGCGTCCTGGCGCGGCGGCGGCTCGGTCAGCTCCTCGATCATCGGTCCCTCCCGCCGCAACAGCGTATCAACTACAACAGGGGAGCCGGCGGCCTGCTGGCGCGGGCGCCGCCGCGCGTGGCATGATCGCGGCCCGATGAAAATCCTGCTCACCGCGGTTGCCGTCCTGGCGATCCTCGCGGCGGTCTTCCTCGGCGTCGTCTACAGCGGCGCCTACGATGTCGCCGCCACCACTCCCGACACCGGTCTCGTGGCCTGGGCCCTCGAGAAGGCGCAGGAGCGCTCCATCGAGCGGCGCGCCGGCGCGGTGGAGGTGCCGCCGCTCGACCGCCCCGAGCTGCTCGCGGAGGGGCTCATCCACTACCACGAGATGTGCGTCACCTGCCACGGCGCGCCGGGGGTGCCGGCGTCGGAGATCGGCAAAGGCCTCAACCCGTTCCCGCCGGAGCTGAACGAGGAGGCCGAGGAGCTGACGCCGGGCGAGCTCTACTGGGTCGTCGAGAACGGCATCAAGATGACCGGCATGCCGGCGTTCGGTCCCACGCACAGCGACGAGCAGGTCTGGGCCATCGTGGCCTTCGTCCGCAGCCTGCCGCGGATGTCGGCCGAGGACTACGCGCAAGCGGTCGAGGAGGCCGGGCTCGTCGGCCTGGACGGCGAGATCGCCGAGCCGCCGGGCGCGCCGGGCGAGGAGCACCCTGGCGCGGGCCACGAAGGCCACACGCACACCCACCCCGACGGCCACTGAGCCCGTTGCAGACGGCACCGCCGACGGCGCCCCCTAGCCCGCGAACAGCTCCAATTGCGGATCGTCCGGATCGCGCGGCCGGCGGAAAGCCGCCGTCGACAGCTCCGGCCGCTCCTCGGGGAAGCCCAGGCGCCGGCAGGTGGTCTCGAAGAGCGCCCGCATCTGCTCGGCGAAGATCCCCTCGCCGTGCATCCGGCTGCCGAAGCTGGGGTCGTTGAGGCGGCCGCCGCGCAGGCTGCGCACCCGGTTCAGGACCTTCTCACGGCGGTCGGGGAAGTGCTCGGCGAGCCAGGCCTCGAAGAGGCCGGCGACTGCGCCCGGCAGGCGCAGCGGCACGAAGCCCGCCGACACCGCGCCGGCCTCGCGCGCGGCCTTCAGGATCGCCGGCATCTCGTGGTCGGTGAGGCCGGGAACGACCGGCGCGACCATGACGCTGCACGGGATGCCTTGGGCCGACAGCTCGGCGATCGCCTCGAGCCGCCGCCGCGGGTGCGAGGTGCGCGGCTCCATCCGCTGCGCCAGCTCGGGGTCGAGCGTGGTCACCGAGAGCGACACGCTCGCCGCCCCGTGCCGCGCCAGCTCGCCGAGCAGGTCGGCGTCCCGCCGCACCAGGGCGTTCTTGGTGATGACCGCCACCGGGTTCCGGCACGCGGCCAGCACCGCCAGGCAGCGCCGGGTCAGCTCGAGCTTGCGCTCGATCGGTTGGTAGCAGTCGGTGACCCCGCTCATCGCGATCACCTGCGGCCGCCAGCCGGGCGCCGCCAGCTCCCGCTGCAGCAGCTCCGGCGCGTCCTCCTTGACCATGATCCGGGTCTCGAAGTCGAGCCCGGCGGAGAAGCCGAGGTACTCGTGGAAGGGACGGGCGTAGCAGTTGTGGCTCACCACGCCGTTGGCGATGAAGTCTCCCGTGCCGGTCGTGATGTCGAACAGCCGGGTGGTGCCGGGTAAGGGCTCGATCGAACGAACCGCCAGGCAGGCGCCGGACTTGAGCGCCCGGCCCTGGAAGTCGCGCTTGCGGGAGATGGCATTGCCCACCGAGTGCCAGAAGCGGAGACAGCCGGCGAGCCCGCCGGTGAGGCGCACGACCTGCAGGGGCCGGCGATCCTCGTGTCGCCGCACTTCGAGCGCGAACCCGAGCCCGAGGGCGCGGAGACAGCCAGTGATCTGGTCCACCAGCTCGGGATCGGTGTTGCTGATGCGCAGGATCTTGGCGCTGTAGCAGCCCTCGGCATCGTAGATACCCGCGAGGAATCCCAGGCGCCAGGTCTCCTCGGGCTCCCCGGCCGGAAAGCGGACGAGGTCACGAATGCGCTCGACGTCGGCTCGCGCGTGATTCCTGATGCCGTTCATGGGGCGGCGGTCGCCCACCGCCTGCTGGAAGACCATCTCGTGAACCGGAACGTCGAAGGCGGCGAGGTAGCAGCGGGCGCGCTCGAGCGCCTCGTCGTCGACCAGTGCGAGGCGGAACTGGTGCTGGTCGCCGTGCGCCCGCCCCGCTCTCTCGTAGTGATACGAGGCGAGATGACCGTCCCCTCGAATCAGTCCGCTGAGATAGCCGCGCCGATACGATGGATCCGCGAGATCCGCGCCTGCCGCGAACTGTCCCGTGCCGACTAGCTCGTTGTGCACGGTGAGATGAGGCCGGCGGCGCGGGCCGTGCTCGGTGCCGGTGACGAACTTCCAGCCGCGCTCGGTCAGGAAGCGGTGATCCCCGCCGGCGATGAGGCGCGTGCCGTCGGCCAGCGTGATGGTGTACGCGGGCCGGGACGTCTCCCAGTGCGCCAGCACACGAGTCCTCACGTAGCGCCGGTACCACCCGTCGCGCCGGGTGCCGTAGATCTCGTCGCCGACTCGCACCGAGCGGATCGGCTGCGTCGTTCCGTCGGCCATGAGGATCGGTGTCTCGCCCTCTAAACAGTACACGCACCCATGCTCGCATCCCCTGTACGGATTCACCGACGCCTCGAAGCCGACGTCGGGGCTGTCGTTGCGGGCGATGACGGCGCGGCTGGTGTCGCGCAGGTAGATCGTCGGCACCCGGTCGGGGGGCGGCTCCTCGGCCTCGATCGAGAGGTGGGTGAAACGGTTGGCGGGATTGCTGGAGGCGCCGCGCCCGCGCGGCCCGTGCAGCGGCTCGTTCATGCCGCCATTCTACGCCGCTTTTACGCCTTCCGGAAAGCCCTCGCCCGTCGCTCGCGCCAGCGGGGGTTCAACAGCAGGGGTCGTGGCAGAATCCCCTCCTCGCAAGGGGGAGGAGACGATGAGCGAGCTCGACCTGCGGTACCCAGTCGGAAAGTTCGAGCGCGTCCACGAGGTGACGGAGGTGACGCGGCGGGAGTGGATCGAGGCGATCGCCGCGGCGCCGGCGGCGGTGCGGGCGGCCGTGGCCGGGCTCGGCGACGAGCAGCTCGACACGCCCTACCGGCCGGGCGGCTGGACCGTGCGGCAGGTGGTCCATCACCTGCCCGACAGCCACCTCAACGCCTACGTGCGGCTGAAGCTGGCGCTCACCGAGGAGGAACCGACGATCAAGACCTACGAAGAGGCGCGCTGGGCCGAGCTGCCGGAGGCGCGGACGGCGCCGATCGAGGTCTCGCTCGCCCTGCTCGACGCCCTCCATCGCCGCTGGGTGATGCTCCTCGAGGACCTCCCTGCCGCCGCCTTCGGCCGCGCCCTCCACCACCCGGAGTGGGGCCGCATGAGCGTCGACGACCTGCTCGGCATCTATGCCTGGCACGGCCGCCACCACGTGGCGCACATCACCGGCTTGCGCGAGCGGATGGGGTGGTGACGGCGGGGCGACGCGAAAGCCTTCGCGCCTAGGAGTCCGTCGCGCTGGCCGCGCGACGGAAGGCGCGAAAGCCTTCGCGCCTCAGCCCTCCCAGTCCCAGAAGAAGTCCTTGTTCGTCAGCTCGGCCGGCTCCTCGACGGCCGCGCTTGCGCGGGCGCCCGCCGTCTCCGCGACCGCGGCCAGCTCGCCGCGGATGACCGCGAGCTGCTCCTCGAGGTCGTCGGTCTCGCGCCGCCAGTACTCCTCGGTCCCGAAGTGCGGCCAGGCGGCCGGGAAGGCGGGGTCGTGCCAGCGGCGGGCGAGCCAAATGGCGTAGTGGATGATGCGCATGCCGCGCAGCGGCTCGACGAGGGTGAGCGTCGAGCGGTCGAACGTGCGGAACTGCTCGTAGCCCTCGAGGAAGACCTCGCGCAGGCCGAGGGTGTCGGGGTCGCGGCCGGGTAGCGCCAGCCAGAGGTCCTGCACCGCCGGCCCGACGGCCATGTCGTCGAAGTCGAGCAGGCGGAGGACGGGCATCCAGCCGCCGCCGTCGGGGGTCCGCTCGTCGCGCAGCAGGAGGTTGCCGAGGTGCAGATCGCCGTGGATGCGGTGGCCCGGCACGCCGGCGAGCCGCTCGGCCGCGAGGTCGGCGATCGCCCGCGCCGCCGCGAAGTAGCGCCCGCGGAGACGCCCCGGCACGAAGTCGTGCGCCGCGAGCCAGTCCAGCTCCTGGCGGACGTAGACGTCCGGCTCGAGGCGGATGCGGGCCGGCGCGTCGCGCCGGGCGCCGACGTTGTGCAGGCGCCCGACCAGCATGCCGAGCCGGCGCGCCAGCCCCGCGTCCAGCTCGTCGGGGGCGCGGCCGCCGCGGCGGTCGGAGAGGCAGTACCAGATGTTCTCGATCCGCCGCAGCGTGCCGCCGCCGGGGAACTCGCGCATAGTGCAGACCGGCAGCTCGTCGGCCGCCAGCTCGGCGAGGAAGCGGTGCTCCTCGAGGATCTGCTCCTCGCTCCAGCGCCCCGGACGGTAGAACTTGGCCACCACGCGCGAGCGGTCGGTCAGCTCCACCTCGTAGACGCGGTTCTCGAACGAGTTGAGCGGGTAGCAGACCGGGGTGCAGGCGAGCCCGCCGGCCTCGACCGCCGCCAGGACCTTGTCCGGCGTCAGCGCGAGGAAGAGGTCGGTCGCCGCGTCGTGGGGCATGCGCCGACTGTAGCAGAGCGATTCCGGTCATAGACCCGGCGCTCCCGGCTCATGCGTCTTATGGGAGTGCGCGCCGCCACGGCTCGGCCCCGGCCATTCGCAGCGGTCCTAAACCCTTATTCCGATGGGGTTTGACCTCCCCGAGCGCGCCACCGTTACCGGCGGTATGCGTCTTGCGGCGCGGGGGGGCGAACGTCTCATGTTTCTTGTGCCTTGCCTTGCAAGGGAGGGAGATTTCCGCATGTCATGGACTGTCCGCCGTGTCTCCGTGCTGTCGCTCGCCGTCGCGTTCCTGCTCCCGCTGGCCCCGGCCGCCGCTCTCGACATCAACGGCTTCATGCCGGGAAAGGGCCGCGGTGACCTGGCGCTCTCCGCGACTGTCGAGGGTTACGACGAGTTCTGGGTGGGGGAGACCAAGGTCTCCGACCCCGGCGTCGGCGAGGTGGAGACCTTCAGCCTGACGGCCTGGCTCACCTGGGGGCTCACCGACGACCTGGCGGTGGTGGTCAACGTGCCGTACGTCGACGTCGACTCCGACGGCCTCGGCGGCTTCGGCGACAGCGGCCTGCAGGACCTCTCGGCGCTGCTCAAGGTCCGCTTCGCCAGAATCGCGAGCGGAGCGGCCCGCCACAGCTTCGTCGGCGCGGCGGGCGTTCGCGTCCCGATCGGCGACTACGAGGGCAACCTGCCGGTCGACCTCGGGGACGACACCACCGACGCGCTCTTCCGCCTCGTCTACCAGCTCGAGAGCGGCAGCTTCCACTTCTCGCAGCAGGTGGGCTACGACGTCCGCGGCGGCGACGCGCCCGACGGCTATCCGCTGCTGACCGAGCTGGGCGTGACCGCGGGCCGCGCCACCTGGACCCTCTACCTGGCGCAGCTCATCGCCGACGACGGCACCGACATCGGCGACCCGGGCTTCACCTTCCCGAGCAACCGGGACGAGTACCAGCGCGTCGGCGCCAAGGTCTACGCCCGCTTCACCGACAACCTCGGCGGGACGCTGGGCGGCTTCACCACGCTCGACGGCCGCAACAGCGGCGACATCACGGGGTTCTTCGGCGGCGTCGTCTGGTCGTTCTGAAGCGCATCGAGCGCCGCGATTGGAGCCCGGCGCGAATGCCTTCGCGCCTTAGAGGTGCCGTCGCACCCAGCGCGCTTGCGCCATCCGCCGCTCGATCGTCCGCACCTTGCGGCGGTAGGCGCGGCTGTCGGCCCCGGGGTGCCAGCTCCGGGGCCGCGGCAGGCCGGCGGCGAGCTGCGCCGCCTGGTGCTCCGAGAGGCTGCGCGCCGACTGCCCGAAGTAGCGGCGCGCCGCCGCCTCGGCGCCGTAGATCCCGGGGCCGAACTCGACGACGTTCAGGTACAGCTCGAGGATGCGCCGCTTCGAGAGGCTGCGCTCGAGCTGCCAGGTGAGGACGGCCTCGTGCAGCTTGCGCAGGGGGTTGCGCGATGGCGAGAGCCAAAGGTTCTTCGCGAGCTGCTGGGTGATGGTCGAGGCGCCGCGCGGCAGCTCCTTCCCCTCCCAGGCCTGGGTCAGCGCCGCCTCGAGCTCGTGCCGCGAGAAGCCGTCGTGGGCGAAGAACTCGATGTCCTCGCCCACCACCACGGCGTGCTTCAGGTTACGCGAGATGCGCGAGCCGCGGACCCAGGTCCAGGAGGCCTCGCGCTCGCGCCCGAACCAGCCGCCGCTCTCGTAGGCCTCGATGAAGGCCGTGGTCTCGGGGTTCTGGTCGGCCAGCGCCGCCACGTCCGGCCAGGTGAGGAGCTGCCAGACGAGCCAGAGGCCGAAGGCGGCGAGCGCCACGACGAGCAGTCGCCCACACCCCCAGCGGCGGGCCGTCGCCTGCGGCACCTCGTACGGTGCTGCGATCATCGGGTGAGCGGAGCCTATGCGCTCGGCCCCTCGCCGGGAAGGGGCCGAGCCAAGCTGCGATGCCGGCCGGGGAGCCTCGCGCCGCCGCTCGCCCATCTCGCGGCCGGGAGAGGCCGTCTCGGGTTGTTTGACGGGCGATTCTGGTTTCTAGCCGCCTGCTCGCATCGCCGACCGGGCCGTCTCGCGGCGCCGACCGGCCCGAGCAAACCGCCGACCGGCCCAACGAGACGCTCGACCGGCCCGGAAAAAACGCGAACCGGCCCGGTCGGGCTTGCAAACCCGCCCGGTCCGGATTGCGATCCGCCCGGTCCGGCTCCTGATCGGCCCGGTCCGGCCCACGAGCTGCCCGGTTGGATCACCCATCTGCCCGGTTCGGATCGCGATCCGGGGCTCGCGGCGCCGCTCCGGCAGACCGCTCGGGCCGCCGTCCAGCCTCGCGGGTGCGTTACGCTGCTCGCCGCCGCCATGGGGCCGCCGCCGCTCCGGCGCCGGGCGTCGACCACGTGCCGCCGATCACCGTCCCTTTACACGTGCCCGAGCTAGCGCCAGGGACCTGGCTCCAGGGCCCGGAGGTGTCGCTCGCCTTCGCGCGCGGCGCCGTCGTGCTGATCGACTTCTGGGAGGCGACCTGCGTCAACTGCCTGCGCACGCTGCCCTACGTCGTCGAGTGGCACCGCCGCTACGGCGACCGCGGGCTGATCGTGGTCGGCGTCCACACGCCGGAGTTCGAGCTCTCCCAGGACCCCGCCGTGGTGCGGGCGGTGGTCGAGAGCGAGGGCATCCGCTACCCGGTCCTGCTCGACGACGACCGCCAGACCTGGCGCCGCTTCGCCAACCGCGTCTGGCCGGCCAAGTACCTGGCCGACGCCCGCGGCTACCTGCGCTACGAGCAGTTCGGAGAGGGCGCCTACGGCGAGACCGAGAGCTGGATTCAGCGCCTGCTGCGCGAGGCGGGGGACACGCGGCCGCTGCCCGAGCCGATGGCGCCGGTGCGGGCCGAGGACCGGCCGGGCGCCGTCTGTTACCCGGCGACGCGCGAGATCTACCTCGGCTGGCACCGCGGCCGGCTGCTCGCCGCGGAAGGCTACCGGCCCGAGGAGGAGGTGCGGCATGCGGGGCGTGACGAGCCGGCGCCGGAGGGGATGGCGGCCGCGCGCGGGCTCTGGTTCCACGCCGCCGAGTACCTGGAGGCGCGCGAAGCGGGGGCCGAGATCGAGCTCGTCTGCGACGCCGCCGGCGTGCAGGCGGTGGTCGGCCCGGCGGGGGAGCTGGAGATCGAGCTGGACGGCGCGCCGGTGCCGCCGGCGCTGCGCGGCGAGGACGTGGTCGAGCGCGCCGGCCGCACCGTCGCCGTCTGGGAGCGCCCAGGCATGATCCGCCTCGTCGTCGCCGCTCCCTTCGCCCGCCGCCGTCTCCTGGTGCGCGCCCCCGCCGCCGGCGTCCGCCTCTACACCTTCACCTTCACGAGCTGCGTGACGGAGGAGACGCCGCCTGCGGATGGCTATACTGCCGAGCGCGAGGAAATGAACCAGTGATCCCTGATCGCGTCCGCAGACTCCTGCCGGAGGGTGAGGTGGAGGATTTCTGCCGCCGCTGGAAGATCCGCGAGCTGGCACTCTTTGGGTCCGTCCTACGCGAGGATTTCGGACCTGGAAGTGACATCGACCCGCTTGTCACCTTCGAGGAAGATGCCACGTGGGGCTGTTCGACCTGGCGGCGATGGAGCAGGAGCTCACGGCGCGCCTCGAACGCAAGGTGGACCTCGTCACCCGGCGCACCATCGAGCAGAGCCGCAACTGGATCCGCCGCCGCGCGATCCTCGAGAGCGCCGAGACGATCTATGCGGCGTGACGAGGCGCCGTTGCTCCTTCCCTGAGTCCACCGCTCCGCGGGTACGGTGCGTGCACCCGGGCCGTATACGGTCGCAAAGGAGGCACGTGCATGCAGCGAAGAATCCTGCTCCTGCTCGCCACGCTGCTGGTCGCCGATGTGGCGGCCGTGCAGGGCCAGACCTGCGGCGTCGATCTCGCGACGCTGCTCTCGATCCATGCCTCGCGCCGGTTCGAGGTGCGGACGCTTCCCGGCCGCCTGCCGCCGCCGCCGGTGCAGGTCACCGACGACGTGCTGGTGACCTACGGCGGCGCGGCGACGGCGATCCGCACCACGGTCACCTTGTGTTGCGGCATCCCGGACGCGCGGCTCTTCGCGAGCGGCATCGCCGCGCGCGCCGATGCGTTGCGGCTGCGCGAGCTCCTCACCGAGGTGCGCGTCGGCTTCCTCCGCGACTGCGTGATCGAGAACGACCTCACGACCCCGACCGGCGGGCGCGTCCTCGGCAGCTACGAGGTGACCTGGTACGGCCGCGGCCGCCGCAACCGCTTCACGATCGTCTCGGCCGACCCCGGCACGACCGCGCTCCCGGTCTGCGGGCCCGAGGCCCAAGACCTGATCGACGGCGTGCGCACCTTCGCCAACGCCCTCGCGGCGGACCCGGACCGCGTCGTCTGCTCCTCGCCGTGACGGCCGGCGGGCGCTACCGCCCGCCCAGGAGATGCCGGTAGTCCTGCAGCGTGTCGACGTCCTGGACGACGCCCGGGTCGGGGACGTCGATCTCGAGCAGATCCTCGGCGTGGCGCTCGAGGAGCTGCCGCAGGCCGATGCCGGCGTCCAGCGAGCCGATCTCCGGCACGAGCCGGGCGGCGACGAGCAGCGGGTGCCCGCGCCGGCCGCGGTGGACCGGGACGACGAGCGCGGCGCCGCTCTCGCCCTGGCGCGCGAGCAGGTGGGAGACGGTTGCCGGGCGTAGCGCCGGCAGGTCCGCCGGGCAGACGAGCAGCACCTCCCCGCGCCCGGCGACGGCGGCTCCGCCGCCGAGCGACTCGATCCCCGCCTGGATGCTCGACAGCATGCCCCGCCCCGGGTCGGGATTGAGGGTGAAGCCGACCTGGTGATTGCCCGCCCACTGCGCCAGCCCGCGGTCGTCCGGGTCGATGACGACCACGATGTCCTCGACCCCGCCGCCCCGGAGCGCCGTCACGACCGCGCCGATGACCGTCTCGTTCTCGTAGGGGAGCAGGAGCTTCGGCTGCCCCATGCGGCTGGAGCTGCCGGCGGCCGGGAGGACGGCGATGGGCATGGGGCGATTATCGCTCGCCGCCGCTCGCTGCAGGTAGCGGACCTCCGGAACGCGCTGCCGCGCGGCGGTCGAGTCCTTCAGCGTTGGCGCTTTGAGGCGGGTGCGTCTTTGTAGTAGAAGTAGCGGCCCGAGCACGAGCCAGGTTCGGCGGAGGTGGAACGTTGCGGAGCGTCGCTGTGCGCTTGGTCGTGGGCTGGTCTCTCGCGCTGCCGGTCGTATCCCCGGCGGCGGCCGCGGTGCCGTCCCTCCAGCGCTCCGCCCTCATCGCGATCCACGACGCCACCGGCGGCACCGGCTGGTCGCGCAGCCGGAACTGGCTGGGTCCGCCGGGCACGGAGTGCGCGTGGGAGGGCGTCACCTGCAACAGCGACGGCACGCAGGTGATCGGCCTCGACCTCCAGTCGAACAAGCTCACGGGTGCTCTGCCGCGCGCGATCGGCGATCTGAGCAACCTGTACACGCTTCATCTCGCCAACAACGCTCTCACCGGCCCTATCCCCTCGGAGATCGGCGGCACGGACCTCGGCTTCTTCTTCGCCGAGAACAACCGGCTCTCGGGCGGCGTCCCCGCGACGATCGGCGCGCTCGAGCAGCTCGAGATCCTCGACCTGCGCAACAATCGGTTGAGCGAGGCGCTGCCGCCCGCGCTCGGCAACCTCCCGCGGCTGCGCGATCTCCTGCTCGAGCGCAACGAGCTCCCCGGCGAGATCCCGGACGCCCTCGGCAATCTGCGCAGCCTGCAGCGCCTCAACCTGACCGGCAATCTGTTGACCGGCGGCATCCCGCGGTCTCTCGGCAGCCTCTCGACACTGGTCGAGCTCCGCCTCGATCAGAACGCTCTCACCGGCCCGATCCCGGCGGAGCTGGGCGATCTCGCCAATCTCTTGGTCCTCGACCTCGGCGCGAACCCTTTGATCGGCGCGATCCCCGGCGATCTGGGTAAGCTGAGGAAGCTGACGCAGCTCTCCTTGGGTCAGACCGACCTTTCCGGGCCCATTCCCGCCGCGCTCGGGACGCTCTCCAGCCTGCGCATCCTGAGCCTGGGCGGCGCGGCGCTGGGCGGACGGCTTCCGGCGCTGGGCGGACTCACGTCGCTCGTCGAGCTGCGGCTCGCCGCCAATCGGTTGACGGGCGACGTGCCGGACGACATCGTCGGCCTCCGCAACCTGGCCATCGTCGACCTGCGGTGGAATGCGCTGGCGACCGACAACCCGGCCGCCAAGTCCTTTCTCGACCTTCGCGCGCCCGATCACGACTTCGCGGCGACGCAGACCGCGACGCCGACGGGACTGCGCGCATCCCCCATGAGCTCATTCCCCTTCGGCTTGAACCGCTTCCTGGTCCGTTGGACGCCCATCGAATACACGGGGAACAACCGCGGCTACCGCCTGCGCGTCGTGCGCTCGGGGCTGGTGACCGACACGATCGTGACCGCCAGCAAGTCACAGTCGTCGGTCGAGATCTCCTTGTTCGCCGAGGGAACGTATTCGCTCTTCCTGGAGGCTTTTACGACGCCGCACGCCTCGAACCGCAACGTCGTGACGAGCGAGAGCGCGATGGTGCAGCTAGTCCCCATCCTGCCGTCGCGGCCCGGGACGTTGCAGTTCAGCTCGTCCGGCTTTCATGCCAGTGAAGGAGAGACGAAGTTTCTCGCCGTCACGCGCCTGAACGGCACCGATGGACGAGTCGTGGCGACCCTTTCGTCCGCCTTCGGCTCGGCCCATGAAGGCACGGATTTCCTGATCGATCAGAAGTTCCTGGTCTGGGAGAACGGTGACGGCGGCGCCAAGATCGTTCGCGTGAGCGTTTTCGACGACCTCGAGCGCGAGGGTTCGGAGGTCGTCGACCTCAGGCTGTCGGTGGCCAGTGGCGGAGCCACCCTGGGAAGGCCGGGCTCCGCCTTCTTGGTCCTCGACGACCGCGAGCTGCCCGACAACGGCGACGAGGGCGACATCAGCAGCAGCGGCTCACGGCCCGTGGTGGCGGTCGACCCGGCCGGCAATCGCCTGGTCCTGTGGGAGGACGCGGGCGACATCGCCGGGCAGTTCTACGACGCGGCGGGCGTGCCCGAGGGGAAGCGCTTCAGGGTCAACGACGCGACGCCCACGATCGCCGAGCGGAGGCCGGCGGTGGCCGCGGCTGGGGAGCGGGAGTTCGAGGCCGTCTGGGAGGGTGCGGGCAGGATCCATCGCCGGCGGATCGTCAAGCCGAAAGACTCCCTGACGCTCGGGGCGGAGGAGGTGGTGGACGCCGGCGAGAGCACGGCCAGCTCGGAGCCCGCCGTGGCCACGGTGCCGGCGACCGGCGAGTCGGTCGTCGTCTGGCTGAACGGCGAGCGGGTGCTGGCCCGCCGGTTCACTGCGGCGGGTGCGCCCGCGGGCGGCCTCCTCGCGGTCGGCGACGACGCCGGCGGGGCTCCGGCCGTCGCCGTGGACGACGCCGGCGACCGGGTGGCGATCGTCTGGCCACAGGCCGAGCGCGTCGCGGGCGCGGGGATCGTGGCGCGGCTGTTCGACGGCGCGGGCGCGCCGGTCGGCGAGCCGGTGCGCGTCAACGTCGATCCGGCCGGGCGCCAGGCCTCCCCGGGGGTCGCCGCCGGAGCGGCGGACGACTTCACGGTGGTCTGGCAGAGCGAGATCGCGAGCGGCGCCGCGACCGACGTCGAGATCCGCGCCCGCCGCCTCGACCGCGACGGCGGGGCCGGTGCCGGCGAGCTCAAGGTCAACGCCGGCTCCTCGGGGGCCCAGACGGCGCCGCGCATCGCCCGCGGCGACGGCGGCGACTGTGTGGTGGCCTGGCAGAGCGAAGGCGGCAGCGGAGGCGCGGGGATCTTCGGGCGTACGCTCGCCGAGTGCGCGCGACCGGTCGGTGGCGACCTGCGGCTCGACGCCAGCGAGGAGTCCGTACGCAGCCCGTCGGCGGCGTTGGCGCCCAGCGGGCAGGTGACGGCGGTGTACACCAAGGACGACCGCGTCGAGGGGGACGGCGGCATCGCCGGCCGCGTCGTCGCCCCGTGCAGGCCCGATGAGCAGACGCTCTGCCTGCTGGGGCACCGGCTTCGTGTGCGCGCCTATCGCCTGGCGCCCGGGGCCGGAGGCGGGCTGGTTCCGGCCGGCGCGGCGCCGGCGACCGATCGCTCCGGGTCGTTCTGGTTCTTCGATCGCGGCAACCTGGAGGTGATCGTCAAGGTGGTGGACGGCAGGGCGGTGAACGGCGGGCTCTGGCTCTTCCACGCCCCCCTGTCGAGCCTCGACTACGAGCTGGCGGTGGAGGACAGCGAGAGCGGGGACAGGTGGGTCTTCCAGAGCCCGCCCCAGGACTTCTGCGGCGGCGTCGAGGTGCTGGCGACGCCGGCCGCGGGCGCCCTCGACCAGGCGTGGCGCCTGCCGCCCGCACCGCCGGCGCCGCTCCCGGTCGGGCCGGCTGAGACCAGCGCCGCCGGGACCTGCGTGCCCGACCCCACCACCCTCTGCCTGCAGGGCAACCGCTTCGCCGTCCGCGTCGACTGGCGGGCCGGTGCGGCGGCCGGCCGGGGCGCGGCGACGCCGGTGAGCGATGCGGCCGGCCTCTTCTGGTTCTTCAGCGACGACAACCTCGAGCTGGGGGTCAAGGTGCTGGACGGCACGTCGGCCAACGGCCACTTCTGGGTCTTCTTCGGCGCGCTGACCGGCGCCGACTTCACGCTGACGGTGATCGACACCGTACGGGGCGCGACGAAAACCTACCGCCACCCGGCCGACGGCCTCTGCGGCGGCGCCGACACGACGGCCTTTACGCCTTGAGAGACGCGGATGGATCGCCCCCCTGACGTGGAGCCGGCGGCGCCGCCGTCGCCGTCCGCGACGACAGCGGCCGGAGGCGAGCCGACCCCGGCGACCGCGGCGGCCGCGACGGGAGACCGCGGACCCGTGCCGCCCGGCGCTAGGGCGCCGCGAGACGACGGGGCGATAGCCGGCTCCTCGGTTCTCCAGATCGGGGTCGCCATCGACCGCTTGCGGAGGATCGTCGTCTGGCTGGTGGCGCCGCACCTGGTCGGCCTGCTCGGCCTGGCGGTGGCCTTCATGGGCTTCCGCCAGGATCGGCGCGCCCTCCTGACGGCCGCCGCAGCTCGCCAGGAGGAGCTCGCGGAGCAGGCGCGCGAGATCCTGAACGACGCGTGGGTGCTGCTGGGCACCGCGGACCCACAGGGGCCCTTGACTCTCGGCGACTGCGCACCGCAGAGGATCGCTCAGGTCTACGAGCGCATCGCGGAGGCCCAGCGCAAGGACCCGTCGGCCCTCGACATCCACCGCGTCCGCGGTGGCGCTCTGCTCATCTGCGGCGACACGCAGCGTGCGGAAGCGGAGTTCAGGGCCGTGCTCGGGCGCGATCCGTCCGATGCCGATGCGCACCACAACCTCGGCATCGTGTTGAGCGAGCGCGGCGAGCACCGCGAAGCAGAGGCGCACGTGCGGCGCGCCGTTGAGCTCCGGAGCCTGCCGCGGCCCGGCCCGGGGAGCCGCGGCCTCGACCGCACCGCGCTCGCCGACACCCAGGCGAGCCTCGGGGAGATCCTGCTCAGCCAGGGGCGGACGGCGGAGGCGATCCGGACGCTGCGCCATGCCCGCGAGGTGGATCCGCAGCTCGCCTTGCCGCACTACTACCTGGCGGTCGCGCTCACCGAGTCGGGCTCCGCCGACCGCGAAGAGATCCTCCGCGAGCTGCGGTTCGCGATCCGCCACTTCCCGCCGCAGTCGAAGGACGTCGCGGACGCCCACTACAGCGTCGGGATCGTCCTGCTCGACGACGCCGACAGGGAGATGGTGCGCCTGGACGCGGCGCTCCGCAGCCTGGCGGAGGCGCTGCGCGTCGATCCGCGTCATCGCGAGGCCGCGCGCTCTCTCGGCAAGGCCCTGCTGCGCGCGGGGAGATGCGACGAGGCGGTCGATCGGCTGGTGTACGCCCTGGAGCTCAGTCCCGAGCCGAGCGAGGCCGCCGACGTCTATGCTCATCTGGGCGTCGCGCTGCTCGAGCTCGGCAGAGAGGCCGAGGCGCTTGAGCAGTGCCGCCATCGACAGGAAGCCAACCCGGCTTCGGCTTGCGCGATCGAGGATCTGCGGCGCTGGCGCGAACGCATCGCCGCGCAGCGACCCGCGGGCGTCGCATGCGGCGCGCCGGCCAAGACGCCCGGCTGAGGATCAGAGAACGGCCAGCCGGTGCTTCGGCGCCAGCCGCTCGACCGGGAGGCCGGCGGCCTCGCGCAGCGCGGCCTCGGCGTAGGCTTCGACCATCTTGCCGCGCCACTGGGTCTGGAAGTCGGTGTTGTCCATCGGCGTCGCCGCCTTGCGGGCGAGGCGAGCGGCCTCGGCGATGGTCTCGACGGTGAGCGGCTTGCCTTCGAGGAACGCCTCGGCCTCCGTGACCTCGAGCGGCAGCGAGGCGACCGCGCCGAGGACCAGGCGGGCGCGCCGCACGGTGCCGTCGCCGGCCGTCCACAGCGCCGCGGCCGCCGAGAGGACGGCGAAGTCGATCGAGCCGCGCCGGCGCAGCTTCCAGAACGACGAGCCGCAGCTCCCGGCCAGGCCGCCGCATGCATCCGGGGCGGCCTCCGCCGGCACCAGGACCTCGGCCAGGATCTCGTCGGGCCGCTTGGCGAGGTAGTCGATGCCGTCGTCGCGGTAGAGGTCGGCCACCGGGATCACCCGCTCGCCCGCCGCCGAGACCAGGCGGACGCGCGCCCCGAGCGCCACCAGCACCGGCGCCGCGTCGGAGGCGGCGTGCGCCCAGCAGCGCGGCGAGCTGGTCGCCACCCAGCAGATCTCCCCCTCTTCCTTCATGCAGTAGGCGATCGATCGCCGCCAGTCCTCGGTCTGGTTGTAGTAGGTGCAGCGCGTGTCGACGCAGACGTTGCCGCCGATCGTCCCCATGTTGCGCAGCGGCGGCGAGGAGATGGAGTCGACGGCCCGGGCCAGCGCCGGCGCCCGCCGCCGCACCTCGGGGTGGCGGGCGACCTCGTCGAGGATCGTCGTCGCGCCGAGGCGCAGGTCGCCATTCGCTTGAACGCCCGTGAGGTCCGCGACGCCCATCAGGCTCACGACCGTCGCCGCCTTCTGGTGCCGGCGCTTCATGTTGGGCCAGAGGTCGGTGCCGCCGGCCACCAACCGGACGGGCTGCCTCTCGCCGGCGCCTTCGCCAGCCAGCATCGCCGCGGCCTCGGCCAGCGTTCGCGGCCGCAAGAAGCGGAATTCAGGTAGACGAAGCACGCTCTCGGTCCTAGCTCGGTGAATCGGGGCGCTCGCCCGCTCTTTCTTTACCCAGAAGTCTTTTTCTTCTCTTGACGATCATGACTTCCGCAGATCCTCGACCGCCGTCGTCAGCGCCGCGAGCTTCTTCTTCCGCAGCGCCTCCTCGCGGTCGCTCATCGTGCCGGCGGCCGAGCGCATGCCCGAGCGCAGGCGCTCGCGGTAGTCGTTGATGGCGTGGCCGTCGCCGCCCTGCGCGGGGGTGGGGACGAGGAGCGTCTCGCCGAAGTCGACCTCGGGGAAGCCGCGCGGCCCGTAGCGCGCCTCGCCGCCGCGCGCCTTCGCGTCGAGCGCCTTCAACACCATGTGCGGGTGGATGGGCACCTGGTCGATGCGCACGCCGACGGCGTCCCAGATCGCGTTCGCCACCGCCGGCGGGATCGGCAGCAGCGGCCCCTGGCCGACCTCCTTGGCGCCGAACGGCCCCTGCGGATCGGGGTCCTCGATCAGGTAGGTGGTGACCGGCGGCATCTCGAGGAAGGTCGGGCTCTTGTACTCGAGGAGCGAGGGGTGCTTGTGCACCAGGGCGGCGGAGAGGTGGCGGGGCAGGCGGCGGAAGGCCTGCTCCTCCATCATCGCCTCGCCGAGCCCCATGTAGACGCTGCCCTCGACCTGCCCCAGCACCAGCACCGGGTTGAGCGAGCGGCCGACGTCGTGCGCGATCCAGACCTGCACCGGCTCCCAGAGCCCGGTCTCCCGATCCACCTCGACCTCGACGACCGCCGCGGTGTAGGAGTAGGCGGGCGAGGGACCGACGCCGGCGCCGCGGTAGCGCCCCGGCGAGCGCGGCGGGACGTAGCCGCCGGTCGTCCCGAGGGTGCCGAAGCGCGCCTCGGCGGCGACGACCGCCTCGGCGAAGGAGCAGCCGCTCTCGGGGTCCTCGGCGTCGAAGACGCGCCCCTCGGCGAAGACCAGGCGCGCGCTCGGGATCTCGAGCTGCTCGGAGACGGCGCGCGCCAGGAGGTCGCGCGCCCGCTCGGCCGCCTGCAGCGCGGCGTTGCCGACCATCAGGGTGACGCGCGAGGAGTAGCTGCCGAGGTCGACCGGCGTCAGGTCCGTATCGGCGACGCAGAGGCGGATGTCGGCGAGCGCGACCCCCAAGACCTCGGCGACGACGGCGGCGAGGATCGAGTCCGACCCCTGCCCGATCTCCGCCTCGCCGCAGAAGACCGCCACGCCGCCCGAGCGGTCGAGCTTCAACTGCACCCCGGACTGCGGCATGTGGTTCCAGTAGATCGGCAGCCCCGCGCCGCAGAGGTAGGAGCCGCAGGCGAGCCCCAGGCCGCGCCCCTCCGGCAGCCGCCCCCAGCGCTCGCGGAAGCGGCTGCCCTCGACCACCGCTTCGATGCAGCGCCGCAGGCCCATCGAGCCGATGCGCAGCCAGTTGGCCGTGACCGTCCCCGCCTCGGCCAGCATGCCGAGACGCAGATCGGCCGGGTTCTTCCCCAGCGCGGCGGCGATCTTGTCGAGGTGCACCTCGAAGGCGAAGCGCGGCTGCGGCGTGCCGTGGCCGCGCTTGGGGCCGCACGGGGGCTTGTTGGTGAAGACGCGCACGCCGTCGAAGCGGTAGGCCGGCAGCTCGTAGGTGACGGTCTGGAGCGCGCCCGTGTAGTAGGTCGAGGCCACGCCGTAGCTGCCGTAGGCGCCGCCGTCGAGCGCCGTCTCGAGGTGCTGGGCGGTGATCGTGCCGTCGCTCTTGACGCCGGTCTTGACCCGCATCAACACCGGATGGCGCCCGCGGTGGCAGTAGAAGACCTCCTCGCGGGTGAGCGTGATCTTGACCGGCCGCCCGAGCTTGAGCGCCATCTTCGCCGCCACGATCTCGTGGCTGAAGGGGTCGCTCTTGCCGCCGAAGCCGCCGCCGTTCGAGCAGGCGACGACGCGGATGCGGGCCGCCGGGATCGCGAGCACCTTGGCGAGGGCGCGGTGGACGTAGTGCGGCGTCTGGGTGGAGGAGTAGACGGTGACGCGGTCGTCGTCCTCGGGCACCGCGACCGCCGCGTGCTGCTCCATCGGCAGGTGGGTGTTGCCGTCGTAGAAGAGGACGTCCTCGAAGGTCCGGTCGGCCGCGGCGAAGCCCTTCGCGACGTCGCCGAACTCCATCGACACGGCCTTGTGGACGTTGCCGCCGTCGCCGTAGTCGTGAATGCGCGCGCCCGGCTCGGGCTCGCGCAGCGCCTCCTCGACGGTCGCGATCGTCGGCAGCGGCTCGTAGTCCACGCGCACGCGGAGCGCCGCCTCGTAGGCCGCGTCCTCGGTCACCGCCGCCACGGCCACCACCGGGTCGCCGACGAAGCGCACCTTGTCGGGGCAGAGCGCGTGCTCGTCCTGCGACACCGGCAGGATGCCGAAGGGGACGGGGAAGTCCTCGCCGGTCAGGAAACCGAGGACGCCCGGCACCTGCTCGGCCGCAGCGAGGTCGATGCCGGCGATGCGGGCGTGCGGCACCGTCGAGCGCACCAGGCGCAGGAAGCACAGGCGCGGGAAGACGAGGTCGTCGGCGAACTTGGTGGCGCCGGTGACCTTGGCGCGCCCGTCGACGCGGCGGAACGGCTTGCCGATGATGTTCGGCTCGCGCGCCGGCGCGGTCTCGGGCTCCGCGGTGGGCTTGCGTACGGGCTCGGCCATCGTGCCGCGCTACGGAAAGGCCCTGGTGTCGAGGAAGTTCTTGTTGGTGAAGGGCGGGTTGCGGTAGGTCTTCACGAGGCACGGCGCGCCGATCAGCGGATTGGTCGGGCACTGGGTGACGGTGATCTCGAACTCGACGTTGGTCATGCTGGCGAGGAAGACCCAGACGTGGCCGTTGACGGCCTTGCCGTCGAGGATCTTGATCGTGACCTCGACGTTGCCCGGATCGAAGAACCAGAAGGCGCCGCTGTCGTCGCCGAGCTGGATCGCTCCCCCCACGCCCCCGCCGGGTCCCGACGGGCTCTTCCAGGTCGCGCTGGCGGCGAACTCGCCGTCGTGGAAGGAGAGCGCCGGGCTCGCCGGCTGCACGGCGAAGCTGTCCAGGAGGTGGAGGGTGCCGTCGATCCGCACCTCGACGGTGTAGCCGCCGGCGGGCAGAGGCTGGAGGGTGAAGCTCTGGCTCCACTCCTCGGGCGGGCAGGGTTGGATGGTGACGATCGTGGCGCCGTCGAGACGAACCGTCTTGCCGGTGACGGTCGGTGCCTCGAAGTCGACGCGGCAGCCTTCGGAGAAGCCGGAGACGGTGATGCCGACGCGCTCGGCGGTCGACGGCAGGCGGTTGGTGAGGCTGACGCGGACGGTGTGGATGTGATCGGCCGCGGCCGGGGCGGCGAGGAGGAGGGCCCAGAGGGCGGCGGCGCAGGGGCTAGTGGTGGCGGTCTTGGTAGTCATGCTGGTTGCCTCAGTCGTCGGCGACTTGATCGCCGTAGAAGACCCGCTCGGGGGGCGTCCAGGACTCGCCGCGCAGGCGCGCCGCGGCCCACTCCACGGCCTCGAGGATCTTGTGGTAGCCGGTGCAGCGGCAGAGGTTGCCGGCGAGCGCCTCGGCGACCTCGCGACGGTCGGGGCTCGGGTTCTCGGCGAGGAGGGCCTTGGCGACCATGAGGATGCCGGGGGTGCAGTAACCGCACTGGGCGGCGCCGAGGTCGGCGAAGGTGGCCTGGAGCGGGTGGAGGTCGTTGCCTTGCTGGAGGCCCTCGACGGTCTCGATCGCGCGGCCTTCCATCTCGGCGGCGAGGACCAGGCAGGAGAGGACGGGGCGGCCGTCGACCAGGACGGTGCAGGTGCCGCACTCGCCGAGCTCGCAGCCGTGCTTGGTGCCGGTGAGGGCGCACTCCTCGCGGAGGACTTCGAGGAGGGTGTGGTGGGTCGGGAAGACGACGGCGCGGTCTTCGCCGTTGACCCGTAACCGGAGCGTCGTCAGGCTGCTGTCGGCCGGCGGCATATCGATCGGAAGGTGGCACCTCGCCGAGGTGGTGTCAAGGGGGCCGATCCCAGGGGGAAGTCCGTAGCGCCCGGCCTCCGTGCCGGGCGTTTTCGGAATTCGGCCTGGCGACTCTCACCGGCCCCGCAAGCGTTCTCGGCTCCGAGGCGTTCTTCCGCGCGGAACCGACAGTCGCCGCCCGGCGTGCCGGGTCTCCGGCGGCTCCACAGGAGCGCCGCCTCGCGGTGCCGGTAGGTGGCGGGAGAGGCCTGCGGTTCGCACTCCGCTGCGCGGAGTGCATCACGACGGTGTTGCTGGCTGTGGGGGGCGCGCTCCGGTTCCGCCGCCTCCGACCCGGCACGCCGCACGGCTGCATGGCTGGAGGGGCGCCGGCGACGTCGAAAGGCAGCTCCGCCCCTACACAGACGTCCCCACCTGTCATGTAGCGCCCGGGCTACGTCCCGGGCGTTTTCGGAGGACGCCCGAATTACTTCACACGCGAACGAAGGATACAGTCGCCGGCGGATGAAAAGGCTGGGAGCGAGGTATCTACTGCTCGTCATCGCATTCGTGGGCTGCGGGTCGCCCGAGGCAGCTCAGGCCCCTCCTCCTTCCTACCCAGAAAAGCAACGGTCAGAGTCACCAATTGCCCATCCTGCGCTGCGCGAGGCGGTGATCGTCTGGCGGCGGTGGGGTGCTCCGGGGCGGACGGGGGAGGTGGTGGGGATCGATCTCGGGGGTGTCGTCGTCGGGCCGCCGGGCGGGGCAGGGGTGCGGAAGCTGTTCGTCACCCGGCGGCGGGTGCACGAGCTGGCGGCGTTTGCTCGGCTGTATGGGCCGTTCGCGGAGAGGGGGGCGGGCGGGGAGATCGAGTTTCGGGGCGGTGGGCGGGTGGCGGCGGGGGCGGTGGCGCGGCGGATGGTGCGGGAGTGGGCGCGGCTGGCGGCGGCGGAGGCCGAGGCGGGGGCGACGGAGGAGGTGTATGGGGTGGCGCTGCTGTGGCAGCGGGCGGGGCCCGGGGCGGCGCCTTGCGACGAGCTGGTGGTGTCGCTCGCGGGGAGCGCGTGGGGGGTGACCTGCGCGGGCAGCGGGCGGCGGTTCGCGGCGCAGCTCGATGCGGGCCGGATGGCGCAGGTGTATCGCTGGGTGGAGCAGTTGGCGCCGTTCCAGCTCGCCGGCGCGGACGAGGGGCCGGAGGGACGGCCGACGCGGCTGGTGCTGGCGGGGACCGGCGCCGCGGCGGCCGGCGGCGAGCGGCAGGCGATCGAGGCCTTCGCCGCGGCGCTGCACGCCGAGCTCGCCGCCGGCCCGCCGGCCGTCTTCCGCGCTCC
>JBIOUG010000106.1:0-22186 GCA_044866775.1 Thermoanaerobaculia bacterium | reverse complement strand
AGCCGCGCGACCAGCGGGCGGCGATCGCCGGCACCGTGCACCCGCTCGGCAGCCGCCAGGGCCTGGCCGGCGCCGTGGTGCGGGTGGTCGAGCAAGGGTTGGAAGCGCCGGTGCGCGCGGACGGGAGCTTCTCGCTCGCCGGGCTCGCGCCGGGCGCCTACACGCTCGAGGCGAGCGCTGCGGGCTACCTCGACCAGCGCGTCGGCGGCGTGGCCGTGGGGCCGGGCGGCTCCCGCCGCGTCGACTTCCGGCTCCACCCGCAGCCCTTCGTCGAGGAGGAGATCGTGGTGCGGCCGAGCCGCCTGACGCTGCTCCACGAGCGCCCCGACTCCTCGCTCTCGCTCGGGCGCGAGGAGATCGAGAGCCTGCCGCACCTCGGGGGCGACGTCTTCCGCATGACCTCGCTCCTGCCGGGCACCGCCGCCAACGACGTCACCGCGCAGTTCAGCGTCCACGGCGGCCGGCGCGACGAGGTCCGGGTGATGCTCGACGGCCAGGAGCTCTACGACGCCTACCACCTCAAGGACTACGACAACGCCCTGAGCATCGTGCCGGCGACCACCCTCGCCGGCGCCAGCCTGGCGACCGGGGCCTACCCGGTGAGCCACGGCGACCGCATGAGCGGCGTGCTCGAGCTGCAGACGGCGGAGCCGCCGCCGGGGCGTCACCTCCTGCTCGGCCTGAGCGTGCTCGACGCGCTGGCCGCGGGCTCGGGCCTCTTCGCCGGCGAGCGCGGCCGCTGGCTGGCGAGCGGCCGGCGCGGCTCTCTCGACCTCGCCGCCGACGTGGTCGGCAATGAGAACCCCGCCTTCTGGGACCTGCTCGGCAAGGTCGAGCTCGACACCGGCCGCGGCTCGGTGAGCGCCCGCGTCCTCTCGGCCGCCGACGAGCTCGAGGTCGACAAGAGCGACGAGGAGAGCTTCGAGCGCTTCGAGAACGACTACCACAGCAGCTACGCCTGGGTGGCGCACCAGGCGCTGGCGGGCGACCGGCTGCTGGTCGAGACGGTGGGGTCGTGGGCGAGCATCCGCCGCGACCGCGCCTCGGCAGGCCGCGAGGAGGAGGGGGGCCACGAGCTGCGCGACCGGCGCGACCTCGCGGTGCCCGGCGCCGCCCAGGCGTGGAGCTTCCAGCTCGGCCCCCGGCACCTGCCGCGCTGGGGCTGGGAGCTGCGGCGCTACGACTCGACCTTCGACTACGCGCTCGCGCTCGACCCCGAGTTCCTGGTCCTCGCCCCCTTCGCCGCGCCGCGCTCGACGGCGCACCGCCTCGACGACACCCTGCGCGGCGACCACCTGGGAGCGTGGGCGAGCGAGCGCGCCTCCTGGCGCAGCCTCTCGGCCGAGGTCGGGCTGCGCTACGACCGCCACACGGCGACCGACGACACGCTGTGGAGCCCGCGGCTCAACCTCGCCTGGCGCCTCGGCGAGCGCAGCGTCGTGCGCGGCGCCTGGGGGCGCTTCTACCAGAGCCAGCGCCCCTACGAGCTGCAGGTCGAGGACGGCGAGAGCGCCCTCCATCCGGCGGAGCTGTCACAGCACTGGGTCCTGGGCTACGAGACGCTCCCGGCCCCCAACCGCCTGGGCCTCGACGCCGTGCGGCTCGAGCTCTTCCGCCGCGACATCGACGACCCGCGCCCGCGCTACGAGAACCTGCTCGAAGCGCTCAACTTCTTCCAGGAGATCGAGCCCGACCGGGTGCGCATCGCGCCCGAGCGGAGCACGGCCGAAGGGGTGGAGCTCCTGCTCCGTGGCCGGGCGGGGACGCGCTTCGACTGGTGGCTCGCCTACGCCTACGCGCGGGTCGAGGACCGCCTGGCCGGCGAGTGGGTGCCGCGCTCGCTCGACCAGCCGCACACCCTCGCCCTCGACCTCAACTACCGCCTGCCCCGGCTGTGGAACCTCAACCTCGCCTGGCGCTACCGTAGCGGCTGGCCGACGACCCCGGTCGAGGCGCGCTTGCTGCCCGACCCGGAGGATCCCGAGGATCCGGAGGACGATCCGGAAGGGCCCGAGGACGACCCCGAGGAGGTCGTGGGCGCGCCGCGTCTCATCGCCGTCTTCGGCCCACTCAACAGCGAGCGGCTGTCCCTCTACAACCGCCTCGACCTGCGGGCCAGCCGGCGCTGGGACCTGCGCCGCGGCCACCTCACCTTCTTCGTCGACGTCCAGAACCTCTACGATCGCCACAACCTCGCCGGCTACGACGTCGTGCTCGACGAAGAGGCGGGCACCGTCCGCCGCCAGGAAGAGAGCTGGCCCGGCATCTTCCCCTCGCTCGGGATCACCTGGGAGTTGTGAGCCAAAGGCGGGTAGCGCGATGGCGGGCGCACAAGTCGAAAGGGCCGCCCGACCAGGCGGCCCCTGAGATGTTCATGGTTGCGGGGGCAGGATTTGAACCTGCGACCTTTGGGTTATGAGCCCAACGAGCTACCAGACTGCTCCACCCCGCGTCAGTGCTTTTTGGCCCGGATGCTCCGGGAGGCGAGAGTTTCACACGCTCGCCGGCACCCTGTCAACCGCTGAGAGGGCTTCGCTATTCCTAGCCTTTCAGGTGCATCAGGAACTCCCGCTCGAGGAGCGCGCGCAGGGCGGCGAGGCGGCCGGGCTGCGGATCGCCCCTCTGCGCCTCGGCGATCAGCACGTGCGGCAGCTCGGGCGTGTCCTCGTAGGTCTCGTGCCGCTCGATCCCCCGGAAGACCGGCAGCTCGCTCTCGCCCCAGCGGCACCAGCGCACGGCGCCGAAGCCGCTGGCGGCGAGCGCCTCGCCGAGCAGCTCGCGGTTCCACAGGAACTGGTGCTCCCAGCCGTGGAAGGCGCGGTTGAGGCAGATCGCCGCGAGTCGCTTGGCCTCCGGGTCGGCGTCCAGCCGGTAGTGGGTGGACCAGACCCAGTCGAGGTTCGGGGTCGAGAGGCGCAGCCAGCCGCCGGGAGCGAGCACGCGGTGTGCCTCGCCGAGGAAGTCGAGCGCCGCGGCGACCGGCAGGTGCTCGAGGAAGTGCTCGGCGAAGACCGCCTCGACGTCCTGGAACTCGAGCCCGCGCGTCACGTCCGCCACCACGTCGACTCCCGGCAGCGCCTGGAGATCGATGTTGACCCACCCCTCCAACCGCGCGCGGCCGCTGCCGACGTGCAGGCGCTGGCCGCCGGCGGGATGGGCGCGGGAGAAGAGCGGCATGGCGGGCGCGAACTCTAGCACGCCGCCCGACAAAGCTTGTGGATTCCGGGGTTTACGGCTACCCTTAAGGACGTCACGCGGTTCCGAGGAGGGCTGATGTTCGTCATCGAGGACGTCGTGGCGCGCGAGATCCTGGACTCGCGCGGCAATCCCACGCTGGAGGTGGACTGTCTCCTCGACGGCGGCGCCACGTCGCGCGCCGCGGTGCCCTCCGGCGCCTCGACCGGCAGCCGCGAGGCGCTCGAGCTGCGCGACGGCGGCGCGCGCTACGGCGGCAAGGGGGTCACCAAGGCCTGCCGCAACGTGCGCGAGGAGATCGCGCCGGCCCTGCGCGGGCTCGACGCGCGCGACCAGGCGCGGGTCGACCGGACGCTGCGCGAGCTCGACGGCACCCCGACCAAGAGCCGCCTCGGCGCCAACGCCCTCCTCGGCGCCTCGCTGGCGGTGGCCAAGGCCGCGGCCGAGGCCTCGACGCTGCCGCTCTACGCCTATCTCGGCGGCCCGGCGGCCACCTTGCTGCCGGTGCCGCTGCTCAACGTCCTGAACGGCGGCGCCCACGCCGACAACTCGGTCGACATCCAGGAGTTCATGCTGGTGCCGCTCGGCTTCGACAGCTTCGCCGAGGCGCTGCGGGCGGGGGTCGAGATCTACCACGCGCTCAAGGAGGTCCTGAAGCGGCGCGGGCTGACGACGGCGGTCGGCGACGAGGGCGGGTTCGCGCCCGACCTCGCGAGCAACCGCGAGGCGTTGGACCTGCTGCTCGAAGCGATCGCGGGCGCCGGCTATAACCCGGGCAGCCAGGTGGCGCTGGCCCTCGACGTCGCCGCCTCCGAGCTGGTCGAGACGAAGGGCGGCGCCAAGGGCCGCTACGCCCTGGCCGGCGAGGGGCGGAGCGGCTTGACCGCGGCCGACCTCATCGCCACCTACGACGAGTGGCTGGACGCCTATCCGCTGGTGTCGATCGAGGACGGCCTCGCCGAGGACGACCACGAGGGCTGGCGCGAGCTCACCACCGCGCTCGGCGAGCGGGTGCAACTGGTGGGCGACGACCTCTTCGTCACCAACCCGCAGATCCTCGCCGACGGCATCGCCGCCGGCCTCGCCAACGCGTTGCTCGTCAAGGTCAACCAGATCGGCACCTTGACCGAGACGCTCGACGCGGTCGACCTCGCCAAGCGCAGCGGCTACGCCAACGTCATCAGCCACCGCTCGGGGGAAACCGAAGACACCACGATCGCCGACCTCGCCGTCGCCACTCGCGCCGGCCAGATCAAGACCGGCGCCCCCTGCCGCAGCGACCGCGTCGCCAAGTACAACCGCCTGCTGCGCATCGCCGAGGAGCTGGAGGGGGTCGGCGCCTACGCCGGCGCCGGCGCCTTCCGCCGCAGGTCGCCTTGAGCCGCCGCGCGGCGCCCGCCCGTCCCGACTCGTTCCGCTCGGTGCTGGGCGCCGTGGTCGTCGGAGCGCTGCTGCTGCTCGCCGGCGCCGGCGTCAAGAGCTACAAGGACCTCGCCACGGCGCGCGCCCGCGAGGCGGCGCTCGAGCAGGCGATCGCCGACGCCGAAGGACGGATCGAGCAGCTCCACGGCCGCATCGAGCGCCTGAAGAGCGACCCGTCGACGCTCGAGCGGCTGGCGCGCGAGGAGCTGGGGATGGTGCGGGCGGGAGACGTGGTCATCGTCTTGCCGCCCGAGGCCGGGCCGTCGGAGCCGGGCGCTACGAGGCCTTCGCCGGCGCCGCCGCCAGCTCCGCCCGCCGGGCCTTCTTCCGCTCCCCCCGCGCCAGCGTCACCTTGAGCCACGGCGGGGTGATCAGAGTGGTGACGATCACCATGATGACCACCGCCGCGTAGACCGGCGGGACGATCACCCGCTCGCCGCCCAGGACGAGCTGCACTCCGAAGCTCGCGAAGATCAGCCCCACCTCGCCGCGCGGCACCATCCCGACCGCCACCGAGACGCGGTCGAGCCCGCGCTCGAGGACGCCGCCGGCGCAGACCATCTTGCCGAGGATGGCGGCCGCCGAGAGCAGCGCCGCGAACCCCAGCACCTCGACTTGTCCAAAGCTCGCGAGGTCGACCCGAACCCCCATCAAGACGAAGAAGACCGGCACCAGCAGGGCCGCGGTCGGCCGCACCAGGTCTTCGATCTTGTGCTCGCCGCGGTCGCGGAAGTCCTTGTAGTGGACCTCGTCGAGGACGAGGCCGGCGGCGAAGGCGCCGACGATCGTCGCCAGGCCGATGAGGTCGGCGAGATAGGAGAGGAGGAAACAGAAGACCAGCGCGACCGCGAGCAGCATGCCGCGGATCTTGAGCCGGCTCGCCAAGCGGAACATGCGCGGCGCAACCCAGCCGCCGACGAGCAGCGCGCCGCCCAGGAAGGCGATCGCCTTGACGACGATGAGCAGCACGTCCACCCACGCCAGGCTGCCGCCCGCGTTGGCGGCGACGATGATCCCGGCGACGACCGCCAGGATCACCAGACCGAAGACGTCGTCGATGACCGCCGCGCCCAAGATGATGCGCGCCTCGCGCGTCGTCACCTTGCCGAGATCCGAGAGCACGCGGGCGGTGATGCCGACGCTCGTCGCGCAGAGGGTGGCGCCGATGAAAACGTGGGCGAGGGTGTGCTCGTCGGGGAGGAGCCAGGCCGCCACTCCCCAGCCGAGGAAGAACGGCGCGACGACGCCGAGCGTCGCCACCAGCAGGCTCGACCACCCGACCGACAGCATCTCGCGCGTGTCCGACTCGAGCCCGACCTCGAAGAGGAGCAGGATGACGCCGATCTGGGCCAGGATCTCGAGCCCGGGCGAGGTGCCGAGGAACTCGAAATCGTCGATGCCGAGGAGCGCCAGGTTGCCGAGGACGACGCCGAGCACCAGCTCGCCGAGGACCGCCGGCTGGCCTATCCGCTCGAAGAGCTCGCCCCCGAGCTTGGCGGCGGCGAGGACGATCACCAGCCCGAGGAGCACCGGCACGACCGGCCCGCCGTGGCTCTCGTGCTGGTTGGCGACCGGCTCGGTGGCGTGCACTGCGGCCGGATCCGCGGCGGCCGGATCGGCCGCGGGCGACGCGTTCGCCGGCGCGGCAGCCCCCGGCATCTCCAGCGGCTGCGCAGGCAGCTCCGCCGGCCGGAGTACGATCACCGCTCCGAGCAGAGCGAGAGCTGCGAGGCTGCGGCGCATCGGCGATCCTCCTCTCTGCGAGCCCGGCGTATCGTAATGCACGCTCCCGTCCACCTGCTCGCCGCCGCGGCCGGCGCTCCCTCCGCGACCGCGCGCGAGCGGCGCCTGGCGCTCGCCGCCGCGCTGCTGCTCTTCGCCGCGCTGGCGCTCTTCGGCGCGCGCTACCACTGGGTCGAGGAGGCAGGGACGGCCGAGCGCGACGGCTACGTGGCGCAGGCCGAGGAGCTCCTCGCCGGGCGGCTGCCGCGCGATGCGTTCCGGCCGCTCCTCTACCCGCTGGCCATCGCCGGCCTCTCCCGCGCGAGCGGCCTCGAGCCGTTCGCGGCCGCGCGCTTCCTCAGCAACCTCGCCGCAGCCGCCCTCGCCTGGATCGCCTGGGCGATGGGACGGCGGCTCGGCGGCGCGCGCAGCGGCGCCTTCGCGATGGCGCTCACGGCGGTCAACCCCAACCTCTGGCGCATCGGCCAGCACGTGACGACCGACATGCCGTTCGCGGCGCTGGCCGCGGCGGCGCTCCTCGCCGGCCTCGCCTACCGCGAGCGCCCGCGCGCGGCGACGGCCGCCGCCGCCGGGCTCGCCTGGGGGCTCGCCGCGTTCACCCGCGGCAATGCGATCTTCCTGCTGCCGCCGCTCCTCGTCGCCTGGTGGCTCGCGGGGCGGCGGCGCGGGGAAGACGGCAAGAGTCCGGCGGGAGCGCGCCGCGCGATGGTTCATCTCGGCGCCGCCGCCGCGGCCGCGCTCGCCGCCCTCGTGCCGCACTGGACGCTGCGCGCCGCCGCCTTCGGCGATCCGTTCCACGACGAGAACTGGAAGAACCTGGCGTGGAAGCTCTACGGCTATCCCGACTGGTCGTACCTCGAGCGGGTGCCCTTCGCCGGCGCGCTCGAGCTGCTGCGCGCCGACCCCGGCGCGGTGCTGCGCGGCGGCGCCGCCGAGCTTGGGCGCTTCGCGTTGGAGGGGCTGCCGCAGCTCTTCGGGACTTGGGCGCACGTGGGGCTGCTCGCGGCCGGCGCGGTCGTTGCCCTCAAGCGGCCAGAGATCCGGCGCCGCGCCTTGTGGCTGCTGGCGGCCGGAGGACTTTTCCTCGTCGCCACGGCCACCGCTTTTTTCACCTGGGGAAGGCTGCTGCTGGTGTTGTTGCCGATCGGCAACGCGGTCGCCTGCGCGCCGTGGTGGCGAGACAGCCAGCGCGGGGCGATGGGGCTGGCACGCGAGGCGGCGGACGAGCGCGCTCCTCAGTGGCGGACGCGCGCGGCAGGAGCGCTCGTCACCGTAGTCCTCGCGGCGCTGGTCGCGCTCCTCGCGCTCAAGACGTTCGCCTTCCGTCTGCCCGTCTTCGTCGCGAACCATCCCTACACGGAGGTCGCGGTCTTGCGCCGGCTGGACGCGCGCCTCCCCGCCGGCGCCTCACTGGCCGGCACTTCGCCCTTCCTCGACCGTTACCTGACCCACCCCTATCTGGCGATCCCCGACGCCTTCGGCCCCGACGTCGCGCAGCCCGCTCTTTACCTTGACCGTCTTCATGACCTCCTCGCCGCCTCCGGCGCCGCCTACCTGGTGGTCGGCGAGGTCGACCTGCGCGACCGCCCGCGCTCTCTTCTCGGCCCTTCTCCCCCCGCTCCGTGGCTCGCGCCGGCCGGGGTCGCGTTGCGCCGGGCCGCCCCGGGGCGCCTCGTCGCCGTGTGGCGGGTGCGCCCCGCCGCTCCCGATCGTCCTCTGGAGCGGACGCCAGCCGGCTGAGCCTCCGCCGCACCACCCAACACCGCCGTCCGCCCCGGAGAGACGCATCTGGCATCGCATTTGCCACCTTCTGGCACGAAGGCCGGGCCGCTAGCGCCGGCCGCGGTACCGAGAAGGAGACAGTGATGCGACAGAGCAACCCAATCTCGACAGCTCGGCAGGCGCGGGCCGCGGCGCTCGCTGCCCTGCTGCTCGCCGCTGGCGGCTGCGCCAGCACTGGCGTCCGCCAGGGCGGTTTCAACCTGGTGTCCGTGGAGCAGGAGTGGGCGATGCGCGACGATCTGCACGCGCAGGTGCGACGCGAGATGCGCGTCGTCGCCGACGATTACCTCAACACGATCGGACGGCGGATCGCCGCGCAGACGGCCCTCGGCAACCGGCGCTGGGATTTCTACGTGGTGCAGGATGACGCGGTCAACGCTTTCAACCTCCCCGGCGGTCTGGTCTACGTCAACAGCGGGCTGCTGCGCGAGGCCGACACCCTCGACGAGCTGGCGAGCGTGCTCGGGCACGAGATCGGACACGGCGCGTCGCGGCACGGTACGCAGCTCATGACCCGCGCCTACGGCTTCAACGCCATCGCCGCCCTGGCGCTCGGCCGCAATCCGAGCCTGGCGCAGCAGGTGGTGGCGCAGGTCGTGGGAACGGGGGTGATGACCAACTACGGCCGCACGGCCGAGAACGAGGCCGACCGCCTCGGCGTCGCCTACATGTACCAGGCGGGCTTCAACCCGCAGGGCGCGTCCTCGTTCATGCGCGAGCTGCTCACCCTGCGTAAGCAGAAGCCGGGCAAGGTGGCGCAGTTCTTCTCCAGTCATCCGCTGACCGAGGACCGCATCCGGAACATCGATGCAGCGGTGGCGAAGCTGCCGCGCCAGGCGTCGCTGACGCACGACACGCGCGAGTACCAGCGCCTGCGCTCGCGGTACACCTAGGGCGCCGCGCCACCCTCCAGAAACACGAGACCCCGGTCGGGACCGACCCGGCCGGGGCACGTTATGGTGCGACGGAAGTGGCTCAGACGCGCACGACGTTCCGCGCCTGGAGCCCCTTGGGGCCCTCCACCACCTCGAAGGAGACGCGGTCTCCCTCGTTGAGGGTGCGGAAACCTTCGGCGAGGATGGCGGTGTGGTGGACGAAGACGTCCGCTCCCCGCTCACGCACGATGAAACCGAACCCCTTGGCGTCGTTGAACCACTTCACGGTCCCTTGCTCGGCCATACTCTCCCAGCTCCTTCAAAACAGTTGTTGATATATCGCCGGACGCGGGAGCGTCCGGCTCTCCTCCCCTCCCACGCGGGAGGACGGAAGCGGTGAACTCGGTCCTTCGTTTGCCGGCGAGCTCACGGGGCGACGGCCTGTGCGGTTCCCTTCCTTGGAGCAAAGCGAGATGAACGGTCTGCGGAGAGAGTCGTGCGTCGTTCGTCGAGGCTACTTGTTCCAGCGATTTGCCGCGGAGCCTAGTCGGCTTCTCGGCCGAATGCAAGACCCCCCGTAGTATCCTCGCCGACGCTCGCCCCGGAGCCGTCAGGTGACCTCGACCCGCATCCCCAGGAAGCTCGACGCGGCCGAGGTCCGCATCCTCGGCGCCCTGCTCGAGAAGGAGCAGACGACGCCCGAGGTCTACCCGCTCACCGTCAACGCTCTGCTCGCCGCCTGCAACCAGAAGACGAACCGCGAGCCGGTGATGAGCCTCTCCGAGAGCGAGGTCTGGGAGGCGCTCGAGCGCCTGCGCCAGGACGTGCTGGTGTGGCGCAGCGAAGGGGCGCGCTCCGAGCGCTGGAAGCAGAGCGTCTCGCGCCGCTGGGGACTCGACGCCGCGGGCAAGGCGCTGATGACGCTGCTCCTGCTGCGCGGCGCGCAGACCGCCGGCGAGCTGCGATCGCGCAGCGACCGTCTCCACCCGTTCGCCTCGCTCGAGGAGGTCGAGGAGACGCTGCAGCGCCTGGCGGCGATGGACGAGCCGCTGGTGGCCGAGCTGCCGCGCCGGCCGGGACAGAAGGAGACGCGGTGGGCGCACCTCGTCGGGGACGTCGCGCCCGAGAGCGACACGACGCCCGCCGAGGAGGGCGACGACGACGCCGAGCCGACCGCTGCCGCGGCGCGGCCGTCGCTCGCGGCGCGCGTCGAGCGGTTGGAGGAGACCGTGGCCACGCTGGCGCGCGATCTCGAAGAGCTCAAGGGACTCCTCGCCTGAGGCCATGCGCGCCGAGCCGCGACCGCTGCCGTCCTCGCCGCTGCCGCCCGGGCCGCTGCCGGCACCGGCGGTGCTCGCCGGCTGGGTGCGCGACGCTCGCCGGCGCACGCTCGATCTGGTGGCCGATCTCGACGGCGAGCAGCTCCTCGGGCCGCGCCTCGCCACCTTGAACCCGCCGCTCTGGGAGCTCGGGCACGTCGCCTGGTTCCAGGAGAAGTGGGTGCTGCGCCACGCCGGCGGGGCGCCGCCGTTGCGCGCCGACGGCGACGCGCTCTACGACTCGGCGGCGGTGCCGCACGACACGCGCTGGGACCTGCCGCTGCCGTCGCTCGCCGGCACGATCGCCTATCTCGACGCGGTGCGCGACGGCGTCCTCGAGCGGCTGGAGCACGACGGCGCCGATCCGGCCCTCGCCTACTTCGTGCAGCTCTCCGTGTTCCACGAGGACATGCACGGCGAGGCGTTCACCTACACCCGCCAGACCCTCGGCTATCCGGCGCCGCGGCTCACAGCGCCGGCCGTGCCGTCAGGTGGCTCGCCGGCGGCCGGGGCCGACGGCCCCCTCGCCGGCGACGTCGAGCTGCCTGGCGGCACGCTCCGGCTCGGCGCCCGGCCGGGCGAGGACCCGTTCGTCTTCGACAACGAAAAGTGGGCGCACCCGGTCGAGCTGGCGCCGTTCGCCATCGCCCGCGCGCCGGTGACGCAGGAGGAGTTCGCGGCCTTCGTCGCGGACGGCGGCTACCGCCGGCGGGAGCTGTGGAGTGACGCGGGCTGGCGCTGGCGCGAGGCGGCGGGCGCGGAGGGGCCGCTCTACTGGCGGCGCGAGGCGAGCGGGTGGCTGCGGCGCGACTTCGATCGCTGGGTGCCGCTCGAGCCGCACCGGCCGATGCTCCACGTCGCCTGGCACGAAGCCGAGGCCTGGTGCCGGTGGGCGGGACGGCGGCTGCCGAGCGAAGCGGAGTGGGAGGCGGCTGCCGCGGCGGCGGTCGCCGGCGGCGGCACTCTCGACGCGGCCAAGCGGCGCTACCCGTGGGGCGACGAGCCGCCCGCTCCCAGGAGGGCCAACCTCGACGGCCTGGCACTCGGCTGCGCCGACGTGGCGGCGCTCGCCGCCGGCGACACGCCGGCCGGCTGCCGCCAGTTGCTCGGCAACGTCTGGGAGTGGACCGCGAGCGACTTCCTGCCGTACCCCGGTTTCGCCGCCGACCCGTACAAGGAGTACTCGCAGCCCTGGTTCGCCACCCACAAGACGCTGCGCGGCGGCGCCTGGCCGACGCGCGCGCGCCTGCTGCGCAACACTTGGCGGAACTTCTACACCCCCGACCGGCGGGACGTCTGGTCGGGCTTCCGCACCTGCCGCGACCGCGGCTGAGAACCGATCGTGCGGGTGCGGATGGTCACCCCGGCCGCACCCGGCTCGCGCGCCGGCAACCGGGTCACCGCCGAGCGCTGGGCGCGGCACCTCGCGGCGCTCGGGCACGAGGTGGCGATCGAAGAGGAGTGGAGCGGCGCTCCGTGTGACCTGCTGGTGGCGCTCCACGCCCGCCGCAGCTACCCCTCGATCGAGCGCTTCGGGCGCGAGCGCCCGGGCGTACCGCTGGTCGTGGCGCTCACCGGCACCGACCTCTATCGTGACCTGCCGGCGAGCGCCGAGGCCACGGCGTCGCTCGCCGCCGCCTGGCGCCTCGTGGTGCTCCACCCCGGCGCCGTCGACGACCTGCCCGCGCCCTGCCGCGCCAAGGCGCGCGTCGTCGTGCAGTCGGCGGTGCCGCCGGCCGATCCGCCGGCACCCGACCCGGGGCGCTTCGAGGTCTGCGTCCTCGCCCATCTGCGCGAGGTGAAAGACCCGCTGCGCGCCGCCGCAGCAGCACGCCGGCTCTCCGCCGCCTCGCGCCTCCTCGTGCTCCACGCCGGTGCCGCGATCGATCCCGAGCTGGCGCGGCGGGCGCGCGCCGAGGAGGTCGCCAACCCGCGCTACCGCTGGCTCGGCGACCTGCCGCACGAAGAGGCGCTGCGGCTCCTCGCGCGCAGCCGGCTGCTCGTCCTCACCTCGCTCGCCGAGGGTGCGGCGAACGTCGTCTCCGAGGCCCTCGCCTGCGCCACCCCGATCGTCTCCTCGCGCATCCGCGGCTCGACCGGCATCCTCGGCGACGACTACCCCGGCCTCTTCCCCGTCGGGGACACCGCGGTCCTCGCCGGCCTCCTCGACCGCGCCGAGACCGACGCCGAGTTCTACGCCGTTCTCGCGACCCGCTGCGGCGCGCTGCGCCCGCTCGTCACTCCCGAGCGCGAGCGCCAAGCGTGGGCAGAGCTGGTGGCCGAGCTCCACTAGCCGCGCCGGCGCCGAGTTCGCTTCACGCGGCCGTCGAGGGTGAGGTGTAGAATGAATCTTTACTGCTCACAATCCGGAAAAGGAGGGTCTGATGCTCGCATCGCCGCGCTTCCGCGCCTCTCTCCTCGGCCTCGCCTGCCTCGCCGTCGCCGGGGCCGCACCGCCGCCGCTCGCGGCCGCCACAGCCGGTACCTACAACGGCTCCGTCGGCGGTAGGACGTTCTCGCTCACCGTCAACAGCTCCAACCGGATCACCGGCTGGTCCTCGGGAGGGGATTACTCTTGCCCGGGGTACACAATCACCAGCTTCTCGATCAGCGGCGCGAGCTGCGTCATCGCCGGGGACGACAGCTTCACCTGCGGCAGTCTGGGGTGTGGAAGCAATGTCAACTCGCGCATCTCGGGATCGTTCAGCGGCAACACGGTCACCGGTATGCTCGACGCGGACTTCGATCCGCCGACCTTGTCCTGCTGCTCGGTCCACAACCAGCCGTTCACCGCCACGCGGGCCGGCGGCAGCGTGCCCGCGACGCCGTCGAACCTCATTGCCACCGCGCTCGACGACGACCGCGTGGACCTCGATTGGAGCGACAACTCGAACAACGAGACGGAGTTCCGGGTCGAGGTCGAGCAGGCCAGCGCCGCGTCCTCGTTCGTCGAGAGCGTCGGAGCGGACGTCAGAACCGTCATCGCAGTCGTCGACTCGCTCGTGCAGACCGCGCCCGCGTTCACCGACATCGGCAGCGTCGGGGCCAACAGCACCGGCGCCATCATCTCCGGCCTGCTGCCCAATACCACGTACAACTTCCGCGTGCGGGCGCGCAACGCGAACGGCAACTCGGCGTACTCGAACATCGCCACGGCCACGACGCTCGGCGGCCCGATCGGTCCGTGCATCCCCAACACCACCACGCTGTGCCTCAACAACGACCGGTTCAAGGTCCAGGCGACGTTCAACACCGGCAGTCAGTCCGGTCAGGCGCAGGTTGTCGAGCTGACGGCGGACACCGGCTATCTGTGGTTCTTCGCCGCGACGAACGTCGAGGCGGTCATCAAGGTGATCAACGCCTGCTCGTTCAACAGCCGCTACTGGGTCTTCGCCGGCGGGCTGACCGACGTCAACGTGGTCTTGACGGTGACCGACACCCAGACGGGCGCGGTGAAGACCTACACGAATCCGCTGGGGACGAAGTACCAGCCGATCCAGGACACCAGCGCCTTCGCGACCTGTCCGTAGAGGAAACGGGCGCCACGGCACGCGGGGACGGGCACGACGCACACCCGTCCCCGCGCCGGGCGGCGCGAGCCGGTCCCCGCGGCCTCGAACGTCAGGGCGCCGCGGTCTGGGCCTTCCGCTCGCCGATCCAGCGTTCGATGTTGGCCGCGAGCACGCCGAGCGGCACCGAGCCGCTGCCGAGGACGGCGTCGTGGAAGGCGCGGAGGTCGAAGCGCTCGCCCAGGGCCCCCTCGGCGCGGCGGCGGAGCCGCTTGATCTCGAGCTCGCCGAGCTTGTAGGCGAGCGCCTGGCCGGGCCAGGAGATGTAGCGGTCGGTCTCGGTCTCGACCTCGTGCAGCGGCAGCGCGGTGCGCGAGGCGAGGTAGTCCATCGCCTGCTGGCGCGTCCAACCCATGGCGTGGAGGCCGGTGTCGACGACCAGACGGCAGGCGCGCCACATCTCGTAGGTCAGGCGGCCGAAGTTGCTGTAGGGGTCGGTGTAGAAGCCGGCCTCGAGCCCCAGCCACTCGGAGTAGAGACCCCACCCCTCGCCGAAGGCCGAGATGTAGGAGAAGCGGCGGAACGGCGGCAGCTCCGCGAGATCCTGCGCGAGGGCGATCTGCAGGTGGTGCCCCGGCACTGCCTCGTGCAGCGTCAGCGCCTCGAGGTTGTAGAGCGGCCGGCTCTCGAGCTTGTAGGTGTTGACCCAGTAGATGCCCGGCTGCGTGCCCCCCTGGGGCGCCTCGACGTAGCGGCCGGAGGTGTACTTGGGGGCGAGGTGGTCGGGGACCGGCTGGACGGTGTAGGGGAGGCGCGGCAGCCGCCCGAAGAGCGCCGGGAGCTTGCCGTCCATGCGCTTGGCGATCCAGGCCGCCGCCGCGAGGAGGTCCTGCGGCGTCGCGGCGTAGAAGCGCCGGTCGGTCCGCAGGAGCTGAAGGAAGGCGGGGAAGTCGCCTTGGAAGCCCACCTGCCGCATGACCGCCAGCATCTCGGTCTGGATGCGCTCGACCTCAGCGAGGCCGATCTTGTGGATCTCCTCGGGCGGCAGGTCGAGCGTCGTGAAGCGGCGGATCTGGTGCGCGTAGAAGGCGCGCCCGTTCGGCAGCTCGGAAGCGCCGATCGTCGCCCGCGCCGCCGGCAGGTACTCGTCGCGGAAGAACTCGAGGAAGGCGCGATAGCCGGGGACCGCCGCCTCGGCGACCGCCGCCCGTCCGGCGCCTCGCAGCCGCTCGCGCTCGGCCTCCGGCAACGTCGCGGGAAGCCGCTCGAACGGCGCGTAGAAGACGCTCTTCGCCGGATCGTCGACGACGTGCGCCGCGATCGTCGCCTCGTAGCCGTCGAGGACCGCGCGCGGCACCGTCATGCCGCGGCGGATCCCCTCGCGCATGTTCTCGATCTGCTGCGCCACGTGCCCTGGCCAGGCGCGGAGGCGGGCGATGTAGTTCTCGACGTCCTTGGCGGTTGCGAGCGGCACCTGATCGGGGAGCTGCGCGAAGCCGGTGTGGAAGCCGGAGTCGGCGTTGATCGGCATCTGCCAGTCGCCGAGCTCGAAGTCGGCGACGCGGTTCTCGAGCTGACGGCGGAAGATGTCGGCGTTGACCTGATCCGCGGGCGCGAGCTTGCCGCGGTCGATGCCGTCGAGCTCGGCGAGGAAGCCGCGCGTCGCCGCCACGTGCCGCTCGAGGTCGGCGCGCGTCACCGAGGGGAGCCGGTCGTCGTACTCATGGCGGCCGACGAAGGTGGCCTGCACCGGATCCTCGCGCAGCCGCAGCTCCCACTCGCGGGCGAAGAGGTCGTGCAGGCGGCGGGCCTCGTCGGCTGACGGCAACTGGGCGGCGGCGGGCATGGTGAACAGCGACAGACAGCATAGGGCGAGCGCGGCTCTCATCGGGCGGGCTCCTGATCGTCGTCAGTGAAACTTGCCGTGACGGCGGCGGAGTGTAGCGCGATGGGCGGTGCTCCTTCGCTCCCGCTGAGGATGACAGTGAGGACGTGGGGACGTGTGTGTAGGGGCGGAGCTTGTCTCCGCCCGAGCGTCCAGGGGGCAGACAAGCTGCCCCCTACATGGCCCTCGAGCGAGCCTGCGGCGCCCACGACTAGAATCCGCTGCTCGTAGGTCAGCCACAGCCATGGCCGAGACAGTCCGTACGACGAGCGCCGCCCGGAGCGCTGCCGACGCCGCGCCCGCGCCGCCGCCGCTCGCCGCCAAGGCGCGGGTGCTGGCGGCGCTCGCCGCGGCGGAGCTGCTGGCGATGGGGCTCTGGTTCTCGGTCTCGGCCGTGGTGCCGCAGCTCACGGCCGAGTGGCGCCTCTCCGGGCGCGAGGCCGCGTGGCTGGCGATGGCGGTGCAGATCGGCTTCGTCGCCGGCGCCCTCGCCTCGGCGCTCGCCAACCTGGCCGACCGCGTCTCCGCGCCTCGCCTCGTCGCCCTCTCGGCCTTCGCCGGCGCCGCGCTCAACGCCGCCGTGCCGCTGCTCGACCCGGGGCTCCCGGCGACGCTGCTCCTCCGCTTCCTCACCGGCGCCGCGCTCGCCGGCGTCTACCCGCCGGGCATGAAGCTGGTCGCCACCTGGTGCCGCGAGGATCGCGGCTTCGGCATCGGCGTCCTGGTCGGCGCCCTGACCTTCGGCAAGGCGCTTCCGCACCTGCTCAACGCCGTGCCGTTCGCCGGCGCCGCGGGGATGCCGCCATGGCGGCCGGTGCTCCTCGCCACCTCGGCGCTCGCGGCGGCGGCGGGCTTCCTGGCGCTCTTCTGGGTGCGGCCGGGGCCCTACCTCGCCGGCAGCGCGCCGTTCGACTGGGGCTTCGCCTTCCGCGCCCTGGCGCACCGGCCGACGCGGCTCGCCAACTTCGGCTACCTCGGGCACATGTGGGAGCTCTACGCGATGTGGGCGTGGGTGCCGCTGTTCCTCCTCGCCAGCTTCCAGGCCGGCGGCCGCGGCGCGGGCGCGGCGCGCCTCGCCGGCTTCGCGGTCATCGCCGCCGGCGCCGCGGGGAGCGTGCTGGCCGGCCTCCTCGCCGACCGCCTCGGCCGGACGGCGATCGCCTCCTGGAGCCTCGCGATCTCGGGGACCTGCGCCCTGACGGCCGGCCTCGCCTTCGGTCGCCCGGCCCTGCTCACCGCGCTCTGCCTCGTCTGGGGCTTCGCGGTCGTCGCCGACAGCGCGCAGTTCAGCGCCGCCGTCTCCGAGCTCGGCGATCCGCGCTACGTCGGCACCGCGCTCACCCTCCAGACCTGCCTCGGCTTCCTGCTCACGCTGGCGACGATCCGGCTGATCCCGGCGCTCGTCGAGCGCGTCGGCTGGAGGTGGGCCTTCGCGGCCCTCGCCCTCGGCCCGGCGTTCGGCCTCTGGAGCATGCTCCGCCTGCGGCGGCTGCCGGAAGCCCTGCGGATGGCATCGGGCCATCGCTGAGCGCCGCGACCGCGCCCGTCAGTCCGCGGCCGGCGACGAGGCGCCGCCGCCACGGCTCCCGGCGATGTACTCGACGAGCTTCACCAGCACCGGCAGGCCACCGGTGACGCCAGTCAGGACGGCGATCGTCCCGTCGAGCAGATCCTGCTGCGTCGTCAGGAAGAACGTCGCGCTCGCCGCCAGGGCGGAAAGGAAAGGCAACTGCAGCTTGTCCCAGGCGCTCCGCTCGGCGCTTCGCTCGAGCGCCTGGACCTCGCTCTTGCACGCCGCGGTGATGACGAAGCGGCGGAAGCTCTCGTTCATGACCTCGAACGTCGGGGTGCGCTGGACGAGCCCGCGGACGATCAGCCGCCGCAGCAGCCGCCGACTCTTCGCGTTGACGAGCCCGTCCTCGGCGACGTGCTCGAGCAGCACCTTCTCGTCCTGCGAGCAGCTCGCCCACAACGAGCGGTAGTAGCTCTCCGCGCGCTCGCCGAACTCCTCGAGGAGTTGCTCGCGGTCCATGTCGGCGGCGTGCGGCTCGAGATCGCGCGCGATCTGGAGCAGGAAGGGGTCGCTGCGGCACTCCGCGCGCAGCAACGGCACGGACGGCAGAGGAACGGGCGGCGGCGCGACGACGGGCGCTTCGGCGCCCCCCTTGCCGCGCATCCGATCGATCAGCCCCTGGAAGCGCCACGACCCGGTGGTCGCGGCCCGCCCGAGATCGGGCAGCGGCACCGATCGCAGGTCCTGGTCGATGATCGTGAACGAGGACAGCAGCGCCCGCCACCGCTGCTCGACGGCGACCGCGCCGCTGTCGCGGGCGGCGGTGCAGCGATCGGCCGACACCAGGCAGACCGGGCTCACCGCCGACAGCACGACCACCGTGCGGCGGTGGACCTCCACCAGGTCCTCGAGGAACGCGAGCTTCCGCTCATTGAAGGCCGCGTCGAAGATCCGGTGCTCGAAGCCCTCGACCAGGATGTTGCGGTCGGGCAGCGAGCCGGTGAGCTCCAGGCGGCGCCGCGGCCAGCCTTCGACCTCGTCCTCGAGCTCGACGACGCTCAAGCAGAAGAAGTGCTTCTCCTTCTCCTTGACGCTCCACGATCGCTTCCGGCTGACCAGCAGCAGGTTGCAGCCGACGGTGGCCGGCAGGTCGCTCTCGTGCCCAAACCAGAGCGGCTCGGCGAGGTCGACGAGGAAGAGGCGCCGCGCCGTGAAGCGCACCAGAGCGAGCAGGGCCGCGCCGAAGCCGATCCCCAGGAGGAGGCGCGGGAACAGCAGACCGAGGCCGGCGGCGAGAGGCGACTCCGCGAGGCGCATCTCCGACACCAGCCGCACCGGCAGGCCCGCGAAGTGGAGCTCGAGGCCGCCTCCCGCCCGGTCGTGCCAGTCCCACCGGCAGTCGGAGGCATGGTCGTGCAGGAGCTCGCGGGACTCGGCGGTGTACTCCGAGTAGCGCGGCAGCAGGTCCTCGAGCAGCGCCGGCAGCACCTCGGGACGCCGTGCCTCGCAGGGGCGTGCGTCGCCATCGGCGGACTCGAAGCGCGTGCCGTAGAAGGCGCCGGCGTAATCGTCAAGGGCGCCCCGCGCCCGCTGCCACGGCCGGAGCTCGCGCCGGCGGGGCGCCTGCGCGACCGCGCTCACGGTCAGCGGATGGTCCAGCAGCGCGCTCTTGCCCTGGCCGCGCTGCTCGGCGTAGACCTCGCGCGCCCGCTCGAGCCGGTCTTGCAGCGCCACGGCGAGCTTGAGCTGGCCGTAGCGGCCGAAGCTGCGCAGGTGGATCTCGTGCGCGGTCTTGAAGAAGCCGAGCGTCGGCAGGACCGCGGCCAGGACGACGAGGAGGAGACCCAGGACGGAGTAGGCGCGCGCGAGCGGCAGCCTGGCCAGCGGCCCGGGCTGCCAGCGCCACGCCCGCCAGGTCACCGCGGCCATGCAGGTCAGCGGCGTCGCGACGATCCCGATCGCCCGGAAAACCCCACCGGCCGCCGTGAGGTCGGGCCGCAGCGCATAGAGCAGCCCGGCGAGCAGGATCACGCCGCACGCGGCGGTGGCCAGCCGCTTCACGTCGACCGGCCCGCGCCGCAGAGTGAAGTAGGCGAGGGCCAGGGCCACGAACGGGCACAGCCAGGACACCGCGACGAGGCGGCCGCCGCCGGGCAGCAGGTACACCGCTGCGGCACACGCGGCGGCGAGGAGGACGAAGCCGAGCATGAGCTGCGCGTAGGCCTCCCGCCGGGCCGGGTCCGGCCAGAGCCAGTCCGCGCGGTAGCGTGGCCGCAGGATCGCCACGGCGACCAGCAGCGTGGTCAGCGAGCAGGCGTAGAGGAGCAGGAACAGCAGCGCCGTCGTGTTCCACTCGGCGTTGACCGACCGCAGCAGGGTCTTGTCCTGCAGCGCGACGACGGTCCACGGCAGCTCGGCAACGGGCGTCACGTGCGCCAGGTAATCCTTGCCCCAGTAGCGGACGTCGAAGCCCTCTTCTCTCCGCGCGAAGACGGCCGCGCGCAGCCGCCGGTTCTGATCCGTCTCGACGAAGAGGTCCTCGACCAGGTTCCGGCCCTGATCGGAATGGAAGGCCACGCGGCCCTGGTGATCGACGACGGCGAACTCGAACCCCGGCGCCAGCAGCGGGTCGATCGCCGACAGCATCGGGATGGCGAGGGTGGCAACGGCGTAGCTCCCGGCCAGCGCCTTCTCCTCGACGGGTTTGGCGACGACGGCCAGCCGCGCGCCGTTGGACCAGCCGACGATCGACTCGACGATGACCGGGAGGTCGGCGGAGCCTTCGCCCGCCGCCGGCTTGGACGATCGCCACCGCGCCCTGGCACGCGTGTAGTAGGACCGCTCGCCGACGTCGATGAGCGGCGTCGTGACCGTGTCGACCGACGACTTGTGTCTCTGCCGACCCATGGGATCGACGAGCGTGAACACGTCGAGGAAAGGATAGCGCCCCAGCTTGTCCGGCGCCTTGGACAAGAGATCGTTCTGCCGCTCGGCGGAAAGCAGCCACGGGTCCGCGTACCCTTCCATCGCCTGCAATTGCGCCGCGGCCAGCCTGACTTCGCCGCGAATGTTGCGGGTCATCCGGTGCGCGAAGTCGGCGAGCTGCCCGCGAGCGGTCTCCTTGAGCGCGTCATAGGCGAAGTAGTCGAGCGCCAGCAGCAGGAGGACGGAGACGCCGAGGAGGCTGCAGACCCCGAGCAGCAGCACGTCGGCGATGCGCAGCCGCTGCCGCTCGCCGAGCAGCTTGAGCTTGAGCAGCGGCCAGCTCACCGCGACGACGACGAGGACCCCGAGCAGCAGCGTGAGCACCGACGAGGAGAAGGCGAGGCTCTTGAGGACAAAGTTGTTGCGCGACACCAGCCCGCCGAGGAGCCAGACCTGATGCGGCTCCCGCTCGGAGTGGGCGCCGGTAGGGCTGCCGAGGCTCAGGCTGACCGGCTGGAGGAACACTTTGAAGCCGCGCCCGCTCGCCTGGACGTCGACGACGCGGCTTGAGCTCATGAAGGACGAGAAGTCGACCCTGCCGCGCTCACCCTCACGCTGGGCGCGGGCGGCTTGCGTCTCGTCCAGCAGGCGGTCCAGGCGGTGCACGCCGAGGTCGGGCGCCCCCTGCTGGTAGATGACCTCGCCGTGTTCGTCGGCGAGCAGCACCGCGTCGAACGCCTTGCGCGTGCCCAACAGCGGCTCGAGCAGCTCCTGGAGCGTCGCCCAGCCGCAGAGCTGGACTGGCGCCGCGGCGCGGTCGTCGCGATAGCTCAGCCGCAGGCGGTAGCCGCCGCGGTGCGCTTCGAGCTGCTGCCGCGTGCCGCCGGCCGGCTCGGCCACACCGGCGGCCGTAGGGCAGTCGGGGCCGACGTCGTGGAGCATCGGCGCGATGCGCTGATACGCCTCGGCTAGATCCCGGTCGTCCAGTGACGCGAGGTTCTTCAGGACCGTGCTCTGGGCGGCGATCGACTCCTCGACCTGCTCGCCCATCGTCGCCAGGAGGCGAAAGTTGCGGCTCGTCAGGTAGTCGAGCCGGCGCTGGGCGTAGAAGAAGTAGTAGCCCCCGACGATCAGCAAAAGCGCGCCGACCAGGAGCGCGATCGTGCGCAGGCTGCCGAGGGCGCTGCCCTTGCCCTTCCGCGTGGCGTGGTCACCCGTCGCGCGCATCGGCGTCTCCGTCAGCTCAAATGCCAGGAAGGTGCGATCGAGACGACCGCACATCTGGAGTAGACGGTTGGGCGCCGGAAAGTTCTCACCCGGCGCGCGCCGGGCTCAGATCACCTGTCGACTTCGAGCCGTGCCGGCCCGGGCAGGACCTCGCCGATCTCGGCCGCGCGGTGGCCGGCGGCGAGGAGGGCGGCGAGGAGGGCCGGGGCGCGCTCGGGCGGGGTCGAGAGGAGCAGGCCGCCCGAGGTCTGGGGATCGAAGAGCACCTCGCGCCGCAGGCTGTCGAGCCCGGCGCGGTCCTCGAAGAACGGCTTTGCCGAGGCCTCGTTGGCGTCGGTGCAGCCGGTCGAGATCCCCGCCTTCACCAGGGCGTAGAAGCCGTCGTAGACCGGCAGGCGCTCGAAGCTGATGCGCAGTCCGACGCCGGAGGCCTTCGCCATGCCGAGCGCGTGGCCGGAGAGGCCGAAGCCGGTGATGTCGGTGGCCGAGCGCACGCCGTGCTCGAGGGCGAGGGCCGCGGCGACCGCATTGAGGCGCGCCATCTCGGCGAGCGCGGGCGCGAACCCGGCCTCGTCCAGCCGGTCGACCTTGAAGGCATTGACGAGGACCCCGGTCCCGAGCGGCTTGGTCAGGAGCAGCCGGTCGCCGGCGCGCGCGCCGGCGTTGGTGAGCAGGCGATCGCGGTCGGCCTCGCCGACGACCGCGAGGCCGAACTTGAGCTCCGGATCGCGCACCGAGTGGCCGCCGAGGAGCGCCGCGCCCGCCTCGGCCAGCGCCTCGGCGGCGCCGCC
>JBIOUG010000105.1:0-38789 GCA_044866775.1 Thermoanaerobaculia bacterium | reverse complement strand
GGCGGCGCCGCCGGCCCGGCGCTGGAGGCCGGCAAATGACGAGCAACGACGACATCCGTCCCGGCCCGGCCCCTGCCGGCGGCCCCGAGAAGGAGGTCGCGGCGCTGTTCCGCCTCGCCGGCCGCCGTCCGCGGCTCGCCGAGGCCGAGGTGGCGCCGATCCGCGAGGCGGCGCGCGCCGCCTGGCGGCGGCAGGTGCGCGCGGCCGCCGTGCGGCGTCGGGGCGTGTGGAGCGGGCTGGCGGCCGCCGCCGTCCTGCTGGTGATCGCGGGGCTGGCGCTCCGGCGCGGCGAGGCGCCCAGCGCCGCGGCGGCCATCGCGACGCTCGAGGTGGAGCTGGGCGCGGTCGCGGTCGGCGGGCCCGCCGCGCGCGGCGCGGACGCCGGCACGCTCCTCGCCGGCACGGTCATCACGACCGGCGAGCGCGGTGGGGCCGCGGTGCGGCTGGCCGGCGGCCCGTCGCTGCGGATCGACGGCGGCTCGACCGTGCGCCTCGATGCGCCGGGCGCCGTGACGCTCGAGCACGGCGCGGTCTACGTCGACTCGCGCCGCGGCGCGGCCGGCCCGCCGGCGCCGCTCGAGATCGCCACCGTCCTGGGCGCCGTGCGCGACCTCGGCACGCAGTTCGAGGTCCGCCTCCTCGCCGGCCCGGACCCCGCCGCCGCGCCGGCGGACGCCCTGCGGGTGCGGGTGCGCGAGGGCACGGTGCGCGTCCGCGCCGGCGACGCGGTGCACGAGGCGCGCGCCGGCAGCGAGCTGACCCTGCGCGCCGACGGGACCACCCGCCGCGCGGCGGCCTCCGCCCACGGCCCGGCCTGGGCCTGGGTACAGCGGACGGCGCCGCCGCTCGAGCTCGACGGTGCGAGCCTGGCGACCTTCCTCGCCTGGGCGGGACGGGAGACGGGGCTGCGCTGGCGCTTCGTCGGCGCGCATCCCCACGCCGCGCCGGAGGACATCGTCCTGCATGGCTCGATCGAAGGCCTGACGCCGGAGGAGGCGCTCGCCGTCGTCCTCCCCGGGGCCGGCTTCCGCCACCGCCTGGTCGGCGACGAGCTGTGGCTCGAAGCGAGCGGGGACGGTCTCTAGGTTGGTAGGTCTCTAGAGTCGCCAGCGAATCCCGAAGGTCGGCAGGAACCCGCCCCAGCTCACGGCCCGCGAGCGGGCGAGCGGCTCCCCCCCGGCGCCGAGCGCGAGCGTCAGGTCCTCGAAGCCGCGGACGTTGTGGCGGTCGTAGACGTTCTGCAGGTCGAGCAAGGCGGTCAGGACGCCGCGCGGCAGGTCCCAGCTCCGGCTCACCCGGACGTCGAGGCGGTGGTAGTCCGGCAGCCGCTCGCCGCGCACCGGCCCCAGCACCGGCGCGAGCGCGAGCGTGCCGTCGGGCTGCGGCGCCAGGCCGGCGTCGAGCGCCGTCGTCGGCCACCCCGTGTGGTAGAGGAAGGCGGCGTCGACGCTCCAGCCGTCGCGCAGCCGGTAGCCGAGGTCGAGATGGAAGGCCTGCGGCTGATCGACGGCGCGCGGCACCTGCCGGCCGTCCACTTGGTCCGCGACCGAGCTCAGGGTGTACGACGCGCTCCAGCGGAACGGGAGCCGGTCCGGGCTGCGGTAGAGCAGCTCGATGCCCGCCGCTCCGCCCCGGTCGGGCGCGAGGCGCACGCGGTCGCCGGCCAGCTCGGGAAACAGCACCGCCGGGTCGAAGAGGTTCTCGTACCGCACGCGGGAGCGGGTGAGCCGCCGCTCGTAGAGGTCGACGCGCCACGAGGCGCCGTTCTCCTGCCGGTGCTCGAAGCCGAGCGCGCGGTGCTCGGCGCGCTCGGCGCGTGCGATCGCGGTCTCGCCGTCCTCGACCTGCAGCTCGTAGGGCCGCTGGCTCTGGTAGAACCCGCCCCAGGCCAGGCGCAGGACGTGGCGCGGCGTCGGGCTCCAGGCGATGTTGAGGCGCGGGCTGACGTGGCTCTCCTCGTTGAAACCCGTGCGGTCGAAGCGCAGGCCGGTCTCGACGGTCAGCGACTCACGCGGCCACAAGCGGGCGCTGGCGAAGGCCGCCGCCTGCTCGAAGTCGAACTCGCCGGCGAACCGGGTCGTGCCCGGCGGCGTGCCGCGCTCCGACGGCGCCAGGAGGGCGAAGGCGCCTTCCCGCGTCGCCAGGTAGTCGATGCGCGAGACGATCTCCCGCAGCTCGACGCCGCCGGCGACGGAGAACCGCTCGCGCGGCTCGAACCGCCAGACGCTCTTGAGCCCGGCGAAGTCGAGGCTCCTCTCGTCCTCGACCGCGAACTGCGCCGCGCTCGCCGCCGCCGACCGCCCGGCGCGGCTGCGGTCGAGGTGGCCGACCGAGACGATCGACTCGAGGACGGCGCTGGCGCCGAGCGTCGCGGTGTGCGGCAGCCAGACGTAGGAGTTGCGCCAGCGGCTGCGGTAGCTCTCCCCCGCCGGCGCGGCGGCGAGCGCCAGCTCGTCCTCGGCCGCCAGCACGTCGAGCTGGAGCTCCTGGCGCGGGCTCAGGCGATAGTCGACCTTGCCGAAGGTGTCCCAGTAGTGCGGGTTCTCGTGCCGGCCGTGGACCTCGAGGGCCAGGCGATACGTGCCGCCCCGAGCGGTGGCGAAGAGGTGCCCGCGCCCGCCGCCGAAGCTCTCCGCCGCGGCGGCCTCGGCATAGAGCGAGCCGACGCCCAGCTCGAGGCCCGGCGCGGCGCCCGCGGCGACCGAGGTCATGTCGAGGACGCCGCTCATGCGGTCGCCGTACTCGACGGGATAGCCGCCGGCCATCAGCTCGATCCGGTCGAGCGAGCCGGGCGGCACGATGGAGAGGGCGCTGTCGAACTCCTGGAGGTGGAACGGAGCGAACAGCTCGAGGCCGTCGAGCACCACCAACAGCTCGTCGTCGCGGCCGCCGCGGATCGAGAGGCGGGCCGAGGACTCCGGGCGTGCGGCGCCCGGCAGCAGGTCCACCGCGCGGAAGACGTCGTCGCCGAGGTGCGGCAGGTCCTCGGTCCGCCCCGGCGCGACGACCAGCGCTCCGAACGGCTCGCCGTGCGCGGGCGCGGCGCGGTCGGCGGTGACCACGATGCGCTCGGCCGCGAGCGGCGCCGGGTCGAGCTCGAAGAGCCGCGCCGGGTCGGCCGCCGCGCCGGCCTCCACCCCTTCCCAGCGCCCGACGACGTATCCCGGCCGATAGGCCTCGACGGTGTGCGCGCCGGCGGCGAAGCCGGCGACCCAAAAGCTGCCGTCGGCGGCGCTCGCCGCCGGCGTCTTCCGGCCGTCGACCACGATGCGCACTCCCGCCACCGGCCGGCCGCTGCCGCGCTCGACGACGCGCCCCCGCAGGACGAGGCGCGGGCGCTCGGCGCGGACCACGATCAGACGCCCCTTGGGACCCGCGGCGGCGCGCAGGCCGTGCGGCTCGAGCAAGGCGTCGAGGAGCTGCCGCGGCGTGGCGCCGTGGGGCTCGGCGACGACCCGCATCGCATCGGTGACGACGTTGCTCGAGAAGAAGACCGGGAGGCCCTCGGCCTGCAACCGCTCCAGCGCCGCGGCGAGCCGCATGCCGGCGAAGCCCGCTCGCGCCTCGGCCGGCCGCGCGGACGCTGTGGCGCCGGCGGCCGGCGCCAGCAGGAGCCCGCCGAGGAGACACGCGACCGCGGCCCATCCGGCGAGCCGTCGCGGCGCCGCCAGGAGGTCCGTCTCACGCGACATTTGAGTGCAGCATAACGCCGCCGAAGGATTTGCGTCGCCACCGCCTCCTAGGGGCAGCTCATGAGGCCGCTTCCGCGCTCGCCCGCCGTCCTCTTCCTCGCCCTCGTCCTCGTCACCGCAGCTTCCCGCGCCGCGGCGCTGCCGTCCGACGATCGCCTCGAGAGTGACGGCGCGGTCATCGGCGAGGTGCGGATCCGGGTGGGCGAGATCTTCGACGCCGCCGATCCGCACGAAAGCTTCCGCGCCTACCGTCTGGTCAACCGGCTCCACCGCCCCACCCGCCGCGAGGTCATCGCGCAGCAGCTCCTCTTCCATCCCGGCGACCCGTACTCACGCCGACTGCTCGAGGAGTCGGAGCGGCTGCTGCGCCGCGACCGCTACCTGGGCGAGGTCGTCATCCGCCCGGTGCGCTACGACGGGCGCCGCGTCGACGTCGAGGTCGCCACCCGCGACGTCTGGACACTCAACCCGGGCCTCTCGGTGGGCCACGCCGGCGGCGCCAGCTCGTTCGGGGTCCAGCTCGAGGACACCAACTTCCTCGGCAGCGGCAAGTCGCTGGTGCTCGAGCGGAAGGCGAACGTCGACCGCGCCACGACCCGTTTCAGCTTCGCGGACCCGGCGGTCTTCGGCGGCCGCTCCCGGCTCGCCCTGGAGTACGCCGAGGCGAGCGACGGCGGCCGCCGCGGGATCGACCTCGAGCGGCCGTTCTACTCGCTCGACGCGCGCTGGTCGGCGGGGCTCCACGCCTTCGCCGAGGAGCGCGTGGACTCGCGCTACGAGCTGGGCCGGATCGTCGACAGCCTGGACCACCAGGAGGAGCGCTTCGAGCTCCGGGGAGGGCTGTCGCGCGGCCTGCGCGAGGGGTCGGTGGGCCGCTGGCTGGCCGGCTTCACCTACCAGCGCGACCGCTTCAGCCTGGTGGACGGCACGACCGGCGCGCTGCCGCCCGAGCGCACGCTCGCCTATCCGTGGCTCGGCTGGGACTGGCAGCGCGACGCCTTCCGCGAGACCGAGAACCTGGAGCGGATGGGACGCACCGAGGACGTCCGCCTCGGGCCGCGGTTCGCGGCGCGGCTCGGCCTCTCCGCGCCCGCCTTCGGCGCCGACCGGACCGAGCTGGTCTTCGACGGCGCGGCCGCGGTGGGGCTCGCTCCCGGCCCCCAGCAGCTCCTCTTCCTCGACGCCGGCCTCGCCGGCCGCTGGGGACCGGACGGGCTCGCCAACACGCTCCTCCACGGCAGCTCCCGCCTGCACTGGAAGGACTTCGGCGAGCACGAGCTGTACCTTGCCCTCGACGGCGCAGTCGCCGAGCGCCTCGATCCCGGCGCGCAGCTCCTGCTCGGCGGCGACAACGGCCTCCGCGGCTACCCGCTGCGCTACCAGGAGGGCGCGGCGAGCCTGCTCTTGACGGTCGAGCAGCGCGTCTTCACCCCCTGGTACCCGTTCCGCCTGGCGCGGGTCGGCGCGGCGGCGTTCTTCGACGCCGGGCGCGTGTGGGGCGGTCCGGAGGCAACGGAGCTCGGCCTGCTGCGCGACGTCGGTATCGGCCTACGGCTGGTACCCACCCGCAGCGGCCGGGCGTCGGTGATCCACCTCGACCTGGCGGTCCCGCTCGACGGCCCCCGCGACCTCGCCCGCGTGCAGTGGCTGGTCAGGGCGCGCTCGAGCTTCTGAGCCGCCGCGCGCCCTGCGCCTCAGCCGCCGCTGCCCGCGTCGTCGAGGCCCGGCGCAGCCGCGAGCGCCGCGTCGGGCGACGCGGCCGGAGCGACGCGCAGGCCGTAGGCGCCGGTGCGGTAGAGGCGGTCGGCGCCGTCGAAGTAGGCGATGGCGTCGCCGATCAGGTCGCGCGCCGCCGCCCCGCTCGCGCCGGTCTCACGGCAGGCGGCGCGCTCGAGGTCGCAGTCGTACACCGCGGCCGCGCCGTGCACACCGAGGACGGCGAGGCGCGAGCCGCGGAGCAGAGCGATGTCGCTGTTGTGGGTCATCAGCGCCCGGCCGCGCGCGGGCGGGACGCCGAAGACGTCCTGGCCGAAGAACTTCGAGTCGTAGTCGAGACCGAGGAGGCCGAGGACCGTCGGCGGCACGTCGAGCGACGAGGCGAGGGTGGCGAGGCGGCGGCCGCGCGCGACGCCCGGGCCCAGGAAGAGGATCGGCACCTCGTAGCTCGCGAGCGGCAGCCGCGCCGCGCCGTAGACGCGGGCGCCGTGGTCGCCCATCAACACGAACACCGTCTCGCTCGACCACGGCCGCCGCCGCGCCGCGGCCATGAACCGCCCGAGCGCCCAGTCGGCGTAGCGCACCGCGTTCTGCCGCCCGTCGAGCCGCGGGTCGCGGCGCACATGGCCCGCGGGAAAGGCGAAGGGGCGGTGGTTGGTGACCGTCAGCACCAGCGAGTAGAAGGGCCGGCCCGCTGCCGCCATCGCGTCCATCTCCCTCCATGAGCGCGCGGTCGAAGATCGCCTCGTCGGCCACCCCCCACGCCGTCGCGAAGGTGCCGCGCGGGAAGTCGGACTGCTCGACCACGCGCTCGACGCCGTTGCGCCGCAGGTAGCCGCCCATGCCGTCGAAGAGCGCCCGGCCGCCGTAGACGAAGAGCGTCCGGTAGCCGCGCTCGCGCAGCAGCGCCGGCAGGGTGAAGAGGTCGTGCGACTGCGGCCGCCGCACGACCGAGATGCCGGGCAGCGGCGGCAGGCCCGAGGTCGTGGCCTCGAGCGCCCGGATCGTCCGGTTGCCGGTCGAGTAGGCGTGGGTGAGCAGGGTGCCGCCGGCGGCGAGCGCGTCGAGCTGCGGCGTCAGGGTCCGCTCGCGGCCGCGCCGCAAGACGCCGACGAACTCCGCTCCCAGGCTCTCCTCGAGCACGACGACGACGTTCAAGGCGCGCGCGGGCGCCGGGTTGTCGACGCGGCGCAGCGTCGAGGCCGGAGCGAACGAGCCCGGGGCGGTCCCCGGCTCGGCGAGCAGCCGCCGCAGCCGGGCGAAGACCTCGCGCTCGGGCAGCGTCGCGTAGAGCCCCTGGAAGCTCGCGTGGCTGCCGCGCAGGGCGGCGCAGAAGGAGTAGATGCCGTTGCGCGCCACCTCGTCGAGGACGCGGTCGGGCGAGACCTCGCCCCAGGCGGGCGAGACCATCCAGGTGCCGCCGGCGAGGCCGAGCGCCAGCGCGGCAGAGACCGCGGCGCGCCGCGCCACGGGCGCGGGCGGCGCCGCCGGCGCGAGACGGCGCAGCGCGAGGACCACCGCCGCCGTCACCGCCGCGAGCCCGGCCAGGATCCAGCCCGTCGGGTAGCTCTGCCAGATGTTGGTGAGGACCTCGGTCGGGTAGACGAGATAGTCCACCGCCACGAAGTTGAACCGGCTGCGGAACTCCGCGAAGAAGAACCACTCGGCGGCCGCCACGAAGAGCAGCCCGTAGACGAACGCCCCGACGCCGCCCCACAGCACCGCCTGCTGCAGGCGCGAGCGGTACCAGCGCTCCGGCACGACCATGAGATAGAGCGCCAGGGGCAGGACCAGCCACAGCGCCACCACCAGGTCGTAGCCCTCGCCGACCGCCACGGCCGCGACGGTGGCGGCGGGGCCGTCGACCGCCAGCGCCCGGTGTTCGGCCAGCAGGGCGAGACGGGTCGAGAAGGACAGGGCCAGCGCCACCGCGGCGACGAGCAGCAGCACGGCGCTGCGGCTGTCGAGCCGCGCCCGTGACCTGCCAGCAGCCGAGACCGACCTCATGCCGGGTATAGGAGGCGGTCTCGGGCCAGATCCTTCGCCGGCGCGCCGGCGGCACCCGGTTTGCACGAAAGCGCTCGACAGCAAGGCGGCGGGGCGGGGGTGGATGCGCCGGCGTCGCCTGGTATCGACCCAGAGGAGGACGCCGATGCACACTTCACGAGTCCGTCACCTGATCCTTGCCAGCCTCGCCATCCTGCTGCTCGCCGGCAGCGTGGCACCGGCGGCCAACGCGCTGCCGACCCCCTCGAAGACCGCGCCCGGGCAGACGCTCGCCGAGCGCGAGCATGACCTCGCGGCGGTGCAGGCCGTGCTCGAGCAGGACGAGGTCATGTCCGTGCTGGCCGCCAACGGCTTCACACGCGAGGAGGCCAATCTGCGGCTGGCCCAGCTCTCGCCCCAGGAGCTCGGGGCGCTCGCCGCGCAGGTCGACCAGCTCCAGGCCGCCGGCCAGCAGGTGCCCTACTGGATCTGGGTCCTCGTCGGGGTCCTCATCATCGTAGCGATCGTCGCGGTCGCTTAAGGAGGAGGCTCGATGCACAGCTCACGGCTCCGTCATCCGATCCTGGCCGGTCTCGCGATGCTGCTGTTCGCCGCCGCCCTGGCGCCGGCGGCCCAGGCGCTGCCGGCCCCCTCGAAGACCGCGCCCGACCAGACGCTGGCCGAGCGCGAGAGCGACCTCGCGACCATTGCCTCCGTCCTCGACCAGGAGGAGGTCGTGGCGGCCCTCGCCGCGCACGGCTTCACCCGCGAGGAAGCAAACCTGCGACTGGCCCAGCTCGCCCCCGAGGAGCTGTCGGCGCTGGCCACCGGGGTCGAGCAGCTCCAAAACGCCGGGGCGTGGCCGTGGTGGATCTGGCTCGTCGTGGCGGGCGTCATCGTGGTGGCGATCGTCTCGATCGCCTAGCGCCGTGCGCCGCACCCGTGCGACGGCGCTGCTGCTGGCCGGGCTGACGGCCGGCGGGTGCGCCGTCCTGCCGCCCAAGTCGCAGCGCCCGGGCGCCGACGCCCGGGTGCTGCCCGGCGTGCCGGTCGAGAGCTTCGGCGTCCAGAGCTGCGGCGCCGGCAGCCTGAGGGTCGTCCTCGGCTACTACGGCGATCCCGCGAGCTTCGAGGAGCTGGAGGCGGCGCTGCCGCGCGGGCGCAACGACGGCGTACTGACGCTCGACCTGGTGCTCGAGGCGCGCCGGCGCGGCTACGCGGCCCGGATGGTGGAGGGCAGCTCCGAGCTGGTGCGGCGCGAGCTGCTGGACGGGCGGCCGGCCATCCTGATGCTCAAGGTGCTCGACGCCCCCGGTGTCGCGCGCGACTACTACCACTACATCGTCGCCGACGGCATTGCGCCGAGCCAGGACTTGGTGCGGGTGCAGTTCGGCGACGAGACGCCGCGCTGGACGACCTTCGAGCGGCTCGACCGGGCCTGGCGGCCGACGAAGTACACCACCCTGCTCATCGCCCCCGCCGACCCGGCCGCCGAGGCGCCGGCCGCCCGGGTGGTGCGCTACGCGGTGGCGCTGGAGGCGGCGGGCCGGGTCGAGGAGGCGGTCGCGCTCTACCGCAAGCTGCTCGAGGAGGCGCCTTCGGCGCTGCTGTGGACGAACCTGGGCAACGCCGAGGCCGGCCGCGAACAGTGGGCGCTGGCCGAGGCGGCCTATCGCCAGGCGCTCGCGCTCGACCCGGTCAACGGCGACGCGCTGAACAACCTCGCCTGGCTGCTGCTCGAGCAGGGCGAGCGGCTGCCCGAGGCCGAAGAGCTGGCGCGGCGAGCGGTGGCCGCGGCCGGCCCCGACCGCCATCTCCCGCTCGACACGCTGGCGCGCATCCTGCGCGCCCAAGGGCGCTGCGCCGAAGCCGCCGGCGGCTTCGCCGAGGCGTCGGCCGCGGCGCCGGCCGGCTCCCGCGAGAGGGAGAGCCTAGCCCTCGCCGCGGCGCTCACCCGGCGCGACTGCGGCGACGACGCCTGGCGCCCGGCGCTCGAAGAGCTGCTGGCCACTGCCCGCGATCCGAAAATCGCCGAGGAGGCCCGGCAGGTGCTCCAAGGAAGCGCGACCCCCGGTGACGGGCAGTCGGTCCATCCGCCCCCTCACCGCCACTAGCCGCTTGCGGACGATCGAAGCCTCAGAGGCTGGATTATCCAGCTGGGAGACCTTCGTCCTCGGTCAGATCCTGCGCGCGCGCGCCGCCGCCGGGTCGGCGGCTCAGATCTACTTCTGGCGCGACGCGCACGGCACCGAGGTGGACTTTCTGATCGAGCAGAACACCCGCGTGCGCTTGATCGAGGCCAAGTGGGCGGAGGTGGTCGCCGACCCTCGCACCTTGCGGCCGCTGCTCGCGGTGCGCGATCCTCTCGGCGACCGGGCGGCCGCCGAGCACTGGATCGCCTGCCGCACACCCCATCCGCACGCCGCCGCCGGCGTCGCCGGCGTCCGGCTGATCAACGCTCTCTCGTTCGACGGCTGGTTCGGGAAAACGTGAAACCCGCCGCCTCAGCGCGCCGGCGGCTCGCGGCGCTCCGGCGGCTCCTTCTCCGCCTCGCCGGTCATCGGCACGAAGCGGACGGGGGCGACGACCTGGCGCTCGACGCCGGTCGGGGTCTTGGTGAGGACGACCAGGTCCTGGAGGTCCTTGCCGAGGGGAAGGACCATCTTGCCGCCGATCGCGAGCTGGGCGAGGAGCGGCTCGGGCACCGCGGCGGGAGCGGCGGTGAGGATGATGGCGTCGAAGGGGGCCGCGTCGGGCCAGCCGCGATAGCCGTCGGCGGTCTTGACGTGGACGTTGGCGTAGCCGAGCGCGGCCAGGGTGCGGCGGGCCTCCGCCGCCAGCTCCGGCACGATCTCGATCGTGTAGACCTCGCGCGCCAGACGCGCCAGGACCGCCGCCTGGTAGCCGGAGCCGGTGCCGATCTCGAGCACCTTCTCCGTGCCGTGGAGGTTGAGGAGCGAGGTCATGAGCGCCACGACGTAGGGCTGCGAGATGGTCTGGCCGGCGCCGATCGGCAGCGGGTGATCGGCGTAGGCCAGCGGGCGCTCGCTCTCGGGGACGAAGAGGTGGCGCGGCACCCTCTCCATTACCGTCAGCACCTCGCGGTCGGCGATGCCGCGCCAGCGGATCTGCTCCTCGACCATGCGCCGGCGCGCGGCGGCCGTCGGATCCTGGCCGGCCATGGCACATCCCGCCTCGGCGAGCACGGCGACGAGCGCCAGGACCGCCACCGGGCGGCGCGCCGCCGCGGCCTCAGCGCCGGCGGTGGCCATCGCGCACCCGGCCCGTCATCGGCGAGAGACGCACCGGGATGACGCGCCGCCTCTCGAGGCCGTCGGCCGTCTTGGTGATCACCAAGAGGTCCTGGATGAAGCCGCCGAGCGGCACCACCATCTTGCCGCCGACCCGGAGCTGGTCGATCAGCGGCTGCGGGATGTGCGGCGGCGCGGCGGAGAGCAGGATGGCGTCGTAGGGCGCCCAGTCGCTCCAGCCCTGATAGCCGTCGCCCACCCGCACCTGGACGTTGCGATAGCCGAGCTCGCTCAGGCGGCGGACCGCGTTCTGCGCCACGCCGGGGTTGATCTCGATCGAGTAGACCTGCCGGGCGATGCGCGCCAGCACCGCGGCGTGGTAGCCGGACCCGGTCCCCACCTCCAGCACCTTGTCGTTGCGGTCGAGCTCGAGCAGCTCGGTCATCAGCGCCACGATGTAGGGCTGATAGATGCTCCGCCCCTGCCCCAGCGGCAGCGGCTGATCGAGGTAGGCCTGGTCCTGCACCGAGCGCGGCGCGAAGAGATGACGCGGCACCTGCTCCATCGCCTTGAGCACCTCGGCCTGCGCGACGCCGCGGGCGCGGATCTGCTCCTCGACCATCGTCGCGCGCTGGCGGCTGAGCGCGTCGGCGGCGGCGGCCGGCGCGACGGCGGCAAGGAGCAGCGTGCCGGCGGCGAGGAGGAGCGCGACAGCCCGCCTCACGGCGCCCTCTCCCGCGCGAAGGCGACCGCGCCGTCGACCAGCACCAGATCGACCGGCACGCGCGGGATCTCCGCCTCCGGCACCCGCATCGGATCGCGCCCGAAGACCACGAGGTCGGCGCGCTTGCCCACCGCGAGCGACCCCACCTCGCCGTCGAGGAAGAGCGAGTAGGCGGCGTCGAGCGTGAAGCCGCGCAGCGCCTCCTCCCGCGTCAGCCGCTCGCCGGGCAGCCAGCCGCCGGCCGGCTGCCCCTCGAGGTCCTGTCGCGTGACCGCCGCGTAGAGGCCGAGGAGCGGATCCGCCGCCTCGACCGGGAAGTCGCTGCCGAGCGCCAGGCGCCCGCCGGCGTCGAGCACCTTGCGCCAGGCGTAGGCGCCGGCCAGCCGCTCCGCGCCGACGCGGCGCTCGGCCCACGGCATGTCGGAGGTGGCGTGCGTCGGCTGCATCGAGGCGAGCACGCCCAACCGCGCCAGCCGCGCGATGTCCTGCAGCCGCAGCACCTGGGCGTGCTCGAGCCGCAGCCGCGCCTCCGGCCGCGGGCCGCCGGCAGCGCGCTCGAGGGCGTCGAGCGCCACCAGGCCGCCGCGGTCGCCGATGGCGTGGATGCCGACCTGGAAGCCGTGCGCCAGCGCTTCGCGGGTGACCGCGGTCAAGTGGTCGCCGGTCGAGGTCAGGAGGCCGAGGTTGCCGGGCTCGTCGGCGTAGGGCTCGAGGAGCGCCGCGCCGCGGCTGCCGAGCGCGCCGTCGGCGTAGAGCTTGACGCCGCGCACGACGAGGCGCGCCTCGGGGTCGATCTCCGGCCCGCGCGCGAACCACCGCGCCAGGAGCTGCGCGTCGTCGGTCAGGAAGACGGCGGCACGGAGCGGCAGCTTCCCGGCCCGGCGCAGGCCGGCGTAGGCGTCGTAGGCCGCCTGCCCGATCCCCATGTCGGTGACCGTGGTGAGCCCGCGCTCGAGGCAGTGCCGCGCGGCGGCGGCGATCCGCTCGGTCAGCTCGGCCGCCGAAGGGACCGGCAGGCGCTCGGCGGCGAGGTCCATCGCGTTGTCGACCAGGACGCCGGTCGGCTGCCCGTCGGCGCCGTGCAGCACGCGGCCGCCGGCGGGGTCGGGTGTAGAGGCGCTGATCCCGAGCCGCTCGAGCGCCGCGGCGTTCACGAGCGCCGCGTGCCCGTCGATGCGGGTCAGCCAGACGGGATGGCCGGGCACCGCGGCCGACAGCTCGCGGTGGTGCGGGAACTCCTTCTCCGGCCAGTCGTTCTGGTCCCAGCCGCGGCCGCGCACCCAGGTGCCGGGCGGCGCCGCCGCCGCCGCCTCGCGCACCCGCCGCACCACCTCGGCGTAGCTCGCGGCGCCGACCAGATCCACCTGCTCGAGGCGCGCGCCCAGCCCCTGGAGATGGGAGTGGGCGTCGATCAGCCCCGGGGTGACGGCGCGGCCGGCGAGGTCCACGACGCGGGTCGTGGAGCCGCGCAGCGCCGCCACGCCCGCGTCCGCTCCGAGGTACACGATGCGCCCGCCGCGGACGGCCAGGCTCCCCTCGACCGGCTCGGGCGGTTCGACCGGGTAGAACACCCCGTGTTCCAGAATGAGGTCGGCGGCGTCCTCGCCGGCGGCAGGGAGGGACAGCGCCAGCAGGGCGGAAAACGCCATACCCACTCGCCTAAGCCTTGATTTCACGTTGGTTCCCACTCTCCTGCCGGCGTCGCTCGGGCTGCAAGGTGCAAAGGATAAGCCACTCGCGCCGGTGTCCACCATCGCGCCGCCGTCCAATAGACTCGGCGCGCGCCCATGCCCGATTCCCCCGCCCCCGCGCTGCTCTCGACCGACGAGATGGTCTCGCGCCTCGAGCGCGTCGTCGAGACCTCGCCGGCCGACTCGACCGAGCTGACCTGGATCGAGGCCGTGCGCCACCTCGAGAGCAACGGCAAGCGGCGGCGCGACACCTTCGAGCGCCGCGAGCGGACGATTTTCGTGCGGGTGCGCGAGCGCGGGCGGCTCGGCCTCCATCGCACCGGCTCGGCGGGCGTCAGCGACCTCGAGACCGCGGTGCGCCAGGCCCTCGCCAACGCCCGGCTCAACGAGCTGCTTCCCGCCGTCGCGGCGGCGCCGGCGAACGGCGGCGCGCCCGCGCCCGCCCTCGGCAAGGACGCGCTCTTCGATCCGGAGCTGGCGCGCCTCGCCGGCGCCTGGGCGCGCGAGAAGGTCAACCGGCTCGTCGGGCGCGGCGAGCTCGCCTGGCTGGCCTGGATGGAAGGCCGGGTGGCGGTGGTCGGCAGCGGCGGGCTCGAGCGCACGGCGCGCGCGACGGCGGCGACGCTCCAGGTGAGCTGCGGCCGCGGGCCCGGCGCCGGCTCGGCGCACGCCGCCTCGCGCACCCTCGCCGGCCTCGGGCTCGAAGGGGTCTTCGCGCGCGCCCGCGACCGTCACGCGCAGGGCGAGCCCGCGGCGCCGCCCGAGGGGCCGGTGCCCATCCTCCTCGGGCAGGAGGCGGTCGGCCGCCTGCTCGAGCTGCTGAGCACCCTCACCCTCTCCTCGCTCGCCTTCCACGAGGGCCGCGCCGCCCTCCGCGAGCGGCTGGGCAGCCGCGTCTTCCACCCTGCGATCACGCTGCGCGACGACCCGCTCGATCCGCGCGTCCTGCCCTTCCCGTTCGACCTCGCCGGCACGCCCGCGGCGCCGGTCGACCTGGTCGCCGACGGGGTGGCGCGCACGCCGGCGGTCGACGAGCGCCTGGCGCGCGTGCTCGGCCTGCCGGTCACCGCCAACGCCGTGTCGCACGACGAGGCGCGCCCCGACCACCTCCTCCTCGTGCCGCGCGACCTGCCGTTCGCCGAGCTGGCGCGGGCGGCCGAGGGCGGGCTCTGGGTGGGCGCGATCGACGCCCTCGAGAGCTTCGATCCCATGGCGCTGCGCTTCCGCGCCACCGCCCGCGGCGTGCGCCGGCTCGCCGACGGCGGGCTCGGCGCGCCACTCCCCGACCTGGTCTGGGAGGACAGCCTCTTCGATGTCCTCTCGCGCGTCCGCGGCGTCGGCGACACGACGGTCACCCTGGCCCGCGACGTCCTCGGCGGCACCGCCGCCCCGATGCTCGTCGTCGAGCCCACCGTGCCGCTGCGCCCGAAGCGGCTCTGAGCCATCCGTCTATCAATTCGCCGGCAAGCGCCGCGCGATAGCATCATCGTGTCGCTGGCTCGGATGTGCTAAAGTACGCGTATCAGCTCTGCGCAGACGGGAAGGAGGTCCTCCGTGACCGACCGTCAGTTCAACCTCATCGTGCGCGAGAACCTGCGGGCCGCCGCGGACCACATCCGCCGCGGGCACACCGGCCGCTGGCGCCACTGCCGCGACCTGCTCTGCCGCGACGCCCAGAACTTCATCCCGCCGCTCGAGCTGCTGCTCGCGCAGATGCGCCATCGCCGGACCCTCCAGGCGGCCATCCTGCGCCTCGCCCGCCAGGACACCGAGGCGCTCCCGAATTAGCGCCTAGCGCTGCACGGCGTAGGACACCTTGAGGAACAGCTCCCGGGCCGCGGGCTCGAGGCGGTCCGCCTCGAGCAGGGTCCGCTCGTCGCCGTAGCCCACGAACAGCACCGTCTGCCAGTTGAGCTTGTAGCCGAAGAGCGCCGAGCCCGAGAAGCCGCCGTCCCGCGCCGGGACCGCGAAGCCGTAGAGGGTCGGATCGCGCTCGGTCTCCACCCACTCGCCGATGACGCGCAGGAAGGCGCGCGCGGTGAAGGTGTAGGCGGCCCGCAGGCGCTCGATCTCGGCGGTGAAGAGGCGGCCGCGGCGGCCGCCGTCCGCCCGCACGTCGAGCCAGCGGCGGCTGGCGGCGAGCCGCAGCTCGAGGTGATCGGTGGGCCGCACGGTCACGCCGGCGTTGACCGAGCCGCCGTCCCCCAGGCGCGAGTTGTCGAAGTCGACCTCCTCGCCGACGAAGCCCTGGAGCGAGACGCGCGTCAGCCAGCGCGTCGGGCTCGCCAGGAGCGTGAACAGGAGCTGCTCGCGCTCGAACACCTCGGCGCCGCTCGCCACGTCCTCGAAGGTATAGCGGACGCGGGTGAAGGAGTTCCACCGCCCGTCCAGCTCGACGCCGGGCGAGACCTGCGACACGAGGACGTCGCCGTCGCGCTCCTCCAGACGCTGCAAGATCAGCAGCGGGCGCAGCCGCCGCACCAAGCCGGTCGGGCGCCAGGTGCGACCCGCCTCGAGGAGGCCGAAGCGGTAGCCCACCCGCGGCATGAAGCCGGCGTCGGCGCGGAACTCGTCCCCGACGTCCTGGTAGTCGACCAGCCAGTCGACCCGGCTCGTCGAGTGGAACCACGAGAGGTCGGCGCCATGGGAGGCGAGGCGCTGCCCGGTCCACTCCCCGGGGGCGAGGTCCGGGCGCTCCGGCGTCCGGCTCTCGCTCCACAGGAGCTGCCCGGTCACGGTGTCGCTCGCCCGCGGCCGCCACTGGAAGTCGGGCCCGAAGACGCGGTTGCTGCCGCCGCCGTCGATCTCCCGCGCCGTGGCGAGGAAGCTCGCGAACGAGCGGCCGAGATCGTGCCGCAGGCGCGTGATCGCGACCGTGGAGGCGAAATCCTGCCGGGCGAAGCTCGATGCCTGCACGCCGGGGAGGATGGCGCTGCCGCCGCCGCGGTCCTGGGCGACGAGCGCGGTGTAGGCCGTGCCCCGCCATCTGCCGGTCGCCCGCGCGCCCCAGCGCGGCGCGGTGATCGACCGCGTGTGGACGGCGCGCAACGGGGTCGAGAAGAGGTCGATGCCTTCGAGGAAGAACGGCCGCTTCTCGGGGAAGAAGAGGGCGAAGCGCTCGTCGGCGGCGATCTGCGCGGCGTCGGTTTCGACCTGCGAGAAGTCGGGGTTCAGGGCGGCGTCGAGCGCCAGGTCCGGGGTCGGGGTCCACTTGACGTCGAGCCCGGCGTCGCCCTCGGGGTCGTCCGCCGCGAGCGGCGTGCCGAGCGCTCCCTCCGGCCTCTCCGCCCGGCTCGCGGCGAGGAACGGCGCCGCCACCACGTGGCCGCCTCCGGGAAGCCCCGCGAGCCCGGTCAGCCGGTTGGCGTGGCAGATGAAACAGGTGCCGCCGCGCGGCAGGCGGGCCGAGTTGTACTGGTAGCGGAACTCGCGCGGATAGTTGCGGTAGAGCATCACGCCCCAGGTCTGCGGCTCGCCGGCGCCGTAGCGCAGCGACGAGAAGGGGATGCGCAGCTCGAGCCGCCATCCCCGCGGCGCCGACGCGGGCGGCCGCGTCCCAGTAGAAGTCGGGCGAGGAGTCCTCGCCGGCCGAGTCGCTCAGCGTGGCGTCGTACTGGATGCCCCGCGGGTTGGCGAAGAACAGTTGCGCCGTCTTGCCGTCGTTGCGGCTGTCGAGCACGACGCCGCCGTAGTCGTTCGTCGACGGCATGTTGTCGCGCTCGGCGAAGGGCGCGCGGAGCCGCGCCACGTCGGGGTCGGCGAACTCGAAGGCGGCGTAGAAGAAGCGCTCGTCGTAGGCGAGATAGCCGGCGCTGGCCAGCGTGGCCGGCGTGTTGTCGCCCGGGCTGATCTCGAACCAGGTCTCGACCTTGGTCGCGCCCCGCCATCCCGGGTCGTCGAGCACGCCGTCCACCGCGATCGCTCCGGCGGCGCGGCGGATCTCGATCGGCGGCCCGCCGCCGGCCGGCGGCGGCGCCGGCGGCTCGGCGCGCAGCGCGGGCGCGAGCGCGGCCGCGGCCAGGGCGGCGAGGAGGCGCGGCGCGAGGTGGGCGGTCCGGCGCACGGCGACATCCAGCGTTCACGCAAGAATACCGCAGATCTTGCAGTGCGGCCGAGCGCTAGCGCCTAGCGCTGCACGGCGTAGGACACCTTGAGGAACAGCTCCCGGGACGCGGGTTCGAGGCGGTCGGTCTCGAGCAGCGTCCGCTCGTCGCCGTAGCCCACGAACAGCACCGTCTGCCAGTTGAGCTTGTAGCCGAAGAGCGCCGAGCCCGAGAAGCCGCCCTCGGTGCCGGCGATCTCGAAGCCGTAGAGCGAGGGGTCGCGCTCGGTCTTCACCCACTGGCCGATCAGGCGCAGGAAGGCGCGGGCGTTGAAGGTGTAGGTGGCGCGCAGGCGCTCGACGCGGGCCGTGAACAGGCGCCCGCGGCGACCGTCGGCGCCGCGCACGTCGAGCCAGCGCCGATCGCCTCGCAACCGCAGCTCGAGATGGTCGGTCGGGCGCACCGTGCCGCCGAGGCTCACCGTCGCGCCGTCGCCGAGGCGGGAGTTGGCGAAGTCCACCTCTTCGCCGACGAAGCCGCTGAGGAAGAGGTTGGTGACGGCGCGGGTGGGGCTCGCCTCGACGCTGTAGAGGAGCTGCTCGCGCTCGAATGTCCGGACGCCGCTCGCCACCTCGTCGAAGGCGTAGCGCAGGCGGGCGAAGGAGTTCCAGCGCCCGTCGATCCCCACGCCGGGAGACGCCTGCGACGACAGCAGCTTGCCGTCGAAGTCCTCGGCGTAGCTGCCGATCAGGAACGTGCGCACCCGGCGCAGGAACCCGGTCGGGCGGACGGTGTACCCCGCCTCGCCGAAGCCGCTCCGGTAGCCCACCTGGGGCATGAAGCCGCTGTCGGCGCGGAAGTCCTCGCCGACCTCGAGGTACTCGGCGAACCAGTCGAGGGTGCTCGTCGAGTGCGACCACCACAGGTCCGCGGCGTGCGAGGAGAGGCGCTGGCCGGTCCACTCGCCGGCGAGCTCCGGGCGCTCCGGCGTCCGGCTGTCGCTCCACAGGAGCTGGCCGGTGACGGTGTCGCTGCCGCTCGGCCGCCACTGGAAGTCGGGACCGAAGACGCGGTTGCCGCCGCCGCCCTCGACCTCGCGCACGGTGGCGAGGAAGCTGACGAACGAGGGGCCGAGGTCGTGGCGCAGGCGGGCGATCCCCACGGTCGAGGCGAAGTCCTGCAAGGCGAAGCTCGACCCCTGCGGGCCCGGGAGGATGGCGCTGCCGCCGCCGCGGTCCTCCACCAGCAGGGCGGTGTAGGCCGTGTCCCCCCACTTGCCGGTGGCGCGCCCGCCCCAGCGCGGGGCGGTGATCGAGCGCGTGTGGACGGCGCGAAGCGGCGTCGAGAAGAGGTCGATCCCCTCGAGGAAGAACGGGCGCTTCTCGGGGAAGAAGAGCGCGAAGCGCTCGTTGGCGGCGATCTGCGCCTGGTCGGACTCGACCTGCGAGAAGTCGGGATTGAGCGTGGCGTCGACCGCCAGGTCGGGGCTCGGCGTCCACTTGACGTCGAGGCCGGGCTCCGCCTCCGGGTCCTGGGTTTCGAGCTTCGTGCCCAGGGCGCCCGCCGGCCGCGCCGCCTGGCTGGCGGCGACGAATGGCGCCGCCACGACGTGCCCGCCGCCCGGCAGCCCCGCCAGGCCGGTGAGCCGGTTGGAGTTGCAGATGAAGCAGTTGCCGCCGCGCGGCAGCCGGGCCGAGAAGTACTGGTAGCGGTACTCGCGCGGGTGGTTGCGGTAGAGCAGGATGCCCCAGGTCTGCGGATCGGCGGCGCCGTAGCGCAGCGAGGCGAAGGGGATGCGCAGCTCGAGCACCCAGCCGCTCGCGGTGATGCGCCCCGCCGAGTCCCAGAAGAAGTCGGGCGAGTCGTCCTCGCCCGAGACGTCGCTGCTCGTCGCGTCGTACTGGATGCCGCGGGGATTGGCGAGGAACATCTGCGCGGTCTTGCCGTCGTTGCGCGTGTCGAGGATGACGCCGCCGTAGTCGGTCGAGCTCGGCACGTTGTCGCGCTCGCCGTAGGGAGCGCGGATCTTCCCCGGCTCGGCGTCGGCGAACTCGAAGGCGGCGTAGAAAAAGCGGTCGTCGTAGGCGAGCCAGGCGGCGTTGGCGACCTTGGGCGGCGCGTTGTCGCCCGGGTTGGTCTCGAACCAGGTCTCCACCCTGGTTGCCCCCTGCCAGCCGGGGTCGCCGAGCGCGCCGTCCACCTCGATCGCGCCCGTGGCGCGGCGGATCTCGATCGCCGGTCCGCCGCCCGTTGGCGGGGGCTCCTGGGCGCGGAGGAGCGGTGTGGCGAGCAGGGTGACGGCGAGAAGGAGGACGGCGGGGCGCACGGGTGGCATGGAGCTTTTGACGCAGGATCGCTGGCAAAGTTTGCGCCGCGCCGCCCTGCTAAGCTTTCCGGCCGATGCCCCCGCCGGAGATCCGCATCACCTACCCCGACTGGCTCGCCGGAGTCGTCGACTGGGAGCGCCGCTACGCCGGCGACGAGGAGCGGATGCGCCTGGCGATCGGCCTGGCGCGCGAGAACGTGGTGCGCGGCACCGGCGGCCCGTTCGGCGCCGCGGTCTTCGAGAGCGCGAGCGGCGCGCTCGTGGCGGTCGGGGTCAACAGCGTCGTCCGCCTCAACAACTGCGCTCTCCACGGCGAGATGCTGGCGATCATGATGGCGCAGCGGCGGCTGGGCTCGTGGACGCTCGGCGCCCCCGGGATGCCGGCGCACGACCTGGTCAGCTCCTGCGACGCCTGCGCCATGTGCCTGGGGGCGACGCTCTGGAGCGGCGTCAAGCGGCTGGTCTGCGGCGCGCACCGCGACGACGCCAGCCGGCTCGACTTCGAGGAAGGGCCGGTCTTCCCCGAGTCGCTCGCCTACCTCGAGGCGCGCGGCGTCGCGATCGTGCGCGGCGTGCTGCGCGAGGAGGCGCGGGGAGTGCTCGAGCTCTACCGCGGCCGCGGCGGGGTCATCTACAACGGGTAGCGCCTGGGGAGGACGGGAGCATGGCCGCCGCTGCAAACCCGATCGAGGGCGTCATCGCCCAGCTCACCGCCATCATCGCCGCCGCCGAGGTGAGCGAGAGCCGCGCCGGCTACTTCGCGGCGCTCTACCGCCGGGTGACGGCGACGGTGCTGGCCGAGATCGACAGCTTCGACGACCCGGAGCGCATGACGCTGCTCGACGTCAACTTCGCCGGCCGCTACCTCGACGCCCACGCCGCCTGGCAGGCCGGCCAGAGGCCCAGCCGCGCCTGGCAGGTCGCCTTCCAGGCCACGCGCGACCCGCAGCCGATTATCCTCCAGCACCTGCTGCTGGGGATGAACGCGCACATCAACCTCGACCTCGGGATCGCCTGCGCCCGCACCTGCCCCGGGGCCGAGCTGCCGCCGCTCTTCCCCGACTTCCTGAAGATCAACCAGATCCTCGCCGGCCTGCTCAACACCGTCGTCGACGAGCTGTCGGAGGTGTCGCCGCTGACCGGCCTCCTCGACCGGGTGATGGGGCGCGACGCCGGCCACATCGCCAACTTCGGCATCGACGCGGCGCGCGACTGGGCCTGGCACGTCGCCGAGACGCTGGCGCCGCTGCCGGTCGCGGCGCAGCCGCCCGCGATCCAGGTCCTCGACCGCACGGTCGCCGCCCTCGGCCGCCACCTCTGGCACCCCGACGAGGTCCTCGCCGCCCTCTACCGCGTCATCCGCTCGCAGGAGACGCTCCAGCCGTCGCAGGTGATCGCCGTCCTCGCCGCGCCGGCGACCACCTGAGACCGCGGCCGCGGCGGCGTGCGGCGCCGGCGGGGCACGGCCGCGTCAGGCGGGAACCGCCGCCTCTGCCGCCGCCCGGGCCGGCGCAGGCTCGGCGAGCCGGGGCTTCAGCGCTTCGTACTTGCGGTCCAGGGTCTCCCAGACGGCGGCGATGCGCTCGAGGCGCTCGTCGAGCTCGAGGGTCCAGTGCTCGCTCCGTACCGGGTCGAGCTTGAGCCCCTGGATGCGGTAGGAGAGGGCGTCGAAGCGGAGCGCCACGCCGGCCAGGAGGAGCTTGGCCGAGAGGATCTCCGCCCCTTCCTCGACATAGCGGAGGAGGTCGCGGAGGACCGCGCCGGTGAGGATCACCCGCGCCGTGGCGGTGGCGAGGCGGACGCTGCCGGTCTCGGGCTCGACCAGCACCTCCGGGTCGTCGAGGAGGAGCTTCAAGAAGCGGCAGCCGAGGACCGACTGCCCCGGCTCCTTCGCCATGATCAGATCGCTCCACTCGTCGGCCTCGGGGGCGGCGTCCAGCCAGGGCGCCTTGAACTCGGCCGCCACGCCGGCCTGCCGCAGCAGCGCGAGGACGGTCCCCAGCCACCCCTTCGCCGTGCTGCCGACGTAAAGCACCGGACCGTCGATGACGCACTCGATGAGCTTCATCCGCGGCGCCTCGCGCAGCGCCAGCTCGGCCTCCGCCAGCTCGCGCAGCTTCTTGCGCGCGCGGCCGCCGACGAAGGGCTTGCCGGTCTGCTCCATCTCGCCGCGTAGGAGGTCCTTCAACCGCTCCTGCACCGCCGTCGGGTCCGGCCGCACCCGGTCGACGCGGACGCGGAAGGCCCAGCGCCCCTTCGCCACCTCGTACGGCGCTCCCGGCTCGAACGGCACGATCCCCGCCCGCTCGCGCACCTCCGAGCCCGGCTCGATGGCGTGGAACGCCGCCGCCTCGAAGTCGGGCCCCTCGCCGGGGACCGCGACGCTGAACCGCGTGATGCTGGCGCTGCCGTACAGAAGACCCATGCACTCTCCAGGAAAGGACCGACGGGACGGCCGGGAGCGCGGATCTTAGTGCAGGCGGCACCTCTCCTGGGTAGACTGAGGCGCCGAATCGAGGAGAAGACCACCATGCGCCGCGCTCCCGCCGCCCTCGTCGCCCTCGTCGCCTTCCTGCTCACCGCCGCCCCCGCCGCGCCCCAGCCGCCCGCCGCGCAGACTCCGCAACCGCCGGCCGCGCCGCCGCCGCCGGCCGCCCAGCCGCCCGCCGCGCCACCGGCCGCCCCCGCGCCGCCGCCGGCACCCTGCGCGCTCGCCGAGATGCGCCAGTTCGACTTCTGGCTCGGCGAGTGGGACCTGGTGAGCCGCTTCAAGCAGGGCGACGGCACCTGGACCGAGGAGAAGGCCACCGACAGCGTCCGCGCCGTCCTCGGCGGCTGCGCCCTTTACCAGGAGTGGCAGGGGACGGTCGCCGGCCAGGCGGTCCACGGCATCAGCTTGACCTCCTACGCCCCGGACCAGCGCCAGTGGCAGCAGGCCTGGAGCGACGACTCCGGCCCCACCCTCTACGTCTTCACCGGCGGCATGGAGGGCGACCGCATGGTGCTGTCGCGCCAAGTCGCGGTCGGCGGCAAGCCGGCGGTGCGGCGCCAGGTCTTCTCGAACATCCAGCCGGACGGCTTCGACTGGGTCTACGAGCAGTCGGCGGACGGCGGCGCCTGGACGCCCATGTGGACCATCCGCTACACGCGCAAGCGCTGAGCCGCTGGGCGCTCCTCCCCGGCCTCTAGCCGGTCCGGCGCCCGCCGGGCCGGTCGCCGCCTGTCCCGTTACGGCAACTTCGCTCCACTAGTTATTCGGTAATGCAGATGTCTATCCGGGCAACTATGCCGGTCAAGTCACTCAACGCAAAAGGAGAAGGACGATGGTGCAAGAGGTGAGAGGTCGTGCGTCGAGCGCGCCGGCGCACTTTCTGTCGCTGCTGTGCGCGCTCTCCATGCTGCTGGCACTCGGCGGCCCCGTTCTCGCGGACGGGGGCGTCACCTTCACCGACATCGCCGAAGGCGGCGGCGCCGGGATCACCTACGCCGGCGCCGGCTCGCCGGCGCGTCTCGCGGCCGCGGCGGCGGTCGAGGCGATGGGGAAGCTACCGAACGCCACGTGGCGCGATACCCGCGCCAACCATTGGCCGATGAAGGCCGCCGGCGCGCCCGGCGTGGCCATCCTCGACTACGACAACGACGGCGACCAGGACATCTACGTCACCAACGGCGCCGGCGCCGCCAACAGCCTCTACTCGAACCAGCTCAAGGAGACCGGGGCCGTCACCTTCGTCGACGTCGCCGCCGCCTCCGGCGTCACCGCGACCGACCAGGACAGCTCCGGCGTCTGCTTCGGCGACATCGACAACGACGGCGACCTCGATCTGTACGTCCTCGGCTTGAGCGACCCGCACCAGTTGTTCGAGAACCGCCTCGCGCAGACCGGCACCGCCACCTTCAACGACATCAGCGCGGCGAGCGGCGCCGGCGGCGGCGGCCAGAACGCGGTCGGCTGCTCGATGGGCGACGTCAACAACGACGGCCTCCTCGACATCGTCATCGCCAACACCTACGACAACTGGCTGCACCAGCGTCCGACCTTCATCAACGAGACCTACGCCGGGTTCCAGCACAACACGCTGCTGGTCAACCAGGGCGGCAACGCCTTCGCCGACGACAGCGCCGCCTCCGGCTTCGAGACCATCGTCGGGCCACCCGAGCGCGCCACCCTGACCTGGGCGATCGCGCTCGTCGACCACGACCAGGACGGCGACGTCGACGCCTTCTGGGGCGACAGCCAGGGCCCGAGCCCGGTGACGCCCGCCGACGACCGCGGCTACAACCGCCTCTACGAGAACGACGGCAGCGGCCAGTTCACCGACGTCACCGTCGCCAAGCACCTCGACGAGCACGGCTCCTGGATGGGCTTCTCCTTCGCCGACTACAACTGCGACGGCTACCTCGACTTCTTCAGCACCAACCTCGGCGATTACATGGTCGGCGCCCTCGGCGTGCAGAACACCCGCTACTTCCTCGGCGGCGCCGGCGGCAACTACACCGACCCCGGGGTGGGCGCTCTCGTCTCGACCTCGTTCGGCTGGGGCAGCGCGAGCGTCGACTACGACAACGACGGCGACACCGACATCCTCTACAACGGCGGCATGGACGTGATGACGGTCATCACCGCCGAGAACCCGGGCAACGTCTGGCAGAACCACGGCTGCTCGGCCAACTTCACCTACGACTTCACGGCGCGCACCCGCGACCATCGCCTGCGCGTCGTCGAGGGCGTGGCGGCCGGCGACCTCAACAACGACGGCTGGATCGACCTGGTGTCGGTCTCGGGCCAGAACATCGACCCGAGCAGCTTCTATCTCCCCTGGTCCGGCATCCTGGCGCCCCCCTACGGCGCGCCCCTCGATCCGATCACCCGCTTCAAGGGCGTCTGGATCGGCGGCGGCGGCGTGCAGACCTTCCTCCACCCGACCCGCCTGCCCGGCGACCTCGCGGTCGAGATCAACAGCGGCGGCAACGGCAATGGGTCGGTGGCGGTGACGCTGGTCGGCGCCAAGGGGATCCTGGCCAACGGCGAGGTCAACCGCAGCGGCATCGGCGCCGTCCTGCGCTTCACGCCGAAGAACGGGGCGACCGCGATGAAGCCGGTCATCGGCGGCTCGAGCTACGCCTCGCAGGACAGCCTGACGACCCTCTTCGGGCTCGGCGCGGCGAACAAGGGGACGCTCGACGTCGTCTGGCCGGGCGGCACGCACAACCGCTTCAGCGAGATCCATCAGGGCGAGCGGCTGACGCTGCCCGAGATCCCCTGCAGCTACGACGCGACGTGGCCGAGCTACCAGGCCTACCACGCCTGCGTCACGACCGCTCTCGACGGCTTGAAGACCGCGGGTGTGGTGGACACCAACCTCCACGGCCGCCTGCTGTCGAGCGCGATTCAGGCGTACAAGGACAGTCACTAGGCTTAGGCCTTTCCCTCCGTTCCGTCCTCCTCGCCCGCCGCGATGCCACGGTCCGGCGGGCGAGGGGGCGGGGCGGTTACGGCACCCGATGCCAGGTAGCTCTCCCACCATCGTCCTGCTCGGCGGCGAGGGGATCGGCCCCGAGGTGGTCGAGGCGGCCGCGACGGTCGTCGGCGCCCTCCTCCCGCAGGCCCGCTTCCTGCGCCCGCCGCACGGCGCGGCGGCGCACGCCGCGGGCGGCGCCGCGATGCCCTTGCCGACCCGCGAGGCCTGCCGCAAGGCCGACGCGATCCTCTTCGGCGCCACCCACGAGCACTGCCGGCCGGTGCTCCGCTTCCTGCGCTGGGGGCTCGGCACCTACGCCAACCTGCGCCCGGCGAAGAGCCTCCCCGGCCTCCCCTCGCCGCTCCGCAGCGGCGCCCCTGTCGATCTCTTGGTGGTGCGCGAGAACCTGGAAGGCGAGTACCCCGAGCGCGCCGGCGACGTCGCGGAGCTGGCGCTCCGCTGGCCGGAGCTCCGCGACGCGCTCGGCCGGCCGCTGCCGGACGAGGGCCTCTTCACCGCCCGCATCACCACCGAGGGCGGCAGCCGCCGCATCGCCGAAGCCGCGGCCGCCTGGGCGCGCCGGCGGCGCGCGCGCGGGCGGCCGGGCAAGGTCACGATCGTCACCAAGGCCAACGTCCTGCGCCGGACCGACGGGCTCTTCCGCCGCATCGCCGAAGAGGTGCTCGACACCGCCGGCGTGCCCCGCGACCACCTCCACGTCGACGACGCCGCCCGCCGCCTGGTGGCGGCGCCCGAGGTCTTCGACGTCCTGCTCTGCCCCAACCTCTACGGCGACATCCTGAGCGACGTCGCCGCCGAGCTCGCCGGCGGCATCGGCATGGCCCCCTCCGGCTGCCTCGGCGACGGCGCCGCCTACTTCGAGGCGGTCCACGGCGCCGCCCCCGACATCGCCGGCAAGGGGATCGCCAACCCGCTCGCCACCGTGCTGTCGGCGGGCATGATGCTCGAGCACCTGGGCTACGACGCCGAGGCGCGGGCGCTCGAGGAGGCGGTCGCGCGCCTCCTCGCCGAGCGCCGCGTCCTCACCCCCGACCTCGGCGGCACCGCCGGCACGGCCGACGTCGCCCGCGCCCTCGTCGCATCGATCGCGGCGCTCGCCGCGACGCCGGTCGCCACAGACCAGGAGGAGCCATGGGCCTGACGATGGCCGAGAAGATCCTGTCGCGCGCCTCCGGCCAGGAGGTGCGGGCGGGCGACACCGTGGTCGCGCACGTCGACCGCCTGATGGGCCACGAGGGGTTCCGCCTGGTGGCGGCGGTGCTCGAGAAGGCGGGCATCCGCCGGCTCTGGGACTCCGAGCGCGTCATCATCATCCTCGACCACGCCGTGCCGGCGCCCGACGAGGCCACCGCCGAGGGCCACGCCTACATCCGCCGCCAGGTCGACCGGTTCGGCATCCGCCAGTTCTACGACACCCGCGGCGGCATCAGCCATCAGGTGATGTGCGAGAAGGGGCACGTCGCCCCGGGCGAGCTGGTGGTGGGGACCGACTCGCACTCCACCATGTACGGCGCGCTCGGCGCCGCCGGCACCGGCATCGGCTTCACCGAGGCGGCCTACGTCTGCTCGACCGGCACCCTCTGGTTCACCGTGCCGCAGAGCCTCCTCTTCCGCCTGCGCGGCCGGCTCGCCCCCGGCGTCATGTCCAAGGACCTCATGCTTCACCTCGCCGGGCGGTACGGCGCCGAGGGGGCGTCGTACCGCTCGGTCGAGTGGCGCGGCGAGGGGGCCGAGGCGCTGACCGTCGAGAGCCGCATGACGATGGCCAACATGGCGGTCGAGATCGGCGCCAAGTTCGGCTTCTTCGAGGCCGACGAGAAGACCTTCGCCTATCTCGAGGAGCACGGCCTGCCGCGCGGCAGCTACCAGCCGGTCGCCCCCGACCCGGACGCCGACTACGCGCAGGTCTGCGACGTCGACGTCACCCAGGTCGAGCCGCAGGTCGCCTGCCCGCACTCGCCCGACAACGTCAAGCCGGTCTCGGAGCTGCGCGGCCAGCGCGTCGACCAGGCGCTCCTCGGCTCCTGCACCAACGCCCGCATCGAGGACCTGCGGGTCGCCGCCGACTACCTGCGCGGCAAGACCATCGCCCGCCACGTCCGCATGTACGTCTCGCCGGCCTCTTCCGACGTCTACCGCCAGGCGATGCGCGAGGGCCTGCTCGAGGACTTCCTGGCCGCCGGCGCGGTAGTGCTCAACCCCGGCTGCGGCGCCTGCTTCGGCAAACACGCGGGCCTCCTCGGCGCCGGCGAGGTCTGCATCTCCTCGACCAACCGCAACTTCCAGGGGCGCATGGGGAGCGCCGAGGCCCGGGTCTTCCTCGCCTCGCCGCTCACCGTGGCGGCGAGCGCCGTGGCGGGCGAGATCGTGCGCGCGGAGGCCCGATGACGATCGCAGGCAAGGTCTGGAAGTTCGGCCACAACATCGACACCGACGTCATGGCGCCGGGCAAGTACATCTCGCTGCCGATCGAGAAGATCGCGCCGCACACCCTGGAGGTGGTCGACCCCCGCTTCGCCAAGGAGGTCGCGCCCGGCGACCTCGTCCTCGCCGGCCGCAACTTCGGCTGCGGCTCGAGCCGCGAGCACGCGCCGCAGGCGCTGAAGACCCTGGGAGTGGCGTGCGTGCTGGCCGAGTCCTTCGCCCGCATCTTCTTCCGCAACGCCATCGCCATCGGCCTGCCGGTGCTGCCGGTCGGCGGGCTCTGGCTGTGGGAGGCGACCGAGCCCGGCGACGTCTTGGCCGCCGATCTCGCGACCGGCAAGGTGATCAACACGCGCAGCGGCGTCGCCTACGTCGCCCGGCCGCTGCCGGAGCGAATGCTGGCGGTGCTCGCCGAGGGCGGGATCCTGCCGGCGTTGAAACGGCTGGCGGCGGAGCAGGCGGAGGAGACGCGGGAGGCGCGCGCGTGAAGGTCGAGGAGCGCGCCGTCGAGCCCAGCATCAACGTCCTGACCGGACCGTTCGACGCCCGCCTCGAGCAGCCGATCGAGCTCCTCGACACCACGCTCCGCGAAGGCGAGCAGGTGCCCGGCGTCGTCTTCACGACCGACGAGAAGCTCGAGATCGCCCGCGCCCTCGACGAGGTCGGCGTCCACTGGGTGAGCGTCGGCTTCCCGGCGGTCTCGGCCGCGGAGCGCGCCGCCTGTCGCCGCATCGTCCAGGCCGGGTTCCGCTTCCGCACCGCCGCCCTCTCGCGCCTCCTCCCCGCCGACATCGACGCCACCGTCGACGCCGGCATCGAGCTCGTCTCGCTCTTCCTCGGCGGCTCGGACTCCCACCTCTTCGACAAGCTCCGCCTGACCGAGGCCAAGGCGCTCGGCATGATCGAGGCCGCCGTCCGCCACGCCAAGGACCGCGGCGCCCTGGTCGGCTTCGGTGTCGAGGACTTCAGCCGCACCCCGCTTCCCCGCCTCCTGCGCATGCTCCAGACGGCCGCCGACGCCGGCGCCGACCAGCTCACCCTCCCGGACACGCTGGGCGTGCTCACGCCGACCAGCGCCGGCCGCATCGTCGCCCTCCTCGCCGCCCTCTTCCCGCAGCCCCTCGTCCTCCACTTCCACAACGACTTCGGCCTCGCCCTCGCCAACACCCTGGCCGGCCTGGAGGCCGGGGCGCGGATGGCCCACGCCACCGTCAACGGCATCGGCGAGCGCACGGGCAACACCTGCCTCGAAGAGCTGGCGGTGGTCTTGAAGGCCAAGTACGGCCGCGACCTGGGGCTGAAGCTCGAGAAGCTCCCCGAGCTGTGTGGAATCGTCCACCGCGCCGCCGGCACCCAGGAGCCCGACCACAAGCCGGTCGTCGGCCGCTGGTGCTTCACCCACGAGTCCGGCATCCACGTCGCCGGCATCCTCGCCAACCCCGAGTGCTACCAGCCCTACCCGCCCAGCCTGATCGGCCGGCAGCATGAGATCGTGTTCGGCAAGCACTCCGGCGTACACGGCGTCGCACACTTGGCGGAGCGCGCCGGTCTGGAGCTCTCGGAGGCGGGGCGGAAGGCGGTGCTCGAGCGCGTGAAGACCGAGGCCGAGCGGCGGAAGGGGAGCGTGGCGGAGGAGGAGGTGCTGCGGTGGGTACGGGACGAGACAGGAGACGGGCGAACCGACGCTGCGACCGAGGCCCCTGAGCGTCGAAGGGATATGACGGCAGTGGCGGCGGCGGGCGTGAAGGGTTAGTCGCCGTATCAGCCTCCGCTAAAGCCTGCTCACTGCGCCTTGACAGTCCGGCGTAATATCTACACACTGTATCTATGGCAACGGCGAAGCTCTTCCAGCATGGAGGCAGTCAGGCGGTGAGGCTGCCCAAGGCGTTCCGGTTCGAGGGCACGGAGGTGGAGATCGAGAAGCGCGGGCGCGAAGTGGTGCTGCGACCGAAGCCGAAACCGAGGTTGAAGACCCTGGCCGACGTCGCGCGCTTCATGCGCGAGAACTTCCCCGAGGCACGGAACTTCCCCGACCGCGAACAGCCTGTTGGCGCGCAGGCTCGCGACCTCGACCTCGACTAGAGCCGGCACGCCGTGCAGTTCATGTTGGACACCTCGGTGTGCGTGGACCTGCTGCGCGGGCGCGTCGTGGACGCGCGCCTGCCGGCGGCGTCCGAGTGCGTGCTCTCCGTCATCACCGTCGCGGAGCTCGAGGTCGGCGTCCGCCGCTCCATCCGTCCTTCCGCGCAGAGGAAAGCCGTCGACGCGTTCACCGCCCTCTTCGAGGTGCTGCCCTGGGATCTCCAGACGACCGGTCACTACGGCGAGCTGCGCGTCGATCTTGAGAGGAGAGGCGTCGCGATCGGCCCGCTCGACATGCTCATCGCGGCACATGCTCTCCGCCTGGGCGCCACGCTGGTCACCGGCAACGCCCAGGAGTTCCGTCGGGTCGGCGGTCTGTCCTGCCTCGAATGGAAGTAGCGCAGAAATCCTGATTACCTGACGGACCTCTGTCGCGTTCCAAACATGTCCTCTCCGGGCTACGCGCCGACACTGCAGGCAGCCGGTCCGGCAGCGAGTAGGCCTCGGCGCCGAGGCGCTCGTCCGCACGCGACGACGAGCGAGCCGCTAAGTCTCGAGCGGTGACTGCTGCCTGGTGGCCGAGCGAGCGAAGGGCGGCGGAGCTTGAGCCTGGACCCGTTGCGTCAGGCAGCAAGAGGGCGGGCCTGCCGATGGCGGGCCCGCCCTGGTGGTGCTCGGTCCACGTTGTTACTCCTTGCCGTCGTCAGAGGTCTTCGGCGGCGGCGGACGTGGCCGCCTGTGCCGCCGCCTTCGCCTGCGCGATCGCTGCTTTCGACCGCCGGCGGGTCACCGCGTTCGGCTTGAAGCCGTAGCGGTGCAACGACTCGCTGGTGTAGCCGAACGTGCCGCGCAGGTGGGCGCCGAGGCGCCCGCGGGCCTTGTCGCCGCGCCGGCCGAGCTGGGCGAGCGCGGCCCGCACCTCCCGCGCCTGGGTGCGCAGATCCTCGTAGCGATCCTGGAGCGCGCGGGCCTGAGACAGCATGCCCTCGAGCTCGGCGATCGCGTGGTCGAGGTTGGGCAGCGCCACCGACTCCTTCAAGTTGTTCACCAGCACCTGCCAGCGGCTGAACTTCTCCGAGAGCGAGTTCCCTTTGATAGCCATGATGGCCTCCTTTCCGAGTCTTGTTTGCGAGACTCCTTTCGTATCGTTGATGAATCCCCGGCGCACCGGGGGGTCGCGCGTGAGCCAGTTGGAGATATGCGGCGGGCGGTCCACGCTCCCAGGGAAGCAGATCGTGCTCGGAACCGCCGCCGCCGCGGCGTCGATCGGCCAGGTCACGACGCCGAGCCCCCTCATCGCAGCGCGAAGCCGGGCGATCAGGATCTGAATCGGCCCGGTTCGCGAAACAACGCGCCCGGTTCGCGAGCGGATGCGCCGGCTTCGCGAAACGATGAGGCCGGTTGGCGAGGCGATGGGGCCGGTTCGCGAGCGGATCAGGCGGATCGAGATCAGAACCGGACCGCCGACCGCCATGATAGGCACAGTGCTGCCTTCAGCGTCAAGTCCCCTGTGCTCAACAAGCTCCCGTCTACATCGAGCGCGCAGATCGCGCCTTCGACGCTGCGATTCACCGCACCGTCGGCCGGGCGGCCCGGTGCGCACGTCGTCGCCCCGGGCCTGCTATCGCGCCGCGGGCATGGCGGAGGCGGACGCAGCCGCCCCCGCGCCGACCGCCGTCCGCCAGCCGTAGAGGTCCTCGGCCTCGCCGCGGGCGAGGGCCATCAGGCGGTCGGTGAGGCGGCGGGTGATCGGGCCGGGGCGGCCGTCGCCGATCGGGATGCGGTCGACGGAGCGGATGGGCGTCACCTCGACCGAGGTGCCGGTGCAGAACAGCTCGTCGCCGGCGTAGAGGAGGGCGCGCGGGATCGGGGTCTCGTGGACCGGCAGGCCGGCCTCGCGGGCGAGAGTGAGGATGGCGTCGCGGGTGATGCCGACGAGGATCGAGGAGGCGACGGGCGGCGTCCAGAGGGCGCCGTCGAGGACCAGGAAGAGGTTCTCGGCCGAGCCCTCGGCGACGTTGCCCTGGCCGTCGAGGGCGATCCCCTCGGCGTAGCCGTTGCTCAGCGCCTCGAGCGTCACGAGCTGCGAGTTGAGGTAGTTGCCGGTCGCCTTGGCGCTGAGCGGCAGGGCGTCGGGCGGCGGCCGGCGCCACGAGGAGACGCAGACGTCGATCCCCTGCTCGGCCGACTCGGCGCCCAGGTAGCGGTCGCGCGTCGGCCAGGCGGCGATCACGACCCGGACCGGGTTGCCGAGCGGGTTGACGCCCAGCGTGCCGAAGCCGCGCACGACGAGCGGCCGGATGTAGCAGCGGCCGAGGCCGTTGGCGCGGAGCGTCGCGAGCACGGCCGCGCACAGCTCGTCCTCTCCATAGACCAGCTCCATGCGGAAGACCTTGCACGACGCGGCGAGGCGGCGCATGTGCTCGCGCAGGCGGAAGACCGCGGGGCCGCCGGAGGTGTCGTAGGCGCGGATGCCCTCGAAGACGCCGGAGCCGTAGTGGATGGCGTGCGCCAGGACGTGGAGCGTGGCCTCCTCGAAGTCGACCAGCTCGCCGTCGACCCAGATCTGGCGGACTTCGGAGAAGGGGAACTTGCGGGTCATCGGATCACGCCTCCTGCTCAGAGCCCACGCCGGCGAGCTCCGGCACGACCTCCGCCGCCATGTCCGCCTCCGCGCCGTCGTGCGCGCGGTCGAGGCAGCTCCGCAGGGCGGCGGCGAGGGCGGCGACGCGCGGCTCCTGGAGCAGAGTGTAGTGGTCGCCGGGCGTTGCGACCACGTCGAGGCCGCCGGCCGCGATCGCGCGCCAGGCCTCGATGCGCCGGCGCGCCGGGCTGTCGCTGCCGACCAGCAGGGTGATGCGGCTGCCGCAGACCGGCGGCACGTAGGCGGCGATGGCGCGCGCGTTCGCCGCGTAGAGGCGCACGAGGCGGCGGATTTGCTCGAGCGGCAGGTCGGGCGGGAGGGCGCCGGCGGCGGTCAGGCGCTCGACGACGTACGCCAGCCGGTCGTCCGGGGCGCGGCGGGCGAGATCGTCGCCGTCCAGCTCGTGGCGCCAGCCGGCCAGGGCGCCGAGGTCGCGCGCCAGGAGCTGCAAGCCCGTCAGGCCGCCGGTCTCTGTCCCATCCGTCGCCTCGGCCGGCGCGGCGTCGATCAGCGCCAGCAGCGCCACCCGCTCCCCCCGCTCCTCGAGCTGCCGCGCCATCTCGACGGCCACCAGACCGCCGAAGGACCAGCCGCCCAGCAGGTACGGCCCCAGCGGCTGGACGGCGCGGATCGCGGCGAGGTAGTCGGCCGCCATCGCGCGCACGTCGCCGTGCGGCGGCGGGCCGCCGGCGAGGCCGCGGGCCTCGAGGCCGTAGAACGGCTGGTCGCGGCCGAGCCGCTCGGCGAGGTCGCGGTAGCAGAAGACCGAGCCGCCGATCGGGTGGACGCAGAAGAACGGCCGCCGTCCGTTCGGTCCCAGCGGCCGGCGGGTGACCGGCGGCGCCCAATCGACCGGCTCGCGCAGCGCGACGAGCGGCGACCAGGCCGCGGCGGCGGGCCCGGCGCCGGCCTCGCCCTGGCGCAGGAGGCGCGCCATCTGCTCGACCGTCGGCGCCTGGAAGAGGGTGGCGAGCGGCAGCTCGCGCCCGGCCAGGCGCGCCACGCGGCTCATCAAGCGCACGGCGAGGAGCGAGTGCCCGCCCAGCTCGAAGAAGCCGTCGCGCACGCCGACGCGGTCGATCCCCAGCACCTCCTCCCAGGCCTGCGCCAGCCGCAGCTCCAGGCCGTCGCGCGGCGGCAGGTAGGCGGCCGCCGTCTCGGGCGCGCCGAACGCCGCCGGCTCGAGGCGAGCGAGCGCCGCGCGGTCGACCTTGCCGCTCGGCGCGAGCGGCAGCTCGGCGAGCACGACGAAGGTCGACGGCACCATGTGCTCGGGCAGCGTCGCGGCGAGCCAGGAGCGGAGCTGCTGGCGGAAAGAAGCTCCAGGTAGGGAGAGTAACGCCGCGGGTAAGGAAGCTCCAGGTAAGGAAGGGTCCCCCTCGGTCATCCCGAGCGGGAGCGAGGGATCCGGGTGGGGGGCGGTGCGATGAAGCTGTCGCGCGGGATGACCCGCAGCGGGCAGATCTTCCGCTGCCGTGGCCGCTGGCTCTCGCCGCGGGACGATAAAGGCCACCAGCCGCCTCTCCACCTGAAGGCTTTTGCCGTTCTCCCCCTGCCCCACCAGGAGCACCACCGCCTCGGCCACCTCGGGGTGCGCCGCGAGCGCCGCCTCGACCTCGCCCAGCTCGACGCGGAAGCCGCGCAGCTTGACCTGGCGGTCGGCCCGGCCGAGGAACTCGACGGCGCCGTCGCCGCGGCGGCGGGCGAGGTCGCCGGTGCGGTAGAGGCGCGCTCCGGGCTCGCCGCCGAAGGGGTCGGGGAGGTAGCGCTCGGCGGTCAGGTCGGGGCGGTTCAAGTAGCCGCGCGCGAGCGACGGGCCGCCGACGTACAGCTCGCCGGGCACGCCGGAGGGGACGGGGTTGCCGTCGCGATCGAGCAGGTAGACGCGGGCGCCGGCGATCGGCCTGCCGATCGGCAGGACGCCGCCCGGCTCGGGGCCGCGGCAGCGCCATTCGAGGACGGCGACCGTCGTCTCGGTCGGGCCGTAGAGGTTCCAGAGGTCGCAGAGGCCGAGCGCCAGGAACCGCTCGGCCAGCTCGTGCGGCACCGCTTCGGAGCCGGTCGCCATGCGGCGCAGCGAGCGGCAGGCGGCGAGCCCGTCCTGCTCGAGGAGGGCGGCGAGCATCGAGGGCGGCGAGCCGGCGACGGTGATGCCTTCCTCGGCGATCAGCCGCACCAGGTAGGCGGCGTCCTGCTGCCCGCCCGGCCGCGCCAGGACCGACCGGCCGCCGACGACGAGCGGCGAGAAGATCTCGAAGGTCGAGGCGTCGAAGCTGATCGGGGTCTTGTGGAGGACCCGGTCGCGCTCGTCGACGGCGCCGCGGCGGTCGCGCAGCAGGTTGGCCATCGCCCGCCGCGAGACGACGACGCCCTTGGCGGCGCCGGTCGAGCCCGAGGTGTAGATGACGTAGGCGGCGTTGTCGGGATGTGTGTCTTGCCCGGCGCTCGCTCGGAGGTGCCTCCGGGGAGCGCACGCCGGAGGGCTATCGTTGTGCCGGAAGGCGTCGAGGAGGATCTCCGGCGCGGCGTGGGGGGGCAGGGCGTCGCGGGTGGTGTTCTCGGTCAGGAGCGCGGCGGCGCCGGAGTCGGCCAGCATGAAGGCGAGGCGCTCGCGCGGGTAGGAGGGGTCGAGGGGGACGTAGGCGGCGCCGGCCTTGAGGACGCCGAGGAGCGCAGCCACCATGGCGAAGGAGCGCTCGAGGCAGACGCCGACGCGCGTCTCGGGGCCGACGCCGAGGGCGCGGAGATGTTGCGCCACGTGCTCGGAAAGGGCCGCGAGCTCCCGGTAGGTCATCCGCTCGCCCTCGTAGACCAGGGCGACGTTGTCCGGCACCCGCGCCACCTGGGCCTCGAACAGGGCGACGGGCGAGTCCTCGTCGCCCGCGGCCGAGAGGACGGGACAAGCGGCCTGCGTGTTCCATTCCACCTGGAGCTGTTGTCGTTCGGCGGCGGAAAGCAGCGGCAGCTCGGAGAGCCGCCGCTCGGGGTCTTCCGCCGCGGCGGCGAGGAGCGTCGCGAAGTGTCCGAGCATACGCTCGATCCGCACGCCGTCGAAGAGGTCGGTGTTGTAGGCGAGGCCCACCGCGAGGCCGTCCCCGACCTCCAGCGCCGCCATGCCGAGATCGAACTTGGCGTCGCGCTTCGCGGGCTCGATCGCCTCCAGGCGCAGGCCCGGCAGCTCGGGCAGTGCCGGCGCCTGCTGCAGGGCGAAGGCGACCTGGAAGAGCGGCGAGCGGCCGAGGTCGCGCTCGGGCGCCAGCTCCTCGACCAGCCGCTCGAACGGCACCTCCTCGTGCGCGAAGGCGCCGAGGGCGGTCGAGCGGACGCGGGCCAGCAGCTCGCGGAACGTCGGGTCGCCGCCGAGGTCGGCGCGGAGGACGACGGTGTTGACGAAGAAGCCGATCAGGCCTTCGATCTCGCGGCGGCCGCGGTTGGCGACCGGCGAGCCGACGGCGAAGTCGTCCTGCCCGGAGCTGCGCTGGAGGAGCGCCTGGAAGCCGGCGAGGAGGGTCATGTAGAGGGTCGCCCCTTCGCGGCGGCCGAGGGCGAAGACCGCGCGCTGCCAGGCCGGCGGCAGGGTACGCCCGCGGGCGCGGCCGCGGAAGGTCTGCACCGGCGGGCGCGGCCGGTCGGTCGGCAGCTCGAGGACCGCCACGCCGGCCAGCCGCTCGCGCCAGTAGGCGAGGCGGCTCGCCAGCGCCTCGCCGCGCAGCCAGCGCCGCTGCCAGCGGGCGTAGTCGGCGTACTGCACGGGGAGCGGCGGGAGGGCGGCCGCGGCGGCGCGAGCGGCCGGCGCGGAGCGAACAGTGGCGGCGGAGCGCTCGGCCGCCGCGGAGCGAGCTGCGCCGTCCGCGGCGAAGCTGCGATAAAGCGTCGCCAGCTCGCCGAGCAGGATGGCGAGCGACCAGCCGTCCGAGACGATGTGGTGCTGCGTGATGAGCGCCAGGTGCTGTTGCGAGGCCTCGCCTGCGACGCGATCTCCCAGCGGTCGCTCAAGCGCCCTCAACGGGGCCTCCGGCGCCAGCCGCACGAGGAGCGTGCGGAAGAGCGGGCCGGCGGCGAGGTCGAAGGGGCGCCGCGCCTCCTCCTCGGCCAGACGCTCCGCCTCCACGTGCCGGCGCGCCGGCGGCAGAGCGCCGAGCTCGATCAGCGGCAGCGGCCGCGGGCGCCACGGCTCGACCCGCTGCACCGGCCGGCCGTCGAGCGCCGGGAAGGTGGTGCGGAGCGTCTCGTGGCGGCGCACCACGGCGGCGAGCGCCGCGGCCCAGGCGGCGACGTCGAGCCGGCCGACGGCGCGCAGCGCGAGCGGCACGTTGTACATCGCGCTCCCGGGCTCGAGGCGGTCGAGGAACCAGAGGCGCTGCTGCGCGAAGGACAGCTCGTCGCCTGCGGGCGAGCGCGGCGCGGGCGTGAGCGGCGGCGGCCCGCTGGCGTCGGCCGGCGCCGTCGCGAGAGCCGCCGCGAGGTCGGCGACGGTGGGGCGCTCGAAAAGGAGCGGCAGCGGCACCTTGACTCCCAGCGCCTCGCGCAGCCGCGACACGAGCCGCGCGGCGAGGAGCGAGTGCCCGCCGAGCGCGAAGAAGTCCTCGTCGACGCCGACGCGCTCGCGGCCCAGCACCTCCGCCCAGAGCGCCGCCAGGACCTCCTCGACCGGCGTGCGCGCCGCCGCCCGCTCCGGCGCCGCCGTCGCCGCGTCCGGGAACGGCTCGATCGCCGCCAGCGCCCGGCGGTCCACCTTGCCGTTGGGGTCGAGCGGCAGTTCGGGGAGGGCGACGAAGAACGCCGGCACCATGTAGGCCGGCAGGCGCCGGCGGAGGAAGTCGCGCAGCGCCGCGGCGAGCGGCGCGCCGGCCGGCGCCGCCGCCTCGGTGGCGACGAGGTATGCCACCAGCACCTTGCCGCCGGCGCGGTCGGCGCGCGGCAGCACGACCGCCTCGCGCACCGCGGGGTGCGCGCAGAGGACGGTCTCGATCTCCGCCGGCTCGATGCGGAAGCCGCGGATCTTGACCTGCTGGTCGAGCCGCCCGAGGAACTCGATCGTGCCGCCGGCGAGCCAGCGCGCCAGGTCGCCGGTGCGATAGAGGCGCCCGCCGGGCGTGCCGCCGTCGGCGGCCGGCAGCGGATCGGGCACGAAGCGCTCGGCCGTCAGGTCCGGCCGCCCGACGTAGCCGCGCGCGACGCCGGCGCCGCCGATGAACAGCTCCCCCGGCACGCCCACCGGCACCGGCTGGAGCAGGCGGTCGAGGAGCAGGATGCGGGTGTTGCCGATCGGCGCGCCGATCGACACCGTGGCGCCGAGCCGCGCGCCGCCGTCCATCACGTTGCAGGTGACGTAGGTGGTGGCCTCGGTCGGGCCGTAGATGTTGGTGAGGGTCGCGTCCGGGCGGACGGCGAGGCTGTCGAGGACGCGCCGCACGTGCGCCACCGAGAGGACGTCGCCGCCCGACATCAGCCGCCGCACGCCGGCGAGCGCCGGGAGCTGAGCCTCGACCATCTGGTGGAAGAGGCCCGCAGTCAGGAAGACCGCCGTCACGCCGTGGCGGACGAGCGCCTCCCCCACGTCCTCGAGACTCTGCTGCGCCGGTGGCGGGATCGCCACGCGGCCGCCGTTCGCGAGCGGCTGCCAGATGTCGAGCGTCGAGGCGTCGAACGGCATCGGCGAGAGCTGCAGGAAGACCGCCTCCTCGCCGAAGTCGATGGCGCTGTCGGTCACCAGGTTGACCACGCCCTGGTGCCGCAGCGCCACGCCCTTCGGCCGCCCGGTCGAGCCCGAGGTGAAGAGCACGTAGGCCAGGCTCTCGGGGCAGGCGCGGTTGGCGAGCGGCGCGGCGCTCTCCTCGGCGATCGCTTCGGCCTCGCGGTCGAGCAGCAGCGTTCGGCCGCCGTGCTCGGGCAGCGAGCCGCGGAGCGGCGCGGTCGTGACCAGCACCGGCACCTCGCCGTCTTCCAGCATGCCGATCAGCCGCTCGGCGGGGTAGGCCGGGTCGAGCGGCAGGTAGGCGCCGCCGGCCTTCAAGACGGCGAGGAGGGTGACGATCAGCTCGGGCGAGCGCTCGAGGCTGACCGCCACGCGCGTGTCGGTGGTGACGCCGAGGCGGCGGAGGCGCCGCGCCAGACGGTTGGCGCGGGCGTCGAGCTGGGCATAGGTGAGACGGCCGTCGTCCCAGACCAGGGCCGCCGCGTGCGGGCGGCGGCGCGCCTGCTCCTCGACCAGCTCGTGGAGGCAGCGCTGGCGCGGGAAGTCCCGCACCGGGCCCGCCGAGAGGCGCAGCAGTTGGCGGCGCTCGGCGGGCTCGAGGAGCGGCAGCTCGACGAGCGCGCGCCCGGGCTCGGCGACCGCCGCCGCGAGCAGCGTGCGGAAGTGGCGAAGGAGGCGCTCGGCGGTTGCGGCGTCGAAGAGGTCGCGGCTGAATCCGAGGTCGGCGGCGAGCGTGCCGTCGCGCTCGGCGAGCGACAGCGTGAGATCGAACTTGGCGGTCCGGCTGGCGAGCGGCACCGGCTCGAGCGCCAGACCCGGCAGCGCCAGCGGCTCGGCGGGCGCGTTCTGGAGGACCAGCACGACCTGGAAGAGCGGCGTACGGCTCGGGTCGCGCAGCGGCTGCAGGGCCTCGACGAGGCGCTCGAAGGGGAGGTCCTGATGGGCGTAGGCGCCGAGCGCGGTCTCGCGGACGCGGGCCAGGAGGTCGACGAAGCTTGGATCACGCGGTTGATCAGAGCCCGGCGCGAA
>JBIOUG010000104.1:0-3651 GCA_044866775.1 Thermoanaerobaculia bacterium | reverse complement strand
TCCTCGCCGCCGCGGCCATGTCCTGGCTCTGGGCCCACTACGGCCACCGCATCAACGTGAGGCGCTTCTTCCAGGTCACCGGATTGTTCCTGCTCCTGTTTACCGTGCAGATCCTCTTCTACGCCATCCACGAGTTCTCGGAAGCGGAGATCCTCCCGAACAGCGAGGCCATTCACCTGGCCACCGAGCCGTATTCGGCCGACGGCCGCTACAGCCTCTGGATCATGTTCGGCATGGTCGCCGTCTGCGCCGCCTGGCTCGCCGGCGTGACGGCGCTCGATCGCATGCGAGCGCAGAGAGTCATCAGAACGTCATGAGAGCAGCGGCGACCCTGATCGCCGCGCTCGCACTCGTTTCCGTCCCGACGGCATCAGCGGCCGAGCGTGCTCGGTACCTCATGGGAACGGTGTGCGAAGTCGCGGCCCACGACCCCGAGCAGATCGAGGCGGCCTTCGCCGAGGCGAGGCGCGTCGAGGAGATGCTCTCGACGTGGATTCCGGAGAGCGAGCTTTCGCGCGTCAATCGCGGGGAAGTGCAGCCCGGCCCGGAGCTCCGCGCGCTGCTCGACACGGCGCTGCTGTGGGCCCGGAAGACCGGTCGGGCCTTCGATCCGCGCGTCGGGCATCTCGTCGGGAGAACGAACGTCGTCGCCGCGTTCGAGGAAGGCGCGTTCGGCAAGGGCTACGCCATCGACCGCATGCTCGCGCTCATCGACGGCGACGCGATGATCAACTTCGGCGGACAGATCGCCGTCCGCGGCACCATCGCTGTCTCGATCGCCGACCCCGAAAACCGTGACAAGCCTGTGGCCGAGCTGACGCTCCGCAACGCCTCGATCTCCACCAGCTCCAGCTCCGAGAAAAAGTCTCACATCTTCGATCCGCGCACCGGCCAGGCCCTCCCGCCGCGCGGCTCGGTCAGCGTCATCGCCGATGACGCCCTGACCGCCGACATCCTCTCCACCGCCCTCTACGTGCTCGGCGAAGACGACGGTCTCCGCTGGGCCGACGCCCACGGCGTCGCCGCCATCTTCATCACTCCCACCCGTCACATCCGGCTCTCGGCCGCGGCTCGCCGGCGCGCGCGCGATCTGCGGCTCACGGACCGGAACTTCTCACTGAAGGATTGAACATGTTGAAACGCATCACCGTCACCCTCATCACCTTCTTCGCCTGCGCGAGCCTCTTCGCCCAGGACGCGGCCGATCTCGAGCGCCGCTTGAAAGCTCTCGAAGAGAAGATCGCCGCCATGCAGCCCTCCGGCGATATCACCGAGATCCGCCGCCAGATCGAGATCCTCGGCCAGGAGATCGAGGCCCTCAAGACCCGCCAGGCCGACAAGCCCGCCGTCGCCGACACCGAGCAGTTCGGCCTCGGCGCCGCCGCCTCCAAGGTCTACCGCGTCAACCAGGGCTTCTCCTTCGGCGGCTACGGCGAGATGCTCTACGAGAACTTCGCCGGCAGCACCGACAACGGCGTGCGGACCAGCAGCAAGGACCGGTTCGACATGCTCCGCGGCGTCCTCTACGCCGGCTACAAGTACAACGACCGCATCCTCTTGAACACCGAATTCGAGTTCGAGCACGGCTCGACCGGCTCCGGCGGCGAGGCTTCCGTGGAGTTCGCGTATCTCGACTTCATGGTCCGCCCGGACATGGGCGTCCGCACGGGTCTGCTGCTCATCCCCATGGGCATGGTCAACGAGCAGCACGAGCCGACGACCTACCTCACCGCGCGCCGCTCCACCGTCGAGAACGCGATCATCCCCACCACCTGGCGCGAGATGGGCGCGGGCGTTTTCGGCGAGCACGGCCCGATCAGCTGGCGCGCCTACGTCGTTAACAGCATCCGCGGCGACCGCTTCACCGCGGGCGGCGTGCGCGGCGGCCGGCAGAAGGGCGCCACCGCCCAGATCGAGGACCTCGCCCTCACCGGCCGCCTCGACTGGACCCCGCTCGTCGGCACCACCGTCGGCGCGTCGTTCTTCGCCGGCAACACCGGCCAGGGCTCGGTCGTGAACGGCGAGACCGTCGACGCCCCGCTGCGGATGGTTGACGTGCACGCCGAGACGAACTTCCGCGGCGCCACCGTGCGCGGCCTCTGGACCCGGGCCACCCTCGACGACGTCGCCCAGCTCAACGCCCTGCAGAGCCTCACCGGCAACCGCTCCATCGGCGAGTCGCTCGGCGGCTGGTACCTCGAGGCCGGCTACGACCTGGCCTCCCTGCGCAGCTTCGGCGAGATGTCGCTCACGCCGTACGTGCGCTACGAACAGCTGGATACGCAGCGCCGCGTCCCCGCCGGCTTCGCCCGCAACCCGGCCTCCGAGCAGAAGATCTTCACCTACGGCATCCAGTTCCACCCCATCTCCCAGACCGTGATCAAGGCGGACTACCAGAACGTCGACAACGAAGCAGGAACCGGACTCGATCAGTGGAACATCGGCATCGGCTACATCTTCTAGCCGTCCTCGTGCTGTTCGCGCTCGCGAGCGAGGCCCGCGTCTTCATGACCCAGCCGCAGGCGCTCGCGAGCGCGTTCCCTCCGGGCACGAAGATCGTGCGCCAGCAGATCTTTCTCACGCAGGTGCAGCTCGCTGCGGCGAAGAAGGAGAGCGGCCTCGACCTCGACGACAAGTTCATCGTGCGCTACGTGGGGATGGCCGGCGACAAGGTGGCCGGCTATGCCTATTTCGATACCCATCGCGTGCGCACCCTGCCGGAGACGGTGATGATCGTCGTCGGGCCCGACGGCAAGATCGCGAAGATCGACTTCCTCTCCTTCGACGAGCCGCCCGAGTACCTCCCCAGGGAGCGCTGGCTCGATCAGCTCGAGGGCCGGAAGCTCGACGACGACCTCTCCCTCAAACGCTCCATCCGCCCGATCACCGGCGCCACCCTCTCCGGCCGCGCCGTCGTCAACGCCTCCCGCAAGGTCCTCGCGCTGCACAAAGTCATCGGAGGGAAATGAGCAGACTGCAACTCTTCTGGCTGCACGCGAGCGTGCTGCTGACCACGATCACCGGCCTGGTGTTCGCGTGGATGAAGTACTTCATGAAGAGCAGCGACGAATTCGCCGTCGCCAATCATCCCCTCCAGCCGCACATGCTGGCCGTGCACGTGGTCGTCTCCCCCCTGCTTCTCTTCGTCCTCGGCTGGACGTTCTCCAACCACACCCTCCCCAAGTTCCGCTATGGCAACGGCACGAACCGCCGGACCGGCGTCGCCGAAATGTGGCTCATGCTGCCGATGGCCTTCAGCGCCTACCTGATGCAGATCTCGACCGACGAGACGATCCGCCAGGCCATGGCCGTCGCGCACTGGATCACGTCGGGGCTGTTCGTGATCGCGTACGCCGTGCACCTACTCCATCGTCGCGATCAACCGCTTCAATCGCCGTAGGGTCTTCTCCTTCCCCATCACCACCGCTACGTCGAACACCGGCGGCGACGCGCCGCGTCCGGTGAGGGCGAGGCGCAGGGGATGGATCAGTTTCGCCGCGGAGATGCCGTGCGACCCCGCCAGCGCGCGCAGCGCGGCCTCGCTCGTGGTCACGTCGAACGGCTCCGCGTTCGCGAACGCGTCGTGCAGCTCCGTGAGCCGCGCGCCGAGGTCGTCGCCCTTGAGGTGTTTCTTCACCGCCTCCGGCTCGT
>JBIOUG010000103.1:0-9481 GCA_044866775.1 Thermoanaerobaculia bacterium | reverse complement strand
TGGAGCCCGGCGCTAAAGCTTTCGCGCCTACGCCATGATCCAGGAGCTCTTCCACATCGGGTCGTTCTCGATCAGCCCCTTCGGGGTGATGCTGGTCGTAGCGTTCCTCGCCAGCTTCTTCCAGCTCCGCTGGGGGCTCGAGCGGCTGGGGGCGGGAGACGACGACGACGCGAGCGCCATCCTGCTCGCGGCCGGCATCGGCGGCATCGTCGGGGCGAAGGTCTACTACGCCATCCTCTACCGCGACTGGCACCTGCTCTTCGACCGCTCCGGTCTGGTCTGGTACGGCGGCTTCGTCCTCGGTGCCGCCGCGGTGATCCTGGTGATGCGCCTGCGGCGGCTCCCCGGCTGGTCGACCGCCGACGCCGCCGCGCCGGCCCTGGCCATCGGCTACGCGATGGGGCGGATCGGCTGCTTCCTGGTCGGCGACGACTACGGCCTGCCGACCAACGGCCCCTGGGGGGTGGTGTTCCCGGTCGGCGTGCCGCTCCCGACGGCCGCCAACCTGCGCGCGATGGGCGCCGAGGTGCCCGCCGGCGTGGCGCCCGACGCCCTGCTGCCGGTCCATCCGACGCAGCTCTACGAGACCGCGGCGGCGCTCGTCATCTGGGGGTTCGGCCTCTGGCTGCTGCGCCGCCGGCCGGCGCCGGGGACGACGGTGCTCGCGGTCGTCGCGCTCCTCGCCCTCGAGCGCTTCGCCGTCGAGTTCCTGCGCGCCAAGGACGACCGCCTGCTGGGTCAGTTCACGGTGGCGCAGGCGATCAGCGTCGGGGTGCTGCTGCTGGTGGCGGCGCTGGCGATCCTCCGCCGCGGCGGCGCCGCGGCGGCGGCCGGCGCGGCCGCCGCGCCGTCGCGATCCTCGGCCTCCCGCTGAGCCCGCCGTGCGCCGCGCGCCGCCGCGCCTGCTGACCATCGCCGGCTCCGACTCGGGGGGCGGCGCCGGCATCCAGGCCGACTTGAAGACCTTCGCCGCCCACGGCGCCTACGGCATGAGCGCGATCACCGCCCTGACGGCGCAGAACACCCTCGGCGTGCGCGCCGTGCACGCCGCGCCGCCGGAGCTGGTGGCGGCGCAGATCGACGCCGTCTTCGAGGACCTGGGTGTCGACGCGGTCAAGATCGGCATGCTGGCCAACGCGCCGATCGTGCGCGCGGTGGCGGCGCGGCTGCGCGCCCACCTCTCGCCGGGCCCGCGGCCGCGGCCGCCGGTGGTGCTCGATCCGGTGATGATCGCCAAGAGCGGCGAGGCGCTGCTCGCCGACGGCGCGGTCGCGGCGCTGGCCGAGGAGCTGCTGCCGCTGGCGACGCTGGTCACGCCCAATCTCCCGGAGCTGGCGCGGCTCGCCGGTGGCCCGGTCGGTGCAGGCGAGGCCGAGCGGGTCGCGGCGGCGCGCAAGCTCGCAGCGCGCGGCCCGGCGGTCCTCGTCAAAGGCGGGCACGCGGAGGGCGACGAGGTGGTGGACCTGCTGGTCGACGGCGATGCCGTACACCGTTTTGCCCACGCGCGCCTGGCGACCCGCGCCGACCACGGTACCGGCTGCACGCTCTCCTCGGCGATCGCCGCGCGGCTCGCCGCCGGGGCGCCGCTGGCCGAAGCGGTGCGCGGCGCGATCGGGTACTTGCAAGGGGCGATGGCCGCCGCCCATGCGCTCGGGAGCGGGCACGGGCCGGTCAATCATTTATGGGAGATGGAAGTCAGGGCCGAAGAGACGGTTGCCGGAGGGCTGGTGAGCGGAGGGACCCGCCCCCCCTTGAGGGGGGGCCGGGGGGGGTGAATCGGATCAATATCGACCCCGCCTACGCGGAGCCACAGTGCGGAAGCAAAAACGCGTGTTTGCTGTTCGCGATCCTGCAGAGGTAACACTTGAGCCAGTTGAGCCACTTGAGCCACAAAGACCACCTTCTCGACCTCCTAATCATCGGCGCGGGCCCGACCGGCATCGCCGTCGGCGCGGAGGCGCGGCGCGCGGGGCTCGACGTCCTGCTCGTCGACCAGGGACCGTTCTGCGCCGCCATCCAGGCCTACCCGACGGACCTCGAGTTCTTCACCACCCGCGAGCGGCTGGAGATCGTCGACATCCCGTTCACGATTCCTGAAGCCAAGCCGTCGCGCCGCCAGGCGCTGGCCTACTACCGCGCCGTCGTCGAGCGTTATGCGGTACCGCTGGCGCTCTACGAGGAGGTGCTCCTGGCGCGGCGCGAGGGCGAGGTGTTCGTCGTCGACTCGGTCAAGGACGGCACGCGGCGCAGCCGCCGCGCGCGGGCGGTCGTCATCGCCACCGGCTACTTCTTCTGGCCCAAGCGGCTGGGTGTGCCTGGGGAGGACCTCCCCTGGGTGCACCACCGCTACGTCGAACCCTACCCGCATTTCGCCCAGGACGTCGTGATCGTCGGCGCCGGCAACACCGCGGCCGAGGCGGCGCTCGACCTCTGGCGCAACGGCGCCCGGGTCACCATCGTCCACCGCGGCCCCGAGCTCAGGCGCGGGGTCAAGTACTGGCTGAAGCCGGACCTCGAGAACCGCATCGAGGAGGGCTCGATCCCGGCCCTCTTCGGCAGCCTGGTCTGCGCCTTCCGCCCCGACGGCGTGGTCGAGGTGCAGCGGCCCGAGGGGCCGGTATTGCTCCCGGCGCAGGCGGCGTTCGTGCTCATCGGCTACCTGCCCGACGTCGAGCTGCAGCGCCGTTGCGGCGTCGAGGTGGACTCCGAGACGCTGGTGCCGCGCTTCGACCCCGAGACCTGCGAGTCGAACGTCCCCGGCCTCTACATCGCCGGCACGCTCCAGGCCGGCCGCCAGACCGACCGCATCTTCATCGAGAACTCCCGCGACCACGCCCCGCGCATCGTCGCCCACCTGCTGCGGCAGCTCCCGGTGCCGGCGCCGCCGTCGCCGGCGTGACAGCTCCGGCTTCACCAGTCATCGCCAAGTCGGGCAAGCCGCTGGTCAAGGTGGCGGCGCTCGACGCGCCGGCGGCGCCGCAGCGGCTGGGCTTCCTCGCCGGCGAGATCGCCGTCCCCGACGACTTCGATCACATGGGCGAGGCCGAGATCGCGGCCCTCTTCGGCCTCGAGGCGTGAAGCTCCTGCTCGATACCCAGCTCCTGCTGTGGGCCACAGGCCAGCCGGAGCGGCTCTCGGCGCGCGCCCGCAAGCTGCTGCAGGACCCGCGCAACGAGCTGCTGTTCAGCGGGCAGCTCGCCCTCTACCCCGGGCCGGTGCGCACGGTGTAGCCGTGGCACCCGGCTGATCGCACCGTTCCGCCGGCGGCACGGGTGCGTCCTCGCCGGGGGACGCCCTCTCGATGCTCCGCAGTGGCTGCTCCTCGCTGCAAGTACCTGGAATCACAGGCGCTTTGGTTCGCGATGGGCCGGGCGTGGGGCTGGCATCCTCCTTGATAAGATCCAGCGCAGTCGTGATCTCTTTTGGAGGGTGAACACCATGCGCGTCGACCGCTCCCGGCGCCTGCGCCTGCTCCTCCCGGCCGCTTTGCTCTTCGTCCTGGCGCTCGCCGGCCTCTCCGCCGCCGCGCCGCAACCGTCGTCGCCGTCCTTCGGCGAGACGATCGACGTGCGCGTCGTCAACGTCGAGGTCGTGGTCACCGACCGCAAGGGGGAGCGGGTGCTCGGCCTCGGGCCGGCCGACTTCGAGCTCCTGGTCGACGGCTCGCCGGTGCCGGTCGACTACTTCACCGAGGTGGTGGAGGGCGAGACCGCGGCGCCGCCGGCCGCCGCCGCGCCGGCCGCCGCCGCGCCGCAGCCGCCCGTCCCGGCCGGCCGCGTCGGGCGCAGCTACCTGCTGTTCATCGACGAAGGGTTCTCGCTCGCCACCCAGCGCGACCAGGTGCTCGAGCGGCTGGAGCGGGAGCTGCCGCGCCTCGGGCCGGAGGACCGCGCTGCCGTCGTCGCCTTCGACGGTCGCCGGCTCGACCTGCTCGTTCCCTGGACCTCCGACCAGGCCGTCCTCGCCTCCACCTTGCAGATGGCGCGGCAGCGGCCGTCCGGCGGCATCACCATGCTCGCCGCCCGCCGCTCCAGCCGCCGCGAGGAGGCGCTGGTCGCGAGCGCGGAGGAGGACCTCGGCGCGCGCGGCCGCGGCCCCGGGCTGCGGGCGACGATCGGCCAGGAGCGGGGCGAGCGGTTCCTGGACCTCGCGGCGCGCACCGAGAGCGCGGTCGCCGCCGCCAGCGCGGCGATGCGCGCCGTGCCGTTGCCCGAGGGGCGCAAGATCATGCTCCTCTTGGCCGGCGGCTGGCCCTTCGTCGCCGACGACGAGCTGCTGCGCCGCGACCCCACGACCGCCACCGGCCACGGCGTGCATCTGCCCGGCGGCACCAATCTCTATCGGCCGCTCGCCGAGACCGCGAACCTGCTGGGCTACACGATCTACCCCGTCGACGTGACCGGGACCGACGCCTTCTCCACCAACTCCGATGCCGAGGGGGAGAGCCCGGGCGACATCGCCGACCTCTCGATCAGCTCGGCGTGGGAGCAGGAGACGCACGACGCCCTGCACTACCTGGCCCGCGAGACCGGCGGCCGGCCGGTGCTCAACAGCGCCCGGCTCGAGGTGCTGCCGCGCGTCGCCCGGGACACCGCCTCCTACTACTGGCTCGGCTTCACGCCGCAGTGGCAGGCCGACGACCGGCGCCATCGTCTCGAGGTGCGGGTGGCGCGGCAGGGGCTCACGGTGCGGGCGCGCAGCGGCTTCACCGACCTCTCACGGGCCACCAGCAACCTGCGCCGCACCGAGGGCGTGCTGCTCTTCGGCGGCCATCCGGCGGACCGGCGGCTGCGCGTCGAGCTGGGTCCGATCGAGCGCGGCGGCCGCGGCACGATGAGGGTGCCGGTCACGGTCGTGGTGCCGACCGACCGCCTCACGGTCATGGCGGTGGCGGACGGCTTCCGCGTCGCGGCGACGCTCACCGCCGCCGCCCTCGATCCCTGGGGCGGGCGCTCCGAGCTTCCCGAGCAGCCGCTGCAGATGATCCTGCCGCAGCCGCCGGTGCCGGGAAGCTTCGCCCGCTACGAGACCGACCTGCGGCTGCGCCGCGCGCCGCACCGCATCGTCTTCGCCGTGCACGACACGCTGTCGAGCGGTATGCTCTGGGCCGAGATGGACGTCGCGCCGTAGCGCCCGGCCCCCGTGCCGGGCGTTTTCAGAGGCCTGCCCGGTTGTCCTTGACACGATCCCCGTAGCGCCCGGCCCCGACTCCTTCACACGACCCAGGAGAACCCCAGATGCCCCCGCTCTCGTCTCCTCGCGCCGCGCTCGCCGCGGCGCTTGCCCTGCTCGCGGCCCTCCCCGCCGCCGCCGTCGCTCAGGACCCGCCGCAGCCGCCCGAGGCGAGCTTCGGCGAGCTGATCGAGGTGCGGGTGGTCAACGTCGAGGTGGTGGTGACCGACCGCGACGGCAACCGCGTCTCCGGCCTCGGCGCCGGCGACTTCGCGCTCACCGTCGACGGCCAGAAGGCGCCGATCGAGTACTTCACCGAGGTGGTGGGCGGCGAGGCCGTGGCGCCCGGGGCCGCCGGCGTCGCCGGGCCCGTCCCCGGGCTGCCCACTCTCGCGCCCGGCGAGGCGGTGGGGACGAGCTACCTCGTCTTCATCGACGACTACTTCTCGGTCGAGCAGCGCCGCGACCAGGTGTTGCGGGCGCTCAAGGACGACCTGACCCGGCTGGCGCCCGAGGACCGCATGGCGATCGTCGCCTTCGACGGCCGCTCGGTCGAGATGCTGACGAGCTGGTCGTCGTCGCAGAACGTCCTCGGCCGCGCTCTCGACAAGGCGATGCTGCGGCGGGGGCGCGGCCTCGACCGCATCGCCGAGCGCCGCAGCTTCGAGCTGTCGCGGCGCGTCACGCCGCCCGGCTTCGACGCGCGCAATCGGCAGACCGGCATCGGCACCCGCATGGACTTCGAGGAGCGGGCCTTCGCCGAGCGCCTCGCCGACCAGGTGCAGACCGCGGTCACCGCGGCGGTGACGACGCTGCGCGGCTTCGCCTCGCCGCCGGGGCGGAAGGTGATGCTCCTCTTCTCCGGCGGCTGGCCCTACTCGCCGGCCGACTACACGGTCAACGACCCGCAGCAGCCGGTCCTCGAGCGCGAGGTGCCGGGCGGGGCCGACCTCTTCCAGCCGCTCGCCGACACCGCCAACCTCCTCGGCTACACGATCTACCCGGTGGACGTGCCGGGGCTCGAGGCCGAGTCGGTCGACGCCTCGGCCTCCGCCCCGGCGCCGACCGGGCTCAACGTGCGCGAGAACGAGGTCCACCGGACGCTCCAGTTCGTGGCCGACGAGACCGGCGGCCGGCCGCTGCTCAACGCCGCGCGCCAGGAGGCGCTCGAGCGCGCCGCCGCCGACACCCGCTCCTACTACTGGCTGGGCTTCACCCCCGCCCGCAAGCGCGACGACGGCCGCCACGACATCGAGGTGGCGGTGCTCCGCCCCGGCTTGACGGTGCGGGCGCGCGAGAGCTTCCTCGACGTCTCGCAGACCGCCGAGGTCTCGATGATGGTCGAGAGCGCGCTGCTCTTCGGCAACCCGCCGGGGACGAAGCCGTTCCAGATCCAGGTGGGGAGCCCCAAGAAGGCGGGGCGGCGGGAGATGGAGGTGCCGATCACCCTCGCCATCCCGGTCGACGGCATCACCATCGTGCCGCTCGGCGGGCAGTGGGTGGCCGAGCTCGAGCTGCGGGTGGCGGCGGTCGACGAGGACGGCCGCCGGGCGCCGGTGCCGGTGGTGCCGATCCGCATCACCACCAAGGAGCAGCCCGCGGCGGGCAAGGTCTTCCCCTACGAGACCAAGCTCCGGCTGCGCAAGGCCAAGCACCGTCTGATCGTCGCCCTCTTCGACCGCGGCAGCGGCGGCCTGCTGACCGCCGAGGCCGAGATCGCGCCGCCGCGGGACTAGGTGAGGCTGTACAATCCGACCGATGCACGCGAGCCGACCCATGCGCCGAACCCTCCGCCTCCTCGCGCTCACTCTCCTGCTCCTCTTCGGCACCCACGCCGCCGCCCAGCCGCCGGGCGGCGACGAGGCGAAAGGGCAGGGGCAGGAGTTCTTCGCCGACATCATCAACGTCAACGTCGTCAACGTCGACGTCTACGTCACCGACAAGAAGGGCAATCCGGTCACCGGCCTGACCGCGGACGACTTCCAGGTCTTCGAGGACAAGCGGCCGATGGCGATCACCAACTTCTACGCCGTCGCGGGCGGCAAGCCGGCGGCGGCGAGCGACGCTCCGGCGCCGGCCGCCGCGCCCGCGCCGGGCGCCCCGCCGGCGGCGGCCGAGCCGGTCCCCGAGGACCAGCGCCTGCGGCTGATCGTCTACGTCGACAACTTCAACATCCACCCCTTCAACCGCAACCGGGTGCTGCGCGAGGTGCGCACCTTCCTCAACACGCACCTGACGCGCGAGGACCAGGTGATGCTGGTCACCTACGACCGCTCGCTCAAGGTCCGGCGCACCTTCACCACCGACCCGGCGCTGGTCTCGGCGGCGCTGTCGGACCTCGAGACCGTCTCCGGCCACGCCGTGCACCACGACTCGGAGCGGCGCGACGCGCTGGCGCGCGTCGAGGAGTCGGAGACGGTCAGCCAGGCGATGGGCTTCGCGCGCGGCTACGCCGAGTCGGTCTACAACGACCTCCAGTTCACGATCGACGGCTTGAAGCAGATCGTCGACGTTCTGGCCGGCATGCCGGGCCGGAAGGCCGTGCTCTACGTCAGCGACGGCCTGCCGATGTCGGCCGGCCAGGAGCTGTTCTACGCCGTCGAGCAGAAGTTCGGGCAGAGCGCCAGCCTGGTCGAGGGCTTCCGCTTCGACGCCTCGCGCCGCTTCCGCGAGCTCGCCTCGCAGGCCAACGCCAACCGCGTCACCTTCTACACCATCGACGCCGCGGGCCTGCGGGTCTACTCCTCGATCTCGGCCGAGCACTCGGGCGGCGCCGGTCAGAGCACCTTCATCGACCAGATCACCATCTCCAACATCCAAGCGCCGCTCTTCTACATCGCCGAGTCGACCGGCGGCGTGGCGGTCGTCAACTCGAACGCCGTCGGCCCGCACCTGACGAAGATCGCCCGCGACTTCCGGACCTACTACTCGCTCGGCTACCAGCCGACGCACTTCGGCGACGGCCGCAACCACACGATCGAGGTCAAGGTCAAGCGCAAGGGCGTCGTGGTGCGCCACCGCGACGGCTACCGCGACAAGAGCCCCGAAGCGCAGATGACCGACGGCACGCTCGCGGCGCTCAACTTCCCCTACGAGGAGAACCCGCTCGGCATCGAGATCAGCTTCAGCCGCGCCAGCCGCCAGGAGAACGGGAACTTCCTGCAGCCGATCGAGGTCAAGATCCCGCTCGGCAAGCTCGTGCTGGTGCCGCGCGAGCAGGCGCACGAGGGCTCGGTGCGGCTGTTCTTCGCGGTCATGGACTCCGACGGCGGCACCTCCGAGGTGCAGCAGGCGCGGGTGCCGATCCAGGTGCCGAACGGCGAGGTGGAGACCGCGCGCGGCAAGTACTACCTCTACACCGTCAACCTCCTGATGCGCGGCGGCGAGCACCGGGTGGCGGTCGGGGCGCGCGACGACGTGGCGGCCGAGACCTCGTTCCTGTCGCGCTCGGTGCGGGTGGGCGCGGGGGCGTGACCTAGCCAGATGACTGGCTGGATCGAGCAGCTCCGCTCCCTCGGCGGCGCCTTCATCGAGGTGCTGCGCGCCGAGGTCGAGGCGCTGCGCGAGGACGTCTCGCTCTCGGCGCGGCGGCTGGCGGTGGCGCTGGCGCTCTTCGGCCTCGCCGCCGTCGTCGCTTTCTGGCTGATCGGGGTGCTCCTCTTCGCCCTGGTGGCGGTCGCGGCCATCTGGCTGCCGGTCTGGGGCGCGGCGCTCCTCATCGTCCTGCTCCTCGCGCTCGTGACCGGCGGCATCGCCTGGACGGCGATGCGCAAGCTCCGCGCCTTCGAGGGGCCGGCGTCGACCGCCCGCCGGCGGCTCGCGGATCACCTCGCCTGGTGGCAGGAGAGCCTGCTGCGCGAGGAGCGGCCGGTGGTGCCGGGGCGGACGGTTGGGGGCACGTCAGACACCCAGGGGAGAGACTGAGATGGCGCCGCCCGACGACACCCTGCGCGCCGCCGAGCAGCGCCTCGAGGAGGCGCGGCGCGACGTCGAGCTGCGGCTCGGCGACCTGCGCTCGGCGATCGAGGACGAATTCGGCTTCCTGCCGCGCAAGAAGCAGTGGCTGGTGGCGGTGCTCGCCGGCGCGGCGGGGCTGGCGTTCGCCCTGCGCCGCAAGCGCAAGCGGCGGCGATTGCGCCTAGGAGCCCGTCGCGCTGGGCGCGCGACGGAAGGCGCTCATAGGGATTGATTGGAGCCCGGCGCGAAAGCCTTCGCGCCTTAGGAGCCCGTCGCGCTGGGCGCGCGACGGAAGGCGCTCATAGGGATTGATTGGAGCCCGGCGCGAAAGCCTTCGCGCCTTAGGAGCCCG
>JBIOUG010000102.1:0-39238 GCA_044866775.1 Thermoanaerobaculia bacterium | reverse complement strand
TCTCGGGCTCCTGAACGCCCTTCGGCCGCGATCGGCCTTCCAGAATGTCGTCACGCCCATACGGTCCGCCCAGCCCATGGCGGCCTGAAAAACGGCTCAAAGGGCACTTCCACCACGGGCTGCTAGGTGAGCGCGACGGCAGGAACGATCGGCGGCCCGCTCGGGGCCGGCGCGCCCGGCGCGGGAGGCGGCGGCGGCACCGCCGTCGACCGCGTGCTGGCGCAGCGCGCGCGCCTCCAGCGGCACGTGCGCTGGGGCCCGGGCGTCGGCGCCGCCCTCCTCCTGCACGCCGCGCTGGCGGCCGCGTTCATCCTGCTGCCGCGGGTCCTCTACCAGCCGCCGTCGCCGCTCGAGTTCGTGCCGGTGCACCTGATCCCGGCCGCCGCCCTCGGCGTGCCGAATCCGCGCCGCGCCGCGCCGCCGCCGCCCGAGCCGGAGCCGCAGGCGGAGGAGCCCGCGCCGCCGGCGGAGCCCGCGCCGGAGCCGCCCGAGGACGTCCCCGTGCTGCCGACGCAGGAGCCCGAAAAGCCCAAGCCGCCGCGGGCACCGGCGGACCGGCGGGAGGAGGAGGCCAGCTCCCCCCGCCAGCCGCCCGCCGACGCGCGCCAGGGCGGCAGCCCGCGCGGGGCGGGCGAGACGGGCGAGCGGCGCGGCGCCCCGACCGGCAGCCGCTCCGGCACCACCGCCTTCGGCTCGGAGATCGCCGGCGTCGACCCCGACTTCACCTACGGCTACTACCTCGACCGCCTGCTGTCGCTGATCGACGCCAACTGGCAGCGGCCGCCGGTGGGCGACGGCGTCAAGGCCGTGCTCTTCTTCCGCATCGAGAAGGACGGCCGGGTGAGCGACCTCGAGGTCGCGGAGTCCTCGGGCATGAACGCCTTCGACCTCGCCGCCCTGCGCGCGGTGCAGAACGCCGCGCCGTTCCCGCGCCTGCCGGCGAGCTACCGCCACCCTTCGCTGGGAGTCAACCTGATCGTCCGCTGACGAGGACCGCGCATGACGAAGAGATCGCTGCTGGCCGCCGCTCCGCTCCTCCTGCTGCTCCTCGCCGCGCTGCCGCAGCCGCAGATCGCGGCGCCGCAGGCGGAGCAACCGCCCGGCGCCCAGCCGCCGGCCGGGCAGCCGCCCGACGAGGTGACGCTCGAGCTGCGGCGCGGGCAGCGGCCGCTCATCCGCCTCGCCATGCCCGCCTTCCGCGGCGGCGAGCGCCTCTCCGGCGCGGCGGCCGAGGCGGCGCGCGACCTCGAGGCCACCGTCCGCGCCGACCTCCAGGCCTCCGGCTACTTCCAGATCCAGGGTCCCGAGGACTTCCGCGTCCTCCAGTTGACCGGCGATCCGGCGCGCGACGCCGCGCAGTACCGCTCGCTCGGCAACGAGATCCTGCTCGCCGGCGACGTGCGCGTCGAAGGCGACCGGATCGTCTTCGAGGGGCGGCTTTGGGACCTGGCGAGCGGCCAGGCGATCCTCGCCAAGCGCTACCGCGGCAGCTTCCCGGTGGCGCGGCGGATCGGCCACACCTTCGCCGACGAGGTCATCCGCTACCTGACCGGCGGCCGCGGGATCGGCCTGACCTCGATCGCCTTCGCCTCCGACCGCACCGGCCACAAGGAGATCTGGGTCATGGACTACGACGGCGCCGGCCAGCGGCGGCTGACCGGGCACAAGTCGACCTCCATGTCCCCCGCCTGGGAGGCGAGCGGCGCCGGCCTCGCCTACACCTCGTTCTTCAACGGTCCGCCGGCGATCTATTACGTCGACGTCGCGACCGGCAAGAAGCGCGGCATGGTCACCTCGGGCTCGCTCAACATCACCCCGACCTTCTCGCCCGACGGCGGCCGCATCGCCTACGCCGCCTCGCTCGGGGGGAACATCGAGATCTTCACCGCCGGCCGCGGCGGCGACGGCCAGCGCCGGCTCACCCACTCGAACGCCATCGACACCAACCCGGCCTGGAGCCCCAAGGGGGGCGAGATCGTCTTCACCTCGAGCCGCGGCGGCAACCCGCACCTCTACCTGACGGGCGCCGACGGCTCCGACCAGCGGCGCCTGACCTTCGACGGCGACTACAACGACGGCGCCGCCTGGAGCCCGGAGGGCGACCGCATCGCCTATACCTCGCGCCGCGCCGGCCGCTTCCAGATCGCGGTGCTCGACCTGGTGACGCTCGAGAGCCGGCTCCTGACCTCCGGCCCGGGCGAGAACGAGTCGCCCACCTTCTCGCCCGACGGGCGGAAGATCGCCTTCACCTCGCGCCGGACCGGCAGGAAGCAGATCTACGTCATGGACGCCGCGACCGGCGGCGACGTCCGGCAGCTCACGCGGGAAGGCAACAACGACATGGCCGACTGGTCGCGCAATTAGCGGCCCGGTGGGGGGACGCAAACGACGCTCGCACAACGCGTTGCGGGCGCGTTGCCGCTTCTGCTAGATTGGCTCTTCCTGCCGTGCGCGGCGGAGGTTGCCGCTGACCGAGGCTCAGAGATCGAGGAGATCGAGATGAATCGCAAACTGCTTGTCTGGATCGTCGCGCCGTTGCTGCTGGTCGCGCTGTACGGCTGTCCCAAGAAGAAGCCCCAGACCCCGTCGGAGACGCTCGACGTCCAGACCGAGACGGTGACCCCCGAGCCGTCGACGGAGGTCGAGGCCCCGGCCACACCGACGGCCGACGACCAGGTCGAGGACCCGCTGCTGTCGAGCGACCTGCAGATCGTCAACGACGAGCTGCGCCGGCGCGGCTTCGCGGCCGACATCTACTTCAACTACGACGAGGCGAGCCTCTCCGACGAGGCGCGCGAGAAGCTGTCGCGCAACGCCGACCTGCTCCGCGGCCAGCCCCAGTTCACGCTCACCATCGAGGGGCACTGCGACGAGCGCGGCACCAACGAGTACAACCTGGCGCTCGGCGAGCGGCGGGCCTACGCGGCGCGCGACTACCTCAGCTCGCTCGGCGTCTCCGGCGACCGCATGCGCACCATCAGCTACGGCGAGGAGCGTCCGGTCTGCACCGAGAGCGAGGAGAGCTGCTGGGCGCAGAACCGCCGCGCTCACATGGTGATCACCGGCCGCTCGAACGTCGGCTGAGGCGGCGGTCCGTGAAGCTCCGCTCGCTCGCTCTCCCCGGCCTGCTGGCGACGGCGCTCGGCGCCGCCCTCTCGACTGCCGGCTGCGTCTCCACCTCGGACATCGAGGCGCTGGGCGCGCAGATCAGCGACGTCCAGCGCCAGCTCCTGCAGCTCCAGACGCAGGCCCCGAGCAAGCAGGAGGTGGCGAACCTCGGCACCGAGGTCGGCGAGCAGATGCAGAATCTGCTCAAGACCGAGGCCGACATGCAGGTCAAGCTGGCGGACCTCTCGAGCCAGATCGAGCAGCTCCAGGCCAAGCTCGAGGACACCAACTACCGCCTGGCGCAGCTCTCACAGCAGATCGCCGCGACCAACCAGGAGCTGCAGCGGTTCCGCAGCGCGCCGCCGCCCGCCGACGGCACCGGCGACGGCGCTCCCCCGCCGCAGCCGGGCAGCAGCGCGCCCGGGAGCGATCCGCGGAGCCTCTACAACGCCGCCTACAACGACTACCTGAAGGGCAACTACGATCTCGCGGCGCGCGGCTTCCAGCAGTACCTGACCGACTTCCCGAACACCGACCTGGCCGACAACGCCACCTACTGGATCGGCGAGGTCTACTACCGGCAGGGGAAGTACCGCCAGGCGATCGATCAGTACGAGGAGGTGCTCGAGCGCTACCCGCGGAGCGACAAGGGCGCGAGTGCGCTGCTCAAGAAGGGCTACGCCCACCTCGAGCTGGGCGAGCGCTCGGCCGGCGTCTCGCGCCTGCGCCAGGTGGTGCGCGACTACCCGGCGAGCGACGAGGCCAACCTCGCCCGCCAGCGCCTGCGCGAGCTCGGCGCCGAGCCCGGGTAGCCGGGCTGCCGGGTTGACGCCGGCGGCTCGCTGATGCTATAAACCCCCGCGTCGCACCGTCGACGGTGCGACTTTGTTTTTGTAGAGAGACATCATGGCCAATACCAAGTCCGCCGAGAAGCGACAGCGCCAGAACGAGAAGCAGCGGGCGCGCAACCGCACCCACCGCTCGAAGATGCGCACCGCGGTCAAGCGCCTGCGCGCGACCGTGGAGAGCGGCGACGCCAAGGCGGCGCGCGAGATGCTCCCCGCGATCCTGGGGCTCGTCGACGCCACCGCGCAGAAGCGGGTGATCCACACCAACACGGCGTCCCGCACCAAGTCCCGCCTCGCCAAGAGCGTCGCGGCCCTCAAGGGCTAAGGCGCGAAAGCCTTCGCGCCGGGCTCCAATCAACGCCAGGAGCGTTGTCCGTCGCGCGTCCAGCGCGACGGGCTCCTAGCCTCCCAACGTCTCCCGCCCTCCACCTGCGCCGGCCCCCCGGCGCCGGGCGGAGCCGCGCGTTGTCCCGCTAAGGCGGCGAGCCTCACCTTCTCTTCTGCATCTGTCTATAGGCAGTCGTGTATCCACACGGTTCTCGACTTGGAGAGGAGGGAGTCGATGATGAAGAGTTGTCCCCGCACCCTTGCCTGCGGCCGATCGCTTACCGGCCTCGGCGCTCTGCTGCTCGCCCTGCTCTGCCTGCCGGCAGCCCAGGCCTGGGCCAGCGGCCCGCAGTCCTCGCAGGCGGTCCGCTTCGGCGTCACCCCGCCGCTCAGCTCCCTGCCGCCCGACGTGGCGGAGAAGCCGCCGGACGCGAGCGACGACGAGACCAAGGCCAACCCGAACAAGATCGTGCGCTTCGAGACCGGCGACCCCGACGCGGTCTCGCTCGACCCGGTCGTCCAGACCGCGGCCCCGCCGTCGGCGCTCGACCCGCCGCTCGCGAGCTTCGAGGGCCTGAACAGCGCCGACAACTTCGCCGCTTTCGGCTTCCGCCTCTCGCCGCCCGACACCGACGGCGACGTCGGGCCCAACCACTACGTCCAGATCATCAACCTGCTGTTCCGGGTGTTCGACAAGGCGGGCAACCCGCTCACCGCGCCGCTCAAGGTGAGCACCATCTTCGCGGCCCTCGGCCCGCCCTGCGGCGCGCGCGACGACGGCGACCCGATCGCGCTCTACGACCCGCTCGCCGACCGCTGGCTGATCAGCCAGTTCTGCACCGTCGCCGATCCCTTCAACCACCAGGTGATCGCGATCTCGCAGACGCCCGACCCGTCGGGCGCGTACTTCCTCTACGACTTCATGATGCCGAACAACAAGTTCAACGACTATCCGAAGTTCGGCGTCTGGACCGACGCGTACTACATGACGGACAACCAGTTCAACCAGGCCGGCACCGCCTTCCTGGGCGCCGGCGCCTTCGCTTTCGACCGCGCCAAGATGCTGGCCGGCGACCCGACGGCGAGCTACGTCTACTTCGACATCGAGAACGGCAACGTCAACATCGGCGGCGTGCTGCCGGCCGACATCGACGGCCTGACGCCGCCGCCGCTCGGCGCGCCGGGCCTCTTCTCCTACTTCACCGCCGACGAGTTCGGCGACCCGATCGACGGCCTGCGCATCTGGGAGTTCGTGCCCGACTTCGCCACCCCGGCGTCCTCGACCTTCACCGAGCTGCCGGAGAGCCCGATCGCGGTGGCCACCTTCGACCCGCGCTCGCCCTCCGGCCGCGACGACATCGAGCAACCGCCGCCGGCCAGCAGCAGCAGCTTCCTCGACTCGATCGCCGACCGGCTGATGTTCCGCCTCGCCTACCGCAACTTCGGCACCCACGAGTCGCTGGTCGTCAACCACACGGTCAACGTCAGCGGCGTGGCGCCCACCACCCCGGCCAACCACCGCGCCGGCGTCCGCTACTACGAGCTGCGGCGGCCGATCGCCGGCGCCTTCAGCGTCAACGAGCAGGCGACCTTCGCGCCCGACACCGACAACCGCTGGATGGGCAGCGCCGCCATGGACAACGACGGCAACCTGGCCGTCGGCTACAGCGTCTCGAGCCTGACCACGCCGCCCGCCATCCGCTACGCGGCGCGCCTCGCCACCGACCCGCCGAACGGCCTCTTCCAGGGCGAGGCCTCGATCATCGCCGGCAGCGGCGTGCAGACCAACACCGGCTCGCGCTGGGGCGACTACAGCGCCCTTTCGGTCGACCCGGTGGACGACTGCACCTTCTGGTACACCCAGGAGTACTACACCGCCGCCAGCCAGGCGACGAGCACGGTCGGGTGGCTCACCCGCATCGCCAACTTCGTGCTGCCGAGCTGCACGCCGGTCGAGACCGGCACCATCCAGGGCACGGTGCGCAACTCCGCCACCCTGGCGCCCATCCCGGGCGCGACGGTGACGACCACCGACGGCTACTCGCGCATCACCGGCGCCGGCGGCACCTACTCGATGACCGTGGCCGCCGGCACGTACGACATGGCCGCCACCGCCCCCGGCTACTCGACCGACACCGCCACCGGCGTGACCGTCGCGACCGGCGGCACCACGACGCAGGACTTCTTCATCGAGCCGTCGCCGATCATGCAGGCGGCGCCGGGCGCCGCGGTCGTCGCCGACGGCTGCAGTCCGAGCAACGGCGCGATCGACCCGGGTGAGACCGTGACGGTGAGCCTGCCGGTGCGCAACGTCGGCACCGCCGACACCATCAACCTGGTCGGCACGCTGCTCGCGACCGGCGGCGTCACCTCCCCCGGCCCCGCCCAGACCTACGGCGTGGTCGTGGCCGGCGGCCCAGCCGTCGCGCGCAACTTCAGCTTCACGGCGGCCGGCACCTGCGGCGGCACCATCACCCTGTCGGTCCAGCTCCAGGACGGCAGCGACGACCTGGGCACCGTGACCTACACCTTCACCCTGGGCACGCTCAACCCGCTCGCCCAGACCAAGACGACGAGCAGCGGCGACATCAGCGTGCCGCTCCCCGACCTCGCGGTGGCGGAGTCGACGATCTCGATCCCCGACGTCGGCGCGGTCTCCGACGTCGACGTCAGCGTCCGCCTCAACCACACCTTCGACGGCGACCTGGTGATCAGCCTGATCGCTCCGGACGGCACCGAGGTCACCCTCTCCAACCGGCGCGGCGGCGGCGGCGACAACTTCGGCACCGGCGCCAACAGTTGTGCCGGCACGCCGACGGTCTTCGACGACGCCGCGGCGGCGCCGATCAGCTCCGGCACTGCACCGTTCGCCGGCAGCTTCCGCCCCGACCAGCCGCTGTCCGCCCTCAACGGCAGGCCGACGGCCGGCACCTGGAAGCTGCGCATCGCCGATCAGGCGGGTCTCGACGTCGGCACCCTCTTCTGCTGGAGCCTGCGCATCGGGCGCCGCGTCTTCGCCTGCTGCGGCGTCGCCGGCACGCCGGACATCATCGGCAGCGGCTCGGGCGTCGTCGCCGAGAGCTGCAACCCCGCCAACGGCGCCATCGACCCCGACGAGACGGTGAGCGTCAGCTTCGCGGTCGCCAACGCCGGCAGCGGCCCCACGACCAACCTGGTCGCCACCCTGCTCGCCGGCGGCGGCGTCCTGACGCCGAGCGGCGCGCAGAGCTACGGCGCCGTGCTGACCGACGGCAGCACGGTCGCGCGCACCTTCAGCTTCGTGCCGGCCGGCACCTGCGGCGGCACCGTCACCGCGACCTTGCAGCTCCAGGACGGCCCGATGTCGTTCGGCACCGTCAGCTTCCCGCTGACCCTGGGCACGACCGCCGGCGGCAGCGCCGGACCGTTCGCCAACCCGGCCAACATCAACATCCCGGCCGGAGCCCCGGCCAGCACCTCGGGCGCGGCCGGACCGTACCCCTCCAACATCACCGTCTCGGGGGTCGCCGGCACGGTCACCAAGGTGACGGCGACGCTCACCGGGATGAGCCACACCTTCCCGGGTGACATCGACATCCTGCTCGTCGGCCCCGGCGGGCAGCGGATCGTGCTGATGTCGGACGTCGGCGGCAGCGCCGACATCGTCGGCGTCAACCTGACGTTCGACGACGCCGGCCCGGCGATGTCGACGACGTTGATCACCTCGGGCACCTTCCGTCCCACCAACTCCGGCGCCGGCGACGTCTTCCCGGCCCCGGCCCCGGGCGCCCCGCACGGCACGGCGCTCGCGGACTTCAACGGCCTCAACCCCAACGGCACCTGGAGCCTCTACGTCACCGACGACGCGGGGGCCGACGTCGGCAGCATCTCGGGCGGCTGGAGCTTGAGCTTCCTGACCGCCGACCCGGTCTGCTGCGACCAGGCCTGCTCGCTGGCCTGCCCGGCGCCGATCACCCAGGGCAACGACCCCGGCGTCTGCCAGGCCGTGGTCAGCTTCCCCTTCCCGGGCGTGACCGGCACCTGCGGCACGCTGGCGTGCGTGCCGCCGTCGGGGTCCATCTTCTTCGTCGGGACGACGACCGATGTCTGCACGGCGACGCGGCAGAGCGTGCCGCCGGTCGGCGGAACGACCACCTGCGACTTCCCGATCACCGTCCAGGACGTCGAGGGGCCGGTGATCACCACGCCGACGGTGAGCCCGAGCTCGCTCTGGCCGCCGAACCATCTGCTGCGCGACGTGACGGTCTCCTACAGCGCCAGCGACAACTGCTCGCTGCCGGGGGCCATCACCTGCGGGCTGTCAGTGACCAGCAACGAGCCGATCAACGGCACGGATGACGGCGACACCTCACCTGACTGGATCGTCGTCGACTCGCACCTGGTGCGGCTGCGCGCCGAGCGCTCCGGCACCGGCACCGGCCGCATCTACACGGTCACGGTCACCTGCACCGACGCGGCGGGGCGCACCTCCACCCGCACGGCGACGGTGAGCGTGCCGCTCAACCAGTAAGAGGCGGTTTTCGGTAGTCCCCAGCCCCGCTCCCGGAAGCCTCGGGGGCGGGGCGGTTTTCTTGGCCGGACGGACAGAGGCCACCCGTCCCTGAGTGGGGGAAGAAGCTTGTACGGCGGAGCTTGCCTCCGCCCAACGGCGGCCGGTCAAAGGCACTTCGTCAGGCGTGGCGTGCGGCCGCGGTTCAGCTCGTAGGGACCGTGCGTCGCGCCGTCGGCGACCGTGATCGTCAGGGTCATCGTGCCCCCCTGGACTCGTCCCGTGTAGCGAGCAGGCTGCGAGTCCTCCTCGCCTTCCCGCACCGGACCGCCGTGTTCCCGCACGAAGGTCCCGGCCGCATCGAACCGGCCCTTGCCATCCACCTGGATCGGCCCGCTGATCGCGCCGTGCGCGCAGTCGAGCTCGACCGCCGCGCCCTCGGTGGTGACCTCGAGCCGGATGTGGTCCCCGCCCCAGGTCCCGGCGGGGAGCGTCCGCCGCTCCCCGCCCGCCGCGGACCCGCAGGCGGCCAGCAGGAGCAGTGACGAGAGAGTGACAATCGGCGTGGTCATGCCCCCATGGTAGTCCCCGCGGCTCCCGCTGGCGAGCAGCGTGTCCCGTCCTTCCTTCGAGACGCCGGAGAGCATCCAGCTCGACCGCCGCGGCACCGCCTACATCAGCATGGCGTTGACCGGCGAGGTGCGGAAGATCGCTCCGGACGGCACGCAGTCCAGCCTGGCGTTTCTGCCCATCCGTCCGGACGTGCAGCCGTGCGGCAACGGCTTCGGCTTGGCGATCATGGGCGGCCTCGCCCTCGACCACCAGGGCAACGTCTACGCCTCCGTCAACTCCTGCAACCCGCCCGACCTGGGGATCGTGCCGGTACCGGGTCGTTGTAGCTACTGCGCTGACGCAACAGCATCAGAACCCCGCAGGTTCAAGGCCCTGCCTCGCGGTGCTGGAAGCCGTCGAGCGGGAGAAGCGGGGGCGCCGGGCGCCCGACTTCTCCTCTTGGCTGGGTCGCGGTTGCAGAGTTCCCGAGAACCCCAACCCGCGCTTCCGTTCCGACGACGAGCTCTGGAGCTGAGTTGGTCGTCGACACCTCGGTCCTGCTCGCGGTCTTCTGCGCAGAGGAACACGCCGGCTGGGCCGTCGAGAGGCTGCGCGAGCACGCGGCGGAGCTGCGCATGAGCACCGTCAACCTCGCCGAGGTGCTGATCCGGGTCCGCGACAGGCAGCCGCAGGGCTACGACACTATCCGGCCGGTCTTCCTCCCCTCCTAGAACCCTTCGAGCAGGTCGCTGACCATGGTCGCGGCGAAGCGCTCGGCGGCGTCTTCGATGGCCTGGTCCTCGCGGTCGAAGAAGGCGCCCTCGGAGACCTCGATCGGGTAGCTCTCGCGGAAGACGTAGCGGTCGTTGCTCCACAGGACCTTCTCGTCGGCGATGCGGCGGAAGGCCATCTGGGCGACGATCGAGATCTCGTACTCGGTGGCGCGGCCGGTGTCGTCGAAGGTGACGGGGGTGGCGTTGAACGCCACGACGGCGCCCGACAGCTCGGCGTCGGCGGCCTCGGCGCTGCCGACGACGGCGAAGCGGCGGCGGGTGACCAGCTCCTCGGCGATGGCGCGGGTCAGGAACTGCTCGACCTGCGAGCGCGGGGTGCGGTTCTCGAGCGGCTTGATGTAGACCTCCCGCACGTCCTCTGGGAGGTTGACGCCGCGGCCGACCAGGGCGTAGCCGCAGGCGGTGAGCGCGAAACCCAGAAGAAGCACAGGTAGGACAAAGGCGGGGCGGTGGATGATCATGCCGTCTTCCTCGTCACCAGGTTGACCAGCCGCCCCGGCACCACGACCGCCTTCGCCAGCTCGCGGCCGCCCAGGTGCTCGCGCACCTTGTCGCTCGCCAGCGCCGCCGCCCGCACCTCGCCGTCGTCGGCGTCGGCGGGCACCTCGACGCGGTCGCGGAGCTTGCCGTCCACCTGCACGACGAGCGTGATCCGCGAGCGGCGGATCTTGGCCTCGTCCCAGCTCGGCCATTCGGTCTCGAGCAGGGTCTCGACGTGCCCGCGCCGCTCCCACAGCTCCTCGGTGACGTGCGGCGCCATCGGGTGCAGGAGCTGGACCAGGGTGTCGAAGGTCTGCTCGCAGACCAGGCGCGAGGCGCGCTGCTCGTCGAGCGCCCGCGACAGCGCGTTGAGCAGCTCCATCAGCGCCGCCACCGCGGTGTTGAACGAGAAGCGGTCGAGCGACTGCGTCACCCGCTGGATGGTCGCGTGCCGCTGGCGCTCGAGCTCGGCGTCGGCGGGGGCGTTGGGCGGCGCCTCGTCGAGCCGCTCGCCCAGCCGCCAGAGGCGGCTCAGGAAACGGTAGGCGCCGGTCACCGCCTCGTCGCTCCACTCCGCCTCCTTCTCCGGCGGGCCGATGAAGAGCGTGTAGACGCGCTCGGTGTCGGCGCCGAAGCGCTCGATCAGCTCGTCGGGCGAGACCGTGTTGCCGCGCGACTTCGACATCTTCTCGACCCGCCCGCTCTGCTCGGCGTAGCGGGTGATCATGCCCTGGTTGAACAGGTTGGTGAACGGCTCCTCGAAGTCGACCAGGCCGAAGTCGTGCAGCACCTTGCAGACGAAGCGCGCGTAGAGCAGGTGGAGGATCGCGTGCTCGACGCCGCCGATGTACTGGTCGACCGGCCCCCACTTGTTGGCGATCTCGGTCGAGAACATGCGCGTGTCGTCCTTCGGCGACAGGTAGCGCAGGTAGTACCAGGAGCTGTCGACGAAGGTGTCCATGGTGTCGGTCTCGCGCCGCGCCGGGCCGCCGCAGCGCGGGCAGACGGCCTCGACGAAGCTCTTCGAGCGCGAGAGCGGATTCCCCTCGCGGCCGGTGAACTCGACGTCGTAGGGCAGCGCCACCGGGAGCTGGTCGTCGGGCACCGGCACCATGCCGCAGCGCTCGCAGTAGAGGATCGGGATCGGCGTCCCCCAGTAGCGCTGGCGCGAGATCAGCCAATCGCGCAGGCGGTAGGTCACCTTGCCGCGTCCTACGCCCTTTTTCTCGAGCCAGGCGACGAACTGCGCCACCGTCTCGGGGCTCGAGGTGAGCCCGTCGAACGGCGGCGCGCCGGCGATGACGCCCTCGTGCGGGTTGGCCGCGGTCAGGTCGCCGGCCGTCTCCTCCGGCGTGCGGTGATAGACGAGCCGGACCGGGAACCCTTCCTGCCGCGCGAAGGCGAGGTCGCGGTCGTCGTGCGCCGGCACGCCCATGACCGCGCCGGTGCCGTAGTCGGGCAGCACGTAGTTGGCGATCCAGACCGGGACCTCCTCGCCGGTCGCCGGGTTGACCGCCCGCGCGCCGAGGTCGCGCCCCTCCTTCGGCGCGTCCTCCCCCTCGCGCTCGATGCGCGGCGTGTTGCGCACCTTCTCGATCCAGCGCTCCAGGGCCTCGCGCTCGGGATGCCCGGCGATCAGTGTCTCGACCAGCGGGTGCTCGGGGGCGAGCACCAGGAAGGTGGCGCCGTGGACGGTGTCGGGGCGGGTGGTGAAGACGGTGATCGTCGCCCCCGCGGCCGGCAGCGGAAAGTCGATCTCCGCTCCCTCGGAGCGCCCGATCCAGTTGCGCTGCATGACCCGCACCTTCTCCGGCCAGCCGGGCAGGCCGTCGAGGCCGGCGAGCAGCCGCTCGGCGTAATCGGTGATGCGGTAGAACCACTGCTCGAGATCGCGCTGCACGACCGCCGTGCCGCAGCGCTCGCAGGCGCCCTCGACCACCTGCTCGTTGGCGAGCACGGTCTGGCAGCTAGGACACCAGTTGACCGGCGCCTTCTTCTTGTACGCCAGGCCGCGCTCGAGCAGGCGCAGGAACAGCCACTGGTTCCAGCGGTAGTACTCCGGCACGCAGGAGGCGATCTCCTTCGACCAGTCGTAGAGGATCCCCCAGCGCCGGAACTGCTCCTTCATCACCCGGATGTTGTTGAAGGTCCAGTCACTCGGATGGACGCCGCGCTGGATGGCGGCGTTCTCGGCCGGTAGGCCGAAGGCATCCCAGCCCATCGGATTCAAGGCGCGCTTGCCGCGCATCCGCAGGTAGCGGAAGAGGGCGTCGCCGAGGATGTAGTTGCGCCCGTGCCCGACGTGCAGCCGGTCGCCGGAGGGGTACGGGAACATGTTCAACATGTAGAACTTGTCCCGCGCCCGGCGCAGGTCCATCTCGGCCACCCGCGACTTCTCCCACCGCTCCTGCCATTTGGCCTCGATGGCCTTGTGCTCGTAGGTGTTGTCCATAGCGCGGTCCGGTCTACTTCAGGCTCCCCGGGAAGGTGTGCTGCTTGAGCAGGCCGTCCAGGAGACCGTTGACGAAGCGGCCGGACTGCTCGGACCCGAACTTCTTCGCCAGCTCGATCGCCTCGTCGAGCACCACGAGCTTGGGAATGTCCTTCTCGAACAGCATCTCGTAGATCGCCAGGCGCAGGATGTTGCGATCGACGGCGGGCATCCGCTCGAGGCGCCAGTTGTCGGCCTGGGCGCGAATCAGGCCGTCGATCTCGCCCCGGTTGTCCACCGTCCCGCGCACCAGCTCTTGGGCATAGCGGAAGGCGTCCTCCACCTGCCGCTTGCGGCGCGCGAAGGCGGCGCGGTCCTCCTCGACCCGTGCCCGCCGCGACGCCGGCGAGGCGTCGTCCTCCTCCTCGGCGGCCAGGTATGGCGCCAGGTCGAAGCTCGCGAAGACCTGCGGCAGAGGGCTCGCGCCCAGCTCGTTCTGATAGAGCATCTGAACCGCCATCTCCCGCGCCGCGTGCCGCTTGCCGATCGCCATGTCGTTGGGACCCGCGCGGGACGGCCCCGCGCGAGTCCGGCAATGATAGACGAACCGCGCCTCCGGCGGCAGCGCTAAGCTCGGAGCCGATGAATGAGGTGGCGATGTCGTCCGAAAACGCCCGGGGCGTGGCCCGGGCGCTACGCCCGATGCGGCGAGCTGCGGGAGCGCTCTCTCGTGCTTGGCTGGCCGCGGCCCTCCTCGCCGCGCTGCCCGCCGGCGCGCAGCCCGGCGGCCCGCTGCCCGGCCCGTTCCCGCTCTTCCCGCCCGACAACTGGTGGAACCTCGACGTGAGCGCGGCGCCGCTCGACCCGGCCGGCGACGCCTACCTCGACTTCATCGGCCCGGACGCGCCGCTCCACCCCGACTTCGGCGGCTTCGAGGAGCCGCCGGTCACCTACGGGATGATCTACGTCAGCGTCCCCGGCTCGCAGCCGTTGGTGCCGGTCAGCTTCGTCGAGTTCGGCGACGAGAGCGACGCCGGCGCGCCCGGCCGGCCGCCCGGCTATCCCATCCCGCCGGCGGCGAAGACGCAGACCGGCTACATCGAAGGGGGCCTGCGCGGCGACAACCTGGACGCCGCCGGCGACCGCCACCTGCTGCTCGTCGACCGCGACAACCGGCTCCTCTACGAGCTGTACCACACGTTCTGGAACGCGGGCCTGGGGCGCTGGGAGGCGGGCTCCGGCGCCGTCTTCCCGCTCGACGCGAACGCCCGCCGCCCCGAGGGCTGGACGAGCGCCGACGCCGCCGGCCTCGCGATCCTCCCCGGCCTCGTCCGCTACGACGAGGCCTTCGGCCCCGACCCGATCCGCCACGCCCTCCGCTTCACCGTGCGACGGACCGACGGCCACGTCTGGCCGGCGTCCCATACCGCCGGCGACACCGCCGGCGCGCCGCCCATGGGCACGCGGCTGCGCTTGAGAGCGGGCAAAGACATCTCCGGCTACCCGCCCGCGGTGCGGAAGATCTTCCAGGCGATGAAGACCTACGGCCTGATCCTGGCCGACAACGGCACCGACATGTACGTCACCGGCACCCACGACGCGCGCTGGGATAATGAGGTCCTCAACCCTGCCTTCGCCTCGCTCACCGCCAGCGACTTCGAGGTCGTCCAGCTCGGATGGAAGCCGCCGGCGAGCGCCGGCTGCGTGCCGGGGGCGACCCGGCTCTGTCTGGGAGCCGGCGGCCGGTTCCAGGTGGAGGCGGAGTGGACGACCGCGACCGGCGCCTCGGGTGCCGGCCGGGCGGTCGCCCTGACCGCCGACACCGGCTACCTCTGGTTCTTCAGCAGCGCCAACGTCGAGGTGCTGGTGAAGGTCCTCGACGCCTGCGCCTTCAACGGCCGCTTCTGGGTCTTCGCCGGCGGCCTCACCGACACGCGGGTGCGGCTGATCGTCACCGACACGCTGCGCGGGGTGGTGCGGCGGTACGACAACCCGCAGGGCAAGCCGTTCCAGCCGGTCCAGGACACCAACGCCTTCGCGACGTGCCCGTAGCCAACCGGCCCCTAATCGCGCAGCCGCGAGACGAGGTCGGCCATCTCGAGGGCGGCCATGGCGGCGTCCCAGCCCTTGTTGCCGGCCTTGCCGCCGGCGCGCTCTTCGGCCTGGGCGGTCGAGTCGCAGGTCAGGACGCCGAAGCCGACCGGCAGGCGGTGGCGCTTGCTGACACCGGCGATGCCGCGCGCGCACTCGGCGCAGATGTAGTCGAAGTGCGGCGTCTCGCCGCGGATGACGACGCCGAGCGCGATCAGGGCGTCCACGCTCCCCGCCGCCGCCAGCTCCTCGAGCGCGGCCGGGATCTCCCACGCCCCCGGCACCCGCACCAAGTGGATGTCCTTGGCCTCCACCCCGTGCCGCTGCAGGCAGTCAACCGCCCCCCCCACCAGCAGCTCCACCAGCCGCCCGTTGAAGCGCGAGGCGACCACTCCGAAGCGCCGTCCGGCGCCGTTCAGGGCCCCGCTGGTCTCACGTATGTGGCTCATGGCTCGGTCCTTAGCGGTCGATGAGTATACTGCGCGCCATCTCCCGCAGGAACCGGCCGTACGGGTCCGCGAACCAGGCCTTGATCAGGATGTCGGTCAGGATGCCGGCGGCGGCGAGGGCCATGAGGCGCAGCTCGCGGCGCTCGAAGGGCCAGAGGCGGCGCACCAGGAGCGGCCGGGCGAAGAGGGCGCCGAGGAGGACGAAGGCGGCGACGCGGACGACCGACCAGGGCACCCAGGCGGCGAGCGAGCCGAGCAGCGGGTGGCCGCTCGCCACGGCGTAGCTGCCGACGAAGTAGCTCATGTAGGCGACGAGCGCGGCGCCGAGGACGAGGCCCAGGTAGCCCGCCGAGACCCAGGTCAGGATCAGGAAGAGACCGAGGTGCAGGAGGTGCACCGGCAGGAACTCGCGCCAGCTCGCCTCGCGTCCCTCACCGGTCGCGATCCAGCCGAACATCTCCTCGCGATACGGCTCGCCGTTCCAGATCCCCGCGCGCGCCGCCTCCGGCCACCAGAAGACGAGCAGGACGACGCCGGCGCTGAGCAGGAAGGCCCAGACCATGGCGAGGGCCCAGGCGCCGCGGTAGTCGCGATCCAGCACCCGCGCGCGGAACGCCGGATAGAGCGTCAGCGGCGCGACGAGCGGCAGCAGCCACGTGCCGATCCCGGGCACCGCCGCGAGGAGCGGCACGAAAAGGGTCACGACCAGCGCGAGCCGCGTCACAGCGCCCCTCCCGCCGGCCCGACGTGGACCTCCTCGACCAGCGCCCGCGGGTCGGCGTCGAGCGCGAACCCGACCGCCCGCGCCACCTCCTCCGGCGGCACCATCGCGCTGCGGTCCCAGGTCCCCGGCACGTTCTCCCAGATCGGCGTGTCCACCGCTCCGGGATAGAGCGCGACGATCCGCACGCCGCTGCCCGCGAACTCCTCGCGCAGCGCCGCGACCAGCCCGGCCACGCCCCACTTGCTGGCGCAGTAGGCGGACCATTCCGCGAAGCCCTGCGTGGCGGCCGCCGAGAGGACGGGAAAGACCCACCCCCTGCCCCGCTCCACCATTCCAGGTAGGAAGGACCGAAGCAGCAGGAAAGTTCCGCCGAGATTGGTCTCGACGGTCTCGACGAAGGCCGCGGGTGAAAGCTCCGCGAGCGGCGCCACGTGCGCCACGCCCGCGGCCGGGACCACCACGTCGACCGATCCCCAGCGCCGCTCCACCGCCGCCGCCGCGCGGCCCACCGCCTCGGCGTCGCGCACGTCGCAGGCGATGGCAGCACCGTCTGCCGCCTGTCCCGCCGCCGCCAACGTCCCCTCCAATGGCTCCCGCCGCCGCCCGAGCAGCGCCAGCGAGTACCCGCGCCGCGCCAGCTCGAGCGCGATCGCCCGCCCGATCCCCGACCCGCCGCCGCTCACCACCGCCACGCCGCGCGCTCCCGCCATGGCGAGCAAGGCTAGCACCGCCGGTCGGCCGTTCCGCTTCCCCCACCCAGATCGCTTTCAGAGCCTGTGAAGGAATCCAGCCCGTCCTCCGAAAACGCCCGGGACGTAGCCCGGGCGCTACAAGACCGCGCGTGGGATGTCTGGGGAGGGGTTTCCGGACGTCACGCGAACCCCGGAACCGTGCAGCCGGGTGGGGTGCCGGTCCGGAGGGATCGGAACCGGCGCGCGCCCCCCTTGCCTGGCAACCCGAGCTCCAATCAATTCCTGCTCCGGCAGGCGACCTCTCGGGTAGCGGAGCCCATCACGGGGCTCCGCAACACCGTTGTGATGCATCCCGCGAATGCGGGATGCGAACCGCAGTCCTCCAACCCTTGATACCAGCACCGCGAAGCGGCGCGCCTGTGGAGATCCCTCCGGACCGGCACCCCACCCGGCGACTATCGCCGCCGCGCGGGGGTTCTTCTCGATTGCCGCTCCTCTATAAGTCGGCGTAGACTCCGCCCGCAGTCGTGGAGTAGCCGCCCGAGCGCTGTCCGCTCGGCGTCCCTCGCCGTCGAGCGCCATCTCCTGAGTCGGTCGAACCGACGCCGGCCGTCGCCGGCGCAAACGCTTTGAAAGGAGGCATGCATGTCGAGATCTCCCGAGCCCGACAATCCCCGACTCTCCTCCACCCCCAGCGCCGCCGCCGAGCCGCCCGGCCCGAGCGAGGTCACCCGCCGCGGCTTCCTCCGCCTCGGCGCCGTGGCCGGCGCCACCGCCCCTCTCGCCGGCCTCCTCGGCGCCACGCCCGCCGCCGCCGACGAGCGGCCCACCACCGCGCCCGACGACTTCGAGGAGACCACCATCGCCGAGATGATCGCCGGCATGGAGTCCGGCGACATCAGCGCCGCCGAGCTGGTCGACTTCTACCTCGACCGCATCGCCGAGCTCGACCGCAGCGGCCCGACCATCAACTCGGTCCTCGCCCGCAACCCGCAGGCGAAGGCCCTCGCCAAGGCCCGCGACAAGGAGCGCCGCGACGGCCACGTCCGCGGCCCGCTGCACGGCATCCCGATCCTGCTCAAGGACAACATCGACACCCACGACCAGATGATGACGACCGCCGGCTCGCTCGCCCTGGTCGGCGCTCCGGCGCCGCAGGACGCCACCGTCGCGCGCAAGCTCAAGCAGGCGGGCGCCATCATCCTCGGCAAAGCCAACCTCTCCGAGTGGGCCAACTTCCGCGGCTTCAACTCCTCGAGCGGCTGGAGCGGCTTCGGCGGCCAGACCAGGAACCCCTACGTCATCGATCGCAACCCCTGCGGCTCGAGCTCCGGCTCGGCGGCTGCGGTGGCCGCCAACTTCGCCGCCGCGGCGCTCGGCACCGAGACCGACGGCTCCATCGTCTGCCCGTCGAACGCCAACGGCGTCGTCGGCATCAAGCCGACCGTCGGCCTGACCAGCCGCGCCGGCGTCGTGCCGATCGCGCACACCCAGGACACCGTCGGCCCGCACGGCCGCACCGTGGCCGACGCCGCGGCGGTCCTCGGCGTCCTCACCGGCGTCGATCCGCGCGACCCGGCGACCAACCGCAGCGTCGGCAAGTTCCAGACCGACTACACGCAGTTCGTCGATCCCGACGGCCTCGCCGGCGCCCGCATCGGCGTCTTCCGCGACGGGGTCACCGGTTACAGCGAGGAGGTCGACGCGGCGTTCGAGGCGGCGCTCGAGGCGATGGCCGACGCCGGCGCGGTGCTGGTCGACCCGGCCGACGTGCCGACGATCAACGAGCTCTTCAGCGACCTCGCCGAGCTGATCGTCCTCGTCTGGGAGTTCAAGATCGACCTCAACAACTATCTCGCGACGCGCACCGGCGTGCCGGTCCACACCATGGCCGACGTCATCGCCTTCAACGAGGCGCACGCCGCCCAGGAGCTGCAGTGGTTCGGCCAGGAGTGGTTCCTGCTCTCCGAGGCCGAGATCTTCAGCGAGCAGGAGTACCTCGACGCCGTCGAGCGCGGCCCGCGGCTCGCCGGCCCCGAGGGGATCGACGCCGTGCTCGCCGAGCACAACCTCGACGCCCTCGTCTCGCCGACCGGCGCCCCCGCCTGGCCGAACGACTTGATCAACGGCGACCACTTCCTCGGCGCCAGCTCGACGGCGTCGGCGATGGCCGGTTACCCGGTGATCAACGTCCCCATGGGCTTCGTGCACGGCCTGCCGGTCGGCATCAGCTTCATGGGCACCGCCTTCAGCGAGCCCTCGCTGATCAAGCTCGCCTCGGGGTTCGAGCACGCTACGCAGGTGCGGCAGGCGCCGAAGTTCATCAAGTCGCTGCCGCTCGAGACCACACAGGGTCCGAGCACCGCCGCGGCGCGCGCTGCCGCGGCGACGCGGCGGCTCGAGCGCTGGGCGGAGCGGCTGAGCTCGAAGCAGGCGCGGAAGCTCCAGCGCATCGGGCTGCTGTAAAGGTCTGTCATCCGTAGCGCCCGGGCTACGTCCCGGGCGTTTTCGGACGACGTACCGAATTTCTTCACAGGATCCGGGCGGGGGGCTGGTTCGAGGCTTCCCACCCCAGATCCCTCGCTGCGCTCGGGATGACGATCCTATCGGTGGTGACGGTCGCGTCTCGTCCTAGAATACCGGCCGCGTGAACCCCGACAACCTGGCGCCCTACGAGCAGCGCGAGCCGCGCGCCGACCCCTCCCTCACCAACGCCGACCTCGCCCCGACGCGGCCCGACCAGCGCACCTGGGGCGTCTACCACGTCGCCTCGCTGTGGATCGGCCTCGCGGTCTGCATCCCCACCTACATGCTGGCGGCCGGCCTAGTCGACGGCGGCATGAGCTGGTGGCAGGCGATGCTGACGATCCTCCTCGGCAACTTCATCGTCCTGCTGCCGATGATCGCCATCGCCCACGCCGGCACCCGCTACGGCATCCCGTTCCCGGTCCTCGCGCGCTCCTCGTTCGGCACCTCCGGCGCCCACGTGCCGGCGGTGCTGCGGGCGCTGGTGGCCTGCGGCTGGTTCGGCATCCAGACCTGGATCGGCGGCCAGGCGATCCACACCATGCTGGCGACCGCCTTCCCCGCCTGGCGCGAGGTGCCGGGCGGCGTCTGGATCGCCTTCGCCGTCTTCTGGACCTGGAACATGTGGATCGCGGTGCGCGGCAGCGACTCGATCAAGTTCCTCGAGGCGTGGGCGGCGCCGTTTCTGATCGTCGCCGGTCTCGCGCTCCTCGCCTGGGCGGCCTGGCGGGCCGGCGGGCTGGGACCGATCCTCGCCCGGCCGAGCCGCTTCCAGACGCCGGCCGAGTTCTTCGCCTTCTTCATCCCGTCGCTGACCGCCATGGTGGGCTTCTGGGCGACCCTCGCCCTCAACATCCCCGACCTCTCGCGCTTCGCGCGCAACCAGCGGGCGCAGGCTCTGGGGCAGCTCCTCGGCCTGCCGACCACGATGACGCTCTTCTCCTTCATCGGCGTCGCCGTGACCTCGGCGTCGCTGCTGGTCTTCGGCGAGACGATCTGGGACCCGGTGGCGCTGCTGTCGCGGCTCGAGAGCCCGCTGGTCATCCTGCTCTCGCTCTTCGCCTTGCTGGTGGCGACCCTGACGACGAACGTCGCCGCCAACGTCGTGGCGCCCGCCAACGGCTTCTCGAACCTCTGGCCGGCGCGCATCAACTTCGCGCTCGGCAGCCTGCTGACCGGCGCCATCGGCGTCGCCATCATGCCGTGGCGGCTGCTCGCCGACTACGGCACCTACATCTTCGGCTGGCTGGTGGGCTACTCGGGGTTCCTGGGCCCGATCGCCGGCATCTTCATCGCCGACTACTGGGTGGTGCGGAAGGCGCGCCTCTCGGTCCCCGACCTCTACCGGCGCGACGGCGTCTACGGCCGCTGGAACTGGAAGGCGCTCGCGGCGCTCGCCGCGGGCGTCGGCGCGGCGCTGGTGGGTCTCGTCGCGCCGCCGCTGCGCGTCCTCTACGACTACTCCTGGTTCGTCGGCTTCGCCGTCGCCTTCGGGCTCTACACCCTCCTCATGCGCGGCAGGCGCTACGGCTCGGAGTAGCCGCCGGGGAGCAGGCGGGCATGGAGGCCGCCGCCCGCGGTGACGATCACCCGGTCGCCGACCCGCTCCAGCCGGTAGGGACGGAAAGCCAGCTCGGCGCGCAGATCGACCCAAGTGGCGCCGCCATCGGGGCTCATCCAGAGCGAGTGCGTCCGCGCCGGCGGCGGGAGCGCCGGGAGCGCTGTGCCAAGCCCGAGCAGCACGCCGTCGGCGCCGGCGCGCAGGTCGAAGAGCGACAGCGCGTCGCTGACGAGCTGCCAGTCCCCCGAGCCGCCGGCGCGGTAGAGCGCGCGCTCGGTCGCCACCCAGGGGCGGTCGAAGTCGACCGGATCGGCGGCGATGGCGACCGGCGGCGCGGGTAGGGTCTCGTCGCTGCGCACCCACGAGGCGCCGGCGTCGGCGCTCTCGATCAGCCGCGGCTCGTACACGGGGAGGCGAGGGTTGCCGCCGGTCGGGACGAACCCGAGGACGAAGAGGTGGCCAGGATCCGCCGGGTCGACGAGAAAACGGAACGCATCGTAGACCAGACTGGGGATGTGGTATCCCTGGAGCGCGGTCCAGCTCGCGCCGGCGTCGTCGCTCCGCACCAGCCCGCCATACCCTCCGGCATAGAGGCGGTCCGCCACCACCGGGTCGGGCTCCAGCCAGACGCAGGTACAAAGGCCGGCGGGTAACGGCGACACCGACCAGGTCGCGCCGCCGTCGTCGCTGCGCGCGAGCCCGTTGGCGTCGAGCACGTAGAGTCGGCCGTCGACGAGCGGATCGAAGGCGACGTCGGAGGGAAAGGGCGGGATGCCCGCCACCACCTCCGAGCTCGCCAGCTCCCAATTGACGCCCCCGTCCTTGGTGAGCAGCACCCCTACGAACCCCGCGACGGCGGCGATGCGCCGCGGATCGCGCGGGTCGACCGCGAAGTCGCCGACCGCCAGCGCCGGTCCGCCGGCGCTGATGGAGCGGAAGTGCGCGCCGGCGCCGATGCCGACGAACACCCCTCCCGGGTGCTGCAGCGCCCAGAGGCCGACGACCAGCCTTCCCGGCGTCCGGGCGTCGACCGCCAGCGTCGCCACCGACGCCTTCCCGGTCGCGTCCAGCGCGAGCTGCGTCCAAGTCGCTCCCGCGTCCACGGACTTCCAGAGCTTGTTGCCGGCCACCGCGTAGAGCACTCCCGCGAGGCGGCTGTGCGGCACGAGACGGCGGATGGCGACGGTCGCCGGCTGCCCCTGCTCGGTCCAGGTCGCGCCGCCGTCGAGGCTCCGCCAGACCAGCGGCCCGTCGCCGACCCACAGCTCCCGCGGCCGACGATGGTGCACGGCGAGGACGCTGACGCGCGTCATGCCGGTCGGCGACGAGCTGACGCGGCGGAAGGTCCGCCCATCGCTGCTGCGCAGGACGTCCGGGCCCCGCCCCAGGTAGAGCGTGCCGGCGGCGTCGAACGTGACCGCCGAGACGCCGTTGCGCGCCAGGTGCCAGGTGGCGCCGGCGTCCTGGCTGCGGTAGAGCGACATCCCGTGCAGTCCGAAGACCCAGTTCCGGCGCGCCGGGTCGGCGAGCAGCACGAAGTCCGCCTGCGGCGGCGGCAGCCCCGAGCCCAGACGCCGCCAGTGTCCGCCGGCATCGCCGCTCCGGTACAGACCGCCGCTGATCGTCGTCACCCACAAGCGGTTGGGGTTGAACGGATCGAGGGCGATCGCCGAGATCCACGGCTCACCCAGGCCTTGGTTGCGCGGCTGCCAGGTCCGGCCCAGATCGGGGCTGCGGAAGAGGCCGCCGTCGCGCGTGCCGGCCCAGAGCACGGCGGGATCCCGCGGACCGATCGCCAGCACCGGCACGCTGCCGCCCCAGGGGCCGAGCGACTGCCAGATCGGGAGTCCAGCGGCAGGCAGGGGCTCCGCTGCCGCCGCCGCGGGCAACGGCAGGTGCAGCCAGGCGCTTGTTGTCAGAACGGTGAGCCAGAGGACGTGCCGCGCGGAGATCGGGGGACCTGATGTCATGACGGTTCCCTTCGTGTCACCTCCCGCATACGCGCGGCACGCCTGCCGCATCCAGGCACGCGCCACATGGCGCTGGTCGCCGGATCACTCCTTCTTGATCAATCCGGTCAACCCCGTCGCCACGAGCGTCGTGGCCAGCCAACCGAGGCCGATGTGGAACCAGAAGTAGGCGCGAGACGGCCACGCGCCCGGCGCTCGTTTCAGCGGCACCCAAGCGCTCTCCTGGTGCAGGTCGATGATCGGCAGGCCGACGTCGATCGAGTAGACGAGCGGGTCGAACGCCGGCAGCTCACTCCTCGTGCCGGGTTCGTCGGGCAGCATCAGGCCGCGTTCGTAGATGGCGTCGAACACGAAGGCCCCGGCCACGATCAACGCGAGCAGAACGAGCGACGCTCGCCACACCTGATACCCGTGGCCGATCGTGGCGCCGAGGAAGGCGTTCCACAACCAAGCGGGCCGGCTCAAGCGGCCCCGCCTGCGCAGATCATCCTGCTTCGCCATCGCGATCCGGCGGGCGTCCTTCTCGTACCCCATGCGGCGCAGCACCTGGACCGCCTGCTCGTAGGGCCCCGGGCTGAAGTCCACCTGGCGGCGCAACCACGCGAGCCGCTCCCCGGCCAGCGGCGCGCCGTGAGAGATCGAGTCGTACGAGAAGTTCTCGATGCGGATCGCCGCCGGCCAGCTCTTTTCGTCGTCGACCAAGCGGCCGACCGCGGCATCGGCGAGGTTGACGAGGCCCTGAGGCGGCCGCGGCATGCGCCGCCAGACCAGCGAGCCGCCGACCGTCATTCGTTCCGCGGTCAACGCGCTGTCTTCCGCGCCTTCGAAGGCGACCTCCTCGAAGACCAGGTCGCCCTCGACACGACAGCGGGTCAGCACGACCTCGCCGCGCAGCGTCGAGCCGCCGAAGTGCAGGTCACCACCCACGGCGGCGCTCCACAGATTGAGGCCGCCGTTGACCTGCGCACTGGAGAAGAAGACGGCGCCGGCGGTCCGCAGCTCACCCGCGTGCAGGGCCGCGCCGGAGCTCTCGAAGATGCTCTCGCTGCAGTCGAGGGCGCCGCCGATCCTGGCGTAGGACAGGTTCACAGGTCCGCGGGCGTGGAATCCGCGGCGCAGCAGCACCGGGCCGCGCGTCGTCATCCCATCGGCTACGAGCGCCCACTCCTCGCCGTTGTCGAGCGACGCGCCATCGCACTCGAGGCTGGAGCCGATGTCGGCGAGCAGGAGCCTCGTCTGCCCCTGCGCGCGCAAGCGGCGCATCAGGACCGGCCCGCGGGTCGCCATGCCGTCGGCGATCAACGCCTCCGCGCCGGGGTTCTCGAAGACGGCGCTGTCGCAGACAAAGTCTGCTCCGATGCTCGCGCCGACGAAGCCGAGAGCCCCCTCCGACCGGAATCCTTCTCCCAGCAGCACCCCGCCGCGGACGACGACGCCGTTCGCCCTGATCGCCATGCCGCCTGGGTTCTGGAACGCCCCGCCGCCGCAATCGAGCACGCCGCCGATCTGGGCCGCGAAGAGGCTCACCTCGCCGCGGCAGTCGAACCCGGCGCGGAGATGGACGCTGCTGCCGGTCTTCAAACCGTCGGCGTACAGCGCGTGGCCGCCGGGTGCGGCGATGGACGCGCCGTCGCACTCGAGGGTGCTGCCGACCTCCGCATAGAGGAGGCGCACCGTGCCGCGCGCCTGAAAGCCCGCGCGGAGCAGGACGGGGCCGCCCGTCCGCACACCGTCGGCGACCAGCGAGTTGCCGTCGGGATTGTCGAGCCTCGCACCCTCGAACGAGAGCGCGCCGCCGATGTGGGCTCCGGCGAGGAGCAGCTCTCCCGTCGAGCGGAAGGCCTCCTCCGGGCCCGCCGTGCAATGGACGGTGCCGGAGACGGTGAGCCGGGTGCCGTCGAAGCAGACCCCGCCGGGGTTCTCGAAGCTGGCGCCCACGGCTTCGATCCTGCCCTCGATGTTGGCGTCCCAGAGCCGGATCTCCCCCGTGCAACGCAGGCCATCCAGGACCAGCGCTCCTCTCATTGCCAGCCGCGTCGCGTCGATGCCCGGGACGCTGCTGCCGCTCAGTCGGATCGTGCGCACACTGGCGTCCACCAAGGCGATGAGCTCGGCGATGTCACACTCGAGGAGCTCGAGCGGAGAGCTGAGAGTGGTGAAGCTCAGATCGAGCGGGCCCGCGATCCTGGCGCCGCGGATGCGGAGACCGCTGTGGTGGAGCGGCCAATCGGCCCGGAGTCGCGCCGCGAGCGCAGCGACGATGCTGGCGCGGATCGGCTCGTCCGCGGCGCTGTACACCGCGGGCTCCCCCGCCCGCGCCGCTGCGATCAGCTTCCGTTCGGCCTCGGTGGCGACCAGGTCCGTCGACATCGGATCCTCGGGATGCTCGCCAGGCTGCGCCGCCGCCGGCTCAACCGCGTGTCTGAGGCGCCGCTTCGACCAGCTCCCAGAGCCGGCTCGGCTTGAGCGGGATCTCCAGGATCTCGAGGCCGGGGACGCCGAGGGCGTCCTCGACCGCCTGGGCGAAGAGCGCGCCGACCGGGATGGCGCCGGCCTCGCCGGCGCCCTTGGTGCCGAGGGCGTTGAGGGGCGAGACCGTCTCCTCGTGGCCGACCTCGACGCGGGGCACGTCGAGCGCGGTGGGCAGGAGGAAGTCCATGAAGGAGGCGTTGAGGAGCTGGCCGTTGTCGTCGTAGGCCAGCTCTTCGTAGAAGGCGTTGCCGAGTCCCTGGGCGACGCCGCCGTGCACCTGGCCGTCGACCAGCAGCGGGTTGATCACCCGCCCGCAGTCGTGGACGACGACGTACTTCTTGACCTCGACCTGCAGCGTCTCGGGGTCCACCTCGACGATCATGGCGTGGCAGCCGCTCGCCGTGGCGCCACGGTGCGGGCCGAAATAGTTGGTGGCCTCGAGGCCCGGCTCGGTGCCGGGCTTGACGGCGCCACGCATGGGGTTGGCTCGCCGTGCCAGATCGCCCAAGCCGATCGCCTTCGCCGGCGAGCCCTTCACCCGCACCGCCCCTGCGGCGAGCTCGAGGTCCTCCGCCGCCGCCTCCAGGACCTCGGCCGCCAGCCGCAGCGCCTTGCCGCGCACGTCCTTCGCCGCCTCGTGAACGGCGTTGCCCGCCACCACCGCGCCGCGGCTCGCGAAGGTGCCGGTGCCCCAGTGGAACTGGTCGGTGTCGCCGGTCACCACCTCGACGTCGGCCACCGCGACGCCGAGCTGCTCGGCGGCGACCTGCGCCAGGACCGTGAAGTGCCCCTGCCCCTGGGTGCCGACGCCGGTCACCACCGTCACCTTGCCGTTGGTCTGCACCTGGACGCGCGCGCCCTCGAAGGGGCCGATGCCGGTGCCCTCGACGTAGGCGACGACGCCGATCCCGAGGCGCCGCCCGGCGGCGCGGGCGGCCGGCTGCTCCTCGCGGCGGAAGCGCTCCCAGCCGATCATGGCGAGCGCCTTGTCGAGGATCGGCTGGTAGTTGCCGCTGTCGTAGACCAGCGGCGCGAAGTCCTGGTAGATGATCTCGTTGTCGACCGGGAAGGCCTCGGGGCGCAGGAAGTTGCGGCGGCGGATCTCCGCCGGCTCGAGCCCCAGCTCGCGCGCCGCCAGGTCGAGGAGGCGCTCGATGACGAAGACCCCGTGCTGGCGGCCGGCGCCGCGGTAGGGGGTGACGATCGTCTTGCTGGTGAAGACGGCGCGGAACTCGCTGTCGTAGGCCGGCACCTTGTAGGGACCGAGGAGCGTGCACTGGCTGTTGAGCGGCACGGTCAGGCCGTAGGGGTCGTAGGCGCCGCCGTCGTGGAGGAAGGAGTCGCGGACGCCGAGGATCAGCCCCTCGCGCGAGAGCGCGATCTCGGCGTCGTGGATCTGCCCGCGCTCGTGCGTCGTGGCGACGAAGTTCTCCGCCCGGTCCTCGATCCACTTGACCGGCCGCTCGAGCCGGAGCGCCGCCCAGGGGATCAGCACCTCCTCGGGGTAGAACATCATGATCTTGGGGCCGAAGCCGCCGCCGATGAACGGCGCCACCAGCCGCACCTGGTGCTCGGAGAGGCCGAGCATGCCGGCGAGGCCGTTGCGCACCGGGATCGGCGCCTGGGTGGTGTCCCAGATCGTCAGCCGGCGGGCGCGGGCGTCCCACTCCGCCACCACGCCGCGGTTCTCGATCGCCGCCGCCGTCCCGCGGTCGTAGACGAAGCGCCGCCCGAGCACGAGGTCGGCCGCGGCGCGCGCCGCCGCGTAGTCGCCCTTCCGCTGCACGACGTGCGCGGCGAGGTTCGAGCCCACGTCCTCGTGGACCAGCGTGGCGCCGGGCGCCAGCGCCGCCTCGAGGTCCACCACCGCCGGCAGCGGCTCGTAGTCGACCTCGATCGTCTCGAGCGCGTCCTCGGCGACGTAGCGGCTCGCCGCCACCACCAGCGCGACCGGCTCGCCGAGGTGGCGCACCTTGTCGCGCGCCAGCGGCACCTGCGTGCGCTCGTTGAAGACCAGGCCGGGGACGGGCGGCGGCGGGACGAGGAGCGGCGCCGGCTGCCAGTAGGCGCCGAGGTCGGCCGCCGTGTAGACCGCGACGACGCCCGGCAGCGCCCGCGCCCGCGCGACGTCGATGCCGAGGATGCGCGCGTGGGCGTGCGGGCTCCTCAGGAACGCCGCGTGGAGCATCCCCGGCAGGTCGACGTCGTCGACGAACAGCGCCTGGCCGGTCAAGAGGCGCGGGTCCTCGTTGCGGCGGACGCGCTCGCCGATCGGGTGGGCGGTCATCGGCGCTCGGTGCTCTGCGCGGTCACGCTCTTCCGCGCCGCCCGGTCTGCGCCGCCGGCGCGGCCGCGGGCAGCGACGCGGCGGCGGAGAGGGCGAACGCCGGCACCAGGAACGTGACGCTTCGCAGGTGGCTGTTCATACGCTACGCCGTCCGTCGGTCCGTCGAAGGGTGCTCGGGCGCCAGGGAGTCTCGCCGAAGCGTAGCACGGCGGCCGGGCCGCCCTGCCGCTCAGCGCCGCGCGGCCGGGCTCGCCGGTGCGCCGGGCGCACCCGCCCCGGCGGCGTTCTCGATGAGCCGCGTGTAGAAGCGGACGGCGAGCGCCAGGTTCTCGACCGCGATCCGCTCGTCGACGCCGTGGAAGCGGGCGACGTCGTCGGGCCCCGCTGGCGCGAGCGCAGCAGCGCCGCGCGCGTCACCACCACGGCGGCGAGAGCCACGAGCGCGACGGCGAGGACGGCGAGCGAGCGGCGGAGCGTCACCGCCCGGCGCGGCGCCAGGCTCTGCCGCACCGGCCGCCCGAGCGGATCGCGTCTCACGCCGGCGCGCCGCGGCCGTGCGGGCGGCGCACGCTCACTGCTCCTTGACGAACGCCACGACCCGCGCGAACGCCGCCTCGCCGCCCTTGAAGCGGAACGGGAAGCAGCCGAGCCAGACCTTCTGGTCCAGCACCTCGTCGATCTGCCCGCCGACGTTCTCGGCGTGGAAGACGCCGTGGGGGAAGAGCTTGACGTGCATGCACTGGTAGTCGGCCGGCCAGGGGAAGGCGTCCTCGAGCTTCATGCCGATCGCCGCCTCGACCTCGGGCACCAGGTCGGGGCGGGCGCGGCGCACGTTGGTGTTGAACGGGTGGTCGGCGGCGATGCAGTCGACCGCGAGCCAGCGCACGCCGCGGTCGAGGATCCACTCGACGAAGCGCGCCTGCGGCCCGGGGTGCTTGAGGAAGATGCGCGGCAGGTCCGGCTCGTGGGCGCTCGCCTCGACGACGTCGCGCACCGTGCAGCGCTTGGCCTTGTACCAGTCCTCGTTGTAGAAGCGGTGGTAGCCGGTGTGGATGATGAGGATATCCCCGCGCTCGATGCGGATACCGGTCTTCGCCTCCCAGGCCTCGAAGTGCTCCGGCCCGTAGATCTGGTAGTCGCCGATCCCGAGCCCCGCCAAGTCGACGATGCACGCCGGCCCGAACAGGGTCTCGATCGGGATCCCGGCGATGTCCGGCCCCGGGTCGTAGAAATGGATCGGCGAGTCGAGGTGGGTAGCGATGTGGTTGGTCGTCGAGATGAGCTGCGCATTCACCCCCTCGAACGCCATCCGCTTGACCCACTTCACCGTCGGCCCCTCGTAGAAGGCGAACGCCGGCGAGTCCATCGAGAAGTTCTGCGACAGGTCGAGCAGCGTGACCTTGCTCAGGTCGTAGGGGACGTACATGGGGCTCCTCCGCAGAGCTGGTTCGGGGGGAGAGGATAGCGCACGGCCGGCTGACGACGCGCGGGTCCAGCGTGCTTCCGCGGGCAGCGACTTGGCCGCAGGTCCGGCTCGGCCTGATCCCGGACTAGCGAGTCATGCGCGGCCTCGCATGGCGTTGCCGATCAGCGGCCGGCCGAGGGCCGGGCAGCAACATCGACGTGTTGGGCGGCCTTCTCCGCAAGGCGCTGAAGGAGTGGATCCGCGTACCGATGCGCGCGGAGCCAGCTCACCAGTTCGTGGTAGCTCATGTCCGCGATCTCCGCGCTGAGCCGGTCCCGAGCCTGGCGCATACTCTGGACGCAATCGAAGGTCTTTGAAGCCAGCTCACTCATCGCCTGGGACCTCCCGTGGAGTTCGGATCTCGAGGAGAGGGTAGCCCTTCTTGAGGTTGACAGCGTTGTACGCGTGGATTCGCCTCAGGTTGACAATATGCTTGAAGTTCCAACTCACGAGAACGTCGACGCGAGCGACCGTGGCGAGCGCGATGTGCAGAGCATCCGCGCGCATTCGCTCCTCAACGGCGTCCTCGTCGATGTAGGCAGCAGCGAGCTCCTCCGCCTCTGGCGACAACGCCAGAGCCTCGATGTGCTCCAAAGGCACTTGCCCCAGGGCCATCCTCACGCTCTCGGGTGCGGTCTCCAGCTCCCGGAGAGTAAGCTCAGAAAGCACCAGCGTCAGCTTCCCTGCGGTGAACGCTTCCAGCAAACGGCGCGACGCTCCGCGGAACTCGTCGTCCTCACAGCCCCCGAGAACCGAGGTATCCGTGTAGACCCGCGGCTTCATGGGCGTATTCTATACGCACGCGTCATTGCCTGGTCCCAAGGCCGCTCTCTCTCTCTCTCTCTCTCTCTCTCTCTCTCTCTCTCTCTCTCTTGTCGCTGTGTCATCGACCGCCGAAGGCCGCCCGACCAACGTGACGCTCAAACTCGATGCCGACCTGCTCCGGGAAGCGCGGGCCCTGGCGGCCCGAAAGGGAACCTCCCTCAGCCGCCTCATGACCCATCAGCTCGAAACGCTGGTCCGCGGTGACAAGGCATACGAGAGCGCGAAGCATCGTGCGCTGGCGCGCCTGAAGAGGGGTTTCGACCTGCGCTGGCAGCCACCGGCGACGCGGGACGCCCTGCATGAGCGCCGCTAATAACGTGAGAGAGATGAGCGGCGGCGCGGGAACGCCGTACGCTCCATCGGAAAGTTAGAAGGCTTGCCCACCCTCAGCTCCAGCTTGCGCCACCTGGTGAGTCCTCACCCATTCGAGCGCGCGCTGCACTTCACGCCGTACATCGGGCTCCTTCATCGCCACCGCGGTTGCCCCGCCGCGTTCATAGCTCGGCTCGCCTGAGAGGGCAGCTTGACCCTCGATGCCGAAACCGGGTGGCCGGTGCTCGTGGTCGCGAGGGCCTTCTTGAAGTCCGTCAAGACTAGCAGGTCACTTTCGCCTGGTGGGTACGCCTCGGGCGGCAGCCGAAGGGCCTCGACACGATGCAAGTCTATCTCAAACCAATTGCATAGAACACCTGCCGCACTGTAATCGTTTCTCATTTCTGGCTTAGGCATCGCTGGTTAACCCTTCACTCCTCACCGCCGAACGGACCTCAGTTGAGCGGCGCGAGTAGCGCCTCCGCTCGAACGGTGGGTTGGGAGGCAAGCCGCGCTCGTTCGGAGGTAGCATGGAACGCTCACTGGTTCGCTACAACGTCATGGACCTCGATGAAGCTCACCAACTGAGGGTCGACCTCGTCGAAGACCGCCTTGAAGTCTGCCCGCCCTTCTGTGCGACCGGCAAGCCGAGCGCGTGTTCTACCTCCGGCCGCGTGCATCACGAAGTCGGCGATCTCGAGGCCAGGTTCGGCGGCGCTCTTGGGCATGAAGTGCCAACCGACCGGGATGTACGATTTCTTTCCGTCGATCTCGCGCCAGTATCGAAAGTCACCAAGGTACTTCCTCGCAAGATTGTCACCCCGTTGCGACTGCTCGACGATGAGTTCGATGGAGTCGAGCGGTCTCCAGAACCGAACCACCTCCACGAGCCTATTCCGAAGAGCTCCGGCTGAAACCTGGTAAGGCTCCAGCGTCTCCGGCCGGACTGTGCGGCGCGTGAGAACCACCGCGATACGGCAAAACAAACCTTCACGGAAGAATCGGCCGAGCGCCATTACGCCCTCTCGGTTGGCGAGGTTGATCTCCGATGCGTGGAGGCCAATATCGCCTCCGCCGAAGTGAAGGCTCTTTAGCGCGCGCCAGGCGGGGGTGACGACTGAGAAGTTACTGCTTAGCTGCGACCGTGCAGCCGCCTAGACCAAAGACCGGATGGTGTGGATCCCGGAACCACTCCTCGCCGGTTTCGTCCACGAAGACGAGCATGCTGTTCGCTGACACCGCAAGGACCGATCGGTCGTCTTCCCCTATCTTGCTCATCTTGCTGCCCAACCATATATTCGACGGCTGATGAGCGCAGTTAGCAATGCGTCTCGCTACCATCTCTGGCGATTATGCAGGAAAAGGTCACCCATCACAGTCCGCCCGTAGGCTGCGGATCTAGAGTGACTCTAAGGCACTGGATCGGTTAGTCAAGGTACTTACTTGGGCCATAAGGGTCACGCGATCCACCTGGCCCTCTCCGTCGCGCATGGTGATCTGCTCTTAGCGGAAGTCGATGTCTTTGACATGCAGGCGCGGCCCCCGGTCTGCCTGGACTGCTCGCGTTCCGTAGTTCGGTTATTGACAGTAGCGGAGCCCGCCCGTAGGCTGGCAAGAACGGGCCGCGAGAGACGGCGGACGACGATAAGAGGCGAGGCAGCGAGGACGCGTAAAGCCGGCTCGGAGGGCTCGAGGAGGTGGAGGCCGTGGCGACGAAGCGCGTCCTCGCTTTTCAGATCGCGAGGGCGATGGAGGAGGAGCCGCCCGCGCTGCGAGACGACGTGTACGAACGCTGCTAGCTTGCGCAGGCAGCAAGTTGCATCGCGCAGAGCCATCTGGGTCGGCGAGCGTTGCCGGCGGCACTAGCCAACGGCCTGGCCGCTCAGCGGCCGCGTGAAGCGCGGCTCGGTGAGGCCGTCGGTTGGACGGCTCTGTCGCGGAGGCGCCTGAGGAACGGATCTTCCAGTTCCTGAGATGCCAACCACTCCAGCTCTTCCTCCAGCGTCATGCCTTCGATCTCGGCCGAGATCCTGTCTCGAACCGATCGCATCATGGCCACCGCATCGAACTTCTTCTCAGTTTCACTCATCTTGCAACATCTCCCGTGGCCCCCGAATATCGAGGTAGATCCTGGGCCCTATCGTATAGAGCAGCAGAGCCCACGGTAAGCTCGCGCGAACGGGGTGTGGATGTGGAGCTCCGCGACGCCGGCCGCGCCGGAGAGGTTTCCGCCGCCTCGGAGCGTCTCCCGGGGAATCGAGGAGACCGCCGGCGCGGCGCAGGAGACTTCCTCAGCAGCTCGGGACGCGCTCCCGCCGCCCGCGCACGCTTCTCGGGCGACTCGGGAGCCGGCCCCAGCGCCTCGTAGCTCTTCATTGAGCGTCGGGGAGGAGCTCTCGGGGGCTCGTCAGGCTTCCCGAGCGCGCGCGGTCGCGGGAGCGACGGCTCGGAACTCTTCCCGGGCGCTTCGGGAAGAGTTCTCTGCGCCTCGCAACTCTTCCCGGAGTCTCCGGGCGGAGTTCTCGGGCGCTCGCGACTCTTCCCGAGGGCTCCGGGCAGAGTTCCGAGGACCTCGAAACTCGTCCCGGCGGCTTCGGGCAGAGTTGCGAGCGCCTCAGAACTCTTCCCCGAGACTCCGGGAAGAGTTAAAAGCACCTCAGAACTCTTCCCGAAGGCTCCGGGTGGAGTTGCCGATGCCCCGTAACGCTTCCCGGAGGGTCCGGGTCGAGTTATCGGCTCCTCGGGAAGCTTCCTGGACGCCTCAGGAAGCGTTGCGAGCGCCTCGGGAGATCGCCGGCGGACCGCCGGAGCCTTCCCGCGCAGCTGCGGAAGCTTCCGGTGACACGCGGGAGCGGTCGCGAGGACGGTGGATCGTCTCCGCGGCGTCTCGGGAGTTGCCCCGAGCGCCTCGGGAGCCGCCGCGCGGGCCTCGGAGCTCGCCGCCGGCGCCTCCGAGAGGTCGGGAATCCCCCGCGCACCCTTGCGGCACGACGTCGCCGGCGCGAACGACGCCCGGCGGAGCGAGGCCGCAGCGGTCACGAGGAATCCGACGAAGGAATCCCCTCCCCTCCGCATCCGAAAAGGGGGAGGGCAAACCTTCAAAGGAGGAACGGACCACGACGACCAGACGCGCGTTCCCGGTTCTCGTCGCCGCCTTCGCCCTGATCTCCGCGGGCGCCAGTCGGAGCTCGGCCGTCGAGTTCAGCGAATCCAGGATCTACATCGAGTTCGCCGTGACGCGGTAGATGGTGCGCTCCGGGGCCGGAGGGAGCGCCGTGGCGGTCGTCCTCCTGCCCCCACCCCGTCACACCCGCTCCTAGCGGCGCCCCCTGTCGGTGGACGCGGAGGCCGTCTCCGTCGCAACGTAGCCGAAGAACACGAACGCCGCCAGGCCGGCGATCCCACCGACCAGGGCCGACAGGCCCCACAGCTTGTCCTCGTCGATCTCGGTCAGCGTTCCGATGCCGGTGGCGATCAGCCCGACGGCGAACATCACCGCCAGCATGGCGAAGCAGCCGGAGCCCATCTTGAGCCGGCGCGAGGTTCGCGCTTCGAGCGACCGCTCCTGTTGATAGGCGTACGGAACGGGGCGTTCCTCGACGGGGGTGACGGCAATCGGCGCCGGCGGCTGGACGGCGAGCGCGCCGGGAGCGTTCGCCGGCGCCGGGTCCGGGACGATCACGCGCTGCCCGCAGTGCGGACACTGCTGGATGGACCCCGCATGCTGCGCATCGAAGGCAATCGGACGCCGGCAGCTCTGGTTCGTGCACGACAGCAACACGTCAGCCATGGTTCCCTCTCCCTCCGTGCTCATCCTTGCCAGGCGCAGGAAGGCTCCGGCCTCGTTGCCGGCTGCCTTGCCGGTCCGCGACAAGGCAGCCCTTCTCGGGGCTCGGCCCCTCGAGCGCCCACCGCTCCTGGCGGGCGCCCGCCTGCGCTGTTTCGTAATCCCATTGTAGCGTACCTCAGCAAGGAGGAAGGGGCGGCGGCTTGCCGCGCCGCCTCGGGCGGACGCGAGGCGGCGGCCTAGTCGGCGCCCAGGTACGTCTCCGCCCACGCTTCGAGCGCGCGCTCGAAGACGACGAGCGGCGGGCGGACGAGGCCGGCGCCGATCTGGCCGACGCCGGGGAGGCGGTGGGCGATGCCGGTGTTGACGCGCGGGGTGACGCCGAGCTCGACCACCTTGCGCAGGTCGATGCCGACCGGCGCGCCGCGGAAGCCCAAGGCGGGGATCGTGAAGTGCGGGTGCTCGGCGGCGGTGATCTCGTACATCTCGAGCGTGGCGTGGAGCGCCTCCTGCGGCGTGCCGCCGACGAAGCTGACGATGGCCGGCGCCGCCGCCATGGCGAAGGCGCCGAGGCCGACGGTCTCGGTGATCGTGCTGTCGCCGATGTCGGGGTTGGCGTCGGCGGCCGAGAAGCCCGAGAAGTAGAGCCCCTGCGGCACCGGCGCCGGGGCGGTGAACCAGCGGTCGCCCGTGCCGCTCACGCGAATGCCGAAGTCGGTGCCGTTGCGCGCCATGGTGCTGACGATCGTGCTCTCCGCCACGCCGTGCGCGGCGTCGGCCATCGCCTTGGCGGCGGCCATGAGCGGGTTGAGGACGGTCAGCGCATTGCCGCCGAGGAAGTCGAGGAGCTCGCCGGCGGCGGCGCCCTCGGCGCGGGCGACGTGCGGCGCGAGCTGCTTCAAGAAGAGCAGCGAGCCGGCGCGGTTCCGGTTGTGCCCCTCGTCGCCCATGTGCAGTGCTTCGGCGGCGAGAGCGCGGAGGTCGACGCCGCCGGCGCGCTCGATCGCCTCGCCGAGCGCCGGCCCCAGGATGCCGTTGATCCAGCGCAGGCGGTCGAGCACCTCCGGGCTGTAGGCGCCGTAGCGCAGGACCTTGCCGTACCCCTCGTTCAAGTTCGAGAAGGTGCGGCGGCCATGCACCTCGTCGTCCACCACGTAGACGGCCATGGAAGAAGAGATGACGCCGGCCATCGGGCCGACCGCGCCGTGGTGGTGGCAGGAGTCGAAGGCGACCTCGCCGCGCTCGACGAGCGCCTCGGCGGCCGCCTCGTCGGTGGCGAGGCCCTCGTAGAGGAGCGCGCCGACGACCGCGCCGCGCAGCGGGCCCGACATGCGCTCCCACTCGATCGGCGGCCCGGCGTGGAGGAGGAGCCCCTCGCGCAACCCGGGGACGACGTCGCCGGCGCGGGCGACGCCGGTGAGGACCGGGCGCGCCGCGGTCATGCGCTCGACGGCGGTGCGGTTGGCTTGGTCAATGTTCATGTTGAGCGCCTCCCATTCCCATGCATCTCATCCCGAGCGAGAGCGAGGGATCTGGGGGGCGGTGCGAATCAAGGCTCGCATGGCGAAGGTCTTCGCGCCACCCTTCCCGCAGATCCCTCGCTCTCGCTCGGGATGACAGCGGGTGGGGCGCGTCACTGGCGGAGGGTCGAGAGCGCACGCGAGCCCTATGTTCTCATTCTCGCCAGGATCTCCTGCAGCCGCTCGTTGCCGCCGGCGGGCGGGCGCCAGTCGACCTGCACCGCGCTTGCGCCTTGCGCGACGACGCTCGCGTAGAAGGACTCCAGGCCGACGTTGATCGCCGCGGGCGGGCCGGCGAGGTCGTCGAGAGAGGCGGCTGCGCCCCGACCTTCCTCACCTGAATTCTTTTCTCCGTCATCTCCTCGCGACGCAGCAATCTCCAGACTCCACCACCGGTTGACCGCCTCCTCCACCGTCCGCGCGACGCGCGCCCCCGCATCGCCGAGGGCGGCCGCCTGCCGCGCCAGCCCCTGCGGGTCTTCGTCGGTGCCGACCAGGAGGGCGATCACCTCGAGGCTCCTCCCCTCCCCCGCCGCGGCGGCGCGCGCGGCCCCGATCGCCGGCGCCAGCTCGGCGGCCGGGTCGGGGTGGGCGCCCTCGCCGAGGACGACGTCGAGCAGGATGGTCGCGACCTCGGAGTCTGCGGCCTCCTGCCGCAGGCGGCGGAGGCGGAGGGTGTTGTCGATCATCGGGTGCGGGCGGCCGATCGTCAGCTCGTCGTCGCCGAGGTCGAGCACGGTGTGGCCCTGGCTGTGGCCGATGTCGGCGAGCGGGAGGACTCCGGCGGAGGACGAAAGATTCGAGTAGAGAGGCGAGACGAGCGGCCGCAGGGCGAGGGCGAGCTCGTAGGCGAGGGTGCCGCCGGAGAGGAGGCCGCGGAGATAGCGACGGGGCGCGGCGGTCGACGAGCGAGCTTCGTTGAGCGGACGTAGCGCCCGGCCTCCGTGCCGGGCGTTTCCTGAAGCCGGATGGCCCCCCGGCTCGACGTCGACCGCCAGCTCGACCGCCTTCTCCGCCGCGGCGTCGAGGCTGGTCGCGAAGCGGACGTTGCCGAGGCGCCGGAGGGGAGACGCGAGGCCGATCAGGCAGACGACGGCCGGCTTTCCGGTCCCTTGGAGCTGCCGCAGGAGGCGCGCCGCCACCGCCGGGTCAGGCGGCTTGGAGACGAGCACGATCGCCTTGGTCTCGGGGTCGTGCGCCAGGAGGTCGATCGCTTGCGCCGCGGTCGCGCCGCCCACCGCCGCCGCGAGGTCGCGCCCGCCGGTACCGAGCGCCTGCGACACGCCGGCGCCGCGCGCGTGGATGCCGCTCGCCACGGCCTGGAGGCCGGTGCCCGAGGCCGCGATCAGGCCGACGCTCCCCCGCCGCACCCGGTTGGCGAAGCCGAAGCCGACGCCGCCGACGATCGCCGTCCCGCAGTCCGGCCCCATGACCAGCAGCCCTTGCTCGCGCGCGGCGCGCTTGAGCGCCACCTCGTCCTCGACTGTCACGTTGTCGCTGTAGAGGAAGATGTTGCGCCCGAGCGCCAGCGCCTCGCGCGCCACCGCCGCCGCGTAGCGGCCCGGCACCGAGACCAACACCCACCGCGCCTCGGGCAAGAGCTTCGCCGCCGCGGCCAGCGTGCGCGGGCGGAACGCGCCGTCGGTGGCCGCGGCTCCACGCACGGCCAGCAGCGCATCGACCTGCCCCAGTGCCGCGGTCGCCGCCGCCTCGCTCTCCGCCTTGACGACGACCAGCAGGTCTTCCGGCCGCGCCCGGTCGACCTCCGGCGCCAGCATGCCGCTCGCCGCCAGCAGCTCGCGGTTCGCCGGCGTACCCATCACCGCTGCGGCATCGCTCACACCCGGCACCTCGGCCAGTGCCGCTTGCAGGCGCATCAGCACGACCGAGTCGTGGTAGGCGCCGGAGCGGACGCTGCAGCGGAGGACGGGCTGGCCGCTCAACGCGGTCCCTCGCCATCCCGCTTCCCGTGTAGGGGGGCGGTTTGCCTGCCCCCTCCCGGGCGGAGGCAAGCTCTGCCCCTACAAGGAGCTTGATTGAGCCGGCAGGGTTCCATCGGAGGAGCGTCGCCAGTGGACTGTAACGGCCGAGCTGACAGCACCGTCATCCCGAGCGTGAGCGAGCGATCTGGAGGGCTGGGCAGTGCGAGGTCATTGCCTGTTGGCAGGTTGTATCACGCCGCCCCCCACCCGGATCCCTCGCTCTCGCTCGGGATGACCCGGGTGGTTGTTCACTCGTTACGTTCGGCTACTGGGGGACCGCAGCACCTCCTCCACCTCTTGCGCCCACGCGAGCAGCGCTTCGTCCGCCCAGAAGCGCGCCACGAGCTGGACCGCGAGCGGCAGCCCGGCCTGGTCCACACCTGACGGCACCGCCACCGCCGGCATGCCGGCGTGGGTCCAGGGCAGGCTCATCGCCGGGTCGCCGGTGCTCTCCAACCCACGCGGCGCCGGGCCGGTGGCCGCGGGGGCGATCCAGAGGTCGAGACCGTGGCGGTCCATGAGCGCCGTCAGCTCGCCGCGGAGCCTCTGGCGGCCGGCGAGCGCCTGCGCCAGCTCCTCGTCCGTGACGCCGCGCCCGCGCTCGATCAGCTCGACCGTCGGCGGGCGGTAGAGGTTGCGGTAGCGCGGGTACCAGTCGGCGTGGACGCGCGCCGTCTCGGCGGCCATCGCCAGGCGGTGCCGCTCCTCGATCTCGTCGAGGTCCGCCATCGCCGCCACGGGGCGCACCGTGAACCCGGCGCGCGCCAGCACCTCGCAGGTGACGTGGAAGTGCGCCAGCGCCGGCGCGGCGACGCGGGCGAGGTGCGGCCCCTCGGGCACCCCGAGCACCGGCCGCAGCGGCCGCTTCGGGTTGCGGGCGTGGAGGCCGGTCCCCGGCGGCTGCCAGTGGCGGCAGAGGATGCTCGCCGCGAGCTCCGCGCCCGCGGCGTCGGCGGTGAACAACCCGACGTGGTCGAACGAGGGCGCGAGCGGCACCACGCCGTCGCGCGGGATGCGGTCGTAGCTCGGCTTGAAGCCGACGACGCCGCAGTAGGCGGCCGGGCGCAGCGTCGAGCCGATCGTCTGGCTGCCGAGCGCCAGCGGGCAGAGCCCCGCCGCCACCGCCGCCGCCGAGCCGCTGCTCGAGCCTCCCGGCGTGCGCTCGCGGTTGCGCGGGTTCCGCGTCGGGCCGGGGGCGAAGTAGGCGAACTCGGTGCAGACGGTCTTGCCCAGGATGAGCGCGCCCTTGTCCCGGAGCCACGTGACGACCTCGGCCTCCTCCCCGGCCAGCTCTTCGGGGGGCAGGCGGCTGCCGGCGCGGGTCGGCAGGCCGTCCACGTGGAAGATGTCCTTGATGCCGATGGGGACGCCGAAAAGGTCCGAACGGAACAGGAGCTCCGGGTGGGCCGCGAGGACGCGGTCCGCCTCCCGGTGCAGACGCTTGAAGCGGCCCTCCACGGGGAGAAAGGCCTGGAGCGACGGCTCGCGCTGCCTGAACCGGGTTTCCAGGTGCTCCAGCGGGGTGTGGAGGTCCGACGTCCGGTTG
>JBIOUG010000101.1:0-27273 GCA_044866775.1 Thermoanaerobaculia bacterium | reverse complement strand
CTGAGGGCCGCCGCCGCTCCGGCTCCGGCCGAGCCGCTGGAGGCGAAGCTCGCGCGGCTCGAGGGCGGCCGCCTCCGGCTCTCGGAGCTCCGCGGCCAGCCGGTCCTGCTCGAGCTCTGGGCGACCTGGTGCCTGCCGTGCCGGGAGCAGGCCCAGATCGTCCGTGAGCTGGCGGACGAGCTCGCCGGGCGCTCCGTCGCCGTGCTGGCGGTGAACCAAGGCGAGGCGGAGAAGGTGGTCCAAGAGTACCTGGCGCAGCATCCGAGTCATTACCCCGTGGTGCTCGATCGCGGCCAGGTCGTCTCCTCCCGCCTGCAGGTGAACGAGCTGCCGGCGCTCGCCCTCCTCGACCGCGACGGCACGGTCGCGGGTCTCCGGCTGGGCCTCACGCGACGGGCCGATCTCTTGTCGCTGCTCGCGGAGCTGGAGGACACCGCCGCCGCCGGAGCGACCGGCGGGAGCGGTCGGGAGTAGATCTGGGAGGAGGCCCGCGGACTCGGCCGCAGGCCTCCTCGAGATTCCGCCCCCGCTACACCGCCGGCGGATCGAGCACCAGAACCAACCCGGCCTCCGTGCCCTCGCTCTGGCGGAACGTGCCTCCCGCGTACAGATAGGTGATCTTGTACGCGAAGGGAGGGATGGTGCCGGCGGTGGGGCGCCAGGTCTGCTGGGCGCGGTTCTGGGAGTCGAAGACCAGGGTGCTGCTCGCCGCGCCGGCGCCGACCGGCTGGAGGACGACGAACGCGCGCTGGAGCTGGCCGCCGTCGAAGGCGGGGGCCAGGAGGTCGGTCAGGATCGAGACCGCGGGGCCGGTGGTCGGAGTCGGATCCGGCGGCTGCGGGTCGGGCGTGTGCACGGGGTCGGGTTCGACCGGCGGCTCGGCCGGGCGCTGGGTCAGGGCGTAGACCCGCCAGCGCTTGCCCTCGCCGCGCAGGCGCTCGATCAGCTCGGCGGCGGCGGCGCGGTCCAGCTCGGGCTTGCCGCCGTCGTGCTCGACGCGGTAGGTGGCGCCGGGCGCTTCGAGGAGAGCGAGGAGCGGCAGGTCGCGGACCTCGGGGTCGATGGCGACACGCTGCGGCAGGCTGGCGCCGCCGTCGGCGTAGAGGCAGTCGTACTCGAGCGAGAAGGTCGCCGCCTGGCCGGCGCTCCCGGCCAGCTCGGCGAGCGTCATCCGCACCGGCAGCTCGAGCGCGCCGGCGGCGGGCAGGAGCTGGCGCTCCTCGCGCGGCGCAGCCTCGCCGTCGCGATAGAGGCGCAGCCGCAGGAACTGCACGCGCTCGGCGCCCTGCGCCGGCAGCACCGGCTGCACCCGCACCTGGAAGGCCTGCGGCTGCAGCGACGGGTCGCGATGGACGCGGTCCAGCCAGTCCTCGGGCGAGCCGCCGTCGACCCGCACCGGGCCCAGCGCCACCACCGTGTCGTCCCAGCTCTGGATGCTGCCGCGCGGCGCGATCGGGAAGGTGACCGCGGCCTTCGGCTCGAGCCGCTGGGCGCGCGCCAGCTCCTGCTCCTCGGCCTCGAAGACCATCCCCGCCACCTCGCCGGTGTCGACCAGCCCGATGCGCACCGACGACAGCTCGACCGGCAGGTCGAGGAGGTTCGCGACCGCGAGCTTGGGCGACGCCGGCGGCGGCGCGCCTTCGGCGGCGCCCTCCGGCGCGGGCTCCGCCTGCTGGGTGACGCCGATCGCGTTGGTGACGACGTCGTCGAGGCGCAGGTGGACGTCGATGCCCTCGCTGACGCCGGCCGCCGCGAGCAGCACCTGGCCGTGCAGGCCGGCGCGCAGCAGCTCGCAGAAGAGGGCGTAGTGCACCGCCTCCATGTCGAACTGCAGGACGACGCGCTCGTCGGGGATGGCGTCGGCGGCGGTGAAGCGGATGCCGGCCGGCAGGGTGCGGGCGTCCTCTGCCGGGCCGGAGCCGAGGTCCGAGGCGAAGGTCGCCGCGAGGCCGGCCGCCGGCGTCAGGCGCACGAACGGCACCATGCGCTGCAGCACGACGTCGCGCAGATAGGCCCGCAGCTCCTCACGCTCGGCGTCCTCGATGTGCGGCAGCGCCACCAGCGTCACCTTGACCCGGTGCTGGCCGCCCTCGGCGACGTAGTGCTCGGCGCGCATCGGCGGCCGGCCCGCCTGGCCGTCGCTGTAGAAGCCGAGCTTGAAGGCGGTCGGCAGGTAGAAGAAGGCGTCGGCGCGCGGGGAGTCGCGGAAGTGGAGCGGCTTGCGTCCCTCGCGGCCCGGCACCTGGCCCCAACCGTTCTGCTGCTGGCGCGGCAGGTCGGGGAAGGCGGAGGTGTCGTCGAGCCGCCGGAAGAGCGCGAAGCGGAGGGCGTGCGCGAAGCTCGTCTCGACCGGCTGTGGAGACTCCGCCGGCGGCGGGGGCGGCGGTGGTGAGGGCGGCGGGGTATGGCGCGGCGGGATCTCCGGCCGCGGGATCCCGGGGCGGACGAACTCCGAGTCCGCGCGCCGCCGCGGCATGATGACGGCGTGGTCGGCCCGGATCGCCGCGGGCTGCGCCCGCACCGCGGTGATGTCCCGCAGGACGCGCGCGTGGTCGGCCGTGAGCACCGGCCGCGGCGGCGGCGCCGGGACGCGGTAGCGATGGGTGTACGACAGCGCGAGCGCCATGCCGTCCGGCGTGCTCATCGCCGCCACCACCTCGGCGTAGAGCGAGCGCCCCGCCGGGGTGTCGGGGAAGGGCAGGTTGAGCTTGAAGGTGCGCCCGCCGGTGTCGGCGACCGCTTGCACCGCCTGCCGCTTCTCCCCCCCGTCGCCGCCGCGGTAGACCAGCTCCGCCACCACCCCGCCGCCGAGCGGCAGGAGCTGGACGTCGGCCGCGGAGCGCACGTCGAGGGCGGCGGTCAGACCGCTCCGCCGGCACTGCACCCGCAGCTCGGGCTCGGCGCCGAGCCAGCCCGCCAGCGCCGCCCAGCGCTGGGTCCCCTCCTCGCCGCGCAGGACCGCCGCGGCGTCCTGCCGCAGCCGCTGGTCCTCGGCGGCCGGCAGCAGCGGCAGGAAGAGGATGAACCGACCGAGCATCGGACGCTGCCGTCCGGCGAACTGGACTTCGCGCATGGGGGCCGCGACGCGGGCGCCGGCGGCGATCGGGGGGGCGGGGGACATGGCGTTTCCTTCCTTTCCGCGGGCGCCTAGGCCTGGGGCGCGCGGTCGAGCACCAGCACCTGATCGGCGATCTGGCGCAGGTGCACCTCGCTGCTCTTGGTGCGATCGTAGGCGATGTAGCGGATGTCGGCGTCGTAGGCGCCGTCGTCGTGCTCGCGGCGGCCGACGCGCCAGGTCTGCGGCGCCCGCGCACTCTTCGAGAAGGTGAAGGTCTGCCGCTGCGGCGTCGCGCCGTCGCCGTCGGCGCGGCTCATCTGCACTACCGCGAGCTGGACGTCGGTCTCGAAGTCGAGCAGGTCGGGGACGATCTGCACGGTCAGGAAGTCGATCTCGGTGCCCAGCCAGACCGTGCCCGGAGGCCCCTCCCCCGGCGCCAGGTCGAGCGCCGAGCCGTCCTGCCGGTTGACCCGCGCCGTCCAGCGCGCGCGCTCCGGCCCGCCCTCGAGCACCGGCACCTCGAAGAGGAACGACGAGGTGAGCGCCTCGAGCTGGAAGCTCTTCTGCAGCCGGTACTGGTGCGCCGGGTCGTCGTAGACGACGTCGCCGCTGACGTGGCTGACGCCCTCGAACGAGCCCTGCGGCCGCAGGTTGAAGGCGATGACCTTGCGGAAGGGGCCCGGGATCTCGAGCGTCTGCGCGGTCGAGCGCACCGGCGGCATGACGATCTCGCCGCCGCCGACGCGGTAGGTCACCTGGTAGGTGTACTCCGGGCGGTTCAAGTCGGAGTCGCTCTCGGCCAGCTCGCCGGTGAACTGGAACCAGGTGCGCTGCTTGGTCTCCGGCGACAGCTCGAGCGCCGTCTCGTAGCGCGCGCCGCTCGCCGCCTGGTGGCGCAGGACGACGCGCGCCGAGTCGACCACCTGCCGCGCCGTCAAGACCAGCTCGACCCGCAGCACGCCCATGGCGCGCGGCGTGATGGTGAGCATCCGGTTGTCGCGCGGCGTCCAGTTGGTGCTGCTCGGCGGCCCTTCGCGGTAGAAGACCTCCATCCGATACTCGTACTGCCTTTTGTGGCCGCCCGCGGCGTCGCGCGCCAGGTCGAAGCGCCAGTAGAGGGCGTCGCGCTCGCTGCGCAAGAGGCCGTCGTCGCTGCGCCGCACCCAGGGGCGGTCGGGGTGCTTGTCATCGCGCTGCTCGTAGCGGAAGAAGACGTGGATCGAGTCGATGCCGTCGCGCTCGAAGTTGACCCCCGCCGTGCCGGCGGTGACCTTCATGGCGCTGAAGTAGCCGTCGGTCAGGCGCAGCTCGCGGAAGCAGGCCGCCATCGCCTGCTCGCTCGCGAGCAGCAGGTGGACTGGCCCGTTGGGGTTGACCTGGCGCTCGATCGTCGAGAGGTGGTCGAGCACGAGGTCGAAGCTCGCCTCGCCGGCGTCGTCGCCCGGCCGCAGCTCGAGCAGGTCGCTGGCGCCCTCGCCGCCGCCGGCCTCGTTCACGGAAGGCTTGGGCGCCGCGTCGCCGAAGAGGGCCGGGATCACCCGGTCGCTCAGCACCTCGGTCGCCACCTTGAACAGCATCTCGCGCACCGCCGCCTCCTCCTCGCCGCCGCCGGCTTGGTCGGTCTCGATGCGGACGGTGATCTCGTTGTCGACGATCGTCTTGTGGATGACCTCCTGGATCGCCGGCCGGGGGATCATGGCGACGAGCGGCTCGATCGAGGCGGCCCTGAGCGCCATGAAGCTCGCCGGCCCGAAGGCGCCCGCGAAGGCGACCGGGGCGTAGCGGGCGGAGGCGGCGAGGAAGCGATAGGGCCGCGCCGCGTTCCAGATCTTCTGGTGGACGATCGAGCGGCTGGCGTGGATCTCCATCTTGGCCGAGACCCGCGCCTTGTAGGTGAGCTGGTAGGTGACCAGGATCGGGAGCTGGCGATCGGCGTGCTCCTGGAAGGCGTTCCAGAAGATCTCGGCGCCGGCGGGGTCGAGCTGCAGGGCGACCGACGCCCCGAGGTCGCCCGCGAGGTCCACGGGCACCGTCTCGGTGGCGTGCCGCACCAGACCCGTGTCGCTGACCTTGAAGGTCGCGAGCGAGGCCTTGCCCTCGCTCCACAGCGGCTCGGCGAGGAGCGGCTCGGTGGCGGTGATGGCGACGCCGAAGGGCTTCTTGCCGGCCGCCTTCTCCTCTTCGAGGCGGGCGCGCAGGGCGTCGACGACGCGCTGCCGCCGCGCCGGGTCGATGCCGAGGACGGAGCGGAACTGCACGTAGCCGCCGCCCAGGTCTTCGCCCTCGGCGGTCGACTCGACGTCGGCCAGGTACTTGATGAACAGGAACTCCGGCGCCCCCTCGTCGTCGAGCGGGATGACCGGCTGGTCGGGGAGCAGGTAGAACTTGCGCGGCTCCTCGTCGTCGCGGAAGACGACCAGGTCCTCGAGCTCGACGGGGTCCATGAGGCTCAGCATGGGTGGCTCCTAGGCACGGACGATCGGGATGGGCAGGATCCGCTCCGCCGAGGTGGTCCACGGCCCGACCTGCTGCTCGCCCGACGTGCGGTGCGTGGTGATGCGGTACTGGTAGCCGCGGCGCTTGGGATCGCGCAGCGCCACCTCCCAGCGGAAGCGGTCGGCGCGGGCGCGCAGCACGGCGGTGCGCAGGTCGCGCACCTGGTTCTCGGCGTCGATGTAGGACAGCTCGACCTCGATGAGCAGCACGCCCGCCACCGGCAGCTCGGGGCCGACCGGCGTCACGTCGACGACCAGCTTGTTGGCCGCCACGCGCCCGACGAGCACGATCGGCACGTCGCTCTCGAGCCAGTCGTCCTCCTCGACGGCGCCGTCCGACCAGGTGCGCGTCGAGCGGTAGCGGAAGGTGCGGTCGGTCGGGTCCGGCATGTCGAGGTTGACCGCCAGGGCCGCGCCCGAGCCGGTGAAGGTGAAGCTGCCGGCCGGCAGGTCCGCCGCCTTCTGCAGCGCCACCACCACCCGCTCGAGCCCGCTCCAGTCGTCGTCGGGGAGGAGCTGGACGGTGAGCGCGCCGGGGAACGGGGGCGGCAGGCGGACGGCGCGCGTCTCGGCGATCTGCCGCGGCCCCTCGACCGCGCGCCCGTCGGCGAGCAGGTGCTTGGCCGCGACCTCGACGCGGTCGCCGGGCTGGAGGTCGCGGAACCAGGCCGACCCGCGCGGCGCCGCGGGCATCAGGACGACCTCGCGCTCGGCGCGCTCCTCGGCGCCGCGCCGGGCGGCGAGCGAGGCGCGGGTGAAGAGGACGCGCGGGTCGGCCGTCCCCATGACGTCGAAGCGGGCGAGCCCGAGGAGCGCCTCGAAGTCGAGCGTCAGCGCCCGGCTCTGTCCAGTGAACGGCGGGAGCTGGACCTGCGCGCCGGGGTCGAGCGGCGCGTCGGCGGCGAAGGTGACCTCGGGGCGCAGCGTCCAGGTGCGGTCCGGCGCGGCGTCGGCCCAGGCCTCGAAGCGCGCCTCCGGGCTCTCCGCGGTGAGCCGCGCGCTGTCGCGGTGGGTGCCGTAGTCGAAGTGCAGCACCACCTCGGCGAGGTGGGTCTCCGGGAGCGGCCGGGCGAGGCCGACGCGCAGCGCGAAGCGCTGGAAGAAGGGGTGATCGATGCCGGCGTCGGCGATGTGCGCCGCCGGCGAGGCGCCGTCGAGCAGGTCCGCGAGGTGCGCCTGCGCGGTCCAGGTGCGCGCGACGACGACGGCGCGCTGGAAGTCGACGTCCGCCACCGCGCGCTCGATCTGCGTCAGCTTCTTGACCGCGAACGCCGAGCCGACGCCGAAGATCTCGCCCACCGTGCCGAGCGAGGCGTGCGCCGGCTCGCGGGACAGCGGCATCAGCGGCTCGCAGAAACGCTCGACCAGCTCGCGCTGGATCCAGGCGAGCGCCGGGCCGGGATCGGGAGGGGCCTCGCCCTCGGCGGGCGCCAGGCCCTGGACGACCTGGATCTGGATCGCCCGGCTCTCGATCAGCCGCTCGGTCACCTTGCGCACGTCCTCGGTGTAGAGGAAGGCGCCCTCCTTCCAGTGGACCGAGAAGTGGTCGTAGACGCGTCCCCAGTCGATGTGCGCCACCGTCCGCTGCGCCGGCCAGAGGCCCTCGACCCCCAGGCGGTAGATGACGCCGATCGGCGCCCCGCCCGAGCTAAGCGCCGCCTCCATCAGGCGCACGCCGTCGGGCTCGAGGTCGACCGCGAAGCTCGCCGTGTGCGGCGCGCCGAAGCCGGCGGCGGTGCGGCCGTAGCCGCGGCGCACCAGCTCGATGATGCCGCCGTCCTCGGCAGTCTCGCGGCCGGCGAAGAGGAGCTCCGCCGTGGCGCTCTGGACCGGCAGCGGCAGGAGAGAGATCACGGCCTCCTCCTCCCGCAGCTCGGCGGCGAGCGCCGCCCGCACGGCGTCGAGCCGCGCCGGCGGGTGCGCCAGCTCGACGACCAGCCGCAGGTGCCCGCCGACGACCTCGCCGCTGCGCACGAAGCGCAGCAGCTCGAGCTGCGGCACGCCTTCGACCGCCGCCACCCGCGGCGCGGGCGGCAGCACGTAGAAGGCGAGCGGGTCGCCCTCGTCGGCTGCGAGGGCGACGCCGGCGACCGTGCGGACCGGAGCGTTGAGGTCGAGCACCGCCGTCTCCGCAGCCGACTAGCCGGTCGGCCCCGCGGGGACCGGCGGCGCCGGAGTCACCGGCGGCGGCGCCGGCGGTGCCGGCGGCGGCGGCAGCACCAGCACTTCGGCCTCGCGCAGCGCCGGCGGCACCGACGTCATCTCGCCGGCCGCCGCGAAGTAGATGATCTCGGCGGTGTACTTGCGCGGCCCGCCGGGCACCCCGCGCACGCGCCAGGTGCGCGGGGTGTTGGCCTCCTTGGTGAAGACGAAGCTGTCGATCTCGCGCACGTCGTTCGGCGGGTCGCTGTAGGTCAGGTTGACCTGCACGAGCTTGGCGTGGTCGGGGTAGGTCTGAAGGGTCGGGAAGATCTCGACCTCGAGCGTGTACTTCTCGCCGACGGTGATGAACCCGGGCTCGCCGCGCAGCCAGCCGCCGTCCTCGGGGAAGTTCTTCACCACCCCGTCCTTATAGATGATGCTGTACTTGTACTCGTAGTCGCGGAGGTCGGGGTTGCGCAGGTCGACGGTCCAGGACTGCTGCTGCTTGTCGTCGGTGAAGACGAGCTGCCCCTCCTCGGTGTAGTGGTTGGCCTCGTCGCGGTAGCGCAGGCTGACCGCCACCTGCCCGATCTGGTCGCCGCCGTCCTTGAAGTTGCCGGTGCAGACGACGGCCACCGAGAGCTGGTCCGGCACCGGCGCGTCGAAGCGCAGGCGCGAGGAGGTGGTCCGGGTCCACTCGCCCGGCAGGATGTCGCCGCCGTGGCGCAGCCAGTCGACCTTGACCTCGAAGCCCTGCGTCGGCTCCTCGTGGATCACCTCGGTCCACTGGGCGTTCTGCTTCTCCTTGTTGAGCAGGAACGTCTGCTCGAGCGTCCGGCCGAGAGCGGCCGAGCGGTAGCGCACGCTGACCCGCGCCGCCGGGAACTTGTCGAGGTCGACGAGCCCCAGGCCGAGGTCGGCCTGGATCATGCCGAGCGAGCCGACGTCGACGACCAGGAAGTTGTCCTTCACCCCGGTGCGGCGGAAGGTGTAGCTCTCGTCCGACCCCTTGTAGTGGACGGTGGCCGACCACTCGTAGGCCACCTCGTCGAGGCGGTTGGCGTAGGCGAGGAAGGTCTGGATGCTCGCGCCGTCGGTGAAGTTGAAGGAGTCGACCCGCTCCTCGCGGCCGCTGCCGTCGAAGCGTTGGCGCTGGTAGATCACAGTCACGGTGACCGAGTCGAGCGGCAGCTTGGTGAAGTCGGCGTTGACCCGGATCGGCACCTTGAGGAAGGTGAAGAAGGCGGTCCGCAGGTCGATGAAGGCGACCGCCTCGTCGAAGTCGATCTCCCGGAAGACGTTCGAGATGTTGGCCGACGGGCTGAAGTTCTGCACCAGCACCATGCGGCGGTCGAGGCTGAAGTTGAAGTTGTTGCCGTAGGTGGCGGTGAACTCCTCGATGTAGGTGCGGTCCAGCTCCGCCGGCGGCGGCGAGGCCTGGAGCGCCTTCTCCATCTCCTTGTTCAGCATGTCGAAGCCGAACTTCTCGAGCGACAGCAGCGTCTCGGCGTCGACCTGCGAGGACTGCGGGATGACGGTCACCCCGGCGGTCTTGTTGCGCACCATGGTCTCGGTGACGCCGGTGATCTTGTCGGTGTTGACGTGGTTCTCGCTCAGGCCGAGGTAGCCGTCGTCGTACTCGTCGGTCTCGTGGATGACGGTCTGGATGAGCGTGTAGGTCGAGCTGACGTCGCACCAGACGCGCATCGAGACGCCGAGCAGGCGATGCTCGAACGAGAGGTTGTACTCGACGTTGATCGGCAGCGTGTTGAGCTGCTGGATCTGCGACATCAGGGCGGCGCCGTCCTGGGTCAGCTTGACCATGACCGCCTTGCGGTTCTCGCCGATGCCGCTGATCTTCCCCGTGCCGTGGACCTTCTTGACGAACTCGTTGTCCGCCGTGTCGCCGCCGCCCTCCCCCGCCACCGCCACCGAGACGGTGCCGTCGAGGAACGGGACGTAGGCCAAGTCGACGTCGCGCGTCGGGTCGTCGGCGTCGTCGCCGAAGACCATGCTGCGCAGCTTCTGCTTGATGCGGCGGAAGGTCTCCTCCGGCACGGCGAGCTCGACCGTGAAGGTCAGGATGCCGCCGCCGACGTCCTCGGCGGTGGCCGCCGGGTCGATACGCTCCTCGTCGCGCCGGTAGACGATCAGCGAGAAGATCGGCTTGCCGTTCTTGTCCTTGGCAATCGCCGGCTTCTCGGGCAGCACGTAGAACCGCCGCGGCCGGTCCTCGGACGGCAGCGCGGTGGGGTCGCCGAGGATCGCCTGGATCTCGTCGGCGTCGTCGTGATATACGGTGAATCCCTCGATCCGTAAAGGCTTCGTCATCGTCAACATGGCAGCTCCTGCCCGTCAGCCGGAAGAAAGGGTTGTCGATCGCGGCGAGGCCGCAGCGGAGCGCTGGGACCTGTTGCTCCGCTGTCTCGCCGTTCCATGTCCTGTGCTCCTCGTTCCACTACGTGAGGCCACCGGCCTCGCGCTGGCCGCCGGCGCCGTGCCCTTCGAGGTCATCGCCGGCACGCCGTTCGCGCGCTACGGCGCCCGCATCACCTTCCGCGCCGGCGGCGATCCCGCCGGGCTCGCCACCACGCTCGGCCTGGCCGAGCATCCGTGGGGCCTGCCCACCTGGATCGGCCTGCGGGCGCGGCTCGACGGCGCGGTACACGTCAAGGCCTATCATCCGCCAGAGCGGCTCGACCGCCAGCGCTTCGCCCTGCCGGCCGGCCTGCCCGAAGGGCTCGCGCCCGTGATGGCGGCGCTCGACGGCGACTCCGCCGAGCTCTACCTGCGGCTCCTGCCCCACCAGTCGTGGACCTCGTTCGTCGCCGCGGCGCTGGCGCCGCTCGGCGGCGCCGCCGATGTGCCGGCGTTCTCGCCCCATCCCAAACCGGCCGACGGCGGCTTCTGCCTCTCCGTGCGCTGGGTGGGCGGCGCGCCGGCCGCCGTCTCGCTCTACGCCGATCAACGCTCCCTCCCCGGTGACGCGGCGGTGCGCCGCGCCTGGGCGGAGGGGATGGACGAGACCGAGCGCGGCGCCTACGAGGCGGCGCTCGCCGGCGTGCGGTCGCTGGGGGACGTCGGCGCCACCCGCGCCCGCCACGGCATGCTCGCCTGGACGCGCGAGCGCGGCGGCGGGTGGCACCGCGCGGCGTCGCTGCGCGTCGCGCCGGAGTGACGCCGAGGAGGCACGCATGCTGCTGCTTGGAAGCGACATCGAGGTCTCCGGCATCACCGTCTTCCGCGACCACGTCTCAGCGACCACGTTCCACTACCTTCCGGGACCGCCGCGCGTCGTCGCCGACGCGGCGGGCGTTCACTGCCGGCTGCAGCGCTTCCGCGGCGAGCACCAGGGCGGCCTGCTGACGCTCGACGTCGACCTGGCGCTCGACGAGGCGGCGCTCGCGGCGGCGCGCGAGGCGCTCGGCGAGCGCTTCGGCGGCGAGGTCGACCTGGTGCCCGTGCTCTTCACCGACGGCACGGCGCGGCTGACGGCGCTCGGCGTCGAGGGCGCGCCCGCTCCCGGAGCGGAGGGCGGCGCGGCCACGCCCGGCGCTGAGACTCCACCGCCCGGCGCCGGCCTCGGCGCTGGCGCGACACCGGCGTCGCCGGCCCGTCTGGTCGAGCGTATCCTCGGCACCGCGACGCCGTCGCTCCTCGGCCGGGCGCGGGCGGTCTTCGCGCTCGAGCTCGACCGTGAGGGCGCCTCGCTGCTGGACGCCGCCTTGCGCTCCGGCTCCGCGCCGGTCATCGTCGCCTACGACCTCGCCTACGTCGGGCTGCGCCCGGCGCGCGGCCTGCGGGCCCGCGTCCGCTACGGCATGGCCTACGACTTCCTGCGCGCGCGCCTCGCCGCCGACACGCTCTTCTTCCGCGCCGACCTCGACCGCGAGGCCGAAGCGCTGGGGCGCGAGGGGCACATCGAGATCGAGGACGTCGACTACCAGGGCTCCGACCCGGCGGTCCTGGCGCGGCGCCAGGAGGAGGTCCGCGCGACGCTGCGGGAGCTGTCCGAGGCGCTCTTCTTCCGCCCCGCGGCGTCGCCCGCCGCGCTCGGCGCGAGCGCCACCGCCGGCCAGCCGGCGCTCGGCACGGCCTGGGCGGCGCGCGGCCGGCCGCGGATCGCCTTCGTGCTGCGCGAGCTGGCGCAGCGGGAAGAGCAGGAGCTGGCCTACGACCTGCGCGAGGCGGCCGCCGCGACCGTGCGCGTCGCGCCGCAAGGGGCGCTGCGCCTGCCCGACGACGCCGACCCCGGCGAGCTGATCCAGGACGTCACCCTCGACTGGCCGCCGCCCGCCGTCGAGGTGCGCGCCCTCGCCCTGCCGGACGCCGACTGGTCGGGCGTCGAGGCGATCCACGTCGACCTGCGGAGCGGCGAGGAGCTGCGCACGCTGGTCCTCTCGCCGGCGGCCGGCGAGGAGCGCACGCTCCTGCCGCCGGGCGGGCTCGAGCACCGGCTGCGCGTCGTCGCCGCCGAGGAGCCCGAGGCGCTCGGCGCCCCGCCGGAGCCCCCCGAGTCCCCCTCCGCATCCGCTGCTGCCTTCAGCCCGCTCCCGACCTGGACGCTGGTCCTCGACCCCCAGGCCCTCGCCCGGCGCCGCACCCTCCGGGTGACCCTCGGGGTCGTCGACGCCGCGGCGGTGCGTCAGGTCCACGGCCGGCTCGCCGCCGGCGAGCGGACGCACGACTTCCTGCTCGACGCCGCGCACCCCGAGCACCGGGTCGTCGTCCGCGGGCGCGAGCCGTTGCGGCTCACGGCCGAGATGGCGACCGCCGACGGCGGCGCCGTCGCGATCGCGCAGACCGTGGGCCCCGACCAGACCGTCGCCGTCGTCAATCAGCCGGCGGACCGCTTCCAGACCGTGCTGGTGACGCTCCAGGACCCGCTCGGGCGCTACGAGTCGGTCGTCGTCGAGCTCGAGCGCGCGGCCGGCGAGCCGCGGCGCTCGTTCGCGCTCACCGCCGCCGCGCCGGAGGCCCGCTGGTCGGCGCCACGTCCGGCCGGCGCGCCGCGGACGTTCCGCTACCGCGCCCGCACGCTGGGGCGCGACGCCGCGGTCGCCGAGGAGGGCTGGCAGGAAGGCGCCGGCTCGCTCCTCGTGGTCGGCGACCCCGACCTGCGCCTCGAGACCGTCGAGGTGGTCGCGATCGGCCCGCCCGACCTCGTCGGGGCGATCGTGCGCCTGGTCTCGCTCGATCCGCCGGCGGGCGTCGACCCGGCCGTCGAGACGATGCTCGAGCCCGGGCAGCCGCCCTTCCAGGCGCGCCTCCCCTTCCGCCGCGGCGCAGCGCGGCGCTACCGCGTCGAAGGGCAGAGCTTCCTCGCCGAGGGCGAGCAGGCGATCGGACCCCGCGAGGAGACCGCGGAGGTCCTGCTGCTGTCCCTCGGGCCGGGCTGAGCGCTCGATCATCGCCGGCCGGCCCTCAGTCGATCAGCACGATCTTGCCGATCTTGTCGGCCATCTTGGCGCGCAGTTGCTTGCACTCCTCGCCCGCGCCGGCGCAGACGATGAACGCCTTCATGCCGCCGGTCGTGTTGACACAGGTGATGAAGGAGTGGGTGTTGGCCGTGCGCCCCGCCACGTCGACGTTGGACTTGCGGAGGTCGGTCAACCCGACGTCGTGGAGCGTCTTGTGCGCGAAGGAGAGGCAGGTGCCGAACTGCGAGGTCTTCACCTTCTGGATCGTCCAGTAGAGGGCCGGCGAGGCCGCCGAGGCCGGCGCCGCCGTCGCCAGCGCGGCCGCGACGACGCAGGCCGGCGCGAGCGCCGCGATTGAGAACGTCCGCTTGCAGGTCATGGTGGTTCGCTCCTCTTCGGTTGCACCGTGAGGTCAGGCGGCGGGCGGGCCGCCGCCGTTACACGGCCGTCCGCCCGCGCTCACAAGCCGACGGTGCTCACCCGCTGCCGGAGGTCGTTCCCCGACACGGCGAGCGGGCCCGCGAGCAGCAGCGGCAGGGGCGCCGCCTGATGGACCGCGGAGCGCACGTCGTAGGCGGAGGTGGTGTGCGAGGACGTCCCGTCGCCGACGGTCTCCGAGGACGAGCGCAGCTCGAAGCTCGAGCCCGCGCGCGGCGCGGCGCGAACCTGGAGGCGGTAGGAGAGCGACGCCTTCTCGAGGCCGCCGCTCCAGGCCTTCTGCAGCGCCTTCGCCTGCTCGGCGCCCAGGTTGACGTTGAAGGCGCACTGGTTGGCGCCGCTCATCGACGGCTTGCCGCGCAGCGTCAGCTCGGGGATCAGGCTGACCTCGACCTCGGCCTCCAGCCACTCCGGGCTCAGCCGCTGGGGCGCGCCGCCGAGCCGCTCGGCAAGGCGCCCCCCGCCGCCCAGCGCCTTCTCCTCGGCCGCGCTGAGCTCGAGCGTCGTGGTGAGGGCCAGGAGGCCGCCGGTCGCCTGGAACTCCCCGTCCTTCTTCTTGCCGTAGAGGACGAGACTGATCTGCGGCGCTCCCGCCTCATCGACGGCCAGCCGCGGCGCCGCCGGGAGCGCGTAGAAGCCGCCGGGCAGGCGGTCGTCGGGATAGATGGAGACGCCCGGCAGGCCGGGCACGGTGAAGCGGCCACTCGGATCGAGCATGGGACCTCCTCGCACCAACAGGCGCGCGAACCGCCGGAACGTTCCACGCCACGTAACGTTCGGCATTCTCTGGCGCCTGTCGGGCAGTGCTATGAAGAGCACCTTTTCCGAGGAGATACCGCCATGCCCGCCGTCGTCGCCTGCGCCTGCGAGATCCTGGAGCCGGATGCGAAGCTCAAGAACGTCGTCAACGTGCGCGTGCCGGGGGTGTACGGCACGAAGGGCGTGCCGCTGCCGAAGCGCATGGCCCTGATCGTGCTTCCCGCCGCGCAGGCGCTGATCAAGGTGTTCGAGGAGGTCGCCGCCGAAGGCGGGCACCTCTACATCAGCGACATGTTCCGCTCGGCGACCCAGCAGCAGCAGGCGCACGAGGACTGGAAGCTCGGGAAGAAGACCGCCTTCAGCCCGCCCTCCTGCTCGAGCGTCCACGAGGCCGGCCGCGCCATCGACATCGACGCCTTCGACACCGGCATCGGCCACAAGCGCGTGCGGCAGATCCTCAACAAGCACGGCTGGGTCAACATCGTCGACACCCTGACCGGGCCCGAGTGCTGGCACTACGAGTTCCGCGAGGAGCGCTGGGAGACCTACAAGAAGGCGAACGGCTACGCCGCGATGGCGCACGCCATGAAGGTCGAGATCGGCAACCTCGTCGGCGCCGCCAAGGCCGAGAAGAAGCGCGAGGAGGTGCGCTGGCTGCAGGAGGCGATGAACACGCTCCTCGGCACCCAGCTCGCGCTGACCGGCACCTACGACGAGAAGCTGCGCGAGGCGGTGCGCGACTTCCAGAGCCGCCACGGCCTGCAGGCCGACGGCATCGCCGGCCCGATCACCACCGCCAAGGTCAAAGAGCTCCTGGCCGCGTGACCCCCGGCCCGCCGGCGGCTCAAGCCGGCGGAGCCGGCGCCGGATCAACCCGGCGGAGCCGGCGCCGGATCAACCGGCGGGTCGACGTAGAGCTGCCAGCCGCCGCCGGCGGCGCGCAGGCGGCCGAGGATCTCCTCGACCTGCGCCCGCGTGCGGCCCGCCTCGCGCGCCTCGCCGTGCACCACGGTGTAGCGGCTGTCGGCGGTCTCGGCGAGCGCACGCACCCGTGCGTCGCGGTCGTTGAGGCTGACCAGCGCGCGCTGCGGCTGGCCGGGCCCGAGGTCCTGGTAGACCGTGTAGTGCTCGAGCGCGAAGCTCGGCAGGCCGCCGGTGGCGCGCGCCAGCTCGCCGAGCGGCAGGCTCAGGGTGACGTTCCACGGCGGGTCGGCGGGTCGCAGCAGCCGCTCGGCGCGCACCGCAGTTTCGCCCTCCTTGGTGAGCCGCACCTGCACGCCCTCGATGCGCTGGCGGGCGGAGTCGGGGAAGCTGGCGGAGACCTGGAGCGAGAAGTCGAGCGGCTGGAGCGTCGGGTCGCGGTGGACGCGGTCGAGCCACTCCTCGGGCGTGCCGCCCTCGACCGCGACCGCGCCGAGCGCGACCGCCATCTGGTCCCAGGCCACCCGCGGGTCGCCCGCCGGCACCGCCAGCTCGAGGCTGGCGCCCGGCGCGCCGCGCCGGGCGAGGCGCGCCGCGCCCGGCAGCAGGTCGTGCGCCTCGGCGTGGAACACCATCTCGGGGACGACGTCGCTGCCGCGATCCACCAGGAACGCGTGCGCCGAGGCGACCGCGACCGGGTGGTCAAGGAGGTTCTCGAGCGTGAAGGGAAGCGCGCCGTCGCCGCGGGCGGGCAGCGGCCGCACGGCGAGGCCGTTGGCGACCATCCGGTCGAGCTCGAGCAGCGCGTCGACCGCGAGCTCGAAGCCGTCGGCGGTGAGCAGCACGCGGCCGCGCAGGCCGTGCCGCAGCAGCTCGCAGAAGAGCGGGTACTCCCGGGCGCCCATGTCGAACTCGAACGACAGCTCGCGGTCGGCGGCGATCGCGACGCCGCGGAACTGAATGCCCTCGGGCAAGACGCCGCCGCCCGAGCTGAACTGCGGCTGGAACTCCGCCCTGAGCGCCGCCGGGGCCAGACGGACGAAGGGCAGCGTGTCGCGCAGCACCACCTGCTGGATGTGCCGCCGCAGGCGCTCCCGGTCGGCGGCGTCGACGTACGGGATGGCGGTCAGCGTCACCTTGATGCGGTCTTCGACCGGGGCTCCCGGCGCCACAGGAGGGCGATAGTGGACGGGCCGCAGCGGCGGATGCACCGCGCGGCCGTCGCCGTCGAGATAGAACGCCAGGCGGTAGCAGGCCGGCAGGTAGAAGAAGACGTCGGCGCGGTCCGAGCGCTTGAAGAAGAGGCGCGAGGAGCGCGCGTCGTCCGCCGGCAGCTCGGTCCACTCGCTGCGGCCGGGCGGCGGCTGGTCGGGATAGGCGTCGGCCTGGCGGTCGCCGCTGCGCCCGACCGGGATGGCGTGGGTCTGCGCGACCGGCATCTGGCGCACCTCGCGCCCCTCGCTCTCCTCGGTGTCGCGGGGCCGCGGATCGTCCTCGATGGGCCGGCCGCCGGCGAAGCGGATGTTCGGGTCGACGGCGACGACGGGCTGGACGACGCCGAAGCGGAGGTTGGGTTCGGCAACGGCGACGGGCGCGGCGACGGCAAAGTCGACGGGTGCGACGGCCATCGGCACGAACAGCGCCGCGGCGCCGCTCCCCCACGACCCGTCGTACCAGGTGTGCCAGAGCGCGTCGTCGGTGCCGCGGGCGAAGACGTCGATGCGGTTCTTGCTCCAGGAGACGGCGCCCGGGTCCGAGGTCAGGACACCGCCGATCGACTGCCACTCGGACCAGCCCACGCTGTCGTCCCAGCTCTTCTGCCACAGCGCCCGGTCGCCGCCGAGCACGAAGATGTCGAGCCGGCCCGGGCGCCAGGAGGCGGCGTCCGGCCCCGAGCCGAGGAAGCCGCCGAGTGGCTCCCAATCGTTCCAGCCGCCCTCGTATGCCTTGTGCCAGAGCGCGTTGTCGGTGCCCCGAGCGAAGACGTCGATGCGGCCCGGGCCCCAGGAGACCGCGCCGGGGTCGGAGGTCAGCGCGCCGCCGAGCCCCTCCCAGTCGCTCCAGCCGCCCTCGTACCACTTGTGCCAGAGCGCGGTGTCGGTGCCCAGCACGAAGACGTCGAGCCGGCCGGGCGCCCAGGAGCAGGCATCCGGCCCCGAGCCGAGGCCGCCGCCGAGCGACTCCCAGCCGCTCCAGCCGCCCTCGTACCAGAGGTGCCAGAGCGCGTTGTCCATGCCGCGGGCGAAGACGTCGATGCGGCCGGGCCCCCAGCAGACGGCCGAGGGGTCGGAGGTGATCTGCCCGCCGAGCGACTCCCAGTCGCTCCAGCCGCCGTCGTACCACTTGTGCCAGAGCGCGTTGTCGGTGCCGCGGGCGAAGACGTCCAGCCGCCCCTCGCCCCACGAGCAGACGTCGGGCCCGCTGGTGATGACGCCGCCGAGCGACTCCCAGCGGTCGCTCCCGGCTTGCGGGTTCGGCGTCGCCACGACCAGGTCGGCCCGCAAGAGGTCGGCCTGGACGTTGGCCTTGAGCGTGCCCGAGAAGACGAGGACGGGCTGGCCCAAGATCCAGCCGGCGCCGGCGCCGTCGGCCCCCTCGCCGCCGACCGCCAGCGTGTGCGTGTAGCGCAGCGCGACCTGCGCCTCGGAGGCGGGGGCGCGCATCGCCGCGACCACCCGCTCGTAGAGCGCCTGGCCGGCGGCGCCGTCGAAGGGGAGCATGAGCTGGAGATAGCCGGCCTGGCGGTCGAGCTGCACCAGAGGGATCGGCACGTCGCCGCGCCCACCGCCCAGCTCGAGCCGCGCCTCGAGGCTGCTCTGGCCGTCGGCCGCGGTGGCGAAGGCGAGGAGCGAGACGGCGGGGTCCGCCGCGGCGAGCCGCACCGAGAGCCGGCTCTTGCGGCAGACGACGGCGGCGCTCGCCGGATCGCCGAGCCAGCCCGCGAGCGGCCGCCAGCGGCCGCCCTGGCGATCGACGAGCGTCGGCATCTCGGTGCCGACGCGAGTCAGCCGGTCGGCCTCCTCGGGCGTGAACAGGGGCGCCTGGATCGCCTGGATCTCGACCGTGAGGCCGACGCGGCCGGAATCGCCCGCGCCGCTCGCGGCGGGCGCGACGGGAAAGAGCAGGTCGGCGAGCGGCGGCGGGACGACGCGGACGCTCTCCGTGGTCGCGGTCTGTTGGCTCAACGGCTCGGACATGGCGCGGCTCCTGGAAAGAGGTAGAGACACCGGCCCGGCTGAAGGGCCCGGGCCCTTTCGTCTTCAGGCGCCGCGGCGGCCGAGTCGTTACGGGCCTCCTACAGCGCTGAAATCATTTTCGCGCGTCTCTCACAGACGTTCAAACAAAGGAGAGCGGAGATGTCCATCGCCTGGAGTTCGCTCCGGAGGTCCGTGCCGTTGTGTCGTGCCTCGCCCTCGCCTTGCTCCTGCCGCTCGCGGCGCGGGCCCAGAACCCCGCGTGCGCCGCCGGGGCGCCCAAGGTCGCCGCCCCGGTCGGGCCGATCTGCGGCCTGACGTCCAGCCGGCCGCTTGACCGGGCCGCCTGTAGCATTTAATCTTACAGCCCCATGAGGGAGACCCTGACCGTCAGCCTGCCGGGCAAGACCAAGCGGCTGATCGAGCGGGCGGCGAGCGAGAGTGGCTTGACCACCAGCGAGTACGTCCGGCTGGCCGTCTTTCGCAAGCTCTGGCAGGACGCCGCGGCGGAATCCCGCCGCAGCGGCGTGCGCAGCGCCCGCGCCAGAGGCGTCTTCACCGACGAGGACGTCTTCCGCCTGATCTCTTGAGGATCGTCTTCGACACCAACGTGATCGTGGCCGGCCTGGTGGCCGAGGGACTCTGCCGCGAGATCGTCGAGACCCATCTGCCGGAGCATGTCGCCATCCTCTCGAGCCGGCTCTGGGAGGAGCTGGTGACGAAGCTGCGCGAGACGTTCGCTCTCGGCCTCGACGAGCTGCCGCTGCTGCACCTCTACCGCCGGCACGCCACCTGGGTCGAGGCGCCGGCGCTCGACGAGCCTGCCTGCCGCGATCCGACGACGATTGGGTCCTGGCCACCACCGTCGCCGGAGAGGCGGAGGTCATCGTCACCGGCGACGGCGACCTGCTCGCCTTGCGCGGCTTTCGCGGCATCGCCATCCTCACCCCGCGCGGGTTCCTCGAGCGCCCCCCGCCTCGAGCTGCTGCTCCAGCCGGATGATCAGCTCGGCGCGGCGTCTCGCCTCCTCGGCGTAGACGGCGGCCGCCGCCGCGCGGTCGGCGCCGCAGTGCGGGCACGCCTCGTCTCCCGGCCAGACGAAGCCGCGGCAGGCGCGGCAGATCTCGAGGCGCGGCGGCACCCGCCCTGCGTCGCCCGGGCGGTAGCGGCGGGCGCCTCGCGCCTCCTCGGCGACCCATGCCGGCGGCGCCGGACCGAGGCGCGCCGGGGGTGACGGCTCGGCGCCGGGCTCGCGGCCGGGAATCGGCTCCAGGATCAGCTCGAACTCGCCGACCGCGAACGGGTCGCGCGCCGCCTCGCGGCGCTTGGCGATCCGCTCGCGCAGGCCCAGCTTCTCCAACTCCAGCACCCGGTAGTGGCAGTAGGGATTGTTGCCGGGGCGCCCGAGGAGCGAGTCGGCCATCCAGGTGCAACCGCCGCGGCAGACCTCGGCGTAATAGCAGGTGCGGCAGAAGCCCCATAGCTCGTCGGCCGAGCGCCGGCGGCCGAAATGGAGCGTCTCGCTCGAGCGCCAGATCTCTTCGAGCGTCAGATCGCGCACGTTGCCGCCGGCGTAGCCCACGGTGGCGAGCGAAGGGCAGCCCTTGACGGTGCCGTCGGATTCGAGGCCCATTCCCGTCTGCCCGGCGCTGCAGCCGGCCCAGTGCGGGTGCTCGCCGCCGTAGACCCGCCAGAGGTGCTCGTGCGGCCCGAAGTAGCCGATGTTGTTGCCCACGATGATCACCAGGCCGCGGCCCAACCCGTCGTAGTAGAGGCGGGCGAGCAGCGGCATCAGCTCGCGCAGGCGATAGGGCTGGAGCAGCAGCTCGTCGTGGTCGACGGCGTTGCCCATGGCGACCGCGAGCTGGAGCTGCCAGTGAGTGGCCCCGGCGGCGAGGATGCGCTCGAAGATCTCCGGCAACTGCTCGACGGTCGGGGCGCCGATCACGGTGTTGACGCTGACCCGCAACCCGGCGGCCTTGGCGCGGCGCAGGGCGTCGAGCGCCTGCTCGTACGAGCCCGTCACGCCGCGGATGCGATCGTGCAGCTCCGGCAGCCCGTCGATCGAGACGCCGAGCCCCTGGAGGCCGGCGCCGACCGCCGCCGCCAACCGCGCGTCGGTCAGGTTCCTGGCGCCGGTCTGGATCGCGCAGTACATGCCGTGCCGCCGCACGGCGCGGATGATGTCGATCCAGTCGGGCCGCAGGTAGGCCTCGCCGCCGATGAGCGTCACCTCCCGGGTGCCGAGCCGGGCGAGCCGGTCGACGACGTCCAGGCACTCCGCGGTCGACAGCTCCCGCGGACGGGGGCGGCCGGCACGGGAGCCGCAATGCTGGCACTTCAAGTTGCAGGCGAGGGTGATCTCCCAGATGACGTGGATCGGCACGTGCCGCCGCCGGTCGTCGTCGGTGCTGAAGCGGTTGGGGCGCTGCGGTGTCGCTTCCACGGTCTCTCCCACGGACGCGTGGCGGGGGCGCACCCGATCCGTGCCCCCCGCCATCGACGGCCTGGCGCCGCGCTCAACTGCTCTTTGGAGGTCCCTTCGAGTCGCGCGATCTCGCGCTTGAGCGCCGCCTGATCGCCGGCGCTGACGCCGTGCTCGTTCAGGCGCGCCTCGCCCAGCGCGGCGATCTCCTTCAGCTTTGCCAGGTCACCCGAGGCGGTCGCCTGTTGGATGGCGGGTCCATAGGGCTTGACGTCGGCCATGGTTCACTCTCCTTTCGCGGTCGAGTGTTCGCACACGTGCAAAACGTGGGCCGTGGCGTACCATCCCCGCGCTGCCGCGCAGACTCCCCGCGGCGGGGTCGGCCGCCGCTGGCGAGCGGCCGGAACGTTCCTCCGCGCCTGGCGCCTGTCGGGCCGTGGTGCAAAACGGAGGTGTCCCATGCAACCGCGTCGTCGCCCGATCCCGGTCCTCGCCGCGCTGGCCCTGCTGACGGCGCTCCCGGCGGCGGCGCAGCCGGCGCTCACCGAGCGGGCGCAGCCCGGCACGGAGCCCCCCGGCTTCCACGGCATGCTGGTCCTCGGCAGCGAGACGATCTATGCCTCGCACCTGCCGATGTTCAGCCCCCAGCACCGCTACCAGGGCATCTGGCAGGTCAGCTTCGGCGCGTCGGGGGACGCGGAGTACCGCGCCGAGCGGGCGAAGCCCGCCAACGCGCGAGCTCGACGATCTGGACGTCCCGGTCGACCCGTCCCGCTGAGCCCCCGACCGCGAGCCTCGGCGGTCAGGAGGCAGTGGCCTTAGAATGAGCGCCACATGCCCGGCCTCCGGTCCCGACGGCTCTCGGCCTTCCTCTTTGCCTGCCTGCTCGCCGGCGGCTCGCCCGCGCTCGGCTGGACCGCTCGCACCCGCGAGGCGATCGCCCGGGAGGGGGCGCGTCTGGCGCCGCCCGACCTGGCGCGGCAGCTCGACCGGCACGGCGCGGCGTACCTGGTGGCGGTCGAGGCGGCGATTGCCCCTTCCGGCGGCCTCGAGCGGCAGCTCGCCGCCGAGGTCGACGCCGCCGCCGCCGCCATCCAGCAGCACCGCGCGTTCGAGGAGGTGGCTGGCCGCCTGGGTGCGGTGGCGCGGCTCGTCGCCGACCTCAACGACCCGCTGGCCGCCGCCGACGGCGACGCCGAGGAGGCGCGCTACGCCGCCGACTACCAGCGCTACCTCGAGTCCGCCGAGCCGCGCTTCCCGCTCGTCTTCTACGGGCTGCGCCCGGAGATGGGGGCCGGGCGGCCGGACGCCGCCCGTCTCGCCGGCGCGAGCCTCGTCCGCGCGCGCGGCCTCTACCCGTCGATCGGCCTCGAGTACCGCCGCATCGGCTTCGTCTCCGGCGTCGGCCGCTTCGACGACCGCTCGACCGCCTTTGCCGTGGGCTCGCTGTCGTTCAGTCACGCGGTGACCGACTTGGTATCGGTCTACCGCTCGATCTGGCTGCGCGCCGGCGGCGCCGACGACCGCGGCGGCCTCCTCCCCGGCGCCGGGCGGCTCTTCCAGGTGCGGCGCGAGCCGCCGCCGCGGGCGCGTCCGACGACGATCGTCATCCAGCCGGCGGCCGGCGCGGGCGGCGGGACCCCGCAGTGAAGCCGCGCGCGCTCCTCTCGGTCTCGGACAAGCGCGGGATCGAGGAGCTGGCGCGCGGTCTCCTGCGCCAGGGCTTCGAGCTGCTGTCGACTGGCGGCACGCTCGCCCACCTGGTCGGCCGCGGCCTGCCGGTCCGGGCGGTCTCGGAGATCACCGGCTATCCGGAGATCCTCGACGGGCGGGTCAAGACCCTCCACCCGCGCGTCCACGGCGGCATCATGGCCAGGCGCGACAGCGAGGCGCACCTCAAGGAGCTGACGGCCCACGGCATCGTCCCGATCGACCTCGTGGTCGTCAACCTCTACCCCTTCCGCGAGACGGTGGCGCGCCCGGGAGCGACCGCCGAGGAGGTCATCGAGCAGATCGACGTCGGCGGCCCCGCGATGCTGCGCGCCGCGGCCAAGAACTTCGCCGGCGTCGCGGTCGTGGTCGACCCCGACGACTACCCCGAGGTGCTCGCCGCCCTCGAGGCCGGCCGCGGGCAGCTCCCCGAGCCGCTGCGCCGCCGCCTCGCGGCGAAGGCCTTCCGCCACACGCACGAGTACGACGGCGCGATCGCCGCGTGGCTGGAGGGCGGCGCGACGGGGCCCGGCGGGTGAGGCGGCGAGAGGAGCCTGAGTTCCCGCAACGCATCGGGCTGACTCTCGAGCGGGAGATGGCGCCCCGCTACGGCGAGAACCCGCACCAGCCCGCAGCCGTCTACCGCACCGCCGGCGGACCCGGCATCCTCGGCGGCTTCACCCAGCTCCAGGGCAGGGACCTCTCCTGGAACAACCTGCTCGACGCCGACGCGGCGCGCAAGGCGGTCGCGCTCTTCGCCGAGCCCGCGGTCGTCATCGTCAAGCACAACAACCCCTGCGGCGCCGGCCGCGGCGGGGACCTGGCGGCCGCCTACCGCCGCGCCCTCGCGACCGACCCGGTGTCCGCCTTCGGCTCGGTGATCGCCGTCAACCACCCGGTCGACGGCCCGCTCGCCGCGGCCCTCGCCGACCTCTTCGTCGAGGTCTTGGTGGCGCCGGCCTTCGACGGCGAGGCGAGCGAGCGCCTGGCCGCTAAGAAGGCGCTCCGTCTGCTCGCCTGCCCGCTCTACGCGCCGCGCCCGGCCGAGGTCGAGCTGCGCGCCATCGACGGCGGCTTCCTCGCCCAGACGCCCGACGCCGCCCCGGACGACCCGTCCATCTGGACCTCCCCCACGCGCCGCCAGCCGACCGACGACGAGCGCCGGGCCCTCGCCTTCGCCTGGACGGTCGTGCGCCACGTGAAGTCCAACGCCATCGTCCTGGCGAACCCCGATGCCACCGCCGGCATCGGCGCCGGCCAGATGAGCCGCGTCGACGCCTGCGACCTGGCCGTCCGCAAGGCGCGCCAGGCGAACCTCGAGACCGCCGGCACCGCCGCCGCCTCCGACGCCTTCTTCCCCTTCCGCGACGGCCTCGACGTCCTGGCCGCCGCCGGCGTCACCGCCGTCGTCCACCCCGGCGGCAGCAAGCGCGACGAGGAGGTCGTCGCCGCGGCCGACGAGCACGGGATGGCGATGCTCCTGACCGGCGTGCGGCACTTCCGGCATTGAGGGGCCCCCGGGAAGCCTCCCCGTGCCCTCGTTGTTGAGACGGGGCATGAGAGGACGACTTGCGCTACCCATCCTGCTTCTCTCTATCTGGCTCTTTCTCCTTTCGCAGCCAACAGTTGCGCAGGACGCCTGGGACGTGCTCGAAGGCGTCCGCGAGAGCCTCGCCGCCGCCGGCCCGACCGGCGCCCGCTTCGTGCAGGACTACGTGCCGGCGGGATTCACCTCCGGCGAGCGGGAGAGCGGGACGTTGTCGCTCGCCCTCCCCGACTGCCTGCGTTGGGACTATCTCGAGCCCTACCCGAAGGGCTACCTGCTCTGCGGCAGCGTCGCCCACCAGTGGAACCCCGAGGACAAGAGCGGCCAGCGCTTCCGCATCGACCGCAAGAACGAGCCGGGGCTGGACCTCCTGCTGCTCTCCGTCGGCGACCTGCGCAGCCGCTACCGCGCCACCAGCCGCCGCGGCGACGGCGGCATCGCCGTCACCCTGACCCCGCTGCGCAGAGTCGAGGAGCTGGCCGAGGCCACCCTGGTCGTCGATCCCAAGACCCAGCGTCTGGTCGAGGTCTCCTACCGCGACCGCGAGGGCAACCGCACCCGCTTCGAGATCACCGGCTACCACCGCCTGCCGCGCCGCGGCCAGTTCTCGCCGCCGAAGGAGATCCGCTGGGAGGAAGGGACGCCGAGCGGGTAGGGACGGCAGTCGCCGCCGCCGGCCCAAAGGCAATCGCCTCCGGCACAACGGCGACCGCCTCTGGCGCGGCGGCCGGCGCGGGAGACCCCGCCGGTGCCGCTATAATGCCGCTCGTGACACGCTTCACAACCTCCCCGCGCCGCCTCGCCGCCCTCTCCCTCCTCGCCGTCGTGGGCGCCTTCGCCACCCTGCCCGCGCCCGCCGCCGCCGCGCGCTACGCGCGCGGGCAGCAGATCGAGGTGACCGGCATCGTTACCGGACCGGACGGGTCGCCGCTGCGCGACCTGCGGGCGGTGCTCGAGCTGCAGCGCTCGACCTTCAGCGTCCGCCAGCTCCAGCGCGTGGTGCGCGACACGCGCCGCGTCGCCGCGGTGACCGACGACAAGGGGCAGTTCACCCTCGCCTTCCCCTGGGACAGCTACTACAACCAGTTCGAGCTGGTGGTCGGGGTGCCGGTGCGCAAGCCGGGCGGCGAGCGGATCGAGGTGCTCGAGCGCGTGGACCTGACGCCGCGTGTCGAGAAGGGGTCGCCGGTCGTCGCCACGGTGGTCGTCGCCAACGCCGCCTTCGTCTCGAAGCTGCGGCAGTTCGTGGCGCAGGTGCAGAGCGAGGACGAGCAGCGGGTCTACGCCGAGATGGGCAAGCCCGACGAGGTGCAGGTCGTCAACTACCCCGACCGCCGCGAGGCCGCCTGGTGGTTCTTCGACAGCGGCAAGGTCTACCGCTTCCGCGACGGCAAGCTGACCGAGATCACCCCCTTCGACCCGGTGCGGAACTGAGGCCCGCCTCGGTCCCCGACCTGCCCATGATCGAGCCCGAGCCGGCGACCGCGCCCGCCCCCGCGCCCGCACGCTTCCTCGACCTGGTGGCCGACAAGCTGGTCGCCACCGAGGAGGTCTTCCGCGCCCATCTCGCCTCGGACGTGCCGTTCATCCACCGCGCCGGCGAGTACATCGCCGCCTCGGGCGGCAAGCGGGTGCGGCCGGCTCTCCTGCTGCTGACGGCGCGCCTGCTCGGTCACGACGGCGAGGAGGAAGTCACCTACGCCGCGGTCGTCGAGTTCATCCACACCGCGACCCTGATCCACGACGACATCCTCGACCACGCCAAGCTCCGCCGCGGCCAGCCGACGCTCAACCACCTCTGGGGCAACAACCTGACGGTGCTGCTCGGCGACTGGATCTACACCACGGCGATGCGCATGGCGCTCTCGCACGGCCATCTCGAGGTGGTGCAGCGGCTCTGCGCCGCGACGCTCAAGATGACCGAGGGCGAGCTGCTGGCGCTGGCGCGGCTCGGGGCTCCGGACCTCGGGGTCGAGGAGTACTTCGAGATCATCGACCGCAAGACCGCGCACCTCTTCGCCGCCGCCTGCTCGCTGCCGAGCTTGATCCCGCCCCAGCGGCCGGAGGCGGGGCAGGTGCTCGCCCGCTACGGCCGGGCGCTCGGCATGTGCTTCCAGCTCGTCGACGACCTGCTCGACTTCACCGCCCGCGAGGAGGAGCTGGGCAAGCCCGTGCTCTCCGACCTGCGCGAGGGGAAGCTCACGCTGCCGCTCATCCTCCTCTTGCCGCGGGTGGCGCCGGCGCGCCGCCAGCGCGTCGAGCGCGTGCTCGAGGACGGCGGATTCGGGCGCGTGGCGCCGGAGGAGATCCTGGAGCTGGTGGCCGCCGAGGGGACGCTCGACGAGGTGCGCGAGCTGGCCGAGAGCTACGCCGAGGAGGCCAAGCGCGAGCTAGAGTTCTTCCCGCCGGGCGACGCCCGCGACGCCCTTGAGTTCGCGCCGGACTTCGTCCTCAACCGGCGTTCGTAAGAGCGGCGCGTCGAGGCCGAACGCGCCCTCGGGCCTCCCTTCCCCGGTTCCCAGCCGCGCCGCCGCGTCCGCCGCGAGCGGCAGCAGGCGCGCGCCGGTCACCGCCTCGCCCCCGAGCACCACCGCATAGCGGAAGCGGCGCGGCCGCGCGTCGAGCCAGCTCCGGCGGCCGGGCATGAGCAGCACCGCCGTCTCCGAGCGGCCCTGGCGGGTGTCGGGGAGGTCGGTGCCGGTGAAGAGGAGCGCCACCTCGGTCGCCTCGCCCGGGCGGTGCTCGAGGCGGAGGTAGCCGGTCACCTCGCGACCCCAGTCGAGCACCTTGCGCACGCCGCCCGCGTCGCCGGCCACGGTCCGTGGCCGGACCGGGCGGCCGGTCAGCTCGTCGAGCGGCCGCCGTGGCGCGCCGGGACGGGGAATCCTCCAGCGCCCGATCGGCGGCAGCCCCCACGAGGCGGCCGGCTCGCCGCCCGCGAGCGGCAGCCAGCCCGCGACCAGGCCGGGATGATGGCGGCGGAACACCTGCCAGCGGCGGTCGGTGCCGAGGAGGCGCCGGCCGTCGGCGGTCTCGAGGCAGGCGAGGAAGCCGCCGGCGCCGCGCGCGCTGCGCAGCTCGACGAGGATGCGGTTGGTTCCCGGCTGCAGCAGCTCCGAGGCGGGATAGACGTCGAGCGGCGCGCCGGTGCGATAGCGATTCGCA
>JBIOUG010000100.1:0-62243 GCA_044866775.1 Thermoanaerobaculia bacterium | reverse complement strand
CGCTCCCGGCGCGGCGCCGCCGCCACGTCCGGCGAGCTGCGCCTCGAGGTCCGCCACCTGCTGGCGCAGGCGCGCCAGCTCGACCTCGTTGACCGCCGCCTTGCGCTGCAGCTCGAGCACGCGCGCCTTGAGGTCACGCAGCTCCTGGGCCGTCGTGTCGTCCTGGCGCACCGGCAGGCTGGCGCAGCCGGCGGCGAGCGCCGCGGAGAGGAGGAGGATCGGGGTCCACGCCACGTGCTTCATTTGCTTGCCTTCTCCGCGTTCGGGACGCGGCCGTTGTAGGGGCTGTCCGGGTGCTCGGCCTTCAAGCGCGCGAAGGTCTCGCGCGCGGCGTCGGGTTGGTCGCTGTCGAGGTAGGCGACGCCGAGGTGGTAGAGGACCTTGTCCTTCTCGGGGTACTCGGGATACTCGTCGAGGAGGTAGCGGAAGCGCTCGACGGCGCCCACCGGCCGGCCGTAGCGGAGATAGAAACGCCCGACCACGAACTCGTGCTCGGCGAGGTTGGCGCGCACGACCTCGATCTGCTGCTGCGCCTGCGCGGCGTACTCGCTCGTCGGGTAGAGCCGGATCAGGTCGCGGTAGGCCTCGAGCGCCTTGCGTGTCACCGTCTGGTCGCGGTCGGGCTTCTCCATCCGCCGCGCCAGGCTGTTGGCGATCTGGAACTGCACGTAGGTCGCCTGGTCGCTGGTCGGGAAGCGATTGAGGAAGTCGCGGTACTTCGTCTCGGCCTGCTCGAAGTTGCTCGAGTTCCCCTCGAGGTAGAAGGTATCGGCGACCAGGAGAAGCGCGGTGCGGCCGGTGACCGAGTTGGGCTCCGCCTCGAAGGCGTGCTCGAAGTAGGGGCGCGCGCGGGCGTACTTCTCGCGCGCCAGGAACTCCTTGCCCTTGGCGAGCGACTCCTCGGCCGAGAGCCGCAGGATCGGATCGTCGGCGGGGGCGCTGCGGCAGCCGGCGAGGACCGCCAAACTGACCGCGATGCCGAGCGCCGCGATGACGACAACATGTCTCATACGCTCTCCGACCGGGCGCGCCGGCGCAGCTCGGCCATCTCCTGCAACGGCTCGCGAGCGCCAAAGATGCCCGAGCCGACGACCGCCACCTCGACGCCGGCGGCGACGGCCTGCCGAATGTTATCCCGGTCGACGCCGCCGTCCATGGCGATCTCGACCCGCGCCCCCCGCGCGCGCACCAGGTCCGCCAGGCGCCGCGCCTTGTCGAGGACGTAGGAGATGAAGGCCTGGCCGGCGAAGCCGGGGTTGACCGACATCAGGAGCACGAAGTCGAGCGCCGGCAGCACGTCGGCGAGGTGCTCGACCGGCGTCGCCGGGTTGAGCGCCACCCCCGCTCGGACGCCGGCCTGCCGGATGCGCTGGAGCTGGCGGTCGAGATGGGTCGTCGCCTCCCAGTGGACCGCCACCCGCGCCGCCCCGGCCGCGAGGTAGGCGTCGAGCAGCTCCTCGGGACGCTCGACCATCAGGTGGACATCGAGCGGCAGCCGGGTGCGGCGGGCGAGCGCCTGCACGACCGGAATGCCGAAGGTCAGGTTGGGGACGAAGTGCCCGTCCATGACGTCGACGTGCACCAGGTCGGCCCCGCCCTCCTCGCACAGGCGGAGCGCGCCGGCGAGGTCCGCGAGATCGGCGGCGAGGATCGACGGGGCGAGCTTCACGCGGCTAGGAGACCGTGGCGACGACGAGCGAGACGGCATCGCGCCGCGTCACCGGGTGCCCCGGGAGCGGGAACTGGCGCAGGATCGTGCCCTCCGCCACGCCCTCGTAGCGCTCGTACTTGACGCTGCCGAAGCGGAAGCCGTGCCGCCGGAAGAACGGCGCGACCTCCTCGTAGCGGCGGTAGACGAGGTCGGGCATCAGGAAGCGCTCGGCAGGAGTTGGCAGGGCGAGCACGAGGTCGACCGGCGTCTGCGGCCGCGCCGCGACGCCGGTTGCGGGGTGCTGGGCGACGACGGTGCCCGGATCGCGCCCCGCCCCGAAGGCGTGCAGCACGCGGCCGACGCCGAGCCCGAGCGCGGTGAGCGTCACCTGCGCCGCGGGCACGCCTTTGCCGGCGAGCGGCGGCAGCTCGATGCGCTGCGGTCCGAGCGACAGCTCGAGCTCGACGCCGCTCCCGCGCTTGACGAGCGTGCGCGCGGACGGCGTCTGCTGGCGCACGTGGCCGAGCGGCACCTCGTCGTCGTAGCGGCCGGCCGCCTCGGCGGCGCGCACCCGCAGCCCCTGGTCGGTGAGCACGCGGCCGGCCTCGGCGCGCGTCAGCCCGCGGACGTCGGGCACCGTGGTCACGCCGCTGCGGACGAAGAGGCTGAAGGAGGTGTAGGCGGCGAGCAGGAAAACCCCGGCGACGGCCGCCGCATAGGCGGCGAGAGCGAGACCGCGGAGGAGCTTGTGGAGCATCCGCGGCAGTGTAACAGAGGGGGGAGAGCCGGCCCTCGAACGGCGGCGTCCTGAGCGACAATGCCGCCCAATGCCGCGCCGCCGCCCAGGGCCGCTCCTCGGCGCCCATCTCTCCGTCGCCGGCGGGCTCGCGAAGGCGTTCGCGCACGGCGAGGCGCTCGGCTGCGACGCCGCCCAGATCTTCGCCAAGAACCCCAACCAGTGGCGCGGCCGCGCGCTGACGGACGAGGAGGCCGCGGCGTTCCGCGCTGCGCACGCCGCAAGCCGCGTCGGGCCGGTGGTGGCGCACGCGAGCTACCTGATCAACCTCGCCGCCGCCGACCCCGTGACCCTCGAGCGCTCGCGCGCCGCGCTCGCCGACGAGCTGTCGCGCTGCGTGCGGCTCGGCGTCGCGGGGCTCGTCGTGCATCCCGGAGCGCACGTCGGCGGCGGGGCGGAGGCCGGAGTCGAGCTCGTTGCGGCCTCGCTCGACGCGGTGCTCGGCGCGCTGCCGCGGCTCCGGACGCGGGTCCTCCTCGAGAACACCGCCGGGCAGGGGAGCTGCCTCGGCTGCCGCCTCGAGGAGCTGGCTGCGATCCGCGCGCGCACGCGGCACCGCCGGCGCGTCGGTTTCTGCCTCGACACCTGCCACGCCTTCGCCGCCGGCTACGCGGTGCACGAGATGCGGGGCTTCCGCCGCTTCATGAAGGAGGTCGAGGAGGTTCTCGGTCTCGCTCACGTCGCCTGCTTCCATTTGAACGACTCGGCCCGCCCCTTCGCCTCCCGCCGCGACCGCCACGCCCACATCGGCGACGGCGCCATCGGCCTCGCCCCCTTCGCCCGCTTCCTCCACGACCCCCGCCTCGCCGGCCTGCCGATGCTCCTCGAGACCGAGCCCGGCTTGGGCCTCGCAGGCCATCGCCGCGACCTCGAAAAGCTCCGCGGGCTGCTGGAAACGGGCAGGTCTGCCCAGCGACCGCCGCGCGGCTAAACCCGGCATGCCGATGCTCCTAGGGACCCGAGCCCGGGCCTCGACCTCGCTGACCACCGGAAGGACCTCGAGAAGCTGCGCGGGCTACTCGACAGGACCGAGAGCCCTTCTCGCCGGCAGCGTGCTTGACCGCAGCCGACGAGCGGGCGAAACTGGCTTGCGAGAGCTGATGGGGATGAACATGGCGACGACGCGACACCGTTACGTAGTCCGGAACGAGGAGATCCTCGGCGGTGAGCCGATCATCGAGGGGACGCGCACGCCGGTGCGCGCGATCGTCGAGGTGTGGCGGCTGGGCGTTCCGCCGGAAGAGATCCCGGCGCGGCTGCCTCACCTGACGCTGGCGCAGGTCTTCGACGCTCTCAGCTACTACAGCGACCATCAGGCCGAGATCGCGGCCCACAGCGAGCGCAACCGCATCCCCGACGAGCTCATCGATCCGCTGCTGCGGAACGCATGAGCCGGCTCTTCATCGAGCTCTATCTCGACGAGGACGTGGACGTCCTGGTCAGAGAGATGCTCCGGGCTTATGGCTTCGTCGCGGAGTCGGAGCTTCCGATGCCGCCCAGTTGGCGTACGCCTGCAGCCGGCGCAGCGTTCTGTTGACCCACAACCGAATTGACTTCGAACGGCTCGTCGCGGAGTACTTCAGCGCAGGTCGCGACCACAGCGGCGTCGTGTTCGCCGTCCGCCGCTCGCCGCAAGAGATCGTGCGGCGTCTGCTACTGCTGCTGAACGAGGTCTCGGCAGACGAGATGACGAACCAGGTCCGCTACATCTGAACGCTGCCGGGGCGGCCGCCGGCGCTCAGTTCACCCAGCGGTCGACGAAGCGGTTGATGATGCTCTTGGGATAGTTGGCGGTCGGGGAGGGCTGGGTCTTGAGGATCTTGAGCACCTGGGGCATCGCCTCCTCGACGGCGCCGACCGGGTTGGCGAGCCAGAGGAGACGCGGCTCGGGGTGCTTCCTGGTGACGACGCGGCTGACGACGAAGAGGGCGGGGGCGGGCTGCTTGCCCTCCTCGGCGGTGACGCCGTAGGCGGCGGCGAAGTTGCGGTCGTCGTGGAGGAGCGGGAAGAGGAGATGGCGCCGGACCTGGAGGGCCTTCAGCTCCTCGAGCGGCGTCGCGGAGACGGCGAGGACGCGGGTGCGCAGCGCGGCGAGATCGTCGAGGCTCCGGTTCAGGGCGTCGAGGTCGCGCTCGACGCGGTCGCTCGCCGGGTCGGCGAAGAAGTAGAGGACCTGCGGGGTGCGGATGACCTCGTCGCGCAGCATCAGCAGCACGCCCTCGGTCGAGCTGAGGTCGAAGTTGGGCGCCAGGTCACCGATGGAGACCGCCATCCACGAACCTCCTCAGGAGCCGGAGAACAGGCCGGGCAGGTGCTTGACGAGGTCGAAATATAGCACCGTCACCATGAGGATCAGGATGAGCGCGAAGCCCACCTGCGTGATGGCCTCCTTGAAGCGCAGCGACAGATCGCGGCGCAGCAGCGACTCGATGAGGAGGATGAAGATCTGCCCGCCGTCGAGCACCGGGATCGGCATCAGGTTGAGGATCGCGATCGAGAGGCTGATGAAGCCCATGAGCTGTACGAAGTCCTTGGCGCTGCGCCGCGCCGCCTCGCCGCTCTGCACGGCGATGTCGATCGGTCCCGACAGCGCCCCCTTGGCCGAAAGCTCGCGGTTGACGATCTTGCCCAGCACGCGGAACGTCTCGCCCACGAGCTGCAGGTTGTACTCGACGCTCTCGCGCAGCGCGCGCAACGGCCCGTAGCGCTGGAAGAAGCCGATGTTGACGCCGATCCGCCCGACGCCGCCGGCGTCGCGCGGCACGACGGTGATCGGGATCTCCTCGCCGCCGCGCTGGACGACGATCGACAGGCGCTTCCCGGCACGCTTCTCGACGTAGGCGACGAAGTCGCCGCTGTTGACCACCGGATGGCCGTCGACCGAGAAGATCTCGTCGCCGGAACGCAGGCCGGCGGCCTCGGCCGGGCTGCCCTTCACCACCTGGATCACCCGCGGCCGCACCACCGGGTAGAGCCCGGCGAAGTCGGCGCCGATGCCGCTCTCGGGGTCGCGGTTGGGGGTGACGACGGCGGTGAAGACCTGCCCGCCGCGCGCCACGCGCAGCCGCACCGGGCGCTCGGGCGAGTAGGCGAGGCCGGTGACGACGTCCATCCAGCTCTCGACCGGCTTGCCGTCGAGCGCCACGATGCGGTCGCCGGGCTGCACCCCGGCGCGGGCCGCCGAGGAGCCCTCCTGCACGACGCCGACGACCGGCGGCAGGTCGGGCAGGTGCGGTACCTCGATGCCGATCATGAAGAGACAGGCGAAGACGACGATCGCGAGGACGATGTTCATCGACGGCCCGGCGAGATAGACCAGCACCCGCTGCCAGCGCGGTTTGCTCAGGAACTCGCGCGGGTCGCCGCTCGCCTCCTCGGGCATCTCGCCGCCCAGCTTGACGTAGCCCCCGAGCGGGATCGCCGAGATGCGGTAGTCGGTGTCGCCGCGCGTGAAGCCCCAGAGGCGCTTGCCGAAGCCGAGCGAGAAGGTGAGGACGCGCACCCCGAAGCTCTTGGCCACCAGCAGGTGCCCGGCCTCGTGGACGAAGATGATGACGCCCAGCCCGACGACGAACGAGAGGGTGTTGAACAGGACGTTGCTCATGGCGATTCAGGTCCGCAGGGCGTGAGGGTGAACGGAGCGAGGGCGCGCGCGAGCGAGCGCTCGATGGAACTCGCAACCGCCCGCCGGCGGCGGGCATTCCCGGGACGGCGGATCATGCGGCCTCGAGGCCGAGGAGCCAGGTGCACAGCAGCAACACGGGGGCCGCGAAGAGCATGGCATCCATGCGGTCCAGCACCCCGCCGTGCCCGGGAAAGAGGCGGCCCCGGCCCGAGTCCTTGACTCCGGCGCCGCGCTTGATCATCGACTCGACGAGGTCGCCCGCCTGAGCCGCCAGCGCGGTCACCGCCGCCAGCGCCAGGATCGAAGAGCGCAGGCCGCCGTAGCGCCAGAGGCTCCAGAGGGCCGCCGCGAGGACGCCGGTGGCGAGCCCCGCCGCCGCTCCTTCCCAGGTCTTGTTCGGGCTCACGACCGGCGCCATCTTGTGCCGCCCGAAGGCCGAGCCCACGTAGTAGGCGGCGGTGTCGCCCAGCCAGACGATGGCGCAGAGCAGGAACAGCAGCCAGGGGTCGAGCTGCTGCACGCGGTAAAGGCTGGCGATCGGCACGGCGAAGTACGGGACGCCGAAGCCGATGACGCCGAGCGCGAAGACGGTCTCCTCGAGCGGCGTCCGGGAGACGAGGAGCAGGGTGCCGACGCCGACCGAGAGGACGAGGCCGGCGGCGAGCGCCTGGACCGGCGGCGAGCCCAGGGCGCCGCCGCGGCCGGCGGCCCAGCCGGAGAGCGCGGCGGCGAGCGCCGCGGCGGCGAGCGGCACCAGCAGCAGCAGCGCCCGCAGCGGCGCGTGCGGGGCCCGCGGGCGGACGATGTTGACGTACTCCCACACCGCCGCTTCGAGCAGCACCGCCACGAAGACGAAGAACCAGGGGCCGGGGAGAAGGAAGGCCGCCGCCAGCGCGAGCGGCACGGCCACGGCGGCGGTCAGGAATCGCTGCATGGGCCGGGCGCGCCCTAGACGGAGCGGCGTCCGGGGGCGAAGAGGTCTTCCTCCTGCTTGACGCCGCCGTAGCGCCGGTCGCGCTGCTGGTATTCGACGACCGCCTCGAAGAGGTCGCGGCGCCGGAAGTCGGGCCACAGGGTCCGGGTCACCCAGAGCTCGGTGTAGGCGATCTGCCAGAGGAGGAAGTTCGAGACGCGGAGCTCGCCCGAGGTGCGGATCAGGAGGTCGGGGTCGGGCTGGCCGGAGGTGTAGAGGTAGCGGCCGAGGGTCTCCTCGTCGATGTCGGCCCGCTTGCCCGCCGCCCAGTCGGCGACGATGTGGCGGCAGGCGTCGACGATCTCGCACCGGCCCGAGTAGTTGAGGGCGATGTTGAAACACATGCCGCCGCAGTCGCGGGTGGCGTCGAGGGTGCGGCGCAGCTCGCGCACGACCGTCGGGTCGAGCTCGTCCCAGCGGCCGAGGACATGGAAGCGGATGTCGTTCTCGACCAGCGTGTCGGCCTCGCGGCGGACGTACTCTTTAAGAAGATTCATCAGGGTCCAGACCTCGAAGCGCGGGCGCTTCTGGTTCTCGACCGAGAAGGCGTAGAGGGTCAGGACCTCGAGCCCCATGCGGGCGGCGGTCTCGACGGTGTCGCGGACCGACTCGACGCCGGCGCGATGGCCTTCGACGCGCGGCAGGTTCCGCGCCTTCGCCCAGCGGCCGTTGCCGTCCATGATGATGGCGACGTGGCGGGGCAGGCGCGCGAAGTCGATGCGGCGCACCAGCAGCTCCTCGGGGGTGCCGGGGTCGGCGAGTTTCGCGAGGTCTACCATCGTCGGCGTCGGCGGGGCGCTTACGGTATCACAGGGCCTCGGCCGGACCGCCCCACTCGGCCGGGTAGAGCACGCGCTCGAGGATCAGCCCGTGAGCGGGGGCGGTGGGGCCGGCGGCGGAGCGGGAAGCGCCGGCGAGGAGGGCGGCGAAGGAGTCGGGAGGCCGCTTGCCGAGGCCTACCTCGATGAGAGTGCCGGCCAGGGAGCGCACCATGCCGCGGAGGAAGCCGTCGCCGGTGACGGTGAGCAGGAGCTCGTCGCCGGCTTCGGTCCAGGCGGCCGCGAAGATGGTGCGGTGCGGGTCGGTGTGGGCGCCGCCGGCCAGGGCGAAGGCGGAGAAGTCGTGGCGGCCGGGGAGGTGGCGCGTGGCGTCGGCCATCGGCGCCAGGGCGAGGCGCGGCGGGACCTGGACGACGAAGAGGACGTCGAGGGGCGAGAGCACCGGCGCGCGGGAGATGCGATAGCGGTACTCCTTGGCGGCGGCCGCGCGGCGGGCGTCGAAGCCCGCGGGCGCCTCCTCGGCTGCCATCACGCGGACGTCGTCGGGCAGGCGGGCGTTGGTGCCATGGACGAGGCCGCGCGGCGGGAAGGGGCGCGGCAGGACGAGGTGCGCCACCTGGCCGCGGGCGTGGACGCCGGCGTCGGTGCGCGAGGCGCCGACGACGCGCGGCGGCGGCAGGATGCCGAGGAGATCGCCCAGCGCCTCTTCGAGCACCTGCTGGACGGTGCGCGCGTTCTCCTGGCGCTGCCAGCCGCCGTAGGCCGTGCCGCGGTAGGAGACGGTCAGGCGGTAGATCATGGCCGGCGCCATCCCGGCCCGAGCCAGAGCAGGGCGAAGAACGGCCCCCAGATCGCGAGCCAGAGCCACGGGAAGAGCGGCGCGCCGCCGGGCTGGGCGAGGTAGGAGAGCGGGAGGAGGACCGAGAGCGCGAGCCAGGCCGGGTGACGGCGGAGAGCGGCCCAGGGGAGCACCCAGAGCAGATACCAGGGATAGACCGTGGCCGAGAGCAGGAGGGCGCGCCCCAGGAGCCGCCCGGTGCCGGCGGCGAGGTCCGGCTCCGGCCGCGCCGTCAGGACGACGCCGGCGAGGGCGAGCCCGAGCACCACCTTGGCCAGGAACTGCGGGTAGAGGTACGGGTAGAAGTGATTGAAGAAGGCGTGGCGGTTGGTCTGCAGCTTGAGCTCGTCGAGCACGTCGGCCAGGCGCGGCGCCGCGCCGGCCAGGTCGAGCAGGCGCCAGAGCGGCTCGAAGAGCGGCCCGTCGAACTCCCACGACTTGGCGTAGATGAGGAGCCCGGGCGGCACTCCACCCGTGGCGGTGACGACCGGCAGGCAGGCGAGCGCGAAGAGCGCCAGGGCCGTGGCCCAGAAGCGAATGCGGTCGCGAGCGCCGCCCGCCCCGCGCCCCCAGAGCGGCAGCGCGACGAGCGGCGCGAGCTTGGCGAGAGCGCCGGCGGCGGCGCAGGCGCCGGCGAGGACCGGCGGCCGCCGCGCGACCAGGAGGAGCACCGCGCCGAGCACCGCCGCCACCCCGAAGGCGTCGACGTGCCCCATCCCCGCCACCTCGAGCGCCACCAGCGGGTTCCAGGCGTACCAGACCGTTCGCCCCTCGGGGACGCCGAGCCGCCGCGCCAGCGCCAGCAGCAGAGCGCAGGCGAGGAGATCGGCCGCCGTCACCATCACCTTCCAGGCCGCCAGCGGAAACGGCAGCCGTGCCGCTATACTGAACGCCCCGACGGCGAGGGGTGGGTAGACCGTCGGCACCGCGCGGTGCGGGAGGGCCTGCCAGAGAGGGTCGCGCAGCGGCGTGAGCTCGGCAGCCTCGGGCGCGAGCGCGTAGGGGTTGCGGCTCGCCGCCGCCACCCTCCCGTCCCATAGGTAGCGCAGCACGTCGTCCGAGAGCGTCGGCGGGAGGAAGAGCAGGGGGAGCCGCAGCAGCAGCGCCCCGCCGAGGACGGCTGCGCCCAGCCGCGCGGGCGCGGTGCGGGAGGCCGCCTCGAGACGATGGGCGGCCCACCAGAGGACAACAGAGCCCAGCGCCAGCAGCGCCAGGGCGGAGGGCAGATGAGCGGAGAGCCGGTGGAGCGCGAGCAGGCCGAGGCTCGCGCCGCAGAGCGGCAGCAGCGGAGCGAGGTCCCGAACGGGCGTGCCGGCCGGGCCGCGCTCGGCGGGGCTTGACGGGCGAGGGCTCGGAGATGGTCCTGCCGGCCTTGCTGGCACTCTACTACCTCGTCCTCGCGGTGCTCGCCTTCTACGGCGCGCACCGCCTCCTCCTCGTGTGCCTCTACGTCCGCACCCGGCGGCGCAAGGCCGTCCGCCCTCCGGACCCGGACGTCTGGCCGGTCGTGACCGTCCAACTGCCACTCTACAACGAGATGTACGTGGCGACCCGGCTGATCGACGCCGTCTGCGCCCTCGATTACCCGCGCGAGCGGCTCGAGATCCAGGTCCTCGACGACTCGACCGACGAGACGCGCGAGGTCGTGGCGCAGGCGGTGGCGCGGTGGCGGGCGGCAGGCTCCGACGTCCACCACCTCCACCGCAGCGACCGCCGCGGCTTCAAGGCCGGCGCTCTCGCCGCCGGCCTCGCCGCCGCGCGCGGCGCGCTGGTCGCCGTCTTCGACGCCGACTTCGTGCCGCGGCCCGACTTCCTCCGCCGCACCGTCCCCTTCTTCTCGGATGCGCGGGTGGGAATGGTGCAGGGGAGCTGGGAGCACATCAACCGCGGCTACTCTCTGCTCACCCGCATCGAGGCCATCCTGCTCGACGGTCACTTCCTGGTCGAGCACACGGCGCGGCACCGCAGCGGCTGCTTCTTCAACTTCAACGGCACCGCCGGGGTCTGGCGGCGGGAGGCGATCGAGCAGGCCGGCGGCTGGCAGCACGACACCCTGACCGAGGACCTCGACCTCTCCTACCGCGCGCAGCTCCTGGGCTGGCAGTTCATCTACGTGCCCGAGCTCGGGGTGCCGTCGGAGCTGCCGGTCGACATCAACGGTTTCAAGAGCCAGCAGTACCGCTGGACCAAGGGATCGGTCCAGACCGGGCGCAAGCTGCTGGCGCGTATCCTGGCGAGCGACCTGCCGCCGCGGGTCAAGTTCGAGGCCTTCGTCCACCTGACCAACAACTCGAGCTACCTGCTGATGGCGGCGCTCTCGGTGCTGCTGTTCCCGGCGATGCTGGCGCGCCGCGGCGCGGGCCCCGAGGCGCTGCTGCTCGTCGACCTGCCGCTCTTCCTCGCCGCCTCGGTCTCGGTCGTCGTCTTCTACCTGACCGGCCAGGTGATCGCGCGGGGCGCCGCGCGAGCGCGCGGGGAGCGGCGGGGGAGCTGGGGCCGCGAGGCGCGCTACCTGCCGGCGCTCATGGGGCTCGGCATCGGCCTCGCGGTCAACAACAGCCGCGCCGTGCTCTCCGGCCTCTTCCAGCGCGGCGGCACCTTCCACCGGACGCCGAAGTACAGCATCGAGCGCCCCGGCGAGGACTGGAAGCGGAAGCGCTACCGCGCTGCGACCGGACCGCTCGTCGCCCTCGAAGGCGCTCTCGCGCTCTACTTCCTCGCCTGCTCGGTCTACGCGGCGGCGCAGGGCATGTGGGCCTCGCTCCCTTTCCTCCTCCTCTTCGTCCAGGGGTACGGCTACATGTTCCTGCTCTCGGTCCTGCCGGGGCTCGGCGCGCGGGCGCCCTGGCTCGCCGCCGAGCTTCCCGACGCCGTCCGCTAAACTAGGGGCCATGGCGGTCCCGGAGCGCCACAGCGGCCCGGACGTCGCGCTGCGCCCGGCCAGCCCGCGCGACGCCGAGCTCTTGCGCCAGTGGCGGGCCGAGCCCTCGGTCCGCCGCTACCAGCCGCTCAACGACCTGCCGGTCTCGCAGCTCCGGGCCGACGTCGCCAGCCAGCGCATGGCCGACCTCTACCGCGGCCGCGGCGAGAAGTTCCAGTGGATCGTGCAGGTCGAGGGCGAGGCCGGGGGCTGGATCACCCTGGTGGTGAGCAACTGGGAGCACGGCCTGGCGGAGGTGGGCTACGCCCTCTCCGACGTCTACCAGGGGCGCGGCGTGATGAGCGCGGCGCTCGCGCAGCTCCTCGAGGACCTCTTCAGCAACACTCCGCTCGAGCGCATCGAGGCGCGCTGCGCGGTCGAGAACGTCGCCTCGCAGCGCGTCCTCGAGAAGAACGGCTTCCGCCGCGAGGGCGTCCTCCTCGGCTACTTCAAGCTCCGCGGCCGGCGGGTCGACAACTATCTCTACGCGCGGCTGCGCGGCCAGCCGGCGCCGTAGGCGCCAGACCGCGCGGACGCTCCTTCGCGGTCAGTCTTCGGTGAACGGGCGGACGCCCAGCTTGGTCTGATGCTGCGGCGCCGCGGCGCCGTCCGGGGCGGCGCCCTGGAAGTAGTGCTTCTGCCAGCGCTGCCGCACGGCGGCCGACTGCGGGTCCTTGAGGTCGCGGTTGAAATTGCGCCGGCCGTCGCTCCAGGTCTGGTGCGCGCGCTCGAGCTCCGGCGCGCTCTCGATCGGGCGGATCGCCGGCGCGAAGCGCTCGAGGTCGAAGCGCGCCTGCGGCACGAGCATCGCGATCGGCCGGCCGGCGGGAAACTCGATCCAGGCGCCGGGCCGCGTGAGCAGCCAGTTCATGGTGAAGGTCGCCACCGCCCAGTCGGCCTCGACGAGACCGTCGAGCGGGAACGCGCCGTCGAGCGGCAGGTTCGCCGGACCGCGCACCAGCAGGTTGTACCCGGGCGGGGTGCGGAAGAGGAACGGGATGTTGAAGGTGAGGATGCCAGAGCCGAAGTGGCTCACGGCGAACGGCGGCGAGTCCGGAGGCTCCTGCTCGACGAGAATGTCGTCGAGCTCCCTGCCGCCCTTCCAGCAGGCGCGGACGGCGACCTCCGGCACCACGAACCAGCCGGCCTGGTTCGCCAGCACCAGCGGCAGGCAGCGGTAGGCGAAGCGTTCCGGGGTGGCGTCCATCCAGTCCCGTCCCGCCGCCGCCGGCTCGAGGCGCAGCGGCGTATCGGCCAGCCGGTAGGCAATCAACGACAGCCGCTCGTCCGGAGGAGCGTCCTGCGTCGTCTCTTCGTGTCTCATCGCGAAGGAGAAGGTGCAAGAGCCGGACCGCACCGGCCGCGATACCTACAGCAGCTCGAGGTTGGCGTAGCGGGCGATCAGACGCCGCTTGCCCGCCTTCTCGAAGAAGACGGTGAGCTTGGTGTCGTCGCCCTCGCCGTCGATCTCCAGCACGACCCCCTGGCCGAGAGTGGGATGGCGGACGCGACTGCCGCGGCGGGCGGCGCGGCGGGGAGCCCCGGCGGTGCCCGCAGGACCGCCGGCCGGGCGGGGCGGCGTGGGGACACGCGGCGTCGGGAGGGTGGGAACCGGCACCGCCGGGTGGGTGGCCGCGGCGCCGCCCGTCGGCAGCCGCCAGCCCGGGCCCGACGCGGCCGGCGTGCCGCCGCTGAAGAACGCGTAGACCGCCTCCGCCCGCTCGCCGCCCCGCCGCGGCGACTCCCAGACGAGCGACGGGCTCACCGAGAGCGACAGGAGCCGCTCCGGCAGCTCGGCCAGGAACGGCGACTCCGCCTGGTCCTGGTAGCGGCCGGCGATGCGCCGCCGACGGCAGGTGGAGAGGAAGAGGCGCTCGCGCGCCCGCGTCATGCCGACGTAGAGGAGCCGCCGCTCCTCCTCGACGTCCTCGCGCGCCCCCTGGGCGTTGAAGTGCGGCAGCAGGCCGTCCTCGAGCCCGGTCACCAAGACCGCCCGGAACTCGAGCCCCTTGGCGCTGTGCAGGGTCATCAGCGACACCCCGCGCTCGCTCTGCCAGGTGTCGAGGTCGGTGACCAGCGCCACGTGGTCGAGGAAGGCGGTGAGCTGATCGTCGTCCGGGGCGTTGACGCCGTGGGTCTCGGTGAAGTCCTGCGCCGCCGAGAGGAACTCGCGGATGTTCTCGAGCCGCGCCAGGTCCTCGGGGTCGGACTCGTTGAAGAGGTCGGCGTAGCCGGTCGCAGCGAGCAGCCGGTCGAGGAGGGCCGGCAGCGGCAGCTCCGCGGCCGCGTGCTGGAGGTCGACCAGGAGGTCGCGGAACTTGCGCAGCGCCGCGGCGCTCTTGGCCGGCAGGTTCCCCATCTGGTCGAGGAGCAGGACGTCCCAGAGCGGCTGGCCGAGCTCCGCCGCCTGCGTCGCGAGCAGCTCCTGCGTCGCCTTGCCGATGCCGCGCGGCGGCTGGTTCAGGATGCGGGCGAGCGAGAAGGTGTCGCGCGGGTTCCTGAGCACCCGCAGGTAGGCGACCAGGTCCTTGATCTCGGCGCGGTCGTAGAAGCGGACGCCGCCGACCAGCACGTACGGCACCTCGCGCGCCAGCAGCTCGTCCTCGATGGCGCGGGTCTGCGCGTTGGTGCGCACCAGGATGGCGAGGTCGGAGAGACGGTGGTCGCGCCGCAGGCGCTGGATGGTGTCCACCACCCACGTCGCCTCGTCGCCCTCGTCGAGCGCCTTGAAGAGGTCGATCGGCGCGCCCCCCCCGGCATCGGTCCACAGGCGCTTGCCGCGGCGGTGGACGTTGTGCGCCACGAGCGCTCCCGAGGCGTCGAGGATGTTCTGCGTCGAGCGATAGTTGCGCTCTAGCTTGCGCACCACGGCGCCCGGGAAGCTCTGCTCGAACTCCAGGATGTTGGCGAGCTCGGCGCCGCGCCAGCGGTAGATCCCCTGGTCCTCGTCGCCGACCGCGGTCAGGTTGCCGTCACGCCCGGCCAGCTCCTCGATCAGGCGGAGCTGGGCGTGGTTGGTGTCCTGGTACTCGTCGACCAGCAGGTACTCGGTGCGCCGGCGGATGCGGCCGCGCAGCTCTTCGTCCTGCACCAGGAGCTTGACCGCGAGCGCCAGCAGGTCGTCGAAGTCCACCCCCGAGGCCTGCTGCAGCAGACCCTGGTAGCGGCGGTAGAGCAGCGCCGCCTTCTTCTGGAAGAAGTGCTGCGCCCGCGCTTCGTAGGCCGCGGGATCCATCAGACGGTTCTTGGCCGAGCTGATCTCGGCCAGCACGGCGCGCGGCGAGAACGCCTTCTCCGACAGCCCCTCGGCGGCGAGCGCCTGCTTGACCAGGCCGAGCTGGTCGGCGGTGTCGAGGATCGCGAAGTCGCGCTTCAAGCCCACCCGCTCGCCGTAGCGGCGCAGCAGGATCAGGGCATAGCGATGGAAGGTGCCGACGACGGCCGGCAGCGGATAGAGGCCGAGCAGGCGCTCGACGCGCTCGCGCATCTCCCCCGCCGCCTTGTTGGTGAAGGTGACGGCGACCAGGTGCCCCGGATCGATGCCGCGCTCCTGCGCCAGCCAGGCGATGCGGTAGGTGATGACCCGGGTCTTCCCCGACCCCGCCCCCGCCAGCACGAGCTGCGGCCCCTCGCCATGGGTGACGGCGGCGATCTGTTCGGGGTTGAGCTCGGCCTCGAGGTCGAAGGGGCGGGCGGCGCGCACGGCCCCGAGTGTCCCCGATCGGGCCGTGCGCGGGCAAGCGGCGCCGGCGCGCTATTAGAATCCGTAGATTCTCAGGAATGCCCCGCCGCCCCCCCGGGTTTGGGGGCTGGGAGAGCAGCGATGCAACCTACCGACATCTACGCCGCCCTGCAGCGGCGCGTCATCGGCCAGGAAGAGGTGCTGCGCTACGTCGCGGTGGCGATCTTCAAGCACCTGGCCGGCGAGAAGTACGGCAACCTCCTGCTGATCGGCAACTCCGGCACCGGCAAGACGACGATCATGCGCGCCGTCGAGGACCTCTACGCCGAGCACGAGGAGCTGCGGGACTGGCGGGTGCTGGTGATCATGAACGCCAGCACGGTGGCCAACGAGGAGGGGGTGGTCGACACCGGACGCCTCTTGGCGCGGGTCGAGGACCGGGCGCGCCAGATCTTGGGCGACGGCGCGGGCCCCGAGGAGATCGCCCGCGCCATGGAGCGGGCCACCGTCTGCCTCGACGAGATCGACAAGGTCTCGGCGGTGATCGGCGGCAAGCCCTACGTCACCGGCATCAACATCCAGCAGGCGCTCTTGACGCTCATCGAGGGCGAGCGGATCGCCTGGCCGATCACGGTGATGCGTGGCAAAGTGCCCGAGACGGCCCGCATCCAGATCGATACCGGCAAGATGCTCTTCCTCTGCGCCGGCGCCTTCGAGACGCTCTACGACCAGGTCTTCCAGCGCGTCACCTCGCCCAAGAGCGGCATCAAGCTGCCGACGACGACGGTCTACGACAACGGCAAGATTCAGATCCGCGAGTACTTCACGCTGCGCCATCACTTCCGGCAGGAAGACCTCTTCAGCTACGGCATGCAGCCGCAGTTCCTCTCGCGCTTCGACAACGCCATCATCCTCGAGGACCTGACCGCCCCGACCCTGGCGCGCATCTTCCGCGACTTGCCGGACGGCGTCTTCCGCGCCTCGCAGAGCTTCTTCCGCAACTACGGCATCGAGCTCGAGGTCACCGACCAGGCGGTCGCGAAGATCGCCGAGGAGGCCTCGCGCCACAGCCGCATCGGCGCCCGCGCGCTCAAGTCGGTCTACGGCAAGATCATCAAGCCCTTCGAGTTCGACCCCTTCTCGCGCGAGGAGGTCCTCGCCGAAGGCGAAGGGCACCGCCTGGTCATCGACGAGCCGCTGGTGGCCAACGCCATGCGCCCGCCCCTATGAGGCCGGCGCGCTCGCCCGCCTCCCGCCGCCGTCCGAGGAGCCCCCGCTCATGCGCACGACCATGCTGCTCGCCGTGCTCGCCGCCGTGCTGACTCTCGCACCTGTCGCGCCCGCTCGGGCCCAGTCGGCCGTCGGCCGCGAGGCGGTCGAGCAGGCCGTCACCCGTCTCCTCGCCCGCCACGGCCAGGGGCAGGCGGAGCGCATCCGCCGCGGCGTCGAGCAGGTGGCGCAGCGCTGGTGGGTCGAGGACGGCGACGACACGGCCTTCCTCGCCTTCTGCGAGGAGAGCTTCCTCGCCGATCCGGCGGCGCTCGCGGCGACCGAGGCGCGCCTCGAGCGGGTCTCCGAGCAGGTCCACGGGCACCTGCTCGAGGTCTACCGCGAGCTCAAGACTCCGCTGGACCTCGACACCGGGCCGATCCTGCGGGTCGACGAGCTGCTCGCCAACCTCGACCTGAGCTCCCACGTCGGCGAGGACCTCTTCGCCACCAAGGTGGCCTTCCTCGCGCTCCTCAACTTCCCCGTTCACACGCTCGAGGAGCGGCTGGCGCAGGGGCCGTCGTGGGACCGCGCCACCTGGGCGCGCTCGCGCATGATGGACCACTACTCCGAGCGCGTGCCGGCGGCGGTGCGCCAGGAGTGGACGCGCGCCACGACGGCCGCCGACCAGTACGTCAACGGCTACAACATCCGGCTCGACCGGCTGGTGACGCCGGCCGGCGAGCGACCCTTCCCCGAAGGCCTCCGCCTCATCTCGCACTGGGGGCTGCGCGACGAGCTGGCCGCGCACTACGCCGACCCGACGCCGGCCGGCCTCGCCAAGCAGCGGCTGATCCTCAAGGTCATGGAGCGCATCGTCCGCCAGGAGATCCCGCAGGCGGTCGTCGACAACCCGGACCTCCTCTGGGAGCCGGTCGGCAACACCGTGCGGCCGCTGCACGAAGAGGACGCGGTCTCGCCCGAGCGGCTGGCCAGCCCCGAGCCGGACACGCGCTACGCGCGCCTGCTCGCGGTCTTCCAGGCGGCGCGCAAGGAGGACCCCTACAGCCCGACGAGCCCGACCTACGTCGAGCGCAGCTTCGAGCGCGGCCGCGAGATCCCGGAGCGCGAGGTCGAGGCGCTGTTCGTCTCGGTCCTCGAGTCGCCCGAAGTCAAAGATCTCGCCGCGCTCATCCGCCGGCGCCTCGGTCGGCCGCTCGCGCCGTTCGACATCTGGTACGCCGGCTTCAAGCCGCGCGGCCGCTACAGCGAGGCGGAGCTCGACCGCGTGGTGCGCGAGCGCTTCCCCGACGTCGCCGCCTTCCAGGCGAAGCTCCCCGAGGTGCTGCGCGCGCTGGGCTTCTCGGCGGAGAAGGCGGCCTGGCTCGCCGAGCACATCGTGGTCGACCCGGCGCGCGGCGCCGGCCACGCCATGGGCGCCCAGCGGCGCGAGGACAAGGCGCACCTGCGCACCCGCGTCCCCCGCGGCGGGATGGACTACAAGGGCTACAACATCGCCATCCACGAGCTCGGCCACAACGTCGAGCAGGTCTTCTCGCTCAACGGCATCGACCACTGGTGGCTCGCCGGGGTGCCGAACAACGCCTTCACCGAGGCGATGGCCTTCCTCTTCCAGAACCGCGACCTCGAGGTCCTGGGGCTCGCCTCGCCGGGCCCGGAGACGCGGCGCGCGTCAGCGCTCGCCACCCTCTGGAACGCCTACGAGATCGCCGGCGTCTCGCTCGTCGACATGCGGGTCTGGAACTGGCTGTACGCCCACCCCGAGGCGACGCCGGCCGAGCTCAAGCGGGCGACGCTCGAGATCGCGGGCGAGGTGTGGAACCGCTGGTACGCCCCGCACTTCGGGGTGCGCGACTCCGAGGTGCTGGCGATCTACTCGCACATGATCGTCTACGGCCTCTACCTGCCCGACTACCCCCTCGGGCACATCATCGCCTTCCAGGTGGCCGAGAAGTTCCAGGGCGGCGACTTCGGCGGCGAGTTCGAGCGCATCACCCGCCAGGGACGGCTGACGCCGGACGCCTGGATGCGCGGCGCCGTCGGCGGTCCGATCTCCGCCCGCGCCCTCCTCACCGCCGCCCGCACCGCCCTGGCGGCCGAAGCCGCCAGCCAGTAACCCCGGCTCGCCGCCAGACCGAAGGCGTCCCCCTCTCCCATGTGGGAGAGGGGCCACCCCCCAACGGTTCTCTCACCCGGTGCGTTTGTCCTTACGTGACCCAGCCGCTCTGCGCGACCTTGGAACGCCTCGAGCCCGCCGCCACCGCCACCGACCGCCTGGCGGCGCTCTTCGACGCCCATCACGAGCGGCTCTTCCGCCTCGCCCGGCGGCTGGCCGGCGACCGCGAGGAGGCGCGCGACCTGGTGCAGGAGACCTTCCTCCGCGCCGCCCGCCGGCCGGCCTCGCTGCCGCCGGATGAGAGCGGCGGCGAGGCCTGGCTGGTGCGGACGCTCGTCAACCTCTGCCGCGACCGCCACCGGCGCCTCCTCGTGCGCCGGCGGGTGGGGCTCGCGCAGCGGGGCGATCAGGAGCTGCCGCGGCACCCGGAGGCTGCGGCGGTCGCCGGCGCCACGGTGCGGCGGGCGCTCGCGCTGCTGCCGCCGCGGCGCCGCGCCGTGGTGGTGCTGCACGAGCTCGAAGGCGTGCCGGCCGCCGCGGTAGCGCGGCTCCTCGGCATCACGCAGGTGACGGTGCGCTGGCATCTCGCGGCGGCGCGCAAGCAGCTCGCCGCAGCGCTCGCCGGCGGCGCAGGAGGCAGACCATGAGCGTGAGACGACCAACGCGCGACGAACGCCACGCGATCGATGAGCGGCTCCGCGCCCTGCTGCGGCAGGACGACCCGGCGGCAGGGGACGCGCTGACGCTCGACGAGGTGCGGGCGATGCGGCGGGCGACGCTCGCAGCCGCCGAGCCGGCCGCGCGACGCCGGCCTTGGCTGGCACTGACGGGACCGGCGTTCGCGGCGGCCCTCGCGCTGTTGGCCGCCGTGGCCCTCTGGCGGCTGATGCCGCACGGGGAGTGGCCGGCTGCTCAGGGAAAAACGGATCAGGTAAGGAAGGAAGGGGTGGCGGGCAGGGTAGCGCATGAAGCCGACGACGGCGGCGAACGGGCGGCCATCGAGGCGGGCGGCGCAGGGCGAGAGTCCGCAGGAGCGAATCGCTCCCGCGCGGCGGACGCCGGCGCCGAGAGGCGGAGGCGCGCGGCAACGGCGCTCGCAGAGCCGGCAGAGATCGCCGCGCCGCAGCCGCCGCGCCGCACGCAGTCCAACGATGACCGGCGGCGCGCGCCGCGGCCCGCTCCAGACCATGTCGCCTCCGGCGAGACCATCCTGGTCTGGAGTGACGCCTCGCTCCAGACGTTGTTCCCTACCCAGCCTGCTTTCGGCAGCCTCGGGTCCACCACCGCGCCCGAGCGCGCGGCCACGAGCACGGACATAGCCGTGCTCAACGCCCAGCCGTCCTTCCCTAGCCAGCCCATGTTCAGCCTCTTCGTGGAGTCCTCGGCCGTCCCCGGCGCCGGACCGGAGGTGGCAAGCGCCTCAGGGGAGGCCGTTGAGGTGCCGGGGCTCCACCTCCAGTTCTCCGCCCCGGGCGGCACCCGGATCCTCTGGACCCTGACCTCGCCCTCGGAATCGTGAAACGACCGGGCCGCCCTCCGCGGCGGCCTTGAGGAGAGACCGCCTTGCGCCACATCACCCATCGATCCCTCTCGGTTCTCCCGCTCCTCGCACTCGCGGCGGGCTTCGCGGCTGTGCCGCTGCCGGCCGCCGCCGCGCAGGGCGCGCCCGCCGTCGAGCTCCAGGACAACCAGTACCGCATCCTCCACCTCGGCCTCCACGCCGCCGAGCTCCTGGCGTGGGAGCAGTGCACCGAGAAGGAGCGCTGCCAGGTGAGAGGCGTCACGACCGGCGACGGGACGTTTCTCGGCGTGCGGGCCGACGCCGCCACCCACGAGCGGATCGTCCGCGCCCTGGCGCGCGAGGACGCCGCGCCGCGCACTCAGGTCTTCCAGCTCCTGCTGATCGCGGCCAACGGCCCGACCGGCGGCGCCATGCCCGACAACCTGCCGCCAGGCGCGCGCAAGGCGCTCCAGGACCTCCAGGGGTTCCTGCCCTACAAGAGCTACCGCCTGCTCGACAGCGCCTGGGTTCCGGCCACCTCGAGCGCCGAGGTGCGTCTGGTGGGCGCCGCGGGCGCCTCCTACGATGCCGACCTCACCTTCCGCCGCGTCGGCGACTCGAAGAGCACACAGCTCTTCGTCGAACGATTCCGCCTGCGCGAGGAGGGTGACTCGCCGGCGCTCGTCAACGCCAAAGGCGAGCGTCGAGCGCCGCGCCAGCTCCTCTTCAACTCCTTCGACCTCGACATCGGCGAGACCATCGTCGTCGGCACCTCGCGCGTCGACGGCACGAGCGACGAGGCCTTGGTCGTGCTCCTGACCGCCGTCGCCGAGCCCGCCTCTCCGTAGCGTCCCGTCAGTCACCGAGCGTCTTGTCCATGGCCGGCCCGGAGGGCCTTCCCCCGCCGGGCCGTGCCGTCCGCAGGCCGGGAGCAAACTCCGCGCCGCCCGCGACGTACAATCCCCCGGGCCCGAGCGCCCACTCCCCTCTCAACGTCCAGGGAAGGAACCCATGAGCCGACTCCATCGCCTGCTGCTCGTCCTCCTGCTCCTCGTCATTCCGGTCGTCGCGTCATCGCACGAAGGCCCGCACGGGCCGCGCCTCGCCTCGGCCCAGGAGCAGAAGCCGCCGGAGGAGAAGGAGAAGCCGGTCGAGGGCGAGAAGCCGCCCGACGAGGGCGACATCCCGCCGGTCGAGGGCGAGCAGCCGTTCGAGCCCGTCGAGAAGCCGGCCGAGGGGGCCAAGAAGCCGGGCGAGGAGGCGGACAAGGAGAAGGAGAAGGAGAAGTGGGACGTCAACACCGCCCCCGGCTACACCGGCGAGGTCAAGATCGACACCACCCAGGGGACCTGGATGAGCGTCGACGTCTCGCCCGACGGCAAGGAGATCGCCTTCGACCTCCTAGGCGACATCTACGTGATGCCGATCGGCGGCGGCGAGGCGCGCGCCTTGACCGACGACATCGCCTGGCAGGAGCAGCCGCGCTACAGCCCCAACGGCAAGTGGATCGCCTTCACCAGCGACCAGGGGGGCGGCGACAACGTCTGGATCATGGGCCGCGACGGCAAGGACCTGCAGCAGGTGACGAAGGAGACCTTTCGCCTGCTCAACAGCCCCGACTGGACCCCCGACAGCGAGTACCTGGTGGCGCGCAAGCACTTCACCTCGCAGCGCTCGGCCGGCGCCGGCGAGATGTGGCTCTACCACCGCACCGGCGGCGACGGCCTGCAGATGACCAAGCGCCGCACGCAACAGAAGGACACCGGCGAGCCCGCCTTCTCGCCCGACGGCCGCTATCTCTACTTCAGCGACGACTCGACCCCCGGCGAGATCTTCGAGTACAACAAGGACCCCAACACCGAGATCTACGTCATCCGGCGCCTCGACCGGCAGACCGGGAAGGTCGAGCCGTTCGTCACCGGCCCGGGCGGCGCCGTGCGGCCGACGCCGTCGCCCGACGGCAAGCTCCTCGCCTTCATCCGCCGCATCCGCAACAAGAGCGTGCTCCACCTCCACGACGTCGCCTCGGGCGAGGACTGGCCGATCTTCGACGGACTCGACCGCGACCTGCAGGAGACCTGGGCGATCCACGGCGTCTATCCCGGGATGGCCTGGACGCCGGACTCGAAGTCGATCGTCTTCTGGGCCGAGGGGGAGATCTACAGTCTCGACGTCGCGAGCAAGCACTGCACCGAGATCCCCTTCCACGTCCGGGCGACGAAGAAGGTCGCGCCGGCGGTCCGCTTCCCGCAGGAGGTGGCGCCGCGCGAATTCAAGACCAAGATGCTGCGCTGGGTCGAGGTCTCGCCCAAGGGCGACCGCGCGGTCTTCCAGGCGCTCGGCCACCTCTGGATCCGCGACCTGCCGAACGGCAAGCCGCGGCGCCTGACGCGCCAGGACGACCACTTCGAGCACTACCCGTCCTTCTCGCGCGACGGGCGGTCGATCGTCTACACCACCTGGGACGACGAGAAGCTCTCGACGATCCGCGTGGCCCCGGCCGGCGGCGGCGAGGGCCGGGTGGTGGTGGGCGCCCCCGGTCACTACGTCGAGCCGGCGTTCTCGCCCGACGGCAAGCAGATCGTCTTCAGGAAGAGCGAAGGGGGCTTCCTGCGCACGCCGGCGTGGTCGCGCGAGCCCGGCATCTACCGCGTGCCGGCTGGCGGCGGCGAGCCGGTGCTGGTCACCGAGGACGGCATCCGGCCGCACTTCGGCGCCGCGAGCGACCGCGTCTTCCTGCTCCGCTTCGGCGAGGAGAACAAGCGGCAACTGGCCTCGATCGAGCTCGACGGCCGCGAGGAGCGGACGCACCTCCAGAGCGAGCACGCCGGGGAGTTCCACGTCTCGCCCGACGGCCGCTGGGTGGCCTGGACCGAGCGCTTCCACGCCTACGTGGCGCCGTTCGTGGCCACCGGTCAGATGGTCGAGGTGGGCCCCAAGACGAGCGCCTTCCCGGTCAAGCGCGTCACCCGCGACGCCGGCGAGTACCTGCACTGGTCGGGCGACTCGCAGAAGCTCCACTGGTCGCTCGGCCCGCAGCTCTTCACCCGCGCCCTGAGCGACACCTTCGCTTTCGTCGAAGGCGCGCCCAAGGAGCTTCCCGAGCCGCCGGCCGAGGGCATCGACCTGGGCTTCGAGGTCCCCTACGACGTACCCTCCGGAACGGTGGCCTTCGTCGGCGCGCGCATCATCACCATGAGGGAGGACGAGGTGATCGAGGACGGCGCGATCGTGGTCGAGGGCAACCGCATCAAGGCCGTCGGGCGGCGCGCCGAGGTGGCGGTGCCGGCCGGCGCCCACGTCGTCGATGCCGCCGGCAAGACGATCATCCCCGGCCTGGTCGACGTCCACTGGCACGGCGCCATGGCGACCGAGAACGTGGTGCCCGAGGAGAACTGGTCCAACTACGCGACGCTCGGCTTCGGCGTCACCACGATCCACGACCCGTCGAACGACACCGGCGAGATCTTCGCCGCCTCCGAGATGGCGAAGGCCGGCATCATCACCGCGCCGCGGATCTTCTCGACCGGCACCATCCTCTACGGCGCGACGACGGCGTTCACCGCTGTCATCGACAACCTCGAGGACGCCCGCACCCACCTGCGGCGGATGAAGGCGGCCGGCGCGTTCAGCGTCAAGAGCTACAACCAGCCGCGCCGCGACCAGCGCCAGCAGGTCATCGCCGCGGCGCGCGAGCTCGAGATGATGGTGGTGCCCGAGGGCGGGTCGCTCTTCCAGCACAACATGACGATGGTCATCGACGGCCACACCGGCATCGAGCACACGATCCCCGTGGGCGCGGTGTACCAGGACGTCCTGCAGCTCTGGCCGGGCACGCAGGTCGGCTACACGCCGACCCTCATCGTCGGCTACGGCGGGCTGTGGGGCGAGAACTACTGGTACGCCAAGACCAACGTCTGGGAGGACGAACGCCTCCTGACCTTCGTGCCGCGCGAAGTCATCGACGAGCGCTCGCGCCGCCGGACGCTCGCGCCCGAGGACGAGTGGGGGCACTTCAAGGTGGCGAAGATCGCCGGCGACCTCGCCCACGCCGGCGTGCGCGTCAATCTCGGCGCCCACGGCCAGCGCGAGGGTCTGGGGGCGCACTGGGAGATCTGGATGCTCGCCCAAGGCGGCATGACGCCCCACGAGGCGCTGCGCGCCGCCACCTCGAACGGCGCCCGGTACCTCGGCCTCGACAAGGACATCGGCTCCCTCGAACCGGGCAAGCTCGCCGACTTGGCCGTCCTCGACGCCAACCCGCTCGAGGACATCCACAACTCGCGGCAGGTGTCGCTGGTCATGGTCAACGGCCGCCTCTACGACGCCGCAACCGGCGACCAGGTGGGCAACCACCCGAAGAAGCGGCCGCCCTTCTTCTGGCAGCGGCAGGCGCCGGCGTTTCCGGCGCAGCGGTAGCGGGATCCAGCCGCGCACGCGAGGTATCCGGCCTCGGCGGCGCTGGACGCCTTGGCGCGACGAAGTTACCGGGGAAGAGAATTTCCGATGATTTCCGGGTCCTCCCGGCGGAATATCAGGCTCTTTGAACGGCAAAAGTTCTCCAAGACGGAAAGGAATGTTGCGGATAAGTTGTTCTGTATCAGCAATTTACCTCTTGCAACGTGCTCGAAGAGCGTACATCCTTGTCGGCGTGGGGATCTTCGTGCACGTGGGGGATGCGCTGGCGCAGGCAGTCCGCGAGGCGCGTATCACGCAGAGGAAACTCGCCAAACTGTCGGGGACGAGCCCTTCGCAGGTGAGCCGGTATCTGCGCGGCCGGGCGCTGCCCACCCTGGAAGTCCTGGAGCGCCTCCTCGAGCCGCTCGGGGTGTCGGTGCTCGATTTCGCCTTCAACCTGGCGTGGCGCTCGCGCTTGCCCACGCCGATGAAAGGGTCCGTGGATCGGCTCTACGCGGTGCCCGAGGCCCGCGACCTCGTGTCGGAGGGGCCGGCGCACGAGAGCTCCCCACGGCCCGCCGCGGCGAGACGAAAGCTCGAGGAGCGGATCATGGCGATTCACCGGCAGCTCATGCTGCTCGAGATCGAAGCGCTCTGGGGACGCGCGGCCGAAGCCGCCGCGGACCGTGAGCCGGCGGCTCAGCCGCCTGAGCGCCAGCGCGAGAGGAAGAAACGCCGAGGCGCTCTGCAGGAGGAAGCGAGCCCGCCGACGGAGCGCTAGGCCGGCGCGGCCGCGGCCTGTCCTGCGGCCGCCACGCGCAGTGGCAGCGGCAGGTGCCGTGTTGGCGGCGGCTACTCCAGCATCTGCTCCCCCGCGGCCGAGCGCGACGGCACGGCCGGGGGGGTTCCCTCAACTAACAGGGAGTCCCTATCTAGGACTCGAAGGAGGACACCATGGCAGTCATAGGTTATTCCCTCTCGGAGCGGGTCAGCCGCTGGCAGGTGCTGATCTCGAACCTCAGGGAGGAGCCCGAGGCCCTGCCGCACGTCGCCGAAGAGCTGGCGCAGCTCGAGGTGCTGCTGCCTCAGGTCCGCGCGCTTCCAGGACCGCTACGAGCACTTCCGTGCCCAGGCGCGGGGAGGTCAGCGTCCAGCAGGCGAACCGTGAGAGCCTACTCCAGCATCTGCTCCCCCGCATCCGGCGGCGCGGGGGTGAGCTCGCGGTGGCTGGTCAGGAGCCGGGCGCAGGTGTTCCAGCGCAGCAGAGCCTCGTCGTCGCCCGGCGCGCGGAGGGCCGCCGCCTCCTCGAAGTGCGCCATCGCCTGGCGCAGGCCCTCGTAGACGGCGTGGTGGGCGCCGGGGCCGCCGCGGCGAAGCTGCGCCTTGGCGCGGCGCTCGGCGATGATGCCGGCGTAGTAGGCGCTGCCGTAGGGGTCGCGCAGGCGCGCCAGCACCTCGCGGGCGCGGGCGACGGACTCGCCGAGGCCGCGCTCGAACTGATCGGTCAAGGCGAGGAGCAGGGTGGTCAGGGCGCGCTGGTTGTCCGGCTCGACGTCGAGCACGTCGAGGCAGATGCTCTCGGCCTCGGCCGGCTCGTTGAGGAGCCGATAGCGCTGCGCCTTCTCGAGCGCCGCGGGGACCGCCTCCTTGGACAGCCGCTTGAGCTCGTACATCACGCCTCCTGCCGGCGCCGGAACAGGGAGCGCCAGAGCCGCGTCAGCGGGTCGTAGAAGCGGTCCACGACCCGCTCCTTGAGCGGGATGATGGCGTTGTCGGTGATCGTGATCCCCTCGGGGCAGACCTTGGTGCAGCACTTCGTGATGTTGCAGTAGCCGATGCCGTGCGGTCCGCGGAGGTCGGCGGTGCGGTCCTCGACGTCGAGCGGGTGCATCTCGAGCGCCGCGACGTGGACGAGGTAGCGCGGGCCGATGAAGCCCTGGTGCAGGTGGTGCTCGCGCAGCACGTGGCAGACGTCCTGGCAGAGGAAGCACTCGATGCACTTCCGGAACTCCTGCACCCGGTCGACGTCGGCCTGCGCCATGCGCCAGGTGCCGTCGGGAGCGTCGGGGCGGCGCGGCTTGAACGGCTTGATCTTCTTCTTGACCTCGAAGTTCCAGGCGACGTCGGTCACCAGGTCGCGGAGGATGGGGAACGCCTTCATCGGCTCGACCGTGATGGGTTGGTCGGCGGGCAGCTCGGACATGCGCGTCATGCACATGAGGCGCGGCTTGCCGTTGACCTCGGCCGAGCAGGAGCCGCACTTGCCGGCCTTGCAGTTCCAGCGCAGCGCCAGGTCGGGCGCCGCCTCGGCCTGGACGCGCATCATGGCGTCGAGGACGACCATGCCTTCGGAGACCTCGGTCGCGTAGTCGACGAAGCCGCCGCCGTTCGCGTCGCCGCGCCAGACCTTGAACGCGGCCTGCGCCATCACTTCATCTCCTCGACGATCGCCCGCTGCTCGGCCGTCATCTCGGGGAGCGGCGCCGTCGTCACCTCCATCGCGCCGTCCGCGCCTTGGCGCACGACGACGTTGACCTTCGCCCAGGCCTCGTCCTTGCCCGGGCGGTCCTCGCGATAGTGCGCGCCGCGGCTCTCCGGCCGCAACAGCGCGGCGCGGGTGATCGCCTCGGAGACGGTCAGCATGTTCGGCAGGTCGAGCGCCGTGTGCCAACCGGGGTTGTACTCGCGGTTGCCGGGCGCCGTCGCCCGCGCCGTGCGCTCGCGCAGCGCGGCGAGCCCGGCGAGCGCCTGCTCCATCTCCGGCTCGTGGCGGACGATCCCCACCAGATCCTGCATCATGACCTGGAGGTCGTGCTGGATCTGATAGGGGTTCTCGCCGCCGCCCGCGGCCCCGCCCCCGCCGCCGCTGCTCTCGAACGGCGCCAGCGCCCGCCGCGCCGCCTCGTCCGCCTGCCGCTCGTCGAGCGCTCCCGCGCCGTGCTCGCGCGCGAAGGCGGCGGCGTGCTCGCCGGCGCGCTTGCCGAAGACCAGGAGGTCCGAGAGCGAGTTGCCGCCCAGGCGGTTGGCGCCGTGGAGGCCGGCGCCGCACTCGCCGGCGGCGAAGAGACCGGGGACGGTCGACATCTGGGTCTCGGGGTGGACGCGCACGCCGCCCATCATGTAGTGCGTCGTCGGCCCGACCTCCATCGGCTCCTTGGTGATGTCGATGTCGGCGAGCTCCTTGAACTGGTGGTACATGCTCGGGAGCTTGCGCTTGATGTGCTCCTCGGCCTTGGGCAGCCGGGCGCGGATCCAGGAGATGTCCAAGAAAACGCCGCCGTGCGGGCTGCCGCGCCCCTCCTTGATCTCGCGCACGATCGAGCGGGCGACGTGGTCGCGGGTCAGGAGCTCGGGCGGGCGGCGGGCGTTCTTGTCGCCCTGGGTGTAGCGCCATCCCTCCTCCTCGTCGCTCGCCGTCTGCTCGACATAGAGGGGCGGGATGTCGTCGAACATGAAGCGCCGCCCCTCGCGGTTGCGCAGCACGCCGCCCTCGCCGCGCACGCCTTCGGTGACGAGGATGCCCTGGACCGACGGCGGCCAGACCATGCCGGTCGGGTGGAACTGCACGAACTCCATGTCCATGAGCTCCGCCCCGGCGTGGTAGGCGAGGGCGTGGCCGTCGCCCGTGTACTCCCAACTGTTCGAGGTGATGCGGAAGGCGCGGCCGATGCCGCCGGTCGCGAGCACCACGGCGCCGGCGCGGAAGGCGAGGAAGCGGCCGCGCTCGCGCTCATAGGCGAAGGCGCCGGCGACGCGGCCGCCGTCGCGGAGGAGCGTCGTGACCGTCGTCTCCATGTGGACCTGGATGCCGCGGTGGACGCCGTAGTCCTGGAGCGTGCGGATCATCTCGAGGCCGGTGCGGTCGCCGACGTGCGCCAGGCGCGGGTAGCGGTGGCCGCCGAAGTTGCGCTGCAGGATGCGGCCGTCGGCGGTGCGGTCGAAGAGCGCGCCCCAGGCCTCGAGCTCGCGCACCCGCGCCGGCGCCTCCTTGGCGTGCAGCTCGGCCATCAGCGGGTGCGAGAGGTACTGGCCGCCGCGCATGGTGTCGGCGAAGTGGACGCGCCAGTTGTCGCGGTCGTCGACGTTGGCGAGGGCGGCGGCGATGCCGCCCTCGGCCATCACCGTGTGGGCCTTGCCGAGGAGCGACTTGCAGACCAGGCCGACCGAGACGCCCGCCGCCGAGGCCTCGATCGCCGCCCGCAGCCCGGCGCCTCCCGCTCCGACCACCAGGACGTCGTAGTCGTAGGTGCGGTAGCGATCGCTCATGGGATCAGGCGGATCAGAGGAGTCTCCAATCGCTCCAGACTCCCATCGAGCAGAGGCGGACGTAGAGGTCGGCGAACATCACGACGACGAGGCTGGTCCAGGCCCAGGCCATGTGCCGGCGGTTGAAGCAGCCCGCGCAGCGGTAGGCGGCGAAGCGCGCCGGCGCCGCGGAAGGGCTGTCGAGAAAGCCGCCGGCGAGATGGCGGAGCGAGTGGCAGCCCAGGGTGTAGCCGCCGAGGCAGACGACGTTCAAGGCGAGGACGAGGGTGCCGACGCCGATGCCGAACGAGGCGCGGCCGGTCGCCGGGTCGGTGAACCAGAGCGCCTTCCAGACGTCCCAGGCGAGGATCGGCAGGAAAAGGAGCGCCAGGTAGAGGAAGTAGCGGTGGACGTTCTGCAGGACCAGCGGCAACGAGCGCTCGCCGAGGTAGCGGGCGCGCGGCTCGCCGACGGCGCAGGAGGGCGGATCCGCCCAGAACGCCTTGTAGTAGGCGCCGCGGTAGTAGTAGCAGGTGAGGCGGAACCCGCCGGGCGCCCAGAGGATGAGGAGCGCCGGCGAGAAGACGAGCCAGCCAGGCCACCAGGCGGGCCGGGGGCCGAACCAGGCGTGCGGCGAGTCGCCGAAGAGCTCGGGCGAGTAGAACGGGGAGAGGTAGGGTCCGAAGTGGTAGTGCTCGCCCTGGAAGGCCGCCCAGGTCGCGTAGACGACGAAGCTCGCCAGCACCAGGAAGGTCGCCACCGGCGCCAGCCACCAGGCGTCGCGCCGCGAGGTCTCCCCCAAGCGCCGCCGCGTGAGGACCTCCAAGGACGCCATGACGACCTCCGGGAATAATCCTCTAAACCGCGGCGTATCTAAGCTTACGGCGGGGACGGCTGTCAAACGCGACCAGGCGGCTGCCCTTGCGGCGACTGGCCCGATGCCCTAAACTCCGCTGTCCGCACGTCGTCTGACCGTGCAGCCATAGCTCAACTGGATAGAGCGACAGACTACGGATCTGTAGGTTGGGGGTTCGACTCCTCCTGGCTGCACCACCCGTCGATTTCCCGCGTGAGCCCTCACGTGAGCCCTCAGTAGAAGCGTTCCTCGATCGCGCTGCTGCGGCTCGGCAGGAGATAACCGTCCTGCTGACAGCCTCTCGACAAGCAACGGCGTCCGCCCTGAGCTGGGTTCGCCAGGCGCCGGTTGGACCTCCGCATCGACCGTTTGCTATCCTCCCCGATCATTCCTGCTGCCTGCGTCACTGCGGTATGCCTCTGAGGACCCGATGAGCGATCTCCGCCCGCGCGCCGCCCACCGCGCGATGGGCGGCGGGCGTCTCGACGACGGCGCCTTCCGGGCGCTGGTCGAGGAGTGTCCCTGGCTGGTCATGCTGCTGGGGGCGGACGGGATCGTGCGCTACACCAGCCCCGCCGTCGAGCGGCTGCTCGGCTATACGGCCGGAGAGGTGACCGGGCGGGCGATCGGCGAGCTCGTCCACCCGCGCGACGTCGCGCTGCTCGGCGACCGCGTCTCGCTCGGCCCTCAGGGCACGCTGCTGCGGCTGCGGCTGCGCGCCGGCGGCTGGCGCACCTGCGAGGTGTCGAGCCCCGGCGCCGCGCCGGCGGGCGATGGGCTGGTGCTCTGGGTGCGGCCCACCGGGCCCCTCGACGGCGGCCAGGAGCGACAGGACCGTCTCCGACACGTGCTCAACCGCGCCGCCCGGGAGTGGCAGCTCACCTTCGACTCGATCGAGTCGCCCATCCTGCTGGTCGACGGCGGTGGCCGGCTGCGGCGCATGAACCGCGCCGCGATGGAGCTCTCGGGAGCCACCTATCAGGCCTGCCTCGGGCGCCCGGTGGCGGAGATCGGCACCGGGCAGCCGTGGCGCGCGGCCGGCGAGCTGGCGGCCGACGCCCGCGCCGCCGGCAGCGCGCTCTCCTGCCAGGCGCTGGACGGCGACGGCCGCACTTGGGACCTCGCGGCGAGCCTGGTCCGCTTCCCGTTCGAGCCCGACGAGCGGGTGATCGTCGTGGCGCGGGAGATCACCGAGATCGTCCGCCTCCAGGAGTCGCTGCGCAACAGCCAGGTGATGTCGGCGATGGGGGCGCTGGTCGGCGGCGTGGCGCACGAGGTGCGCAACCCGCTCTTCGGCATCTCGGCGGCGCTCGACGCCTTCAACGAGTGCTTCGGCGAGCACGAGGAGTATCGGGAGTACATCGACGTCCTGCGCTCGCAGGTGGACCGCCTGAGCGAGCTGATGCGCGAGCTGCTCGAGTACGGCAAGCCGCCGGCCACCGAGCTCGCGGCCGGCGCGCTCGCCGACGTGGTGGCCGAGGGGCTCGAGACCTGCGCGCCGCTCGCCGCCAAGGCCGAGGTGCGCATCGCCTGCCGGGTCGCCGAGCCGCTGCCGCCGGTGCCGATGGACCGCGGCCGGCTGGTCCAGGTCTTCCACAACCTGGTCGAGAACGCCGTCCAGCACTCGCCGCGCGGCGGCGCGGTGGAGGTCGAGGTGGAGGCGGCGGACGGGAGCTGGATCGTCTGCGCGGTCAAGGACTCCGGCCCGGGCTTCCGTGACGGCGACCTCGAGCGCCTCTTCGATCCGTTCTTCTCGCGCCGTATCGGCGGCACCGGCCTCGGACTGTCGATCGTGCAGCGCATCGTCGACGAGCACCGCGGGCTGATCAGCGCCGCCAACCGCCCCGAAGGCGGGGCGGCCCTCACCCTGCGGCTGCCCGCCGCGCACTCCGCGCCGCCGGCGGCCCCGACCGCGCCGCGGCCGCGCTGAGCCGGCGCGTGGCGAGGAACAACATCCTGCTCGTGGAGGACGAGCCGGGAGTCCGCTTCGGCATCCGCAAGTTCCTCGCCGCCAAGGGGTTCGAGGTGCAGGAGGCGGAGTCGCTCGCAGCCGCGCTGGCGGCGTTCCAGGCGGCGCAGCCGGACCTGGTGCTGGTCGATTACCTGCTCCCGGACGGCAACGCGCTCGAGCTGCTGCCGAAGCTGCGCGACATCGACGCCGAGGTGCCGCTGGTGCTGATGACCGGCCACGGCTCGATCGACCTCGCGGTGCGGGCCATCAAGGAGGGCGCCGAGCACTTCCTGACCAAGCCGGTCGACCTCGCGACGCTGCTGGTGGTGCTGCAGCGCGTCCTCGACGGCCACCGCACGCGCCAGCGCCAGGCGGCGGGCGACACCCGCCGCGGCCGCCGGCGGCTCGACCCGTTCCTCGGCACGAGCGCGGCGATCCACGCCCTCGAGCGGAGCGCGCGCAAGGTGGCGGCGTCGGAGAGCCCGATCCTGATCCAGGGCGAGACCGGGATCGGCAAGGGCGTGCTGGCGAGCTGGCTCCACGAGCAGAGCGAGCGCGCCGGCGAGGCGTTCGTGGACTTGAACTGCGCCGGCCTGTCGCGCGACTTCCTCGAGACCGAGCTCTTCGGCCACGAAAAGGGGGCGTTCACCGGCGCCACGACGACCAAGCCGGGCCTGCTCGAGGTCGCCCACCGCGGCAGCGTCTTCCTCGACGAGATCGGCGACGTCGATCCGCAGGTGCAGCCGAAGCTCTTGAAGGTGCTCGAGGAGAAGCGTTTCCGGCGGCTGGGCGGGGTGCGCGACCGCTGGGTGGACATCCGGCTGATCGCGGCGACGCACCAGGATCTCGGCCGGCGTGTGCAGGAGAAGACCTTCCGCAGCGACCTCTACTTCCGCATCAGCACCCTGCCGCTCGTCGTGCCGCCGCTGCGCGAGCGGCCCGAGGATGTGCCGATCATCGCCCGGAGCCTCCTCCAGGCGCTGGCCGCCGACTGCGGCCGGCAGCGCACCTTGACCGCGGCCGCCGAGCGCGAGCTCGCCGCCTACCCCTGGCCGGGCAACATCCGCGAGCTGCGCAACGTGCTCGAGCGCGCCGTGCTGCTCTCCGACGCCGAGGCGATCGACGCCGGCGACCTGCGCTTCGACCGCTGCGCCCCCGGCGGCGACGAGGCGGAGGCGCCCGTTGGGCTGACGCTCGAAGAGCTCGAGCGCCACCACATCCTGCGCGTGCTGCAGCACGAGCGGCGCAACGTCGCCCGCGCCGCCGAGCGGCTGGGGGTCCCCAAGAGCTCGCTCTACCAGAAGCTCAAGCGTTTCGGCATCGACCTGTCTGAGCTCTAGACCCGCTTCTGGATTCCAGAACCGCGGGTCGAGCGGAGGCCGCCGATGGAGCCCTGTGACTGCGCGCAATATGCTCGCACCAAAGGGTTTCCGCTTGCGCCGCCGCGGCCCGCCGCTGGCACACGCTTTGCCACCCGCACGGGCGACCGGTTGCGCCGATGGCCGCCAGAATTCTCATCGTCGACGACGAGGAGCCGATCCTCTTCGCGATGCGCGCCTACTTCACGCGGCGGGGGTACGCCGTCGACTGCGCGCGCGGGCAGGGGGAGGCCGAGGCGCTCTTGGCCGGCGGCGAGTACGCGGTGGTGATCGCGGATCTGCGCTTGACCGGCACCCACGGCGCCGAGGGGCTGGAGATCCTCGGCCTGGTGCGCGAGCGCTGGCCGCGGACGCGCACCGTGCTGCTGACCGCCTACGGCTCCTCCGAGCTCGAGGGCGAGGCGCTGCGGCGCGGCGCCGACGCCTTCCTGCACAAGCCGAAGTCGCTGCCCGACGTCGAGCGCCTGGTGGCCGGGCTGATCGCCGCGGAGGCGACCTGAGGCGCAATCAGTCAGATTGGAGCCCGGCGCGAGAGCTTTCGCGCCTGAGGGGAGACCCATGCAGCCCAAGAAAGTGCTGGTCATCGACGACTCGAAGCTCGTGCTGCGGATGTTCGGCGTGCTGCTGCCGAAGACCGAGCAGGTCCAGGCTCTCGACGGGCGCGAGGCGCTCGACCGCCTGGCCGAGCACCCGGACGTCGACCTCATCTTCCTCGACATCAACATGCCCAACATGAACGGGCTCGAGTTCCTGCGCCGGGTCAAGGCCGACGCGGCGCTGGCGCGCATCCCGGTGGTGATCGTCAGCACCGAGGGCAAGGAGGAGGACACGGTGCGCGGCCTCCAGGCGGGAGCGGCTGCCTACGTCAAGAAGCCGTTCCGGCAGGAGACGATCGTCGACATCGTGTCGCGCTTGCCGGAGGCCGAGGCAAACGCTGCCCCGGGCTAGGGCTGGGCTTGCGTCCCTCCCCCCGTTGACGGGGGGAGGCCAGGAGGGGGTAGACCGGATCAACCGGCGAGGAGCTGGCGCAGCCGGGAGCCGATCGCGTCGAGCGCCAGCACCTCGCGCGCCGCTCCGGCCGCCACCGCGGCCCGCGGCATGCCGTAGACGACGCAGCTCGCCTCGTCCTGCGCGATCGTCAGGCCGCCGGCGCCGGCCAGCGCCGACATCCCCTCCGCCCCATCTTGCCCCATGCCGGTCAGCAGCACCGCCACCGCCCGCCCGCCGACCGCGGCGCGCGCCGAGGCGAAGAGCACGTCGACCGACGGGCGGTGCGGGGCCTCCTCGGGCGCGGAGCTGAGCACGGCGCGTAGCTCGCCATCCTGGCGCGCGACGCGCAAGTGCACTCCCCCCGGCGCGATGTAGACCGTCCCCGGCAGCAGCGACTCCTGGTGGACGGCCTCGCGCACCGAGAGCGGCAGGTGGCCGTTCAGGCGCTCGGCGAAGGCGCGGGTGAACCCGGCCGGCATGTGCTGGACCACCACGACCGGCGCGGCGATGTCGGCGCCGAGGTCGCGCAGGATGGTCTCGACCGCGATCGGTCCCCCGGTCGAGGCGCCGACGAGGACCAGCTCGACGCCGGCGGGCTGGGGCGCCGCGGCCGTCGCCGTGCCCGCCGCCGGTGCGGGCGCCGGCGCCTCCGGCTTCGCGGGCGGGTGCGCCGCCGCGTCGTGCGCGCCTTCGGTAGCCCCCGGTTCGGCGCCGGTGACCTGCCGGATCTTCGCCACCAGCACGCGGCGCAGCGCGCGGAAATCGATCAGCGAGTACTCCTGCTTGTCGATGAAATCGACGGCGCCGCGGTGGAGCGCCTCGATCGTCAGCGGCGCGTCCTTCTTCGAGTGCGTCGAGAGGATGATGACCGGCGTCGGCCGGGTCGCCATGATGCGGTCGAGCGTCGGCAGCCCGCCCATGCCGGGCATCGAGAGGTCGAGCACGACGACGTCCGGGCTCCAGCGCTCGAGGTGGAGGAGCAGCTCCTCGCCCGAGGCCGCCGAGCCGACGAGGCGGATCCCGCGCTCCTGCTGCAGCAGGCGCGCGATGGCCTTGCGGATGAACGAGGAGTCGTCGGCGATCGCGACGCGCAGGGTCAACGGTCGGTCCGGCGGTAGGCCACGGTCTTCCCCAGCACCACCGTCTCGAACTGTTCCGAGACGCCGATGATCGACTCGGCGTGCCCGAGGAACAGCAGCCCGCCGCGGCGGAGGACGCGCGCGAAGTGGGTCAGCGCCCGGTAGAGCGCGACCTCGGAGAAGTAGATCAGCACGTTGCGGCAGAAGACGACGTCGTAGGGGACCGCCGGCACGAACGATGCGACGTCGATGATGTTGCCACAGGCGAAGCGGATGCCGGTGCGGAAGAGCGGCCGCAGCGCGAAGCGGTCGTCGGCCGCGGCGGTGAAGTAGAGGTCGATCTGCTCGGGCTCGACCGAGCGCAGCGAGCCACGCCCGTACTCGGCGCGGCGGGCCATCTCGATGCGTTGCAGATCGAGGTCGAAGGCGTCGATCGCCAGCGTCGTGCCCGCGAGGCGGACGGCGTTGCGGCGCGCCAGGATCGCCAGGGTGTAGGGCTCCTCGCCCGACGAGCAGCCGGCCGACAGCACCCGCAGCGTGCCGGGCAGCACGGCGCCGGCGCGGACGTCGTCGAGCGCCGCGCCGAACAGCGCCTCGAACTGGTGCACCTCGCGGAAGAAGTAGGTCTCGTTGTTGGTCACCAGCTCGGCCAGGCGCCGCCGCTCGCCGTCGCCGTCGCAGCGGAGCTGCAGGTAGTAGTCGAGGTAGCGCGGCAGGTGGAGCGCCTGGACGCGCGGCCGCAGCCGCGCCTCGAGCACCTCGCGCTTCTGCTCCGAGAACCAGATCCCGAACTGCGTCGAGATGACCTCGTTGAGGAGCAGATACTCCTCCTGGGTCATCGGGGCGACGGCGCGCTGCATGCGCCCTCAGGCCTCGAGGAACGAGAGGGCGCGATGCGAGACCGCCGGCACCGGGTCGGCGGCGAGGCGGGCGAGGGCCGCCATGTTCTCCGGCCGGGCGAAGCGGCCGAGCACCTCGGCGCAGGCGAGGCGCACGTACCAGTCCGGATGGGCGACCGCGTCGCGGAAGAGCGCGTCGTCGCCTTCGGTGGCGCAGACCGAGAGCGCCCGGTAGGCGATGCGCGCGTCGTCTGGGCGCGCCGCCTGGGCGGCGGCGGCGAGTGCCGCGCGCGCCTCCGGGCCGCCGATCCGGCCGAGGCTCTCGAGCACGATCGGGCGCAGTGTCGGGCGGGCGGCGAGCAGACCCAGCAGAAGCGGCACGCTCTCGCGGTCGCGCAGCTCGCCGAAGGCGCGCACCAGCGCCGGCGCCGGATCGGCGGCGGCGCAGCGGCGGAGGGCGGGCAGCAGCGCGCGCAGACCGGCGCGGCTCGCCACCTCGGCGGCGAGCGGCGCGAAGAGCGACGGCGCCGCCTCGAGCCAGGCGCCCCAGGGGAGGAGCCGGACCACCGCCTTGACTTCGGCGAGCTGCTCGAGCGCCCCGAGGCGCTCGTCGGCCGGCAGTCCGGCGAGCGCGGCCGCCACCTGCTCCGGCGGGTCGCCGAGGAGGGCCGCGAGCACCAGGCGGTCGACCGGGGCCACCCGCTCGCGCCCGTGCAGCGCCGCGCGTACCGCGTCGCGATGGCGCGCGAGCAGCGGCTCGAGGCCGCCGCGGGTCTCGGGCGGCAGGCGGAGATAGAGGTCGAGGAGGATCGACGCGATCTGCGGGTGGCGCAGGCGCCCCAGCACCTCGAGCGCCGCCGGCACGAGCTCCGGCGCGCGCGCGACGTCGGCGAGGGCGGCCAAGAGCGGCGCGGCCGGCACCTCCTTGGGATAGCGCGCGCCGAGCCACAGTCCCCACTCCTTGGAGCGGCCCGGCGCGGCGAGGAGCGAGGCCAGGAGGTCGCGGCGGCGGGCGAGCGCCGCCGGCAGGCGCTCGGCGTCGAGGCCCGGCGCGGCGGCGAGGGCGGCGAGGGCGGCGTCGTCCCAGCGGCTCGCGCCGAGCGCCAGCAGGCAGCGCGCCGCCGCGGCGCTCACCTCGACCGCCGGGTCGCCGAGCCGCTCGGCGAGCGGTTCGCGGAACCCCTCCGGCACCGCCGGCGGGCGCGGCAGGCCCTCGAGCACGTGCGCCAGCAGGCCGAGCATGGCGTCGTCCTCGACCTGGTCGCGGAAGGCGAGCCAGTGGAGCGCGAGCACCCGGAAGGCCCTGGCGCCGCCGATCCGCGCCACCGCCTCGGCCGCCATCGAGCCGACCATGAGGTCGGGAAGGAGCGCCGCGAGCGGCCCGACGGCGGAGGGCGAGCGGAGGTCGCCCAAGGCCTGCACCGCCGCCATCTGCAGCCAGGCGTCGGCTTCGAGGAAGCGCAGCAGGTCGGGCACCGAGCGCGCGTCGCCGAGCTTGCCGATGGCCACGATCGCCGCCTGCACGACGTTGGCGTCGGGATAGTCGAGCACGGCGCGCAGCGGCCCGAGCGCCCGCGGATCGCGCAGGTGATCGAGGATGAGGACCGCCTGCAGCACGACGTCGGGCTCGGCGTCCTTGAGCAGCCTGATGACGAGCGGGAAGCTGCGGTTGCCGCGCAGCTTGAAGATCTCGAGTCCGGCGTTGCGCAGCGCGGCGTCCGGGTCGTTGCGGAGGTACTGGGTGAGCTGCTCGTCGGTCAGGACCGCGGCGCCCAGGCGCAGCGCCCGCTCGCGGATGCCGGGGCTCGGGTTGCGGATCAGGCGCTCGATCGACTCGACGCGCGAGTCGAGCGGCAGCTCCGGGAGCTGCTCGAGCAGCTCCATGCACTCTTCCCAGGTGGGCACCTGCACGGCGGCGAGCTCCGACATCGTCATGATCTCCGGTCTTCCTGGGTGCTGCTGTCGAGGAGCAGGAGCTGGTCGGGGTCGAGAAGGATCACCAGGAGCCCGGCGGAGCCCGGCGCGAAAGCTTTCGCGCCCTGGCCGGGGTCAGCCTGGTAGACGCCGGTGACGTAGATCGACGCCTCGGTCATCACCTCGCCGGGCGGCGGCTGCACGCGGCTCCTGTAGAGGCGCACGACCTGCTGCACGGCGTCGACCAGGAGGCCGATCTGCCGGCCGCGCGACTGCACCACGAGGATGCGGCTCCGCTCGTCGGCCTCGGCGCGCTTGAGCCCCAGCCGCACGCGCGTGTCGAGCACCACCAGCACGCGGCCGCGCAAGTTGGTGATCCCGCGCACCGGCCGCGGCGCCCGCGGCACGCGGGTGATCGTGGCGACGCGCAGGATCTCCTGCACGTGCGTGACCGGCATGCCGTAGACCTCGCTGCCGAGCGTGAAGGTGACCCAGGTCTCGGGCTCCTCGCGCTGCGTTTCCTCGGCGCCGCCGGCCTGCTCGAGCAGGTCGGCGAAGGCGAAGAGTCGCTCCGGGCCGCGCGCCGCCGCGGCGGCGGTGCGCGGCAGCGCGACCGGCGCCGGCGCGGGCTCGGCGGCCCGTAGCCCAGCCCTGGCGAGAGAAGCAAGGATGTCCGACGCCAAACCGGAGTCGGGGAGTCGGAGCGGCGCGGGCGGCGCGCCGGCGGCGTCGCGAGGACGCGGGCGGCGCTTCATCGGCCCGCTCCGCTCTCGCCCGGCGCCTGGCCGAACGGCGAGAGCGCCATCAAGCCCACCGGGTCGAGGATGAGCACGGCGCGGCCGTCGCCCAGGATCGTGCTGCCGGAGACGCCGGTGGGCGCGGCGAGCAGCGCGTCGAGCCCTTTGACCACCACCTCGCGAATACCCAGGATGCGGTCGGCCACCACCCCGCGGCGGGTGCCTTCGGCCTCGACGACCACGGCGTAGCCGCTGCGCCGCCGCGCCGCCGCGGTGCCGAAGCTGTAGCCGAGGTCGATCAGCGGCAGCAGGTCGCCGCGCCAGGCGAGCACGCAGGCATCGTTGATCTCGTGCACCTGCTCGGGGACGAGCGGCACGGTCTCCACCACCGCGGCGAGCGGCAGCACGTAGTCCTCGCCGTCGCTCGACAGCAGCAGGGCGCGGGTGATCGAGACCGAGAGCGGCAGCCGCAACCGGAAGCGCGTCCCCACGCCCTCGCGCGAGGCGACCTCGATGCGGCCGCCGTGCTGCTGCACCGCCTCCTGGACGGCCGAGAGGCCGATGCCGCGGCCCGAGGAAAGGTCGATCGCCTGGCGCGTCGAGAAGCCGGGGAGGAAGAGGAGCGCGAACGGGTCCTGCCCCGGGCTCACCGGATGGCCGAGACGGGCGGCGGCTTCGAGGAGAGCCTCGCGGCGCAGCCCGTGGCCGTCGTCCTCGACGTCGATGCGCACCTCGCGGGCGTCGGCCTCGGCGGCCAGACGCACCACCCCGCCGGCGGGCTTGCCGGCGCGGCGCCGCTCCTCGGGGCTCTCGATGCCATGGACGACGGCGTTGCGCAGGAGGTGCCCCAGCGCCTCGCTCGACAGCTCGAGCAGCGCCTTGTCGAGCGGCGTGTCGCCGCCGGCGGTGAACCAGCGCACCTCCTTGCCCTCGCGCGCGCTCTCGTCGTGGACGATGCGCCCGAGCTGGCGGAAGAGGGTGCGGAGCGGCACCATGCGCAGCCGCATCACGCCGTCCTGGAGGAGGTCGAGCGTCTTGCCGAGCTGCTCGTGCGCGGACTCCACCTCGGTCCAGGCGTCGCGCACCGCCGCCGGGTCGGGGCCGGTGCGCCGCGCCCGCGCCAGGGCCTCCTGCAGCCGGTTGCGGAAGATGACGGTCTCGGCCAGCAGCTCGACCAGGGTGTCGAGGCGGGCGAAGGAGATGCGCACGCCGGCCTGTGTGAGCTCGGCTCCCGGCTCGGCAAGGGGTCGCGCCGCGGCGGCGGGAGCCGCTCCTCCGCCGGCGACGGCAAGGAGGGAGCGGAAGCGGTCGACGGCGCCGAGCAGGCCGTCGACGCTCGGGTCGCTGAGGTCGAGCCCCTCGACCGTGTCCTCCATCTCGTGCGCCAGCGCTTGCAGCTCAGGGAGCCCGATGAGACCGGCGTTCCCCTTGAGCGTGTGCAGCTCGCGCCGCACCTCCTCGAGGCGCGGACCGAGCGCCTGCGGCCCCTGCGCGATCGACTCGAGCAGTGCTTCCTCGACCCGCTCGAGGCGCTCCTGGGCCTCGAGGAGGAACTCCGCCAGCAATCCCTCCAACGGATCGTGTGCCATGGGCAGGGCTGGCGACGGCAAGGCACGTGCCATGGCTACGGCCCGGCCGTGCCGGCGCCGAGGCCTTGCGGATCAGTCGGTTAGCGCCGCCGCGTCGGCGCCGCAGCCGCACCTGCCGCAGCCGCCGTCCAGATCTCAGAAACCGGGTCTGGGTTCCAGACGGCCGGCCGCGGCGCCGCAGCCGGCGATCTCGGCCTCGAACCGGGCCAGCTCGCGCAGGCCGGGCTGGAGGCGAAGCTGGGCGACGGTCGGCAGCCCCTGCGAGCACGCGTTGGCCGCTTCGCCGAGCACCGCGAGCGCGTGCCGGAGACGCACGGCGAGCTCCGGGTCGGGAGGGGACGGGACGCGGCGCACGAAGGCGTGGATCTCGAGGCGGAGCGCGTAGCAGACGTTGCGCGACCAGGGACCCCTGGCCACCGTCAGGCTGTGGTCGGTCTCGGCGAGGGCGCGGTGCAGGCGCGGCCGCGCCTCGCGGTAGGCCGCGCACCAGGCCGGCAGCTCGGCGCGAACGCGCTCGCGCTCCGCGCGCTCCCGCGCCTCCCGCTCGGGATCGGGCGGCCGGCGGCGGATCTCGATCCGCGGCGCGGTCTCCGCTGCGGTCGCCGCCACCGCCGGCGGTGTCCGCCGGGTCGGCTGCTTACCGGCTGCCACCGCGACGCCGGGTACGGCCGGTTGCACGGCGACGAGAGCGACGAGGGCTAGACACGACGAACGGGCGCGGCGTGGCATCATGCAGTCTCCTCGACGAGGCCGGCCGACGCGCTCCTTGCCTGGAGCCGTTTCTTGGCCTCTGCACCTGAGATGACGGAATTCGCCCCCCTCCTGCGTGCAGTCGAGCGCGGCCCGCGCGGCGCGGCGCCCGGCGTCGCCAACCCCTACCGCGACGAGATCCCGAGCCTCGATCGCCCCGGCGCCGCGCGCGCCCGCCGGCGCAACCTGGCCGCCTACCTCGAGCTCGTCGGGCGGCCACACCTGGTGCTGCTGGGAGAGGCGCTCGGCTTCCGCGGCGGTCGCTTCTCGGGGATCGCCTTCACCAGCGAGCGCCAGCTCGCGGCGGCCGACGGCCCGCACCGCCTGCCCTGGGCGGACGGGCGCTTCGCCGCCACGAGCCGCAACCCGGCGCTCTGGCTCGAGCCCTCCGGAACGGTGGTCTGGGGAGCGCTGGGCGGCCCGCCGCGGGGCGTCCTGCTCTGGAACGCCTTCCCCTGGCACCCCGCCGGCCGGCGCGGGCCGCTGTCGAACCGGCTCCCCGAGCGCCGGCTCCTCGCGGCCAACCTGCACGTGCTCGAGCTGCTCCTCGGCGCCACGACGGGGGCGACGCTCCTCGCCGTCGGCCGGACGGCGGCCGCGGTTCTCGCCCGCCTGGGCGTCGACGCCCCCACGCTCCGCCACCCCGCCCACGGCGGCGCGGGGCTATTCCGCGCCCAGCTTGGCGCCTTGATCACGCCCCGGCCGTGCTAAACTGCGATCAGGTAACGCGTTTCAGGAGGTGGCCGCATGTCTCGACGCCTGACCTCTTCGCTCCTCGTCCTCGCCATCCTGTCGCTCCTCGCGCTCCCCGCCGCCGCCGAGAGCTTCGAGGTGACCCTGACCGACGGCACCACGTTCGAGACCCGCTATCAGCCGCAGGAGGCGAGCTGGGATCCGAGCCTGGTCCTGCTGCTGACCGAGGTCGGCAACTGGATCGGCCTGCCAAAGGACTCGATCGCCTCGGTCGTGGCCGACCTGGGCGAGACCGGCTTCGGGACGCGCCTCAACGCCACCACGATCTCGCTCGGACCGGCTCCCAACGACGCGGCGATCCCGGGCGAGGCGGCGGCAGGCGGTCCCGGCGGCACGCCGGGCAGCCAGCAGAACGCCCTGCTCGAGTCCTACCTGCAGCAGCGCCAGGCCGAGCAGAGCTACTCCATCCAGCAGTTCGTGGAGCCCAACCAGACCCAGGGGATCCCGTCGCGGTTCGTCGGCTCGCCGACCGGCGGCGGCGGCAGCTTGCCGTTCCCGCGCTGACGTAGAATCCGCATTCCGGCCCCCGGCGTGGGGGCCGTCTTTGACAGACCAGACGGCGCGGCGAAGGGAAGCCGGTGAGAGACCGGCGCGGCCCCCGCCACTGTAACCGGGTACGAAACCGGAGTCGCCACTGCACGGAAGTGATCCCCGCGAGGGGGTTGGCCGTGTGGGAAGGCCCGGGAGTAGAGCGATCCGGAAGCCAGGAGACCTGCCCGCCGTCCGACGCCACCCGCGGGGAGCGGGGTTGGGCTCGAGCGGGGGGCGTCGCGTTTTCCGAAAGGAGCACGCGATGCGCAGCACCCTGCTCGTGATCGCCATCCTCGGGGGTGGGCTGGCGGTCCAGGCGGAAGAGGCCGCACCTCCTCCGCCCTCCCCCACCTTCGCCGAGACCGTCGTCGTCACCGCCACGCTGGAGCCCGAGGAGGAGGCGCGGGTGCCCGCCGCGGTCACCGTCCTCGACCGCGCCGAGATCGAGGCGCGCCAGGCCGTCGATCTGCCCGAGCTGCTCGCCACCGTCCCCGGGCTCGCGGTCGTCCAGGCCGGCCCCCCGGGCCAGCAGACGTCGCTCTTCACCCGCGGCGCCGAGTCGGAGCAGACGCTTCTCCTCTGGAACGGCATCCCACTCAACGACCCCTTCTTCGGCGGCGCCAACTGGCAGTTCGTGCCGCTCGACGGCGTCGAGCGCGTGGAGGTGGCGCGCGGGCCGTTCAGCGCCCTCTACGGCAGCCAGGCCGTGGGCGGCGTGGTGCACGTGGTGACCGGGCCCGAGCCGGGGGCGCACCTGCGTCTCGAAGCGGGCGCGGACGGCTACCGGCGCGGCGGCGTCGCCGCGAGCCACACGCTGGGGGCCGCCCGGCTCGACGCCGCCGGATCGCTGCGGCGCGGCGGCGGAGCGCTCGCCAACGACGACTTCGACGCCGAGGACCTGCTGGCGCGGGGACGCTGGACCGTGCGCCCCGGGCTGACCCTGGGGCTCCTGGCGCGGCTCGACGACGCGGAGACCGGGATCCCGCTCTCCGGCGGCCAGCCGACGCCGCGGCGCACGATCGCCTGGCAGGAGCGGGAGCTGGCGGTGCCGGTGACGTTCGAGCGCGGCCGCTGGGGCGTCGAGGGTCAGCTCTCGCAGGCGCGCTTCGACTCGGCCTTCCGCGACCCCGACGATCCCTTCGGCTTCACCGCCTCCGACACCGACGGCGAGGCGCTGCGCGGCCGGACGGTGGCCACCTTCCGCCCCGGCGGCGGCTCGTGGATCGCGATCGGCGCCGAGGCCGAGCGGCTGGAGGTGAGCAACGGCTCGAGCTTCGGCAGCAACCTCGACGGCGCCCGCCAGGAGACCTGGGCGGTGTTCGCGCAGGCGAGCCGCACGCTGGGTCCGCTCACCCTCGACCTCGGCGCGCGGCGCGACGAGAACGACGCCTACGGCGGCGAGACCAGTTTCCGCATGGGCGCCCTGGCCGCGCTGGGCGGCGGCCTCCGCCTGCGCGGCAGCTACGGCGAGTCGTTCCGCGCCCCCTCGCTCGGCGAGCTCTTCTTCCCCGGCAGCGGCAATCCGGCGCTGCGGCCCGAGACGGGGGAGAGCGCCGAGCTGGCGCTCGAGCTCCGGCGCGGGCCGTACCGCGCTTCCTTGACCGGCTTCGCCACGCGGCAGCGCGAGCTGATCGACTTCGACTTCGCCACCTTCAGCAACGTCAACGTCGGGCGGGCGCGGAGCCGGGGCGTCGAGGGGGAGATCGGCTGGGAGCGCCGCGACGCCATGCTGCGCGCGGCCGCCACCTGGCTCGACGCCGAGGACCGCACGACCGGCCTGCCGCTGCTGCGGCGGCCGGAGTGGAGCGGCAGTTTGATCGCGATCGTCTCACCCGGCGACTGGGTGCTGAGCCTCGAGGGACGGTACGTCGGCGAGCGCCCCGACGTCGATGCGGTCACCTTCGCGCGCGCCGAGAACCCGTCGCACACGCGGGTCGACCTCGCCGCCCGCTATCGGCTCAGGAGCTGGCTCGCGCCCTACGCGCGCATCGAGAACGCCGCCGACCGCGAGTACGCCGAGGCGCTCGGCTTCCCCGCCCTCGGGCGGACGTTCGTCGGAGGCGTGGCATTCGACTTTTGAGGAGGCGCGGGGGGGCGCTCGGCCTCGTTCTCCTCGCCGCCCTCGCCTGCCGCGGCGAGCCGCAGCGGGACGCCGCGCCGCAGCGGCTCATCGCGCTCACCCCGAGCGTCGCCGAGACCCTCTTCGCGCTGGGTCTCGGCGACCGCGTCGTCGGGGTGGGGAGCTACACGACCTGGCCGGCGCGTGCCGCCGCGCTCCCCGAGCTCGGCGGCTTCTTCGACGCCAACCTCGAGCGCATCGTCGCCCTCCGCCCCGACCTCGCCGTCCTCACGGCCAGCGAGCGGGACCTGGGCGCCAAGCTCCGCGGGCTGGGGATCGCGACGCTCGAGGTCCGGGTCGAGACGCTCGCCGAGGTCGCGCGCTCGTTCCAGCAGATCGCCGACCGCTGCGGCGTGCCGGAGGCGGGGCAGGCGCTCGCCGCCCGCTGGCGCGCGGGGTTGGCGCCTCGCCACCAGCCGGCGGTACGCCGCCCGGATCAACCTGGAGCGCCGCGGGTGCTGGTCTCGGTCGGCCGCAGCCCGGGCAAGCTCTCCCAGCTCTACGTCGCCGGCCCCAAGACCTTCTTCGGCGAGCTGCTGGCGCGACTCGGCGCCGTCAACGTCTTCGCCGACGCGCCGACGCTCTACCCGCAGGTGGGACCGGAGGAGATCGTCGCCCGCCGGCCGGAGGTGGTCTTCGAGCTGCGCACCGAGCCGGCGCCCCCCGCAGTCGCCGCCGCCCTACAGCGCGACTGGGCGGAGATGGCGCAGCTCGCCGGCGGCACGCCGCCGCGCGTGGTGGTGATCGCCGAGGACTATGCCGTCATCCCCGGACCACGGCTGCCTCTGCTCTACCGGCGGATGGCGGCGGGGCTGGCGGGTGGTGGAGGGCGGTGAGGCGTGAGCGCGCCCGCCCTCACTGCCAGGGGCCTGTCCTGGGAGCTGCGCGGAGGGGTGCGCCTCGGGCCGGTGGACCTCGACGTCGAGCGCGGCGAGTGCTTCGTGCTGGTCGGACCGAACGGCGCCGGCAAGACGACGCTCTTGCGCACGTTGGTCGGCATCATCAAGCCCTCCACCGGCAGCGTCGCATGGGAGGGGCGGCCGCTCGCCGCCCTCTCGCGGCGCGAGCTGGCGCGCCTCCTCGCCTACGTGCCGCAGATCCGTCCGGCGCGGGTGCCGCTCACGGCCGAGGAGGTGGTCACGCTCGGCCGCTATCCGTACCTCGCGCCGCTGCAGTGGGCGCCAGGCCCCGCGGACCGCGCCGCCGTCGATCACGCCCTGGAGCTGGTCGAGATCGAAGCGCTGCGCAGCCGGCGTGTCGACGAGCTCTCCGGTGGCGAGCGGCAGGCGGTATGGATCGCCGCCGCCCTGGCGCAAGAGGCGCCGGTGCTGGTGCTCGACGAGCCGACGACCCACCTCGACCCGCGCCATCAGCGCGACGTCGCGACCCTCCTGCGGCGCCTGAGGAACGAGGGGAGTCGCACCGTGATCGCCGCGACGCACGACCTGAACCTCGCGTCGCAGCTCGCCGATCGCCTACTCGCCCTCGCCGGCGGCCGCGCTCTCGCCTGCGGACCACCGGATGCGATCCTTCGCCCCGAGCTCCTCGCCCAGCTCTTCGCGGCGCCGTTCGAGATCGTGCGCGGCGGCGCGCGCCCGGTGACGTTGCTGGAGCTGCCGCGTTGATGCGGCTTGCTTTCCGCATGACCCCAGGCGCCTCCCGGGCGCCGCGCGCCGGCCGGCCGCGGCTCGCCCTCGCCCTGCTCGCGCTCCTCTGGCTGGCGACGCTCGCCGGCGCGCCGCTCCTCGGCAGCCATCAGCTCGATCTCGGCGAGCTGCTACGCGGCGACCCCACGGCCACGGCCATCGTCTGGCAGCTCCGCCTGCCGCGGGTGCTGCTCGCGCTCCTCGCCGGCGCCGGCCTGGCGCTCTCCGGCCTCGCGTTCCAGACCCTCTTCCGCAACCCTCTCGCCGAGCCCTACACGCTCGGCATCGCGAGCGGCGCGGCGCTCGGCGCGGTGATCGGGCTGCGCCTCGAAGGCAGCGCGGCGCTCGCCGGCCTGCCGCTCGTCGAGCTGGCGAGCTTCGCCGGCGCCGCGGCGGCGACCGCGCTGGTCGTGGCGCTCGCCGCCGAGGGCCGCCGCATCGAGACCCCGACGCTGCTTCTCGCCGGCGTCGCCGTCTCGCTCTCCTGCTCGGCGCTCATCCTGTTCCTGCAATACCTCGCCGACTCGACGCAGACCTTCCGCATGGTGCGCTGGATGATGGGCGGGTTGGCGGTGGTGGGCTACGGCGAGGTGCTCTGGGTGCTCCCCTGGGTGGTGGGGGCCGCGGGCCTGCTCCTCGCGCTGCGCTGGGACCTGAACCTTCTCTTGACCGGCGAGGAGCTGGCCGCCAGCCGCGGCGTCGACGTGCCGCGCGTGCGTCTCCTGGTGCTCGCCGCCACCTCGCTGATGCTCGGCGCGCTGGTGGCGGCGACCGGCCCGATCGGCTTCGTCGGCCTGATGGTGCCGCACATGCTGCGCCGCCCGGTCGGCCACGACCACCTGGTCCTCCTCCCCGCCTGCTTCTTGGGCGGCGGCGCCTTCCTCGCCCTCTCCGACCTCGCCGCCCGCACCCTCCTCGCCCCCGCCGAGCTGCCGGTCGGCGTCTTCACCGCCCTCCTCGGCGGCCCCTTCTTCCTCTGGCTCCTCCTCGCCCGCCGGCGCGGGACCGAGGGCGGGCTGTGACTTCAGGAAGCTGCCGCCGCGGCTCGCGGCAGCACGTACCGCCGCTGCCGCGCGGCCTCGCGGTCGAGCAGGAGCAGCGCGTGGAGGGCTGCGAGGTGGCTCGCCGGACGCGGCTCGTCGGCGACGAACAGCTCGGCCACGAGGTCGCGCCAGCGCAGCAGCTCGCGGCGCAGACTCCGGCGGCTCTGGGCCTCGATCGTGAGGTCGGTCAGCCGGAGCACCCGTTCGTAGGCGTTGCGGCGGCTGTCGCCGGCGCCGGGGCCGAGCAGCCGCGACGCGCGGTGCATCTCATTGGCGATCATGAGCACCTGCTCACCGGCACCGAACTCGCGCCAGCGCTCGAGGCTGAGGCCCGCGTGTTGGCTCACGGCAGCGCCTCTCCGTCGCCGATCAGCTCGCGGATCAGCTCGCCCATACGCGCCCGCAACGACGCGTCCTGCACCTCCATCGCGCGATTTCCCTGAGCGGGGCGGATGTTGATCAGCGCCGTGTACTCGATGCTGTCGTCGGGCCCGCGGCCGGGGTAGTAGTTGGCGCCCCAGAGGTCCGCCTGGCGGCTGCCCTGCGCGAGCAGCAACTGCTCGCCGTCGGCGTGGAGCTCGCCGCCGACGGCGATCCGCCGCCGCTGGACGTCGACGACCAGCTTGACCATGTCGCCGAAGAAGAGCTCAGTCAGGCGCTCGAGCTCCGCCGGCGCAATCCGCGTCTCGACGACCACGATCTCGGGCGCGGCGGGATCCACGAGGGGAGCATTTCATATGCCGCTCGTCATCGAGCGCCTCGCCGCTCGAGCTGCTCGCCCTCAACGCGCGGGAAGCCGACTGTCTCCACAGACGGACCTAGAAGGCCCGCCAGGCCGCTACAATCTCCAGCCGATGCTGCTCTACCGCCTCGCTCCGCAAGGGTTCTACGCCGCCCAGGAGGAGCCCGGGGGTGAGCTGCGGGTGCTCTTCTCGGATCCGTTCGAGACCCGGCCGGGCGGCTGGGAGCTGGGACGGCCGGTGCCCGCCGAAGCCGTGCAGCCGCTGGCGCCGGTGCTGCCGGGGAAGATCGTCGGCGTCGGGCGCAACTACCTCGAGCACGCGCGCGAGCTGGGCAACGAGATGCCGGACGAGCCGCTGCTCTTCCTCAAGGCGCCGTCGGCGGTCGTCGGGCCGAACGTCGCGATCGTGCGGCCGCCGGAGAGCGGGCAGGTGGACTTCGAGGGCGAGATCGCGGTCGTCGTGCGCGACCGGCTGCGGCGCGCCGGCCGCGAGACGGCGGCGGCCGCGATCCTCGGCGTCACCTGCGCCTGCGACGTCACGGCGCGCGACCTGCAGAAGCGCGACGCCACCTTCGCCCGCGCCAAGTCGTTCGACAGCTTCTGCCCGCTGGGGCCCGCCGTGCTGGTGGACGCGGAGCTCGAGGCGCTCGAGGTGGTGACGCGCGTCAACGGCGAGGAGCGACAGCACGGACGCGCGCGCGACATGGCGTGGGGCATCGTCGACCTGCTGGTCTACGTCTCGCGGATGATGACGCTCGAGCCGGGCGACGTGGTGCTGACCGGCACGCCCGCGGGCGTCGGGCCGCTCGCCGACGGCGACGTGGTGGAGGTGGAGATACCGGGCGCCGGCGTGCTCAGGAATCCCGTCGAGGACTGGCGGCAGGGGTAGCGAGGCTCCACCCGCCCGGGAAAACGCCCGGGACGTAGCCCGGGCGCTACGCGGCTCTCACGCGCGCTCACGCGCCAGCAAGACGATCTCGCCGATCAGCTTCTCGTAGGATCGCCCGGACTGGCGCGCCGCCAGCGCGAACTCGGCGCCCGAGGCGAGCCAGGGGTTGGGGTTGGCCTCGATGACGTAGACCTCCCCCGACTCGGTCACCCGCAGGTCGACACGGGCGTAGTCGCGGAGCTTGAGCGCCTGGTAGACCGCCACCGCGAGGCGCTGGATCTCCGCCGTCAGCGCCTCGTCGAGGCCCTTGGCCGGCGCCGACCGTGTCCGGCGGTAGGCGTCGCTGTCCTTGTCCCACTTGACCTCGGTGCCGGCGATGCGCGGCGCCCCCTCGGGCAGGCGCGAGAGGTCGAGCTCGACGAGAGGCAGCGCCTCGGGGCTGCCGTTGCCGAGGATGGCGGCGTAGATCTCGCGCCCCTCGACGTACTCCTCGACCAAGGCCGGGCAGTCGAAGGTCGACTGGATGTAGTCGAGCCGCTCCATCAGCTCCTTGACCGTGCCGACGACCGCGCCGGCGTCGATGCCGATCGAGCCGTCCTCGCTCGCCGGCTTGACGATCAGCGGGAAGTGGATCTCCTGCGCGTGCTCGAGCTCGCCGCGGTAGGCCACCGCGAAGCGCGGCGTGCGGATGCCGTGGAAGGAGAGGATCTTCTTCGCCAGCCCCTTGTCCTGGGCGAGGTAGAGGGCGTGCGGCCGCGAGCCGGTGTAGGGCTTGCCCAGGAGCTCGAGGTAGGCGGCGACGTGCACGTCCATCGTGTCGTCGCCGCCGAACGACTCGCTCAGGTTGAACACCAGGTCGCTGGTGGTACGGCCGAGCGCGGTCAGGCTCGCCAGGCTGCCGTCGAGCGCGTGGTAGGAGGGCTCGTGCCCGAGGGCGGCGAGCGCGGCGTGGACCTCCTCGCGGTCGAGCAGGGGCCGCGGCGCGTGGCGCCGCTTCGCGCCCTTGCGGCGCGGCGGGGCGGCGGCCGGCGCCAGCGCCGGCGCCGGCCGGTCTTCGTCGAGGTCGTAGAGGACGGTGATGCGCAAGGGTTCGGTGGCCATGGTCAGCGCTGGTGGAAGCCGCCGCGTGCCAGGTAGGTCGCGGCGAGCGTCGCGATGTAGGCCGTCAACTGGACCAGGGACTCGGCCTCGCGCTCGGGATCGACGGCCAGCTCGAGCTTGCCGGCGCGGCGCTGGATGCGGTCGACCAGCGCCTTGACCAGCGGCCGCCGCATGCCCGTCCAGTGGGCGACCGTGGCGATCAAGGTGCGGCGGTGCGCGGCCACCAGCTCGGAGGCCGGCCGGCCGCCTGCGGCGCCGTCCGGCTGCAGGATCTCGACCAGATCGGCGTCGAGGGGCAGCGCCTTCACCGCCTTGGACTCGAGCTGTTCCTGGCCGCGGTAGAACTCGGCGACCGTCGCCTCCATCTCCTCGACCGTCAGGTCGGTGCGGCCGGCCGGCCGCTGCGGCTCGACGTCGGCCAGAGCGGCGGCGGTCCGCTCGACGTACTCGAGCTTGCGCAACGCCCCCCAACCCGCGTAGCGCTGGCGCCAGTCGGAGTCCGGGGTCAGCCACACGGCGAAGGTCTCGGCAAAGTCCTCGTCAGGGTGCTTCTGAGCGTACCAGCCTGCGATATGGCGCACGAACTGGCGCGAGAAGGGCACCGGCTGGTAGTCCTCGCGATAGGCACGGCGGAACGGCCCGAACAGCTTCCGCCACTCACGCGTCTCGTAGAGCTCGTAGGCGTAGTTGAAGGCGTGGCCGGCCTCGTGGCGCAGGTACATCATGATCTCGCGCTCGTCCTCGAGCTCGTTCATCGCCCGCTCGAGCGCCGCGAGCCGCGGGTCGGCGAGGTAGAAGGGGATGCCGATGACCGGCTCGCCCGAGGGGCAGCCCCACTCGTCGGTCAGGTAGCAGCGCGGGCGGAAGCGGTTGAGCCGGTGCTCATCGAGCTCGCCGTAGAGCTGCTCGACGTAGCGCTCGAGCGGCGACCCCTCGAGCTGGAGGCCGAGCTCCCGGATCGGCCGGTCGAGAAGCGCCTGCACCTCGGGTGGGGTACGTTCGAAGCCGTGCATCAGCCGGCGTCGTCGCGAAAAAGATGCCAGGGAAAGACCAAGAGCGCCGCCAGCAGCACGAAGTGGATGGCGCCGCCACCCGAAAAGCCCGAGAACAAGGCGACGAGCCAGGCGGAGATGAGCGCGAGCGCCACTGCAGCGCGCAGCGTCGGCGAACGCACGACGGCAGGTTACCATGCCGCATCCCCTACCCAGATCCGAGTGACCCGCCAACGGCGGGGGGCGGGTTCTCTCCGGCGCACCGCGGCGATATCCTGAGCGCATGTTGCAGGCGGTCACCTTCGACGCCACCGGCACGCTCTTCCACTGCCCGCGGTTGGGGGAGATCTACTCCGAGGTCCTGGCGCGCCACGGCGTCGCGGTCGCGCCGGCCGAGGCGGCGCGCCTGGTGGCGCTCGTCTGGCAGGAGCTCGGCTGCCGCGCCGAGCCGGGGAACGACCGCTTCTCCGCGCACCCGGAGGGGCCGCGCGGCTGGTGGGCGCGCTTCCTCGCCCGCGTCTGCGAGCACCTCGGCGCCGCCTCGCCCTCGCGCTTCGCGACCGCCGAGCTCTTCCACCGCTTCGGCCATGCCGAGGCCTGGCAGCTCTATCCCGAGGTGCCGGGCGTGATCGCGGCGCTGCGCCGGCAGGGGCTCAAGCTCGCCGTCGTCGCCAACTGGGACCCGCGCCTCGCGCCGCTGCTCGAGGAGCTCGGCCTCGCCCGGTTCCTCGACGCCGTGGTGACCTCCACCGAGGTGGGCGCCGAGAAGCCCGACCGGCGGATCTTCGCCACGGCGCTCGGGCGGCTGGGCGTCGAGCCGGCGGCCGCGCTCCACGTCGGTGATCGCCAGCTCGAGGACTTCGAAGGCGCCATCGCGGCCGGCATGCGCGCGCTCCGCGTCGACCGCCGCAGCACGCCGCGCGCCGGCCGCAGCCGCCCGGGCCCGCCGCCGCCGCGCGACCTCTCGGGCCTCCCCGGGCTGGTCGCGACGCTGCAGCCGCAAGCGGCGTTGCGCTGGTAGCCCTCGGCGCTCTTTGCTACACTCCCGCCGCCGTCGGGGGTGCCCCCCGCGATCTCGCGGGGTGTCCCTCTGCGCGCCCGGCGACTCCCAGACGACCCCGCGATGCCGGAGCCACCGCAGCGCTCGAGTGGAGTGCGGTATTCCGCCCTCGGCGTCGAGCTCGCGTCGGCGCTCATCGGCTTCGCGCTCGTGGGCTACTGGATCGACCGCCACTACGGCAGCGCGCCGTGGGGGCTCGTCGGAGGGCTGGCGCTCGGGCTCGTCGGCGGCATGTACAACCTGATCCGCCAGTCCCTGGCGGCCTCCCGCGAGGCCGCGAGCGAGGACACCCGGAACCAGGGCGAAGAGGAGCGGTGAGCGCCACGCCGCCGCGGGCCGCGGGTGGTTACCTGCGGTTCGTCGGCCAGGTGGTCGCCCTCGCCGCCGCCGCGGCCCTGCTGGGCGCCCTGCCGACCCGCCGCTTGGGGGGCGACGGCGCCCTGCTGGCGATGGCCGTCGGCTGCGGCATCAGCGCGCTCGGCGCGGCGGTGGGCGGGCTGCCGTTCGCGGTCGCCGGCGCCGCGCCGGCCGAGACGGCGGCGCCGCGAGCCCTGCTCGCCTCGGCGCTGCGGCCGCTGGTGACGCTGGGGTTGGGGCTCGCGGCCGCCCTCTCGGGACGGTTCGCGGTCGTGCCGCTCCTGGTCTGGCTGGCGATCAGCTACGTCCTGCTGTTGGTGCCGGACACCCGCTACGCCCTGCAGGCGTCGGGCGACGTGACGAAGAGGTCTTGACCGTGGCAGCCGATCCGCTCGAGCACGTGGTCCGTCACCGGATGGTCAGCAAGCCCGCCGACCTGGGCTTCCTGACGCCGGACGGCCAGGTGACGATCCTCGACAACCACATCCTGATGATGATCGCCGCCGGCCTGCTGCTGGTGCTCGTCGTGCCGGCCATGGTGCGCAAGCGCCGCGGCACGGACCCGGTAGGGCGGCACGTCCCGGTCGGGTTCGGCAACTTCCTCGAGGCCACCTGCGCCTACCTGCGCAAGGAGGTCGCCGAGCCGGCCCTCGGCGAGCACACCGACCGCTTCATCAAGTACATCTGGACCGTCTTCTTCTTCATCCTGACGATCAACCTGCTCGGCCTGCTGCCGATCGCGCCGCTCGCCGGCCTCGCCGGCACGCACATCGGCGGCACCGCCACCGGCAACATCTGGGTGACCGCGACGCTCGCCATCGTCAGCCTGGTGGTGATGGTGGTCAACGGCCTGCGCCTCGGCGGCAAGCACTATCTCGCCCACTTCAGCCCCGGCCCGCTGTGGCTCGCGCCGCTGCTCATCCCGGTCGAGATCGTCGGGCTCATCGCGCGCATCTTCGCCCTCGCCGTCCGTCTCTTCGCCAACATGATCGCCGGCCACATCCTGCTCGCCGTGCTGCTCGGCTTCATCTTGAGCGCTGGCTCCGCGATGGGAGCGGGGGGCGGGCTGGCGGTGGCGATCCCGGTGGTGGCCGGCAGCGTCGCGATCAGCATGCTGGAGATCTTCGTCGCCTTCCTGCAGGCGTTCATCTTCACCTTCCTGACCACGCTGTTCCTCGGCGCCTCCGTCATGGTGCACGAGGAGCACGGGCACGAGCACGGCGAGGCGGCGGCTCACTGACCGCAACCATTCAACCAACGCACGAAAGGACGCACGCGACATGAACCAGAAGACCTACTCGAAGCTCGCCCTGCTCACCATCGGGCTGGGCCTGGTGCTGATGCTGCTGCCCGCGCTGCCGGCGGCGGCGCAGGAGGCCGGGGTGAACGACGCCGCGCCCGTCGACGAGCCGGCGACCTTCCTCTCGACCCGCGGCGCCGGCAAGCTCGGCGGCGCGATCGGCGCCGGGCTCGCCATCATGGGCGGCGCCGCCGGCATCGGCAGGATCGGCGGCAGCGCCGTCGAGTCGATGGCGCGGCAGCCCGAGGCCGCCGGCCGCATCAACGCCGCCATGATCATCACCGCGGCCATGGTCGAGGGCGCCGCGCTGTTCGCCATCGTCGTCGGCCTGCTCGCCGCGCTGCTCGCCTGACATGCGCGCGCGGTTCGCAACAGCGTTCGCCTTCCTCTACGCCTTCTCCATTCAGGCTACCGCCTGGGCGCAGGAGGCGGCGCACGGCCCCCAAGGCTCCGAAACCGGCGGCGAGAGCAACCTCTTCGCCGGCGACGTCGGCAACGCCGTCTGGACGCTGGTCATCTTCGCGCTCGTCCTCTTCATCCTGGGCAAGTACGCCTGGGGGCCGATCCTCTCGGCGCTGCAGTCGCGCGAGAGCTTCATCCGCGAGTCGCTCGAGCGCGCCAAGCACGAGCGCGAAGCGGCCGCGGCGCTGCTGCGCGACTACGAGCAGCGGCTGGCCAACGCCCGCGCCGAGGCGACGGCCCTCGTCGAGGAGGGGCGGCGCGACGCCGAGGCGGTGCGCCACCGCATCGAGGAGGAGGCGCGGCAGGAAGGCGAGCGGATGATCGAGCGCGCCAAGCGCGAGATCCAGATCGCCACCGACACCGCGACCAAGGAGCTCTACGCCCTGGCGGCGCGCCTCGCCACCGAGATGGCCGGCCGCATCCTGGGGCGCGAGCTGACGGCCGCGGACCACGAGCGGCTGATCGCCGAGGCCATCGCCGACCTCGACGCGGCGCCGCGGCACTGAGCGGGCGATGGCGCGCGTCGACGAACGGCAGATGGGCCTGGCGCGGGTCTACGCCCGCGCGATCCTGGCGCTCGCCGAGGAGAAGGGCGAGTCCGAGACGCTGCTCGACGAGCTCGCCGAGCTGGCGCGTCTGGTCGAGCGCGAGCCGGCGTTCGCCGAGTTTCTGGTGAGCCCGCTGGTGGACGTCGAGGCCCGCGGCGCCACCCTCGAGCGGCTGTTCCGCGGCCGGGCGAGCGACCTCCTGGTCGACACGCTCCAGGTGCTCAACCGCAAGCGCCGGCTGGGGCTCCTGCCGGCGATCGTCCACGTCTACCGCAACGAGCTGCGCGAGCGCCAGGGACTGGTGGACGTCAAGGTGCGGACGGCGGCGCCGCTGCCCGAGCCCCTGCGCGACCGGCTGCGGGCGGCGCTCGGCCGCTTCACCGGCGGCAAGCGCCCGGAGCTCGCGGAAGCGGTGGAGCCGTCGCTGCTCGGCGGCATCGTCGTCGAGGTGGACGGCAAGAAGCTGGACGCCAGCCTGGCCGCGCGCCTGCGCGACCTGGGCGCGGCGCTCGCGCAACGCGCTTCGCAGGAGATCCTGCGCCGCCGCGCCGCTCCGCTCGCCGGGGCGGCCGAGGGCGCTTCGTAGACATGACCAACGGGGAACCGGAATGAGATTCAACGTCGACGAGATCGCGTCCGTCATCAGCGAGGAGATCCGCCAGTACCGCGCCGAGGTCGACCTCTCCCAAGTCGGGAAGGTCCTCGAGGTGGGCGACGGCATCACGCGGATCTACGGCCTGACCGGCGCCATGGCGGGCGAGCGCATCGAGTTCGAGAACGGCGCCTACGGCCAGGTCTTCAACCTCGAGGAGAACTCGGTCGGCGCCGTCGTCCTGGGCGACTACCTCGGCATCCGCGAGGGCGACGAGGTGCGGCGCACCGGCGAGCTGCTCTCGGTGCCGGTGGGGCCGGAGCTGATCGGGCGCATCGTCGATCCGCTCGGCCGGCCGCTCGACGGCATGGGCGTCCTCGAGACGCCGCACCGCCGGCCGCTCGAGTGGAAGGCGCCGGGGATCGCCGAGCGCCAGCCGGTCAACGAGCCGCTGCAGACCGGCATCAAGGCCATCGACAGCATGATCCCGATCGGCCGCGGCCAGCGCGAGCTGATCATCGGCGACCGCAAGACCGGCAAGACGGCGATCGCCATCGACACGATCATCAATCAGAAGGAGGCCGGCGTCGTCTGCGTCTACGTCGCCATCGGCCAGAAGGAGTCGACGGTGGTCGGCCTGGTCGAGAAGCTGCGCGAGCACGGGGCGCTCGACTACACGATCGTCATCTCCGCCTCGGCCGCCGACCCCTCGCCGCTGCAGTACATCGCCCCCTACGCCGGCGCCGCGATGGCCGAGTACTTCATGTACCAGGAGGGGCGGGCGACGCTCTGCGTCTACGACGACCTCTCGAAGCAGGCCCAGTCCTACCGCCAGCTCTCGCTGCTCTTGCGCCGGCCGCCGGGACGCGAGGCCTACCCGGGCGACGTCTTCTACCTCCACTCGCGCCTGCTCGAGCGCAGCGTCAAGCTCCGCGACGAGTACGCGGTGGTGCCCAAGGACACCCCGACCGACAGCACCGACCGCGGCGTCGCGCGCCGGCACCCGGAAGGGTTCGCCGCCCCCGCCGAGCACCGGCCGGACGACGACGCCGGGCTCTACCACCGGCCGCACGGCCGCGAGAAGGCCGAGGCCTGGCTCGCGACCCTGCCCGACCGCGACGGCTACCGCGTGCACAAGTTCCGCGACAGCGGCGGCTCGCTGACCGCGCTGCCGATCATCGAGACCCTCGAGGGCGAGGTCTCGGCCTACATCCCGACCAACGTCATCTCGATCACCGACGGCCAGATCTACCTCGAGCCCGACCTCTTCTTCGCCGGCGTGCGGCCGGCGGTCAACGTCGGCATCAGCGTCTCGCGCGTCGGCGGCAACGCGCAGAAGAAGGCGATGAAGAAGATCGCCGGCTCGCTGCGCTTGGACCTCGCCGCCTTCCGCGAGCTCGAGGCCTTCGCCCAGCTCGGCACCGAGCTCGATCCGGCCACCCAGCGCCAGCTCGACCGCGGGCAGCGGATGGTCGAGCTGCTCAAGCAGCCGCAGTACCGGCCCTACCCGCTGCCCGAGCAGGTGGTCTCGATCTATGCCGGCACCCAGGGGTTCTTGGACGAGCTGCCGATCGCGCAGGTGGCGCGCTTCGAGGCGGCGCTGCTCAAGCACTTCGGCGACGAGTACCCGGAGCTCATCGCCGAGCTGCGCACGACCGGCGAGCTGTCGGACGACCTGGCGGGGCGCATCCGGCGCGTCATCACCGACTTCAAGACGCACTGGAAGTAGCGGCGCATGGCGAACCGGCGGGTCCTCATCAAGCGGCGCAAGGCGGCGCGCAACATCCGCAAGATCACGCGGACGATGCAGTTGATCGCGACCGCCCGCTTCCAGGCGGCGTTCAACCGCGCCACCGCGACCAAGCCCTACAGCCGGAAGCTCGCCGAGCTGGCCGCCGACCTCGCGCGCGCCGCCGGCGAGGTCGAGCACCCGCTCCTCGCCACCCACGACGACGTGCCGCGGAGCGAGCTCGTGGTGCTGACCAGCGACCGCGGCCTGGCCGGCGGCTACAACGCCAACGTGCTGCGGGCGGCGATCGCGCACCTCGACGCCGCAGAGGCCGCGGGGCGTGAGGTCCGTGTCCACATGGTGGGCAAGAAGGGGATCAACTTCTTCCGCTTCCTCCACCGGTCGGTCGCCGAGCAGACCGTGGGGATCGGCGACAAGCCGCGCTTCGACCAGGTCGAGCCGATCGCCAACGCCATCATGGCGCGCTTCCTCGCCGCCGAGATCGCCTCCGCCCACGTCGCCTTCATGCAGTTCCAGTCGGCCGGCGTGCAGCGGCCGGCGGTGGTGCAGCTCCTGCCGCTCGCCGAGCGGGCACCGCAGGAGGGGACGGCCGGCGCCGAGGCGGCGGCCGGCGGGCGCCAGATCGAGTACGAGTTCTCCCCCGGCCCCTCGGAGCTCCTCGACGAGCTGCTGCCGGCGACGGTGCGGATGCGGCTCTTCCAGGCCTTCACCGACGCCGCGGTCTCCGAGCAGGTGGCGCGCATGGTGGCGATGAAGGCCGCCACCGACGCCGCCGGCGAGATGATCAAGACGCTCACCCGGCAGTACAACCGCGCGCGGCAGACCCAGATCACCATGGAGCTCCTGGACATCGTCGGCGGCGCCAACGCCCTGTCCTGAGCCAGACCCGAGGCAACGCAATGGAAAACGGCAACTACGGCAACGTCATCCAGGTCATCGGCTCGACCCTCGACGCGCAGTTCTCCGAGGACCAGCTACCTTCGATCTACAACGCGCTGCGGGTCGAGGTCGAGCGCACCGTGCTCGGCGAGACCAGCCGCGACACCCTCTGGTGCGAGGTCGCCCAGCACATCGGCGGCGGCAAGGTGCGCGCCGTGGCGCTCGGCTCGACCGACGGCCTGCAGCGCGGCTCGCGCATCTTGGACACCGGCCAGCCGGTCACCGTGCCGGTCGGCGAGGGGACGCTCGGGCGCGTCTTCAACCTGGTCGGCGAGACGATCGACGGCAAGGGGCCGATCACCGTCAGCGAGCGGCGTCCGATCCACCGCGAGCCGCCGGAGCTCGCGGACCTCTCCTCGAAGACCGAGCTCTTCGAGACCGGCATCAAGGTCATCGACCTCCTCTGCCCGCTGGTGCGCGGCGGCAAGGCCGGCCTCTTCGGCGGCGCCGGCGTCGGCAAGACGGTCATCATCCAGGAGCTGATCGCCCGGCTCGCTCGCTTCCACTCGGGCTTCTCGTGCTTCGCCGGCGTCGGCGAGCGGACCCGCGAGGGCAACGACCTCTGGCTCGAGATGCAGGAGGCCAAGATCGGCGACACCGGCAAGCGGGTCATCGACCAGACCGTCATGGTCTTCGGCCAGATGAACGAGCCGCCGGGAGCGCGCCTGCGGGTGGCCCTCTCCGCCTTGACGATGGCCGAGTACTTCCGCGATCAGACCGGGATCGACACCCTGCTCTTCATCGACAACATCTTCCGCTTCTCGCAGGCGGGGTCGGAGGTCTCGGCGCTCCTCGGCCGCATGCCCTCGGCGGTCGGCTACCAGCCGACCCTCGGCACCGAGATGGGCGAGCTCCAGGAGCGCATCACCTCGACCAGCCGCGGCGCCGTGACCTCGATCCAGGCCATCTACGTGCCCGCCGACGACTACACCGACCCGGCGCCGGCGACCGCCTTCACCCACCTCGACTCGACGGTCAACCTCGAGCGCAGCATCTCCGAGAAGGGCATCTACCCGGCGGTCGACCCGCTCGCCTCGTCGAGCCGCATCCTGGCGCCGGAGCTCATCGGCGAGACCCACTACCGGGTGGCGCGACGGGTGCAGCAGATCCTCCAGCGCTACAAGGACCTGCAGGACATCATCGCCATCCTCGGTGTCGACGAGCTGTCCGAGGAGGACAAGATCGTGGTGCGGCGGGCGCGCAAGATCGAGCGCTTCCTGTCGCAGCCGTTCTACGTCGCCGAGCAGTTCATCGGCATCCCCGGCAACTACACCTCGCGCGAGGACACCATCCGCTCCTTCGACGAGCTGTGCGACGGCACGTGGGACCACCTGCCGGACCAGGCCTTCATGTACGTCGGCAAGATCGAGGAGGCGGCGGCCAAGGCGGAGAGGCTGGAACGTGGCTGAGACCGCGCCGACGTTCCACGTCAGCGTCATCACCCCCGAGCGCGCGGTGCTCGAGACGGAGGCGACCTTCGTCGCCTTCCCGGCTTGGGACGGCGAGGTGGGTATCCTGAGGAACCGCGCGCCGCTGCTCTACAAGCTGGGCAAGGGAGAGCTGCGGGTGCAGGCGCCGGAGGGGAACCGCAAGCTGCACGTCGAGGGCGGCTTCGCCCAGATGGTGGACAACCGGCTGACGATCCTCACCGAGCAGGCGCGGGAGGCGGACCCGTCACTGGCGAGCGGCGCTCAACTTCCGTAGTCGGCGCTCAACTTCCGTAGTCGGCGCTCAACTTCCATAGTCGGCGCCCAACTTTCATAGTCGGCGTCCAACGACCGTAGTTGCCGCCCAACTATCGTAGTCGGCGCTCAACTGTCGTAGTCGGCGGACAACTATGGTAGTTGGGGGGCAACTATCGTCGTTGGGCGCCAACTGGCGTAGTCGGCGGGCAACTGCCACAGTTGTCGGCCAACTACCGTAGTCTCCGGCCGGCGACCATAGTTGGACGAGCATGCGCTCCGAGTACGACCCGCTTTTCGAGCGCCCGCCGGCCGAGGCCGATCCCGACGACGATCTCGACGCCGTCCGCGAGCGCTTCGCCGCCGCCTCCCGCCCCTACCTGACCGCCCCCTGGCCGTGGCTCGCCTGGGCGGGCGCGCTGCCGGCTGCCGCGCTCGCGACCCCGGTCGTTCTCGACGCCGGCGGCCCCGCGGCGGTCCTCTTCACCTGGTCGGCGGCGATCCTCCTCGCCGGCGCAGTGGAGGTGGCGAGCCATCTCAAGGCCCGGCGCCTGGGAAAGGGCGGCACGGCGCTCGCCGGCTGGGCGCTCTCCGTCCAGGGCAACCTCTCACTCGTCGCCCTCGCCCTCTCGGTCCTCCTCCTCTGGCAGGGCCTCGCCTGGGCGCTCCCCGCCCTCTGGCTGCTCCTCCTCGGCCACTCGCTCTGGCTCTTGGGCGGCCTCGGGTTCCCGCCGTTCCGCGCCTGCGGGCTGCTCTACCAGGGCGCCGGCGTCGTCGCGCTCTGGCCGGGCGTGCCGCCGCTCCTCGTCCTCGCCGGCGCAACCACCGCCGGCAACCTCTGGATCGCGTGGGCGATCTGGCGCGCGCGGCGAAGCGGCTGAGCGCCTGGGCCGCCCCGAGGCCGAGCTCCGATGATCTTCCCCGCAGGCTACACCGCGCGCGCGACGCGGTTGCGCCCGCCCGCCTTGGCGGCGTAGAGCGCGCGGTCGGCGGCTTCGAGGAGCGCTGCGGCGGCGCCGCCGGCGGCGGGGCGGGTGGCGGCGACGCCGAGGCTGACGGTGACCACGCCGTGCGCCGACGACCAGGGGTGCGGGATGGCGAGCTCCTCGATGCCGAGCCGCAGCACCTCGGCGTGCGCCGCGGCGCGCTCCTCGTCGGCGCCCGGCAAGACGACCACGAACTCCTCGCCGCCGTAGCGTGCCACCAGGTCGCCGGCGCGGTGGAGGCTCGCGGCGAGCGCCGCGGCGACGCGCTTCAGACAGTCGTCGCCGCGCTGGTGGCCCTGGGTGTCGTTGTAGCGCTTGAAGTGGTCGATGTCGATCATGACCAGCGCCAGCGGCTGGTCGGCGCGGAGGGCGCGCCGCCACTCGACGTCGAGGATCTCCTCGAAGCGGCGGCGGTTGGCGACGCCGGTCAGGCCGTCGAGCGTGGTGAGCAGCGTCAGCCCGTCGTTGGCCTCCTGCAGGCGCCGGTTGGCGTCCTCGAGCTGGCGGTTGGCGGCCGCGAGACGGATCGCCCCCGCGAGCTGATCGGCGAAGGTGCGGAAGACGATCCGCACCTCGGGCGAGAAGCTGTCCGGCTGCGCGCTCTCGAAGTCCATGACGCCCAGAAGCTGGTCGCGCCAGCGGATCGGCACCACGAGCTCGGAGCGGACGCCCGGCTGCATCTCGGCATAGTCGGGGTCGGCGGCGACGTCGGGCACGTGTTGCTCCTCGCCGGTGCGGAGGGCGCGTCCAACGATGCCCGAGCCGACGGGCCACCGCTGCCCGCGCTCGACCTCGATCGGCGGATCGCAGGCAAGCGCCGCGAGCTCGTAGTCCTGGCCGCCGGGGCCGAGCAGGAGGATGACCACCATCTCGAGCCGAAAGCGCTCGTGGATGTAATGCACCACCCGGTCGAGCAGGGCGTCGAGCTCGCCCGCCTCGAGCGCGGCCTTCGAGATCTCGCTCACCATCTCGAGCAGGCGGGCGCGCCGCTTGGCCTCCTGGTAGAGCCGCGCGCTGGTGATGGCGCTCGACACCTGGTCGGCGACGGTCTCGAGCAGCGGCAACTGATCGTGGAACGCGGCGAGCCGCGTGCTCTCGACGTTGAGCACGGCGACGACGGTGCCGCCGGCCCGCACCGGGACGCAGAGCTCGGAGAGGACGCCGGGCAGGGTCTCGACGTAGTTCGGGTGCGCGCGCACGTCGTCGAGCAGGATCGGACGGCCAGTCGCCGCCACCTCGCCGACGACCCCGCTGCCGAGCGCCCGGCTGTACCCCACCTCGACGACCGAGGGACGCTGGGTCGCCACCGCCTCGCAGACGAAGATGTCGCGCTCGTGGTCGAGCGTCACGCAGGCCACGAACTCCCAGCCGAACTTGTACGCCAGCGCCTCGGCGATGCACTGCAGCAGCGGGCGGAGCTCGAGGTCGAGCGTCGCGAGACGCGCGATCTCGTTGAGCACCTCGAGCTGCCTGGCCTGGCGCTCAGCGGCGAGCAGGGGCACGGCGGGTCACCGAGCCGCTCACCCAGTCGGCCGGCGAGCGGCGGCGGGCGAAGAGGAGCGGCAGCCCGAGAGTGGCGCAGGTCAGCAGGCCGCCCAGCCAGCGCAGCGCGGTCTGCTCGAAGGTGAGGGCCTCGCCCTCCGGCGTCGTGGCCACGAGCCCCGCCCAGGCCATGCCGAGGGTCTGGCCCCAGAAGGCGAGCGGCACGACCGCGTAGAGGAACGAAAAGGTGAGCAGGAGCACGGCGAAGGGCGGCCAGTCGGCGGGCCGCGGGCGGGCGCCGAGCAGGTAGGCGCCGGCGACTGCGGCGACCGCGACGGCCGCGTGCACCAGGAGATCGGCGAGGCCCGCGACGAGGCGGGCGCGTGGCGTCGCCGGCTGGGGCTCGTCCCGCGGGGCGGCGCCGGCGCCGG